>NZ_SOBS01000001.1:0-691399 GCF_004365035.1 Arthrobacter sp. JUb115 | reverse complement strand
TTCGGGTCAGGCTTTTAATGAGTCACATCCAAGGGTGGGACGGCTGGTTCTTATCCTGCCAGCTAGTCCCAGACCAACCACCTCGATACTCACAGGCATTTAACTCGGAGCATCGCCAATTCGCAGTGCCGCAGGGTTTTCGGATATTCTTATTCGGTACGCCCCCTTAGCTCAGCTGGCCAGAGCGTCTGTCTTGTAAACTGAAGGTCACCGGTTCGAATCCGGTAGGGGGCTCTGACCTGGTCCTGGACCAGCAACGGGAACCGTGTCCATGAATCTTCGTGGCGCGGTTTCTTTTTTTAGCCCCAGATCTTGCCCGAGCCAGCGTCGCGCCTATGGCAGGCTCAAAGATCCCGCCGGTAGAATTTTGCGCAGAACCTATATTTGAGGAGCCGACCATGGCCGGAGGCCTTGCAGCACTATTGGACGACGTGGCGGCGCTGGTGAAAGTCACCGCGGCATCGCTTGATGACATCGCGCTGGGCGCTGGCAAGGCCAGCACCAAATCGCTAGGCGTCGTCATCGACGATGCGGCAGTCACCCCGCAGTACGTGGCCGGGCTCTCGCCCAAGCGCGAGCTTCCAATCATCTGGAAGATCGCCGTTGGGTCTATCCGGAACAAAATGCTGTTCATCCTTCCGGTGGCGCTGATCCTATCGCAGTTCGCTCCATGGGCACTGACCCCGATCCTGATGATCGGTGGCGCCTATCTGGTTTTCGAAGGCGCCGAGAAGCTGCTTGAGGCGATGGGCGCGATCAAGCACCACACTCCGGGCGGCAAGGAGGGAGTGCGCGACGAGAAAGCGATCATCGGATCGGCAGTGCGCACAGACCTCGTGCTTTCCGCGGAGATCATGGTCATCTCGCTGAACGAGGTGTCCCACGAGCCATTCTTGAATCGCGCGCTGATCCTGATTGTGATCGCCATCCTGATGACCGTCGTGGTCTATGGCGCCGTGGGCTTGATCGTCAAAATGGACGACATCGGACTGCACATGGCCGCCAAGCCGCGCCAGCTCACGCAGAAGATCGGGCGCGGCCTGGTCAAGGCGATGCCCATCGTGATGTCCATCCTGAGCAAGGTCGGCGTGATCGCGATGCTCTGGGTCGGCGGGCACCTGCTGCTGGTCGGCATGGACGAACTGGGCTGGCACGCACCGTACGGCTTCGTGCACCACGTGGAACTGCTGGTCCACGACGCGACCGGCCAGGCCGGCGCCGTGCTGGGCTGGCTGGTGAACACCGCCTTCTCCTGCCTTGCCGGTTTCATCATGGGTACCGTGATTACCGTCATCATCCTGGGCATCCAGAAGCTGCGCCACAAGGGCAAAGCCGAAGCAGACCACTAGGAACAGGAATCAGCCAGATGCCCGCGCACGTAGAATAGAGAAGTTGCCGCCCGGACTCGGTCTACCGGTCCAGCCCAACTGTCTGGCCTACGTGGAAAGATCGATGCGTGTTGAGTAGAGAATTGACAGATCAGGCCACCGCCCGCCATGCGCGCGGAGCCTACTTCACCCCGGAACCCGTTGCCAGCTTCATGGCGCAGTGGGCGCTAGGGGAGCAAGGATCCAAGGTCCTGGAACCCTCCTGCGGTGAAGCGCAATTCCTTGCCGCTGCCCATCCGGTGCTCGCAGATGGCCGAGAGCGGGTCGAGCTGGTGGGCCTGGAACTGCACGAACCATCGGTGCAGGCCGCCCGTGAGCGGATGAGCGCCGCCGGGATCGACGCGCGCATCGAGCACGCCAACTTCTTCGAGGTCACCGGCAACGCCGAGTACGACGCTGTCATCGGCAACCCTCCCTACGTGCGCTACCAGCTGCACCGCGGGGCTGACCGGCAGCTCTCGCGCGCCGCGGCCAAAGCCTCGGGCGTGGAACTGAATGAACTTGCCAGCATCTGGGCCGCTTTCGTCGTGCATGCCACCAGCTTCCTTGCCGTCGGCGGGCGCCTGGCCCTGGTGCTTCCGGCAGAGCTGATGTTCGTGAACTATGCCGGGCCTGTCCGCCAGATGCTGCTTGAACGCTTCGCCAGCGTGCACCTGGCCGTCTTCGAAGAGCGCTTGTTCGCCGACGCGCAGGAAGAAGTGGTGCTGCTGCTGGCCGAGGGCTACCGCGAAGGGGCTAGCGGTTCCTTCAACCTGCACCAATTCCGCAATGCGCTGGATCTGCAAGCCCTGGGCGAAGGCACCCGCCACACCCCGGTGCGCATGAACGAGCGCTGGACCGGTTCCCTGGTCGGCCTCGAAGCCCAGGGGATCTTGTCGGCGGCACTGGCCGCCGGACGGATGGCGCCGCTGCAGTCCTGGGGCGAAACCTCGCTGGGCGCGGTCACCGGCAATAATAAGTGGTTCACCCTCTCGGCCCAGCAGATCCAGGACCTGGGGCTGGCCCGCGAGGACCTGATCCGGATCTCGCCTCCGGGCTCGCGCCACCTGCGCGGGCTGGAATTGAGCGAGGACGGCTGGGAAAAGCTCGCCGAGCACGGGGCAGCTGCCTACATGTTCCGCCCCGGCGCGGAACCCAGCGGTGCTGGTGCGCGCTTTGTGGCCAGCGGTGAACTGCAGAACGTCGACCAGGCCTACAAGTGCAAGGTGCGCTCGCCATGGTGGCGGGTGCCGGTGCTCTCGGTGCCGGACCTGTTCATGACCTACATGAACGCCGACACCCCGCGGTTGACCGCCAACGAGGCCGCGGTGCACCACATCAACTCGATCCATGGGGTGTACCTCGGCGCCGATGCGCGCGAGCTGGGCCGCGAGCTGCTCCCGGTGGCATCGCTCAATACCCTGACCATGCTCGGAGCCGAAATGGTGGGCCGCTCCTACGGCGGCGGCATCCTGAAGCTGGAACCGCGTGAAGCCGACCAGCTGCCGGTCCCGGCGATCGGCATGGTGCAGCGCTATGCCCGGCAATTGCGTGCCATCAAGCCGGCGGTGCGTGAACTGCTGGTGCAGGGGCGCAAGCAAGAGGCCACCGACCTGGTGGACGGCGTGGTGCTCGAGCAGCTGCTCGGCTTGGAGCCGGATGCGCTGGAGGCGGTCCGCACTGCGCGAATGAATATGCTCGAACGCCGCAAGGCCAGAAGCAAAGCCGTGAGGGGATGAACGTGGCCAATCCTGCGATCGAAAAGACCTTGGCCTTTGCCGAATTCGATACCACGTTGATGTCAGCGGCGAAGGATTCGCCCTGGCTGGGCAATGGCGCGGTAACCGAGGAATTCAACCCGTCCTTCCCGGTGCTCGAACGCCTGCTGAGCATCCCGGTCCGCAACAAGGCGGTCACCCGATCGGGCCGCTTTGCCCAGGGCGTGGACGCATGGCTGGCCCATGAATTGCGCCGTGCCGGATTCGATGCGGATCTGGTGTGGCCGCGTCCCGAGGCGCCCCGGGTCTTGTCCAGCGACATCCTGGAACTGCTGCGCAAGCTGCCGGAGCGGCTGGCCGACGAGGTGCACGAGTCCATCATGGCGGGCAAGGCGGGCAGCATCGACGCGCGCATCCTGGGCCGCGCCTACATGAAGCAAACCGACGTGGTGATGACCCATTGGTCCACCGGTCCCGAACTGCTGCTCAGCACCAAGGCGATGACCTCATCCTTCGGCAAGAACCTGGCCAACCGCTATGAAGAGGCCTATGGGGATGCGGCTAACCTGCGGGCCCGCTACCCGCTGGCAGCCGTCGGGTTCTTCTTCGTGCAGCGTGCCACGATCCTGGAATCCGAGCCGGCCGCCTTCCGCCGCACCGTGGACATGATCCGCAAGCTGCGCGACTTCGGCGACGGCTTCGGGTACACCGCCACCGGCCTGCTGCTGGTGGATTGGGATGAGAGCGCAGAGGATCCCGAAGTGAAATGCGTCCACGCTCCGGTGCCAGCGGATATTGCCGCGCCGCAGTTCCTCAACGCCATGGTCGATGCGGTCCTGAAGGTCACCCCGATTGACCTGCACGAGGCCGCTCGCGCTCGCCGGGCCGGAGAAGTTGCCCCGCTGCCGGGCCACGGCTCCGTGGACGAACAGCAGGACGCCCTGTTCTAGGCGGTCACATCACCGGCACGGCGGAGGCCGGATCATCGGATCCGAACTGCGCGGCGAATCCCTGGACCGGGGCCGGGCCGGCCATGAGGCTCGGGGCTGGCATCGCACTTTCGGGAAGGTGGATGGCCACGTGGTCCTCGGAGGCCTGCGGCAATTGCGCGGCCCACTGCCATGCGGCCTCGGTGGCCCGGTAGATGAACTTCAGCTGCCCATCGTGCTCGAAGCTGCGCTCGCGCTGCCACAGTTCCGAGCGCTCGTAGAAGGCCCAGGATGCCGGGTTCTGCGAATCGATGACGCTGATCGGAGTTTTGCCCGAACGCAGCGCGTGGGCAAGGCGCAGCGACGTCGCATGCTGGCGGATGCCCAGGCGGCGGTAGTCCGGGCGCACGGCCATGCAACCGAGCTCCACGGCGTTCATCGAAGAAGTCGGGGCAATGATGGAATCATGCACGAGGCCTGCGGCAACCAAGGTGCCCTGGTCGCGCACGGTCACAAGCAGCGAGAGCCGGTCGAACTTCTGGTTCCAACGCTGGTCGACCAGGGGGTAAAGGGTCGCTAATTCGGCGCGCTGGGCCGGCTGAACACATAGGGATGACAAGGAAAAGTTCAGGTTTTCAAACACTGGGTACGGTCCTAAATTCTAAGAACGAACGAAAGATGAGGCTTTTGCGCGGTGGAAAAATCCACTGCGCGGTTTCGTTGGCCTTGAGGGGACCGATGCCGGCGGCTTCCGGCAACTTCCTTGTAGGGTCCAGTTTGAGCTCGATGAGCTAGAAAAATTATGGAGTCTAAAGTCCCTTTTTGACAAGTGGAAATGGGTACTTTTAGGTGAATCGCAAATAAACTATTCGGCGCTGTTTTTCTGCTCTACTCATTGCCTGAACCGTGACTGTTCGAACCTGCGCTGGAAGCGGCATTTCGGCGTGTTCCGGGGACGGATTCCGGGCGCTGGAACCGGTGGCCGATTTGGAGTGAGGTCCACGGCCCGGTAGGATTGCTTATGCGCTTGGCTTGCAAGTCAGGGCGCAGATGGATCTTTAGCTCAGTTGGTTAGAGCGTTCGCCTCACACGCGAAAGGTCGCTGGTTCGAGTCCAGTAAGATCCACCAAGAACGAAAGCCACCGCAATGCGGTGGCTTTCGCTGTTTCCGGGACAGCCAGGATCCTAGGCGCCAAGCAGCTGGTGCACCATGGGCTTGACCTCTTCTCCGAGCAACTTGATGCTGTTCATCATCGCCTCGTGCGGCAAGGAACCGGCAGAGTACTTGATGTCAACGCGCGACAAGCCCAGCTGCTGGGCCACCTTGGCCATCTTCCGTGCCACAGTTTCCGGGCTGCCGGCCATCATGGCTCCCTCGGGCCCCATGGAAGCCTGCAAGCGCATCTTGCTGGCCGGCGGCCAGCCTCGTTCGGCGCCCAGCCGATTCATGGTGCGCTGGTAATGCGGCCAGAGGGTTTCCAGGGCCTCCTGGTCGGTGGAAGCCACCAAGCCATGGAAGTGCGCCGAGACCGGCAATTCTCCATGGCCGAACTCCTTCAGCGCACGGCGGTAGAGAGTGGCCAAGCCTTCGAAGGCCGAGGGCTGGCCGCCGATAATGGCCAAGCACAACGGCAAGCCATGCCGGGCCGCGCGGGTTACCGACTGCGGGCTGCCACCCACACCCACCCAGGTGGTCAAGGGCTGGTCTTCCAGCAGCGGGTAGATCTGCTGGTTGCGCAAGGCGGCGCGGTGCTTGCCCTGCCAGGAAACTGGCGTGCCGTGGCGGAGCTTGGCCAGCAGATGCAGCTTCTCTTCGAACAGGTCCTCGTAGTCTTCAAGATCCAGGCCGAAGAGCGGGAAGGATTCAATGAAGGAGCCGCGGCCTGCGATGATCTCCACTCGCCCGTTGGAGATCGCGTCCAAGGTGGCAAAGCGTTCGTAGACGCGCACCGGGTCGTCGCTGGAGAGCACGGTCACCGCGGTGCCGAGCTTGATGCGCTGGGTAGTGCTGGCCAGGGCGGCCAGAACCATTTCGGGGGAGGAGATGGCATAGTCATCGCGGTGGTGCTCGCCGACACCGAAGAAATCAAGACCCGAGGCTTCGGCCTGCTGCCCCTCGGCGATGACATTGCGGATCACCTGGGCATGGCTCAGCGGGTTGCCCTGGGCATCCTCGGTGATGTCGCCGAAGGTCTCGGCTCCGATTTCTGGCAAAGGGAACTGCGTATTCATTGGATCCTCCGGATTATATGCAAACACATCTAACTTCTGCATGGTGCAACCAACTGCCGAGCGCCGGTATTCCAGTGGCCGAAAATACCCTTAAATGTGTTCGGCAATACCTCCCGAATTCGCCACGTTCCCGACAACTTTTCATGCACGGGTTGTATGGTGAATCCCATGGGAAAAACTTTGGATGAGGGGGCATGATTCGTGGCGCATCGATCTAGCGAGGAACAGGCCGCCTCGTCGAATGCCGTAGGCGAGGATCCGGCTCCGCTAGCTGGCGTCTTGCCCCGCATTGCCACTAGTGAGATCAACATGGGCTTCCATCCGGCAGAGCCCGCCGAAGAGCCGGCAACGGCATCTGAACTACCGCTCAATACGGCGGTCAGCGCCAACGTGGCGGCTGCCGATGTCTCGGATATCGAGTGGCGCACCGGCCAGGTCCACACCACCGATGAGGGCATTACCCTCATGCCTACCCGCGCCAACCCGGTGGCCCGTCGGCTGCTGGCGAAAATGTGGATCTCGGATACCCCTCCCACCGAGGCGCTGAACATCGTTGAGCGCCTGCAGGGCACCCCCTACGCCAACCCCAAGGTCAATGTGGACCAGGACGCGTCCAACCGGCGCACCATGGAGTTCGCGCTGGATTTGGGCGAGACCTTGATCCGCTACGGCGCAGGCGCCTTGGAAGTGGAAACCAGCGTGATCGCGGTGACCGCGGCACTGGGCTTGAGCCACTTGGATGTGGACATCACCAACCAGTCCCTGCATTTGAACTACAGCCCGCCGGACGCCGAAAGCTACTCGGTGCTGCGTGTGGTCCGCTCCTACACCTCGAACTACGCCGGCATGGTGCTGGTGCACGAACTCGTCTCGGATATCATTGCCGGCGGCGTATCGCGATCCGTTTCAGCGAAGCGGCTGAAGGACATCACGCGGCAGCCCAAGCCGTTCCCGCGCTGGATCGTCGCCTGCGGCCGGGCCGTGTTCGCGGCCGCGTTCGTGCTCTTCATTGGCGGCTCGTGGGCTGGTGCGCTGGTGGCGATGCTGTCCTCGAGCCTCGTGACGCAGATCGGCCGATACGGCTCGCGCTGGAGAGTGCCCGAGTTCTTCACTATCGCGGCCTCGACATTGGTGGTCACCGGCATTGCCTTGCTGGGGCATCAATTCCACGCTCCGCTGGATCCGGCGCTGGTGGTCTCTGGCGGCATCTTGCTGCTGCTTCCGTCGGGCAGATTCGTTTCGGCATTGCAGGATGCCATCAACGGCTTCCCGGTGACAGCGGTAGGCCGGTTGTTCTCGGCCAGCCTGATCTACGGGGCGATCCTCTGCGGAATTGCTACGGCCCTGGTGATCTCGGATCTGCTCGGGGGAGAGAAGGTCGACGTTCACCAGATCGTCCAAACCGACTATCCGGCCTGGCTGCTGGTGGTCTTGGTGGGCGTGGCCATTGTCGCCGGTGCGGTCACCGAGCAGAGCGCGCTGCGCCTGTTGCTGCCTACCGCCGGCATTGCGGTCGGCGGCTACCTGGTGCAGCTGCTGGCCGAAAGCATTGGACTCGGAGACCGGGCCACCCCGGCGCTGGTCGCCACGGTGATCGGTTTCGCCGCGCGGCTGGCAGCGGACAAACTCCGCTCGCCGCAGCTGGTGCTAGCGGCTCCTGCGGTCATGTTCCTGCTTCCGGGCCTGATGATCTTCCGCGCAATGTACGGCATCGTCATCAACGTCAATGACACCGCCACGGGACTGGTGGAGATGTTCAACGCCATGGCGATCATGCTCTCCATCGCTGGCGGCGTCGTCTTCGGCGATACGCTGTGCCGTCCATTGACCTCCAGCGCCCGGCGTGAGCGCCGGCGGATCCGCCGACGCTAGGCTTTCGGCAACGACCAGTCAATCGGCTTCTGTCCGCTGTCGGACAGGAGCCGATTGATGCTTGAGAAGGGCTTGGAGCCGAAGAACCCGCGCGAGGCTGAGAGCGGCGAGGGGTGGGCGCTTTGCAGCTGCACGGCGTTGGACAGGGACTCGGAGAGTTTCTGCGCATGCTGGCCCCAGAGCAAAGCCGCCGGAGGCCGCGGACGGTCATTGAGCGCGGTGAGGATGGCATGCAGAATTGGCGCCCAACCCAGCTTCTGATGCGAGCCGGCATTGCCAGCGGCTACGGAGAGCACCTGGTTCAGCAGCAAGACGCCTTCGGAAAGCCATGGACTGAGGTCTGGATGCGCGACCGGCTCCAGCCCCAGATCGGACTGCAATTCCTTGTAGATATTGGCCAAGGAGCGCGGCAGCGGACGCACCTGCTTGTTGGCCGCGAAGGCCAAACCGTTTGCGTGGCCGGGTGTCGGATATGGGTCTTGGCCAACAATTAGGACCTTGACTTCGGACAATGGCAGGCTCAGTGCGCGGAACATCACCTCCGGTGCCGGCAGGATCTGTTCACCGGCCGCCGAACGGGCCGCCAAATCGGTGGCCAGGGAACGCAGCAGCGAGTCCTGCTCGCAGAGTGCCGGTACCCAGTCTGCAGCGATAAACCCGTGGTCGGCCATGGATTGGGCACCATGGTAGAACGGGAAATCAGCCGCTTCGTACACTGGTGTCCGAGCTGGCTGGGGTGCATCGAAAAGTGCTGGCTGCAAATCGTCCATAGGGGTAATTGTGCCGTTTTTCTGGCGTGCCTGTGCTCGGCCACACGGTGTTAGGCAAGCAGATTGGTTAGAATATCGGTGGTATGTCTACCGATGGTGGAATACATGCATAACCGAAACCTGAGAAAACTGGTCCAAGGACAGAGGTGAGAACGTATGGCTGAGAATGAATTGCTGGTGGATTTCGTCATGAACCCGGATTCGGAATTGGATGAGCGTTCGCAACAGATCCTCAACCTGGAAAAGTTGTGGTGGAAGTATGCCGGGGCCAAGGAACAAGCCATTACCAAGCAGTTTTCGATGTCGCCGACGAATTACTACCAGCTGCTGAACCAGCTGATTGAAACCGACGCGGCACTGGCCTACGACCCGATGTTGGTCAAGCGCCTGCGCAGAGCACGTTCCACAAAACGTCGCGTGGGCGGTAAGGTCGGCACGGGACGATAACCCTGCCTGCCGTGACCAATCAGACCTCGAGCAAGGACAAGAATGACCAACTACCCGCGTGACGAATTTGATCGCGTTCCGGAGTTCAGCACCCGTGTGGGTTCGCACCACGCCCACGGATGGGCGCAGTCCGCCGCGTCGAAGTCAACCGGTGGGAAATTGCGCTGGGTAGTGCTGACCGCTGTACTCGTGCTGGTGATCGGTGCCTTGTCCTTCATCTTCGGCCCCCAGCTCAAGGAGACCCTCGCGACTTCCACGGGAAGCGACACCTCGCAAACCCAGGAAGTCACCGCCGAGCCCTCCGTGGAACCCACACCAAGTGAATCCGCATCGCCAACGAGCACCATCGATGACGAAGACGTGCTCTACGGCCAGCTGATTGGCGTGTACAACGCGGCAAGTGTTGCCGGTCTGGCTAATGAAGGCGAAGACGCCATGGCCGAAGCCGGGTTCACCAGCATTGTGGCCGACAACTGGACCAGGCCCGCAGAAGTCTCCACGGTTTATTACATGTCCGAGTCCTACCGCACTACCGCTGAAAAAGCTGCAGAAATCCTGAATATCGACGAAGTTCTGCAGACCAGCAACATTCCGAACCGGGTCACCGTGGTTCTGGGCTCCGATGACACCCTGGGGCTAAACGAATAATTCGTTCATAATTCCATTCGCTCAGAGCCGATCGGCTTGCACTCGCCATGCGAGAGTGCCAATATTTGTATTAGCACTCATGCGTTGCGACTGCTAACGCCGGTCGGCTTTTGCGTTCTCCAAGAACTTCATGAAGCACCGGACAGCGGATGCAGGGCGTGGGCGTGGAAAATACCTCAGATAGCGAGAGCTGAAACGGTTGCTGGCCCGATGCCGCACCGGTCCACTCGTCCGTCGCGGGCGCTGTCTGTCGGTTGCATTTTCGCAAAATCGTCCCGAAAGGACCGTACGCCACAATGGCTAAGATGATTGCATTTGACGAGGAAGCACGCCGCGGACTTGAGCGCGGCCTGAACACCCTTGCTGACGCGGTGAAGGTCACCCTGGGCCCACGCGGCCGCAATGTTGTTCTGGAAAAGAAGTGGGGCGCTCCTACTATCACCAACGACGGCGTGTCCATCGCTAAGGAAATCGACCTCGAAGAGCCTTACGAGAAGATCGGCGCAGAGCTGGTCAAGGAAGTTGCCAAGAAGACCGACGACGTCGCTGGCGACGGTACCACCACCGCAACCGTGCTGGCACAGGCACTGGTCAAGGAAGGCCTGCGCAACGTTGCCGCAGGTGCTGACCCAATCGCGCTGCGCCGCGGTATCGACAAGGCCGTAGAAGCTGTTACCGCTGAACTGTTCGCCGCTGCGAAGAAGGTCGAGTCCAAGGAGCAGATCGCTGCTACCGCTTCGATCTCTGCTGGCGATCCGGAAATCGGCGCACTGATCGCTGAAGCTCTCGACAAGGTCGGCGAGCAGGGCGTTATCACCGTTGAAGAATCCAACACCTTCGGCCTGGAGCTGGAGCTGGCAGAGGGCATGCGCTTCGACAAGGGCTACATCTCCGCTTACTTCGTCACCGACGCTGAGCGCCAGGAAACCGTTCTCGAGGACCCTTACGTCCTCATCGTGAACTCGAAGATCTCCTCGGTCAAGGACATGGTGACCTTGCTGGAGAAGGTCATGCAGTCGAACAAGTCGCTGCTGATCATCGCCGAAGATGTCGAGGGCGAAGCCCTGGCTACCCTGATCCTGAACAAGATCCGCGGCCTGTTCAAGTCCGTTGCTGTCAAGGCTCCGGGCTTCGGCGACCGTCGCAAGGCCATGCTGACCGACATCGCTATCCTCACCGGCGGCCAGGTTGTTTCCGAGGAAATCGGCCTGTCCCTGGACAACGTAGGCCTGGAAGTCCTCGGTACCGCCCGCAAGGTCGTTATCACCAAGGACGAGACCACCATCGTTGAAGGTGGCGGCGAAGCCGACGCCATCGAGGGACGCAAGGCCCAGATCGCAGCCGAGATCAAGAACACCGACTCGGACTACGACCGCGAGAAGCTGCAGGAGCGCCACGCAAAGCTCTCCGGCGGTGTCGCTGTGCTGAAGGCCGGCGCTGCTACCGAGGTAGAGCTCAAGGAGCGCAAGCACCGCATCGAAGATGCCGTGCGCAACGCCAAGGCAGCTGTTGAAGAAGGCATCGTCGCCGGTGGTGGCGTTGCACTGATCCAGGCTGGCGCTGCAGCATTCGAGAAGCTGGTTCTGGAAGGCGACGAAGCTACCGGTGCGAACATCGTTCGCGTTGGCATCGAAGCCCCGCTGAAGCAGATTGCCCTGAACGCTGGCATGGAGCCAGGCGTTGTCGCTGACAAGGTCAAGGGCCTGCCAGCAGGCCACGGCCTGAACGCTGCAACCGGCGAATACGTCAACCTGCTTGAAGCTGGTGTCAACGACCCAGTGAAGGTGACCCGTTCGGCACTGCAGAACGCGGCATCGATCGCTGGCCTGTTCCTGACCACCGAAGCTGTTGTCGCAGATAAGCCAGCTCCTGCTGGCGCTGCCCCAGCCGGTGGCGATGACATGGGTGGCATGGGCGGAATGGGCGGCTTCTAAGCTTCCCGCACGCACTAAGCACGCAGTAATCGCGCCGATGGCCCGGATCCTTTCGAGGGATCCGGGCCATCGGCCGTTTAACGTGGGCCAAGCGTTGCACTATAGCCAGCTGTGCAGCAGCTCCAGCTCGGTGCCCAAATTGTTCCGCGCGCGCTGCTCCCAGCGCCGGGATCCGGCTTGGGTGCCGTAGATCAGTTCTTTCTCCAACAGGCCGCTGAGGATCTTGCTGCGCCCGGAAGCAAGCACATGGCGGGGAAGATGCCCGTACTCCTTGTAGATCGCCTCGGCGTAGCGCTGGTAGGCCGGAGCGGGGCGGGCCAGGACCTCCAGATCGGCATCGCAGAGGATATGGCCCAGGCGATCGGTTTCTGCCGGGGCATGCTTGGCGGTGAGCATGACCAGCCCGCTGACCTTCGAGACGGCACCAGGGGAGAGGACTCCCCACAGCCGTTCACGGGCCAAGGTGGCCGATTTGAACTCGTCTTCGCTGGTTCCTGCGTAGACGGCGTCGTGGAACCACGCAGCGAGTTGGAGCAGCATGAGCTCTTCGGGATCGGCCTGGCCTTCAGCCAGCCAGTCGATGGCTTCGAGCACCGAGAGCAGATGCACCCGGTCGTGGTAGTGGCGATGGCTCTCGGACCAATAGCCCAACAGCTCGGTTCCGAGCTGAGGCTCGGTGGGCAAGGTGCGGGACCAACGCCGGGTGAGGACGGTGCCCAGCTTCTCCGGACGGTATTTGGCTGGTATCCGAATCCCGGACTTGACCAGTGCGCGGACCAGCTCGGATCCGGAGACTTCAAGGGCGCCAGCTGCCACGAGCCGATCGTAGCGTTCGCGAGGCACATCGTAGTGATCCCGGTCGAAAGCGCGGCGGGAGATTTCTTGCTGCCCGGCGAACTCATGGAGTTCAGCCAATGAAGTATCCGACACCAAGTGGGCAAAGAGCGTGCCGTGGGCAGGCCAGCGCGGCGGGTCGATCAGAATGCTCATAAGGCTAAGCCTACTGATCAACCGGCCGTCGCGCCTGCGCTTTTCAGTAACGGAACAGCGAGGTGTTGACCTGCTCGACCTCTTCGTACTGCATGGAGGCATGGTTCAGGGCCGTGGCAATGCTGCTCAGCGCCTCTTCGATCTGCACATGGGTTGACCGCCATTCGGCCACGATCGATTGGAAGGAGGCAGCGGCGGAACCCTGCCAGGTGCTTTGCAACTGGTCCAGGTTCATTTGCATGGTCGAGACCTCATTGCGTAGCCGGTCAATGGTGTTCATGACGGCCTGGGATTTAACCTGCATCTCGCCGGTGTTGGTGGAGAACGTACTCACTGGAATCGTCCTTTCTGGAATGAGCGGTTTGATCACTGATGCACTCACCTTAGAAACACCACACCCCGTGCCGGGCAAAACCGGCACGGGGTGTGGAGAAAGCCATCGGCGCTAGTCTTCCGTATCGTCGACTTCCGGTGCTTTCGGTTCGCGCAGCGGCACGTAGGGCATGGAGATGGACATCGTGGCGCCACCGCCAGGGGTATCTGCCAACGCCACCGAACCTCCGTGCTGCTGGACGATGGCCGCAACAATGGCCAAGCCCAGGCCGGAACCGCCGGTCTCGCGTTGGCGCGAGCTATCGGAGCGGTAGAAGCGTTCAAAAATGCGCTTGGAATCCTCGGCCGGGATGCCCGGGCCGTGGTCGCGGATTTCAACGACCGCGTCCAGCGTTCCAGCCACCAATGAGCGCACGCCGACGGCAATTTCCAAGGGGGAACCTTCCGGGGTGTAGCGCAGCGCGTTGGTGAGCAGGTTGGCGATGATCTGCCGGATGCGGGCATCATCACCGACGGTGCTCGCTGGGCTGGGGCGTTCGGACACGAGCCCCACAAGTTTGACGGTACGGTCCGGTGCACGGACCTTGGTGTCTTCCACCGCGTCCTGGCCCAGGACCAGCAAATCCACTGGCTGCTTTTCCATGGGGCGTTGCTCGTCCAGGCGGGCGAGCATCAAGAGGTCCTCAACCAGGCGGGCCATGCGCTTGGATTCGCTTTCGATGCGGCCCATCGCCGAGTCCATGGCCTCCGGATCCGCCAGCCCGCCGTAGCGGTAGAACTCCGAATAGCCCTGGATGGTGACCAGCGGGGTACGCAGCTCATGCGAGGCGTCCTGGATGAAGCGGCGCATCTTCTGCTCGGAAGCCTCGCGGTCGTTGAACGCCTTTTCAATTTGGGCCAGCATGGCGTTGAGCGAGCGCGAGAGCCTGCCCACTTCGGTCTCAGCGGGATAGTCCTTCACGCGCTGGGACAGATCGCCATCGGCGATCATCGACGCGGTGCGCTCCACATTGATCAGCGGCTTGAGCGAACGCCCGGTGAGCCCGTAGGCGATCATCGACATCAGCAGGGCCGCAAGCGTGCCGGTGGAGAGCACCAGCACCGCAGTTTGGCTGACGGTACGGTTCACATTATCCAGCGGCATGGACAAGAACAGGTTCAGCTCGCTGCTCTTCAACGGGATCATCACCGTACGCCAACCAGCGGAGGTGGGGAAGGCGCCGGGGACCGTGGCAGGGGAGTTCGGGTGGGCTGCCAGCTGCTGGATCTGTTCCATATTAAGCAGCGGCAGGTCCGTGCCGTTGGAAGGACCGACCCGCGAACGCGGCATCACGTAGACGATCTCGCCGTCCTGGTCGCGAATGTCAGCGTAGGCGCTGCTGAGCCCGAGCAGCGTGGCATCGACATCCAAGGCGTCGTGGCTGCCGTTGTCCTCGTTCAAGGAGTAGAGGTAGGCCTTGTTGAGCCCGTAGGCCATCGTCGACTTGGACACGTTCAGCTGCTTGTCGATCTGGCTGGTCATCGCGATTCTCAGCGTATGCGCCGAACCGATAGCGGTAGCGAAGATCGCGACGATCATCAGTCCAAACATGACCGCGACCAGTTTGGTCCGCAACGAGGTGCGACGCCACTGGGCTCGAAATGACTTCATATGCTGACTTTACAAGGCCTTCAATTATTGGCGCGGACCGTTACGTGTGCCGTTAGCGGCGGTCTGGGGTGCGCATCAGGTAGCCCACGCCGCGCTTGGTCTGGATCAGTGCAGGCCATTCCGGGCGGTCCACCTTGCGACGCAGGTAGGAAATGTAGGATTCCACGATCGAGGCATCGCCGTTGAAGTCGTATTCCCAGACATGGTCCAAGATCTGCGACTTGGACAGTACGCGGTTCGGGTTCATCATCAGGTAGCGCAGCAGCTTGAACTCGGTGGGGGACAGGTCAATGATCTCCCCGGCACGGCGCACCTCGTGGGCGTCGTCATCCAGCTCAAGGTCGGCCACGATGATGGTCGCGTTCTCGTCCTCGCCATTGGCGGTACGGCGCAGGACGGCACGGATGCGGGCGACGACTTCATCCAGGCTGAATGGCTTGGTGACGTAGTCGTCGCCGCCGACGGTCAAGCCGGTGACCTTGTCGCTGGTGTCGTCGCGCGCGGTCAGGAACAGCACCGGGAAGTGGCGGCCAGCGGCGCGCAGTTTACGGGTGATGGTGAAACCGTCCATGTCAGGAAGCATGACGTCCAGGACGGCCAGGTCCGGCTCTTCGGCTTCAACGGCGGCGAGGGCTTCGCGTCCGTTGGCAGCAGCGACAACTTCGAAGCCTGCAAAGCGCAGGGAAGTGGAGAGCAGTTCGCGGATATTCGGCTCGTCATCGACAACGAGAAGTTTTGCCTCAGCAGTTTTTGGACTCATGGATTACAGTGTGCCGAAGAAGTCTGGGAGTCCGCTGAGTGAATGCTGAAGCGAGTGGCTAGCTTTTTCGGCGCCTGGCGACGTTTCCGAAGACCACGATGGCGGCCAGAATGAATGCCGTTGGCAAGCCCAAGCGCGCAAAGAGCATCAGCAGCGGCGGGATGGCGATCTCCTGGAAGTAGAAGACGAGGGTTCCGACCAGCGCCAAGGCGGAAAGGATGGCGATGATGATCGCCAATCGGGAAAGTGCAGTCATGGTTTTGGATGAATCGCTCACGCTACCAAGTTTAGCCCCGGAGCCATGGGCGACAGGCGGAATGCGAAGATTGCCGGGCAAAGATGAATTCACCGCACGAGAGATGACATAATCTTAGATAAAGGACTTGAAGCGATCCAGCAGATTGAGCACCCGGCAAGAAGCAGAGAAGAATTCCGGCAGTGGCTCCGCCGGATCGCACATATGAATATGCATGGCGCTGAGCAGGCCTCGGCCATGCAGCTTAGCTACAAGAACGAACGAGGTAAATGATCATGCCTAGCGGCAAGGTTAAGTGGTACGAAAAGGCCAAGGGCTTCGGCTTCATCACCGCCGAAGATGGCAAAGAGATCTACGTCAATGCCGCGGCATTGCCCGAAGGCGTGCATGACCTGCGCCCCGGAACCCGCCTGGAATTCGGCGTTGCCGAAGGCCGCCGCGGTCCACAGGCACTGAGCCTGCGCTTGCTCGAAGCCGCTCCATCGGTCGCACGTGCCAAGCGCAAGAAGCCCGAAGACGAGGCAGTGCTGATCGAAGATCTTATTAAGCTGCTCGACAACGTTTCCAATAGCTTGCGCAATGGGCGTTATCCTGAACAGGCATATGGCAAGAAGGTTGCTACCGTACTTCGTGCGGTAGCCGACGATCTGGACGCATAAATAATGGCCCGTAAACCCAAGTTGGACACCATCCTCGCCGAGGCAGTGGATACTGCTCGCGGCGCGCTCGCAGAAATTGCCGGTGCGTCAGAAATCGGCGAACACCTAGGCGTCACGGCGGAAGGTGAGCGACTTGTCACCCATCGTTTTGTCTCCCATAAGTCGGGATATCAAGGATGGACCTGGTTCGCCACGCTTGCGCGGGTCTCACGGGCAAAATCCAAGGACCTGACGGTTTGCGAAGTAGGCATTATTGCAGGGGAGCAGTCATTGCTCGCTCCGGCATGGGTGCCATGGGCCGACCGCCTGGCAAAGGAAGAGATTGAAGCGGCCAAGGCCGCCGAAGCCGCAGAGGACTTGGCCGGGACCGGCGGGGAAGCCGACGGTCCTGAAGCCACGGAGCCAGCGAAGGAGCCGGATCCATCGGATCCAGGCGCCGAGGCTCAGGATCCGCAGGCCGAAGTCGAAGCGGACGGCGCCGAAAATGACGATGACGCTGTGCAGCAGCATAAGTCGCCGGCACGTCGCCAGGTACGCCGCCGTCGCACGGCGCAGCGCACCGCAGCCCGTCGCCGGGCAGCGCAGCGTAATCGCACGCGCAAGGAAAACTAGGCAATAGCGGCAAAGACCTTCGCACAACGATGATGAATCGTTGTGCGAAGGTCTTTGGCTTTAATCGAGGGTTCTTAGAGCTGCTCGATCACGTAGTCGATGCACTTGAGCAGTGCTTCGACGTCGCTTGGCTCGATCGCAACGAAGGTGGCGATCCGCAGCTGGTTGCGGCCCAGCTTGCGGTATGGTTCCACGTCGACAACGCCGTTAGCGCGCAGTGCCTTGGCAATTGCCGAGGCATCGACCGAGTCATCGAAGTCAATGGTGGAGATGACGTTCGAGCGGTGCGCTGGGTCGGCCACATAAGGGGAAGCGATTTCGGAAGCCTCGGCCCAAGCCCGGATCATCCCTGCGGACTGTGCCGTGCGCGCTGCCGCCCACTTCAGGCCGCCGTTGGCATTGATCCACTTGATCTGCGCATCCAGGCCCACAAGAGTGGTCAGCGATGGCGTGTTGTAGGTCTGGTTCTTCAAGGAGTTATCCAGCGCGGTCGCCAGGTTCAAGAAGTCGGGGATCCAGCGGTCGGTTGCTGCAATTTCCTCGATGCGGGCAATCGCGGCGGGAGAAACGAAGGCCAGCCACAGGCCGCCGTCGGAAGCGAAGTTCTTCTGCGGAGCGAAGTAGTACACGTCGGTCTCGGACAGATCAACGTCCAGGCCGCCAGCGGCGCTGGTGGCGTCAATGACTACCAGTGCATCGTCGTTGGCGCCAGCAACGCGCTTGATCGGCGCCGCTGCACCGGTTGAGGTCTCATTGTGCGGCCACGCGTAGAGGTCTACGTCGGCTTCGGCTACGGGTTCAGGTACGGTGCCCGGCTCGCCGACAATGATGGAGGAAGGTTCCAGGAATGGAGCCTTGTCGGTGGCTTTGGCGAACTTCGAGCCGAATTCGCCGAAGGACAGGTGCTGCGCCTTGGAACGGACCAGGCTGAATGCAGCGGCATCCCAGAATGCGGTGGATCCACCCACGCCGAGAAGAACTTCGTAGCCCTCTGGCGCGCTGAACATTTCCTTCAGGCCGTCCTGAACCGAAGCTACGAGGTTCTTGACCGGAGCCTGGCGGTGGGAGGTGCCCAGCAGTTCGGCGCCGGCATCGACGATGGCCTGGATCTGTTCTGCGCGAACCTTGGAAGGTCCTGCACCGAATCGACCATCGGCGGGCAGAAGGTTTTCTGGAATGTTGATATCCGTGCTCATCGCGCTCCTCTTGTAGCGATAGATTGAAGTGCCATAACGGCCACCATTACCCATGGTTTGGAATATTGACAGATAGCCTTGGCGTTTCAATAGATATCTTCGCAAATAGCGGGGTGTCGTGAGAAAAGCGCGTCGGTCGGTTACGCCGAGGGCTTGGCGGGTTACAGGGCTTTCTGCAGCTCCGACCAAGTAGAGTGGGATATCGACGCCACGTAAATTTCGAGCGAACTTAATTGTTGTGACTTCCAGGAGCGACTGCCGTGTCTGATCTTATCGATACAACTGAGATGTATCTGCGTACCATTCTTGAGCTTCAAGAAGAGGAAATCGTGGCATTGCGCGCCCGAATTGCAGAGCGTCTTGGCCACTCGGGCCCAACCGTGTCGCAGACGGTTGCTCGCATGGAACGAGACGGCCTGGTTATCGTATCGACCGATCGCCACCTTGCTTTGACCGAAAAAGGTCACGAGCTGGCTACGGGCGTGATGCGCAAGCACCGCTTGGCGGAGCGCCTGTTGTCGGACATCATCGGGTTGGACTGGGAGTACGTGCACGATGAAGCGTGCCGCTGGGAACACGTGATGAGCGAACGCGTCGAGCGTCGGCTCTTTGATCTTCTGGGCAAGCCAACAGTGTCGCCCTACGGCAACCCAATTCCGGGCCTGGAAGTCCTCGGTGGCCCCAATGTGGGCGAAATCTCACATGAAGTAGAGAACTTGGATGATGCCCTGCTGTCCGGAAACATCGGCCCGGTGGCAATTGAGCGCCTGGCTGAACCGATCCAAACGGACCCAATCCTGCTCGGACAACTGAACGAAGGTGGAATCCGCCCAGGTGCGATTGTCACCTTGGAGCGCGCCGACGACTACGTTGTAGTGCGCGTGGACGGCATCGAAGGCGCCCTGGAGCTGCCGGTCGAGGTCAGCGCACACGTATTTGTAAAGTCTCAGAAAAGATAACGAAATTGTAACTTTCGGCGTTGACAGGTAGCGTTAAGTCTTGGAGCTAGCGATCTAGTTAGCTCTATCCATTTTTGGTGCGACCGCCTAGTGTTGCCCTGCGCCAGAAACGGTCACCAAATCTTGAGGGCAATAACGGGGGACCCACTTTCCGGCGTGCAAACGCCTTGGGGTGAAGTTCTGCGACAAGCAGGCCGGCTGATTCTCAATAGCCGAACCCGACAGCTAACTTCGTAGGCGCAACAGTGAGAGGAATGTTTTGGTAGAAACCAAGACTGCGGGACGTCGCCGCGCTGCCGGCGTCGAAGTAGATGTGATTGCAGAAGTCACCGCTTCGACTGCTGAGCGTAACGGCGGGCGCCGAGCAGCACGTGCTGCTGCCACCGTCCCGATGATTGCACCGGTCAAGCCGGTACATGAAGATTTCGTTGGTCGACGATTCGACTCCATGCAGCGCTACGGTGTTGCTCCTAACCAGACCCTGCTGGCCGGCAAGGATACCGCGAGCAACGTCGTTGCATTGCCAGGAGCTGTTCAAGCCCCTGCCAGCAAGCCTGCCCCGATCGAAGCAGCAGGCAATGTCGAGTTCATTTCGAGCCTCAAGTCCAAGGTTCAGAAACCCACCCACCGTGGATTCGCCCACAAGGTGGCAGCCGTAGCCGCCGTTTCGGGTTTGGCGCTTGCCGCCGTAACTCCACAGCTCTCCGGCAGCGCGGAGGAGAACAAGGCCGTTGAGGTCGCAGCTCAGCGCACCGCCACTTCCGCAGTTGTAGATGTAACTGCACCAACCGGCAATGCGGAACTGTCCGTGGAACGTGCAGCTTTGACCTCCGAGCTGAACACCGAAGTTGCCAAGGAAGAGAAGTTCGCCGAGATCATGACCGCTTCGGGCGGTAGCGTCACGGCCATCAAGGACACCTCGGGATTGCTCGGCGCACCGGTCACCACGAAGCGCATCACCTCCACGTTCGGGCACCGCAAGAATCCAACCGGTCCAGGTTTCATGATCCACAGCGGCACCGACTACGGTGTGCCAAGCGGTACCAAGGTCTACGCGGCAGCTGACGGTGTTGTGACTGTCTCGGGTTGGGCTGGGCACTCCGGTAACCGCATCACCCTTGACCACGGCAACGGCCTGGAGACCGGTTACAGCCACAACAGCCAGCTGGTTGTGAAGGTTGGCCAGAAAGTTAAGCGCGGTGACGTTGTTGCGTTGGCCGGCAGCACTGGCAACTCAACCGGTCCTCACGTGCACTTCGAAGTGATCGTTGACGGTCAGTTCAAAGACCCAGCAGGTTGGTTATAACGACGTTCGTCACCATTCCGTGATCAAAACGTGACATTTCAAAAAACTTCCTATAGTCTTGTATGCGTGCCATGGGGATCCCTGGGCATCATTGCGTGAGAACCGAGCACTGCCAACACGCAATGAGTAGTTATACACAACTCGTACGGCAGTGGCGGGGGAACCAATATCGGGTCGTTAGTTTTGGCTAACAACCCTAGGGGTGAAGTGGATAGAGAAGGCAACTTCGAATCCACCGAGGTAACTCCACTTCGAACCCGACAGCTTACCTCGTAGGTATCAAGGAGAGGCAATATTTTGACCAAGAGTCATGCACGCGGACGTCGCCGCGCCGACGTTCCACGCACCAACTCGCTACAGGCGATTTCGCAGGCCGTAGCATCCAACGCTGGCTCGGTAGGCCGCCAGGCCGCCGTTGTAGCTGCAGCATCCGGCTTGATCGTCACTCTGGGCGTGCCTGGCCAGGCAACTGCACCACGTGACGTTTCTGCATCGCCTGTTGACACCATCAATCCAGAGCGTGTTGCAGTCAAGGCAGTAAAGGTAGCTGCTGACAAGAAGGCTGATGTCGCAATCGAGCGCGCCAGCTTCACCGCTGAAGAGAAGCCAGAGCCTGTTGTCATTGCAGTTTCGAATGACATCACCCCAACTACCCGCAGCAGCAACTCGGGTAACTCTGATTCGATGGCCCCGATGACTCGTCAGAGCCGTTCGGGTGGACAGGAATCGGCTCCGCAGCAGAAGGCTCAGCCAAAGGCTGAAACTCCTGTTCAGACCTCCAACCTTTCCGGCATCGCAGGCACCGCTGCCAAGTACGTGGGCGTTCCATACGTATGGGGTGGCAACGGTCCAAGCGGCTGGGATTGCTCCGGCTTCGTCAAGTACGTCTACGCGCAGCACGGCATCAACATTGCTCGAGGCACCTCGGCCATCCTCGGATCCGGCCAGTTCGTCCGCACCAGCAACCCTAAGCCAGGCGACTTGGTATTCCAGAACGGTGGCGGCCACGTCGGCATCTACCTGGGCGGCGGCCAGATGATCGGCGCGCAGAACCCAACCGTGGACACCATGATCCACTCGGTTTCGCGCAACCCGCTGTACGGCTACTACACCCTAGCTGGCTAAGCTTCAAAGCTTTTCATAGGCCATCGGATGAGAAAGACATCCGATGGCCTATGTTCGTTTAACCAGTTGAACTCCGGGCAACAGAACGATGAAAAGAAGACAATTTCTTGGTTAGGTACCCACCAATAATCCGAAGCATCGCATAGGCTAGCGCTTAGAGACACTCCGAGCAGAACGCGAGCTCCATCAATGCCAGATGGTGGCCATCGGTTCATGAAGGTAGTACGAGCAATGCGAACTTTGGTATTAAACGCAGGATACGAACCACTAGCAGTTGTGACGTTCCGTCGAGCACTAGTGCTAGTCATGACCGAAAAGCGAGCATCGTTCTCCAAGATGATCTCGCCCCCATCCGCAGTTCTCATGGAGATCTACCTCGGCCAACTGTCATCGTTCTGAAACGCTATGTACGACGCCCCTACAGGGACATGCAACATGTCACTCGTAGGGGCGTTCTGCGTAGAGACGCTTTTACCTGCGCGTATTGCGGCAAAGCTGCCAATACGATTGACCACGTGATTCCCCGCAGCAGGGGAGGCCAGAACACCTGGGAGAACCTCGTGGCCGCTTGCCTGCTATGCAATAGCCGCAAAGCGGACAAGATGCTCTCGCAACTGGGCTGGCAACTGCGTATTACACCTCATCGTCCACGCGTTGCTGGCCATCTGGTTTCGGGACTGCAGCACGTTGATGCGGCATGGGACGAATACTTGCACGCAAGCTAGCCGCTGGCCTGATGCTGCTGGGAGGAACCCAGCGGCGCCTATTTCTTGCTGCGTTCAATGGCTAGCGGCAGGACGCGGTCGCGAAGCAACGGAGCTAGATCGTCGCGTTCCAGGGCCACCTGCGGGTCGATCCACAGCAGCTCCTCCAATTCCGCTAACGGGACGAGTTCGCCATCGAAGGCTGCGCTGTATAAAGAGGCGCGGATCATCGTCTCCGCCTCGTTGGCAGCCGGTCCGATCCATTCGCCGTCGTATTGCAGCTCGTCAGCGGTGAAGCTGAGGCCCAATTCTTCACGAATTTCTCGAATGATAGTTTGTAACGCTGTTTCCCCGGCTTCGGGTTTGCCGCCAGGTTGCATGAACTTCGTCGTTCCACGCTTGCGAACCAGGAGAATTTCTCCTTGGTTGTTGATTAAACACGCCGCTGAGATCGTCAAATTTTTCTTCACTAAAACACAATATCGCGTGTTTACAGGAGTTAGAGATGGTAACGTGCTTAATTGGATCTCCAACGGTTTTAGTTCTAGTTCACCATGGTTACTTTACTCGCAGTATCTAACCGAAGTATTGATGACTACCGAAAACGTTGGAATTGAAAGATCGATCCATCAACTTTACAGATCTATGGAGCAATAAATGCGACGGGGTACAAATCTAGGACGCTTGGGAAACTTCAACCAAGCCGTAATTCTTGAGTCAATTCGACGGGCACCAGAGGGAATTAGCCGCGTTGAACTGGCCGGTTCGACTGGTCTGTCGCCACAGACCATTTCCAACGTTGTCCGCCGCTTGCTGGATGACGGAATCGTCCGAGAAGACCGCACGATCGTCTCCGGACCAGGCAAGCCTCGCACCGTTCTGGAGCTCGAAGGCAACCGTCTCGTTTCCATTGGCATCCACCTAGACCCCAGCGTGCTGACCTTCGTCGCAATGAACCTGCGCGGCGAGGTCCTGCGCGAACGCCGCATCGAAGTTCCCAACCTCGAAGTAGCTACCGAAACTGTCCAGCTCATGGCAACTACCGTTAAGGAACTCATTGCCGAGATCCGCGTGCCGAAGAAGCACATCGTCGGTGTCGGCATTGCTGTTCCGGGTCCAGTAAACGTCGAAGAAGGAGTGGTGCTGAACCCGCCACTGCTCGATGGCTGGGCAGATGTTGAACTGGTGAACCCGCTGCGCAAGCTCTTGCGCCTGCAGGTCATCATCGAAAAGGACACCATCGCTTCAGCAGTTGGCGAACTGTGGCAGTCCAAGGAAGAGAAGAACAACGACTTCGTCTTCATTTACTGCGGTCACGGCTTCGGCGCTGGCCTTGTATTCAACGGCGATGTCCACCACGGTGCAAGCAACAACGCTGGCGAAATCGGCCACTACTCAACCGGTTACAAATCTGTGGCCTGCGAACAATGCGGTGCGGAGGATTGCCTCGCTTCCGGCACCTCCTACGAATTCATCGCCGCGCAGGCCAAGGAACGCGGGCTGGAACTGCCAAGCTACGAAATCGTTGGCCCGGAACAGCGGGCTGCCGGAATGAACCGCCTCTACGAGCTGGCTCACGAAGGAAACAAGGTCGCCAAGGAACTGGTCACCGAAGCCATGATCAAGGTTGGCGAAGTTGCCGGCCAGCTTGCCAACTCGCTGGACGTTCGCGAAGTCGTCTTCGGCGGTCCACAGTGGGAAAAGGTATCCGAACTGGTCGACGATCAAGTCCGCGACGCCATTGGCCGCCGCTTCGCCCTGCGCGGAGTGCATGAAATCGAAACCCGCACCTCCGAGCTCGGCTCCAACGTCGGCGCCATCGGTGGCGCTTGCGTGGTCATGGACGCTTCGCTGTCGCCAAAGGCGACCGCATTGCTGCTGCGTTAATCGAGACTCATGCTAAGCACTGCGGGTACGTTCCAGATGGAACGTACCCGCAGTGCTTAACGCCGTAGTAACGACAAGAGCCTTGTTTCCCGTCCGAGGACTGGAAACAAGGCTCTAGTTGTGCCCCTGGCCGGAATCGAACCGACGGCCTACCCTTTAGGAGAGGGTCGCTCTATCCTACTGAGCTACAGGGGCATGGGCGTGAAAACACCAACAACACTATCTTACTAGGATGTCCCGGGTGTAATTCCCACGCACTGGCTTAGGCAGTACCCTCGCGAATTGCGAGCATCTTTGCCTTGAGCGCACGATTGGCACGGATAGCGCCAAGACCCACAACAAGACCCGCAGTGATGATCAGCAGTGCCCAGCGGATGGTCGTGAGGATCGATGCCAAAACGACAGCTCCTTCACTGAGGTCTCCAGTGAACAGGGCATCAATTGCGAAGTTCTCCCAAATATCGATTGCCGCGAAGCCCAGCGGGGCAACCCAAGCCAGCCAACGCGTCTGGCGGTGAGGAATCCAGCGGATGAACAACAGCATGGAGAAGACCGCAGTAAACATCGGGAAGAGGAAACCAGCGGTCTTGTGCAAGTAGTTGAGCTGGCCAACAGCATCTTCATCCATGGCGCCACGCAATGCTTCTATGTCGCTTACGGTGTAGCCGAAAATACGCTGATCGGGCATCGCCAGGGAATCGCTGAGGTCCTGCATCTGCACCATCGTGAGCAGATGGTAGTACGCGAATAGCGCAGCGCATATGATCAAGCCCACCGAGATCAGCAGCATCGGGTTCGAACTGTTCTCGTGGGAGGTGCTTTGCACCTTGCCTGGCCCCATGTTCATGCCGCGCGGCGCGTTCGGCGCCTGGGCGAACTGCTGGGGCTTGCGGTATTCCTTGGTTTTCCTGACCTTCTTTGCCATATCTTCTATTATGCCCGGCCAATAGCGTGGGCTTTCCCGCTCACACTGAAAGTGTCCGGCGCTCCACGTAGACTGGCTACATCATGGATTTCCTTTTTGACGATTTCGCCCCGGATACCGCACAGCAGGTCATGCCCACTGCTGAGGAGCTTTTGGTCGGCATGAACCCGCAGCAGGAAGAAGCAGTTCGTTATGCTGGGGGTCCGTTGCTGATCGTGGCCGGCGCTGGTTCAGGAAAGACCCGTGTGCTCACGCACCGCATTGCCTACCTCCTGGCGACCGGACGTGCTCGGCCGCACGAAATCCTGGCGATCACCTTCACCAACAAGGCCGCTGCCGAAATGCGCGAACGAGCCGCTGAGCTTATTGGCGACGAGCAAGCGAAGAAGATGTGGATCTCTACTTTCCACTCCTCATGCGTGCGTATTTTGCGTCGCGAGGCGGCCACCATTGGAATGAAATCCAACTTCTCAATCTACGACTCCACGGATTCCTTGCGCCTGATCACCTTAGTCGCCAAATCTTTGGAGATCGACCCGAAGCGTTTCACGCCCAAGGCAATTGCCCACAAGATCTCCTCGTTGAAAAATGAGCTGATAGATGATGAAGACTACGCGGCGACGATCAATACCAATGATCCGTTCTCACGAGCCGTTTCCGAGGTCTACCGCGGTTACACCCGCCGCCTGCGCGCTGCCAACGCCATGGACTTCGACGACCTGATTGGACAGGTCGTCTACATGTTCCGTGCGTTCCCGCGAGTGGCCGATAACTACCGCCGCCGGTTCCGCCATGTGCTTATTGACGAATACCAGGATACTAACCACGCCCAGTACTCGCTGGTGCGTGAACTCACCGGTGCCGAAGGTGATACCGTCCCAGGCGAACTGACCGTTGTCGGCGACTCCGACCAGTCGATTTACGCTTTCCGCGGTGCCGATATCCGCAACATCGTCGACTTCGAAAAGGACTATCCGAACGCGGCAACCATCAAGCTGGAACAGAACTATCGTTCCACCCAGACGATTCTGTCCGCGGCCAACGAGGTCATCAAGCGAAACCCCGACCGCAATGACAAGAAGCTGTGGACTGCCAGCGGCGACGGCGAGAAGATCACCGGTTATGTTGGGGAGTCAGAATCCGACGAAGCACGCTGGATTGCCGAAGAAATACTTCGCTTGAACGATGACGAGGATGTCCGCCCGGGCGACGTGGCGATCTTCTACCGCACTAACGCCCAATCGCGTGCACTGGAAGAACAGCTGATGCGCGTGGACCTGAAGTACCGCGTAGTCGGCGGCACCAGGTTCTACGACCGCAAGGAAATCAAGGACGCACTGGCCTACCTGCGCGCCTTGGTGAACCCGGATGATGACATCAACGTCCGCCGAATCCTCAACGAGCCCAAGCGCGGCATCGGCGACCGTGCCGAAGGCGCCGTGGCAGCGTTGGCTGAACGGGATCGCGTTTCCTTCATGGACGCATTGCGCCGTTCGGATGAAGCACCAGGCTTGGGAACCCGCGGAATCAAGATGACTGCTGCGTTTGTCTCCATGATGGATGACTTGAAGACCGTGGCGGAAGGCTCAGGGCCGGCAGAGGCCCTTGAAGCAGTGCTGGAGCAGACCGGATACCTGGAGACCCTTCGGCTCTCCTCGGATCCGCAGGATGAGTCGCGGGTGGAGAACCTCGCCGAATTGGTCGCCGTGGTCCGGGACTACGTGAACGAAGAACCGGAAGGCGGTCTCGAAGGGTTCCTGGAGCGCGTGGCGCTCGTAGCCGATGCCGACCAGATTCCAGAGGCTCCCAGCGATGATGAGGGAGCAGCAATGGCCGTGCAGGAAGGCGTGGTCACCTTGATGACCCTGCATACTGCCAAGGGCTTGGAATTCCCGGTGGTCTTCCTGACGGGCATGGAGCACGGTGTATTCCCGCACCAGCGTTCCATGACCGACGAAAAGGAACTGGCCGAGGAACGCCGCCTGGCCTATGTCGGACTGACCCGTGCCCGTGAACGCCTGTACCTGACCCGTGCCGAACAGCGCAGCCTCTGGGGGCAGGCCCAGTACAACCCTGCGAGCCAGTTCCTGGAAGAGGTTCCGGGCGAGCTGATCGACTGGAAGAGCGAGGGCTCTGGCGGTGGAATGGGCTTCGGTTTCGGTAACGCAGCGGTGAATTTCGCCACGAGCAGATATGAACGTGGCAGCCACTGGGGTGCAGGTTCGGCATCGGCGCAACCGGTGCGAGGGCACAACGCCGCCCCTATTTCCAAGACGCGAGTTGTGCAGAATAAGGACATTACCATCCCTGAAGTCGGGCAGAATGTTAAGCATTCCTCGTTTGGCTTGGGCACTGTTATTGCTTTAGAAGGCGCAGGCGACAAGACGGTGGCCAAGGTGCAGTTCCCGGACTCCGAGAAGAGGCTATTGCTGCGCTATGCACCGCTAGAAATCGTGGACTAGCCGACGGGCCCTCCGTGTTTCCTGCGTCACATTCGGCTGCTTTGATGCAGGACCCGCGAGTTTCTCTACGTGTTGTAAAAGTGGGAAGTTTGCGAAAGTCGGGATAGTCTGAGAGGTGCGCACGGGCTACGGCGCCTAACGACGTCCCGGTAGTTGCGGTGCGCTCTCTTTGGCATGGCATGGATTTCGGTCTGTGGCCGTGCCGCGAGTCAGCATGAACTTCGAACGAAGGACACAAACCCGTGGACCTGTATGAGTACCAGGCGCGCGATCTATTCGAGGCACACGGCGTTCCCGTGCTTGCCGGTATCGTCGCTTACACCCCGGAAGAAGCAAAAGCCGCAGCTGAGAAGATCGGCGGCGTTGTTGTAGTAAAGGCACAGGTCAAGGTTGGTGGCCGTGGCAAGGCTGGCGGCGTCAAGGTCGCTAAGACCGCCGACGAAGCTTTCGAGCACGCTTCCAACATCCTCGGTATGGACATCAAGGGCCACACCGTAAACAAGGTCATGATCGCTCAGGGCGCCGACATTGCTGAGGAATTCTACTTCTCCGTACTGCTGGACCGTGCAAACCGCAACTACCTGGCCATGTGCTCGGTAGAAGGTGGCATGGAGATCGAGGTGCTCGCAGTTGAGCGCCCGGATGCTCTGGCGAAGGTTGCCGTTGACCCAATCGTCGGCATTGATGCCGCGAAGGCCGCTGAAATCGTTGAGGCAGCTAACTTCCCTGAAGAGCTGCGCGCAAAGGTTGCAGACACCATCCAGAAGCTCTGGGTTGTATTCAAGGAAGAAGACGCCACCCTAGTAGAGGTAAACCCACTGGTGAAGACCGGTGCCGGTGACATCGTTGCACTGGATGGCAAGGTTTCCCTGGACGACAACGCATCTGAGGTTCGCCACCCGGCTCACGAAGAGCTCGAGGACAAGGGCGCAGCCGATCCGCTGGAAGCCAAGGCAAAGGCCGCTGGCCTGAACTACGTCAAGCTGGACGGCGAAGTAGGCATCATCGGCAACGGTGCTGGCCTGGTCATGTCGACCCTGGACGTTGTTGCCTACGCTGGCGAGAACCACGGTTCGGTCAAGCCTGCTAACTTCCTTGACATTGGCGGTGGCGCATCGGCTGAGGTCATGGCTAACGGCCTTGACGTCATCCTGAATGACCCACAGGTCAAGTCGGTCTTCGTCAACGTCTTCGGTGGCATCACCGCATGTGACGCTGTCGCAAACGGCATCGTTGGCGCGCTGAACACCCTGGGTGATGCAGCGAACAAGCCACTGGTTGTCCGCCTGGACGGCAACAACGTTGAAGAGGGTCGCGCCATCTTGGCCGAGGCCAACCACCCGTTGGTCACCCTGGCAGCAACCATGGATGAGGGCGCCGACAAGGCTGCCGAGCTCGCCAACGCAGCGAAGTAAGAGGGATAAGCGAACAATGAGCATTTACCTGAACAAGGACTCCAAGGTCATCGTCCAGGGCATCACCGGCGGCGAAGGCACCAAGCACACCGCCCTGATGCTCAAGGCTGGCACCAACATTGTTGGCGGCGTTAACGCCCGCAAGGCCGGCACCACCGTGACCCACGGTGACAAGGACATCAAGGTTTTCGGCACCGTGGCTGAGGCCAAGGCCGAGACCGGCGCAGACGTATCGATCGTCTTCGTCCCACCTAAGTTCACCAAGGACGCAGTCGTTGAGGCTATCGAGGCCGAAGTTGGCCTCGTTGTAGTCATCACCGAAGGTGTTCCAGTACAGGACTCCGCTGAGTTCTGGGCTCTGGCACAGTCGAAGGTTGACGCCGACGGCAACCAGATCACCCGCATCATCGGCCCTAACTGCCCAGGCATCATCACCCCAGGTGAAGCACTGGTTGGCATCACCCCGAATAACATCACCGGCAAGGGCCCAATCGGCTTGGTTTCCAAGTCAGGTACCCTGACCTACCAGATGATGTACGAACTGCGCGACTTGGGCTTCTCGACCGCAATCGGCATCGGCGGCGACCCAGTCATCGGCACCACCCACATCGATGCCCTGGCTGCTTTCGAAGCTGATCCAGAAACCAAAGCCATCGTCATGATCGGTGAAATCGGTGGCGACGCTGAAGAGCGCGCTGCTGATTACATCAAGGCCAACGTCACCAAGCCAGTTGTTGGCTACGTGGCTGGCTTCACCGCTCCTGAGGGCAAGACCATGGGCCACGCAGGCGCCATCGTTTCCGGTTCGGCTGGCACCGCCCAGGCGAAGAAGGAAGCACTGGAAGCTGCAGGCGTCAAGGTCGGCAAGACTCCTTCGGAGACTGCTGTGCTGCTGCGCGAAGTTTACGCAGCTCTCTAAGCTGACGCTGAACCAGGGCTGACGCCCTGGAGCATACGCCGGAAACGAACGGTCGCCGCTTCTCCTGAATCTTCAGGAGAAGCGGCGACCGTTTCGCATTTAATTGAAATCTTCTAGTCAAATCGCTGATGCACTCATAAGCTGATTAGAATATATGGTTCCATGGTCTTAAAAAAGGATTGCCGATGATGCGGAGAAGCTACTGGGCAACACTAGCGTGCTTATCCCTGGCATCATGCACGAGCCCGGAGGCCGGCGAAAGTGCGGGGCCGTTGCCTTTGAGCCCCGAAAAGGCAAGTTCCTGCGATCGACCGTACATTGCCAGTGGCGGTCAGTTGCGTGGTGCACCGCAGCTGATCCGGGTCGACCGGTTCCATGATCAGCAGATGCGCCAAACTCTGATCGATGCACCCGTCGGCTCGACTATCAGCTTCAGCCCTCGTCCCAACTGGGACAACGTCAATGAAGTGATCATGGCAGCCAGCGCCGTCTCCGAAACCACTGTCGCCGAAGAGCCCTACGATGCCAGTGACGGGCTGGGATCGTTGATCAGAAGCTCCGACCAGTCTGCGGGGCTTCTGGGCTACTCGGCAGCGCGTCCCGTGACCTACACATATAGCGTTCAATGCCTCAACGAGCAGCAGAGCCGCTACACGCTGGTCTTCGATACCTGGTCCGACTCCGAATTCGGAATCCTTGACTGCAAGCTGAGGCTGGATGCGATGGCTCAATGGGCTGCGCAAGCAGCCTATGAATCCTACTGCCAATCCTCCTAGCCGTTGAGCCGGATACAACAATGGCGGGGCTGGTTCCGCTTGGAACCGGCTCCGCCATCGCTTAACCCTATTGCGAGGCTATCTAGCCTCGGACTGCTCCGCCTCGGCGTCTGCAATCTCCTGCTGGTAGTTCATTTCCAATTCAGGAACCTGCTCGAAGAGCGCTTCGACATCGAGGTCAGGGTTCTCGTCCTGGGTTTCAACTAGCTCAATGGCTTCCGCTTCCGACGCGACCGAAGGCAGCGAGCCGGGCAATGGCTTGCGAGCGGATTCGCGCAGGTAGCAGACCGCAATGAAACCCGCGACCGAGGTGCCCATAACCCAGAAAGCCGGAGCCAGGGAGGATTTGGTCAGGGTCACCAACGCCTGCATGATGAACGGCGCGAAGCCACCAAAGATGGCTACGGCGAAGTTGTACGAGATGCCCATGCCACCGTAACGCGAGGCGGTTGGGAACAGCGCTGGCAACGACGAAGCCAGATTGGCAACGTAGAAGACTACCGGGACTGCCAGTAGCGCAAGGCCAAGCAGGGTGGACCAGATCTGGCCATGCATCATGAACAGGAAGGCAGGGATAGCCAGGACGATGGCCGAAACCGAACCAATGAACAGGACCTTGCGACGGCCCACGCTATCGGAAAGCTTGCCCGCCAAGGGGATGCACAAGGACATGCCCACCAGGATCGGCAGGGTCAGCAGATTGCCGTGCACCGGATCGTATTCCAGCGTCTCGGTGAGGTAGGTAGGCATGTAGCTGGTCAGTGCGTAACCGGCGGTGTTGGCCGCCGATACCAGTACGAAGCCGGTGAGCAATTCGCGCCAGTAGGTCTTCACCAGGTCGATGACGCCCTTCGGGGCATCAGCAGCGCTCCGTGCGTCCTCGCTAGCGCGGTTAGCGGCTTCCTGGGCTTCCTTGAAGGCTGGAGTGTCTTCGATCTTGGCGCGGAACCACAGTGCGATAACACCCAGTGGAAGGGCCACCAGGAATGGAATGCGCCATGCGAAGCCTTCCATGACGTCGTCGCTCAGGGTCAGCTGGAGGATGGAGACGAAGGCGGCACCCAGAGCGAAGCCCATGTAGGAACCTAGATCCAGCAGCGAGGCGAAGAATCCACGCCGCTTGTCCGGGGCGTATTCGGTAATGAACGTAGTAGCACCGGCGTACTCGCCGCCAGTGGAGAAGCCCTGGGCAAGCTTCAACACGACCAGGAGAATTGGTGCTGCTACACCCCATACCGAGTAATCCGGGAGGATTCCGATGCCAAACGTGGCCGCTGCCATCATGAGCAGGGTGAAGACCAGAATCTTCTGGCGTCCTACTCGGTCACCCAGCTGGCCCAAGATCACGCCACCAAGCGGGCGCGCGACGAAGGTGACAGCGAATACGCCTAGGCTGAACAGGGTTTGGATTGCAGGCTCGACGGTGTCGGGCATGAAGAGCTTGCCGATAATTACTGCAAGATAGCCGTAGACACCTACGTCGTACCATTCCATCAAATTGCCAACGACGGTACCGCCGATGGCTTTCTTGAGCATCGAATTATCGACGACGTTGACGTCTTCTACCTTCAGGCGGCGTTTCCTCAGGAATCGCTGCTTCCGTGTGTTTTTTGCTTCCATAGTTTCACTCCTCATATCTTTCTTGATCTTGTCCCGGTGCCGGCGACCATATTCATCCACAAGAATGAGGAGCGAAATAGCTGCTCCTTGAGCTGGTTGCGGTCGCCGTGTGACTCGTCGAAATCGATAGATTTCTACTCAAAAATCCGGCGAAAAACCGGCATTGAGCGATGAAACGCTTAAGCGGACAATCATTAAGTTTACCAAAAATTGGATTAATTCCCTGATCGAGGGGCTCTCCAGGGGCGTATGCGTGCCCATGGGAGCAGTCGAATCCTGCGTGGACCTACCGCCGAATACCCACGGAAGCATGGGGCAAACGAGCCATTGGCCAAGTTGTGGATCGAGGTGCGCGAAAAGCCGAAATTGTGTCGAAGGACTCGGAGCGTCAGGGGTTGGAAAACAGCGAAACAACGCGAAAACGGTGCCCTTGAAGGTCCTGAATCCGGTGGCAAATGGGGGCTTCCGACGGTAAAAAACGCACGCTGTTCAGCAGCGGTTGGCGCTCAGTCCACAGGGCATAAAAATGCCCCAAGATTGCTGGTGAGCAGCTTGGGGCATGTAGTCGAAGCAGGCTAGCCGCGGAGGCCGGCAGCAGCTTCAGTATCAACTCTCAGGAATGAAGAGCCGATGGCAGCGAACGCGCCCGGAATCAGGAGCATTCGGTGCTTCGGGTTATAGAAAATCTCTTCGAGCGGAGACGCCAGAACTCTGCGAATCTTTTCCAGGAGCCGGTCGTTTTCCAGGGACAGGCGTTCCTGTTCGGTTTCAATCACCACACGATCGTTGTTGATACTCACCGATGCACTCATCCAGTCATCATCGGGGGTACTGAGAGTCTCCGATTTAATCAGGGACACGGTTATTACCGCCTTTGTCGTTCGTATCGCCCGGACGAGGATCCGTCTGGGCGCTTGTCCGATGAACGCACTATGTGTGGCGTAGCGCACATCATCGGTCACTTCGAATATACAGGGTTTTACTGAGCGCCGCCTGCTAATACGGCGGATTTAATCAACCTGTTACTCAAGCAGTCCTCGGATATCTTGGGCGGTCAAGGCCTTGGAGAATCCATCGGCTTCATCCATCACCGTCGAGATCAGCTTGCGTTTGCTTTCCTGCAGCGCCACAACCTTCTCTTCGATGGTGCCCTGCGAAATCATTCGGTACACCATCACCTGTCGCGTCTGGCCGATGCGGTGCGTACGGTCGATAGCCTGGGCTTCCACGGCTGGGTTCCACCATGGATCCAGCAAGAAGCAGTAGTCCGCTTCGGTCAGGTTCAAGCCGAATCCGCCGGCCTTCAAGGAGATCAAGAACAGCGGCGCTTCGCCTTCCTTGAACTGCTCGATGACCTTGGCGCGGTTGCGGGTATTGCCGTCCAGGTAAACGAACTTCACGCCACGCTCGGTCAGCTTGTCGGCCAGCACCTTCAAATACGAGGTGAACTGGCTGAAGATCAGCGCACGGTGGCCTTCGCCCACCACATCATCGAGCTGGTCGAAGAGTGCTTCCAGCTTTGAACCGGGTACGTCCGACAGCGCTGGATCCACTAATGAAGGCTCCAGGGCCAGCATGCGCAGATGGGTCAGCGACTGGAAAATGGTGAAGCGGTTGCGATCCAGATCTTCAACCAGGTGCAAGATTTTCTGGCGTTCGCGGTTCAGATGGGTGTCGTAGACATGCTGGTGCTCTTCGGAAAGGCGCACCAGAAGCTGTTGCTCCTGCTTGGCCGGAAGATCCAGCACCACGGATTCCTTGGTGCGGCGCAGCATGAATGGCTTGATGCGACGCTGCAGCAATGCAAGGGTGTCCTTGTCGCCCAGCACTTCGATAGGGCGGGCGAATTGGCGATTAAAGCGTGTTGTGTTCAGGAACAATGCCGGAGCAACCAGCGACAGCAAAGCACCGAGCTCGGAAAGGTTGTTTTCCATCGGGGTGCCAGTGACGGCCAATTTGAAATTGGTCTGCAGGTTCACCGCGGTGCGGTGGGCCTTGGTGGATTTGTTCTTCACGAACTGCGCCTCATCGAGGATCAAGCCGGCAAAGCGCTGCGCCTCGTAAATCTCGTCGTTCAGACGCAACAGGGTATAGGTCGTGAGAATGACATCGTAATTCTCGGCCAGTTCCCTCAGCTGCCGTGGCGAAGGCAAGGTGCCCTCGACGCTGACTACCCGCAAGGATGGGGCGAACTTGTTGATTTCCATTTCCCAGTTGGAAACCACCGAGCTCGGGGCGACAACCAAGAACGGCAGACGGGTGCGCTGGGTTGCGGGCAGCTGAGCACATGCCTGCGGATCGGCCCAGAGCTTGTGGGCATGGAGAATCAGGGCAATCGTTTGCAAGGTCTTGCCCAAGCCCATGTCATCGGCGAGGATTCCGCCGAATCCGCCTTCGTACAGGCGAGAGAGCCAGTGGAACCCTTCAACCTGGTAAGGGCGCAATTGGGCGTTCAGCGTGTTCGGCACCTGCGCGTGGTGGGCTTCAGCGACCTTGAGCAGTGAACGCATGCGTGCGATAAACAAGTCCGCGCCGTCAATGCCTTCAGCCATCTCATCAAGTTCTTCGAACAATGAGATTTGGAAGACCGTAAGCTTCAGGTCTCCCTCCTTCGGCTTGTCATTCATTGCCTGGGCCTCTTCAACGAGGGCTTTGAGCTTGGCGAACATGGGGTGGTTCAACGAGAACCAAGTGTTATCCGGCAGGCGCAGCTTCATCTGGCCATTGCTCATGGCCTCGACGATCTGCGAGAAAGGAACCTCGTGGTTGCCCACGGTGATCAGCAAGCCAAGGTCCAGCCAGTCGGTCCGTTCATGATTCACGGCATTGATCTTCAGCTGAGGAAGTTCACGCAGCTGACGGAATTTCGGCCGGGTACCCTTCTCAACCAGCTTGACTTCAGGAATGCGTTCCAGCGCGGGGAGGATCTCGGTGACGAAATCGATGGTGTCATCGCGGGCGTAGAACTTCGGCGACAAGTTGGGATTGCCGCTTTCTTCATGGACCAGGAAAACTTCATGCACTGCGGCCTGAAGCAGTTCCTCGGCCTCAAGGTCATACACTTCCTGGTCGCCAGGGATCCCCGGGTAGAGGATCTGGAAGTCCAGCGCGGCGGTGTCGTTCGGTTCGTTATTCTCGTTGAATTCGCGCTTGTAGACCACGGTCGCCTGCACATAGGGCGGTTTCAAAGCAGGCAATTCCAGCTCGTCGCTAACGCTACGCAGCTCGAAACGGCGGGCCAAACGCGGGTAGGAGGATTCAAAGAAATCCTTGATCTCCGGCCTAGGCACGGTGACCGGACGGCGGTCAACATACCAGCGGCGGTGCGCGTCAGGAATCGGCTCAACACTTGGCGCGAGCCAAATCTCATCAGGCTGAGCCAACTGGGCATAGAAACCATGCTCGGCGATGACACCGCTTGGTGCCTCCGGATCGAGAATGAGATCCTGGTTTGCAATGTGCAGGACACCGTCCAATTGCAGCCGTTGCTCATCCAGGGAGGCCTGCATGCTGAAGCTGGCTGGAGCAACGATGCGCACGCGCTGCTCGGATCGGGTCGTGATCAGCGGAATTCCCAGCTCATCAGCTTGGTCAAGCAGTGGCCAGAGCAGCTCGGAAGCGTACTCGTCCAGGAACAGCCAGTCTTCATCCACCTTGAACTGCAGCTGGCTGTCGCTGCGCGCCATGGAGGCAAAGCGGGTAAACCAGTGGTGCTGCGCCCGCAGCAGGTTCCAGCCGTAGGTCTTGAAGCCCAGGGTGGTCCAGCGAAGCTGGCCACGAACCCAACGGCCTTCGGTGTTGCGAACCATTGGGCGCACTCCCAAGCGGAAGCGCTTATTGCGGGTCGGGTGCGGGATGGTTCCGGTCGGCATCCATTGTTGCTGCTGGGTGGCGTCCTTCGAATCGAAGAGCAGGAACTGAAGCGCCATCGGCACTACCGGATCGTGCTGCGAACCAAGCAGGCCATCGGCCGGGCCCGGCTCGGACTCTTCAAACCATGAATCGATTTGCTGCGACCAAACTGTGTTCGGCTTCTCTTCCCGGGCAGGCACGGGGCGTGGCTGGGAAGCGATCTTGTTGGAGACAATAGCCAGTGCCGCGATGTGCGAGCAGATGCCCGGTGCGTCGCAGGTGCACTCGCACGATTCGATCTTCCACTCTCCACCGTCCATGAGGACCTGGATCATCGGAGAATATTCTTCGCCAGAATCGGTGACGGTGCCTTCGATCTGGTGGGTGCTTTCGTCGAATTCCACGTCAACCACGGAATTTGCTTCTGCAGCCAGGTTCTTTCCATAGAAGAAAGGAACGTTGCCCAGAAAAGCCAATAAGTGGCGGGCATCAATGGTTGGTGGAACAGATTCAATCATCCTCTCATCGTTTCACGTTCCGGGCCTTCGCGAAAGTTGAAGGGCCTTTCTGTGAATAATCACTATCTATGACGTAGCGTTGACGCATGTCCCAAGTGTGGCCCTACCTTCCAGCACGCGCAGTGAACATAACGACGCTCGTTGAATTCGACCGTCTCGCAGCCGAAGCGCTGGCTTCCCACCGCGCACGCGGAAAAGGCTGGCGAGTGCACCGTGTTGATCTGCGCGAACGGGATACCGTGCTGGAATCCTTGGATCTTTCCGAAGCGCTATTCATCGATTGCCAGTATTCCGCGCAAGGATCGCAGATCGTGCAAGCCACTGGCGGGCTGTGCATGAGCTCGGGGGACGAGCTTCCCTTCGAGACGGTGGCTCGCGGCTTGTATTCGCCGCATGAGTTGTACTCGGGGATCCGGACGCAGACCTACGAGCAAGTGCCTGATGCGAAGATCTACGCGTACTCCCAGCAGCATGCAGCGGTGAATTCCGATAGCGATAGCAATGCGCTGGCAAGAACCCTGCATGATCACCACATTGGCCAGGCGCTGGTCTCGGCGGTGTACGAGGGCACGTTCAAGGAAACCCCGATTATCGGGGTGATGGGCGGGCATGCGATGAGCCGGGGCACTGCGCAGTATGCGCAAGCTTTGGAGCTTGGGCGCATGATTACCCGGGCCGGCTACGCGGTCGCCACCGGTGGAGGCCCCGGCGCAATGGAAGCCGCCAACGCCGGTGCGTGGCTGGCCGATTACGGGCAAGAAGATGTCGCTACGGCATTGCAGATGCTGGCCGAAGCGCCAGATGCGATCCATCAGCGCACCGGCTGGGCGAGAACTGCGCTGATGGTCAAGGAGCGTTTCCCGAGCCAGCGGCAGTCCCTGGGCGTGCCAACCTGGTTCTACGGCCACGAGCCGCCGAATCTGTTTGCCACCCAGATTGCCAAGTTCTTCACCAATTCCATTCGTGAAGCGATTTTGCTGGAGCAGTCCAACGGCGGGCTGGTAGTTCTGCCCGGGGCCGCCGGCACGGTGCAGGAAATCTTCCAGGATGCCTGCGAAAACTACTACGCTACCGGTGCTCGCGTGGTGCCGATGGTGCTGATCGGCAAGGACTATTGGACGAGGGATCTGCCTGCTTGGCCGCTGCTTCAGGCCCTGGCCAAGGACCGTGTCATGGAACAGAAGATTGCTCTGGTGGAAACCGCCGAAGAAGCGATGGAGTTCATCCAGAGCATGCAAACCCTGCGCCGGCGTACCCGGCGGCCGGAGAACAGCTAGAGCACGGCATGGAAAATGCCGGTACAGCCAAAGCTGTACCGGCATTCGAATCGCAGCAGGCTGCTATCCGATGCTGACGTCGAAGATCAGGCCCAAGCAGTAGGTGATGGCCGCTGCGCCCCAGCCGATGGCTAGCTGGCGCAGGCCGCGCTTGAGCGGGGAGGCACCGGAAAGCAGTCCCACGATCCCTCCGGTGATCATCAGGGCCACGCCTACCAGGACTACCGAGACGAGGATCGCGGTCATGCCGGAGAGCCCAAGGATATAAGGCAGGATCGGCACGACCGCGCCGGAAGCGAAAAGGATGAACGAGGTGGCCGCCGCGCCGGTGGCCGACCCCAGTTCCTGGTGCTCCTTCTCGAGTTCTTCGCCGCGGCCTTCCGGGTTCAACGAGAAGTCGGGGTTGCAATCGCAGGTGAACAGGCCCATGCGTTCTGCGGCCCGGTGCGCTGCATCTTCATCGCTCATTCCGCGGGCCTTGTAGATCAGCACCAGCTCGTTGGCGTCCAGATCGAGGTTCGGGGCGGCGGTTAGCGTGACCTGGGTTGGTCGCGAGGCGGTCAGCAGCTCGCGCTGGGAACGCACCGAGACGTATTCGCCAGCTGCCATGGACAGTGCGCCGGCCAGCAAACCGGCAACACCGGAGAACAGCACGAAGGTCGCTGAAACACCGGTCGCACCGATACCCATGATCAACGCCAGGTTGGAAACCAGCCCGTCGTTGGCGCCGAAGACCGCAGCGCGGAAGTTGCCCGAAAGGCGCGCACGGCCTGCTGTAGCCAGCGCCCGGACGACCTCTTCGTGGACCTGTTCGTCGGCCGCCATCTGCGCGGTGGCGTCCTTGTCGTCGCGGTAGGGCGAACTGCTTTCGGAGCGCTGGGCCATGGCCAGCACGAAGACCGAACCGAAATGCAATGCCAGGAAACGCAGCATGGTGCGTCGCAGCGACGGGCGGACTTCCTTGAAATGCTCGCCGAGCAGGACGCGCCAGTGGGATTCGTGGCGGGCTTCCGCCTCTGCAAGGCCCAGCAGGATTTGCCGTTCTTGACCGGTTTTCTTTTCCGCGAGGGCCCTGTAGATGGAGCCTTCGGCGACTTCATCTGCGAGATACTTGCGCCATCGCTGGATCTGCGCTTTGGTAGGTTCGGTTTCTGGGTGCTGTGGCATCGCGACGATGACTCTCCTGGAACATGGATTTTCCAATGAAACCCGTGGATCGGATCAACCACCCAGTTTAGTCAGGGCTCCTGCACTTGGGAATTTGGCAAGGCTAAAAGCAATTCTCTTGCCCGCGGGATTTCCGGCTACCGGCAGCACCAGCTGCAATTCAGAAGTGGCCGGATCATAGGTCGGCCTGCGGGCGCAACGGGCAATGAGCCGTTCAAGCCTGAGCGGATCTGCAACGTAGCGGGTGCGCCAGCGCCCCTCGGCCTTGAACTGCACTTGGCCGGTCTGGCGGTCGATGACGGGCAGAATCGGATATGCCATTGAGGTCAACTCTCTTGCGAGCTCTTGCCCGTGCACCTGTTGATGCGCGGACCGCTTCCTCATCCGAACCACCCATGAACTTGGGGTTGGTGCGCGGCCAGTCGGAGCTTGGCGCCGCGTCTCGTGAAGCAACATTTCCGATGGTACCGCCGGCGGCAGGGCGCGGTGAAGTCCGAATGCGTAATATGACTGCGGCTCAGCTGCCCGGGGCAAAGGCATTGGCCAGTTGCTGCAGCTTCTCGCGTTGTTCGGCCCATTGCCCCGCGGTGTAGCCGGGCAGCAGATCCAGTTGCGCGGTCCAGCCAGCACGGCCATCGAGCTGCTCGCGAATAATATCCAGATGCCCTGCATGCCGGGAGGTCTCGGCGAGCGCATGGATGAGCAGGTGATCCAAGGTGGTTTTGCCAGCTGGCCCCCACCACGGTACCTCTACGGGGCAGTCCAGGGGCAGGTCGCTGATGGCTTCATCGGCGAAGGCGATGGCTTTCCGATACAGGCCGATCAGCTGTTGCGCATCCATATCTGCTGGCGGGAGGAAATCCGCGTCGGGATCATGCGGCGCAATGAATTCGCGAACGTAGCGGTCATCGGCCCTGCGCTTGAGGCAGGTGCCGAAATATTCGTATTCATTGATCGCCAAATGGTGCAGTACTCCCAGGATATGGGTGCCTGTAGGGGTGAGCGGAGTGCGTGCCAGGTGTTCGGCGAGGCCTTCTGCCTTGTAGATCGCATTCTCGCGCGCGTCGTTCAGGTACCCGCAGAGCTTGTCCTTGGTGCTGTCCATGGGCAGAGTCTAGTGAGCGCTGCAGTCTCGCGGTAGAGGGCGCGGTGTGTTTACCATTGGTAAACTTGCCCCGCAGGCCTTGAAGCCAAAGTGGTTGCGGTTGTTGCTGCAGAAAACGTCGAGGAGCCAAACGATGAAAACCTTGCCAGTTGAACCAACCGGTGCTGCGATCAATATCGGTGCGAGGCTGCGCGGGGTGCGCCAGACCCAGCGTATGACCATTGACCAGGTCGCCGAGCTATCCGGACTGACCAAGGGTTTCCTCTCGCGTGTGGAGCGCGACCTGACCAGCCCTTCGGTTTCCACTCTTTTGCGGTTGTGCGAAGTGCTGGGCATGGAGGTCGGTACCCTCTTCGAGGTTCCTGAAACGAAACTGGTCCGACTGGAGCAGGCACCCCGTGTTTCCCTGGGCGGTGACGGCATCACGGAGCAGCTGGTCACGCCGCGCAGCGAGAAGCGGGTGCAGATGATTCGCGCCGAGATTGCGCCCAAGGGCACCGGTGAAGCGGAGCTGTATTCGGTGGATTGCGAGCTGGAAGTGCTGCACGTGATCGCTGGAAAATTCATCCTGGTATTGCCTGATCAGCGCGTAGAACTCGAAGCAGGCGATACGATCACCTTCCCCGGGCGTGAACCGCATAGCTGGGAAAACGATTCTGATGAGGTTGCCGTGGTTACCTGGACGCTGATCCTCTCATGACGCCAATCCCTTGCGCTTGCTGCCATGGCACGGCATGCGCAGTGCGGCTGCGCGTTCGTCTGCGGGGAGATGAACCGCGTATTCTAGGAACGATGCGTTGTTCCGGGCGCTCGGGACAATCAGTGATGGGAGAGGCGTGAGGACAGGCGAACCAACCGCTGCGCAAGATCAACTGCGCAGTATCAGCTGGTGGGCTTCGATACTTTTCGGCGTTCTTATTGGCACCACCTTGACCTGGATCCGCACCCAACGCAATTTCTTCTTCATTGGCGCCGCGATTCTGGCCGTCGTCATTGTCACCATTGGCGTGCGGACGATTCGCCGACGGGCACGCTTCCCGGTGATGGCGCAGGCACGCACCTCGTGGGCGTATGTGCTGTGGACAGGTGTCCTGCTGGTCCTGGCCGGACCGATCCAGCTGGTGTACGTAGCTGATGACCTTTCCGAACTGACTATCAAATCGCTGGTCATGTCCGCAGGCTTCTGCCTGGGCATTCACGAGGTCGACCGCGCGCTGGTGAAAGCCAGCAAGAAGCGCTCCGGCGAGGCCTAGCCTCCTGATTTGGGCAAAATAGCCTGAAATGTAGTCAAAACATCCAATACCCTTAAGCGCGTTTTTGCATAGTGTGATCCTGACCAACTTTCCAGAAGGGGTTGCCATGTCAGGAAAAACCGCGAAGAACCGCACCGCAGAACCAGGCCTCAAGAAGGTCCTCGGCCGCTGGGACGCCTTGGCCATAGGCGTGGGCGCGATGATCGGCTTTGGCTGGGTCGTGCTCACCGGCGACTGGATCGCCACCGCCGGCCCGTTCGGAGCCACGCTGGCCATGCTGGTTGGCGGTGGCATCATGGCAGTAGTCGGCCTGACCTATGCCGAACTCGTTGCGGCCATGCCGAAAGCAGGCGGTGAGCACAACTACTTGCTGCGCGCCATGGGCGCCCGCTGGTCTTTTGCCGGTTCGTGGGCCATCGTCGGCGGCTACATCACGATCGTGGCCTTTGAAGCAGTGGCACTGCCCAAATCCGTGCTCTATCTCTTCCCGGAGCTTTCGCAGATCAGATTATGGGAGATCGCTGGCTCAGAGGTCTACCTGACTTGGGCGCTGGTCGGTGTCGCCGGTGCGATAGCGATCACCTGGATTAACATCCGGGGCATCAAGACCGCCGGCGTAGTGCAGACCTTCGTGGTGCTCTTCCTCTTCGCCATCGGCGCAATGCTGCTTGCTGGCGCATTCACCGGAGGCGAGAGCAGGAATATGGAACCATTCTTCGAAAACGGGGTGGCCGGCTTCTTCGGCGTGATGATCGTGGTGCCGTTCATGTTCGTCGGCTTCGACGTGATCCCGCAGTCCGCCGAGGAATGCGACATCGCCCCGCGAAAAATTGGCAAGTACGTGGTGATTTCGGTGCTGATCGCCACCGCCTGGTATGTGGGGATCATCCTGGCCACCTCCTCGGGAATGGGCGCTTCGGCGCTCGCCGGATCCGAACTTGCCACTGCCGATGCGATGGGGGCACTGTTCAATTCGGAAATCATGTCAAAGGTGCTGATCGCCGGCGGCATTGCCGGCATCCTCACCTCGTGGAATTCGTTGCTGATGGGTGCTTCGCGGCTGATGTACGCGATGGCCAGTTCCGGGATGCTGCCGCGCTGGTTTGCCTACCTGCATCCGAAGCACCGCACACCGAGCCATGCACTGCTGTTCATTGGCGGCCTCTCCGTTCTGGCTCCATTCTTCGGCACCGCCATGCTCGGATGGTTGGTGGATTCCGGTTCGCCGTCGATCGTGATCGCCTACCTGCTGGTGGGCGTGGCGTTCTTGATTCTGCGCCAGCGCGAACCGCAGATGCAACGCCCGCTGCGCGTGGGCGGTGCGGGAAACGGCGGCAAGGTCATCGGCGTACTGTCGGTGGTCTTCTGCGCCGGCCTGATTTCGCTGTATCTTCCGGGAATGCCGGCGGCCATCGGGTGGCAGCCGTGGCTGCTCTTCGCCGCTTGGTGGATCCTGGGCATGGCCTTCTTGCTGCGGGTGCCACGCGGGATTGCGCCGGGCGAATTCGCGGAAGAGGAATTGCTGCAGAAGCTGAGCATCCGCCAGCAAGCCAAGCTCGGTGCCACCGGCCCGGACGCCGCAGCAACGCGACGCGCCAGTGCGCCGCACGATAGCCGGACTCGGCTCAAGGGCTGACGGCTGTACCTAGGGCACGCCGCGGGATCTGGCTATTGCAGAGACTGCGGCGTGCCTATTTCTGTGCCCGGCGAAGGGCCAGCCAGAGCGAGGCGGCGGCATCGGGATCATCGAGATTGGCGCCAAGCAATTCCTGGGCCACGGTGATGCGGTGGCGCAAGGAATTTCGGTGGATGCCCAATTCGCGGGAGGCTTCTTCCCAATGGCCGCGATGGCGCAGGTAGGAGGTGACCGCGGAGAGCAGATCGGCGCGCGCGTACGCTGCGAGGGCCTTGACCCAGGTCTCTGCGCTGGCATCGAAGCCCGGGGCGCCGCAGGCCATGGTCCCGAACGGGACAGCGTCCAGCGCTTGGCGCAGGGCAGGCAAATTGGCAGGGATCTCGGCCAAGTTCAATGGTTGGGAAAGCACGGCGTGGACTTCGGGTGCGGGGGAATCAAATCGCCCGCACGCCATCGGGCCCGTTGCGGTTGCAGCCTGCGGTGCCACTGCCTCGCCATTGCCGGAACTGTCTGCGGGTTCGGGAAGTATCAAATAATGTTCGGCGCCGTCCTCATAGTGAAGCTGGCACTCGCGTACCGCTGCGGCGACATCGGGCAAGGCGGCGGGGCGCGCCAGCGAGGGCAGCGCATGAAGTGCGGTTGCTGCATCGGTATCGGCACCTGCCCGGCACAGCAGGATTCGCACACGAACAGGTATTCTGCCCAATCCGGCTTCTTCCCCGACCAGGCGTGCCGCCTCGGGCTGGCCATGCAGCAACAATTTTGCGGTGGCCGAGCTGAGCGCGTTATTCGTGCTGGCAGCCAATTCCCGTTGCCTGGCGCGCAAGGAGAGCAACGTGCAGGCCGTCATGATGATCTGCCGGTCGGCCTTGGTCGGCCTGCGCCCGGCGGCAACTCCGAGATATCCGTGGATCGTAGTTCCGGACAGGATGGGATAGAGCGCTACTTCGTGGCCCTGGACCTCGAAGGTGGACGCCGAGGGCATGCCATTGCGCCGAAAGCGCATCGACTCGTGGCGGAGTTCGCCCAGGAACGCTTCGGCGGATGCCGGGTAGCAGGCCGCCGGCCGGGAATCGACGGAAAGATAGGCAGCCCAACCGTTCACTGCCTCAGCCAAGCCCCGCACGACTGCATTGATGGCATCCGGGCGTACGGCGGCACGCGCCAAGGCAGTCTGCGTGCCCAAAGAACCCATCAGGTTCGAAGCCTGATCACGTGAGGCCAGGCGCCAGTATGCCCGTGAAATGTTCTGGAAGGGCACCTGGTCCGGGACGATCCCCAGCTCTATGCCGGCAGCGTCGCAGGCGGCGATGACGTGCTCGGGCACCGTGCGAAGCCATGGACCCAGCCCCAGCCCCAGGGCGCAGACCTTTTTGTCCTGCAGCCGGCGCATGTATGCGCGGGAAGCTTCCTCGCTCGCGGCGAATGGCATGCCGGTGGTCAGCAGCAGCTCGCCGCCATCCAGATAGGTGGTGGGATCTTCCAGCTCAGAGACGTGCACCCCGCTGACCGGCTGGGCACGGAAGGTTCCGGTGCTGGCAGGGAAGAACTCGGTGCCCAACTCCGCGCCCAGCTGCAAAAGCGTAATCATTGGGTAAATTATCCAAGAAAGATGCTGGACTTGGATGCAATGACCAATGACGCGTGTCACGGGGATTTCTAGGCTTGAGCCATGACTGAAACCCTTGCTTCCACCGACGCCCCAACCTTGTCCCAGACCAGGCACCTTGCCACCAGCATCCCCGGCCCGCGCTCTGCGGCCCTCCATGAGCAGCGGGTGCAACAGGTCAGTAGCGGTTTTGGCGTCACCTTGCCGGTCTTCGTCAGCCGCGCCGATGGCGGGATTATCGAAGACGTCGACGGAAATCGCCTGATCGACTTCGCCTCGGGGATTGCCGTGACTTCACTGGGTGCCGCGAACCGCCGCGTGGCCGAACGCGTGGCCAAGCAGCTGGCGGACTTCACCCATACCTGCTTCATGGTCACCGAGTACGAATCCTTCACCCAGGTGTGCAGCTGGTTGAACCAGCACACCCCCGGCGAGTTCGAGAAGCGCACAGCGCTGTTCTCCACCGGGGCCGAGGCCGTGGAGAACGCGGTCAAGATCGCCCGTGCTGCCACCGGACGCGCTAACGTGCTGGTCTTCGACGAGGCCTACCACGGCCGTTCGCTGCTGACCATGGGCATGACTGCCAAGATCAATCCGTACAAGATGAATTTCGGCCCGATGCCCGAGCATATCGTGCGCGCCGCCTCGGCCAACCCGTTGCGGCCCTCTGGGGGAGCGGCCACCGTCGAAGCGGTCCTGGCGTCCGTCGAGCAGACCTTGATGGACTACGGCCCCCAGACTTTCGCCGCGATGGTGATCGAGCCGATTCAGGGCGAAGGAGGTTTCGTTGTCCCGATGGCCGGGTTCATCCCGGGGCTGCGCAAGCTGGCCGACAAGCACGGTATTGTGCTGGTCATCGACGAGATCCAGGCCGGCATGGGGCGCACCGGGAAGCTATTCGCTTCGGAGCACGAAGGCGTGGCAGGTGACCTGATCCTCACGGCCAAGGCCCTGGCCAACGGAGTTCCGCTGTCCGCGGTGACTGGGCGCGCCGAGCTGATGAATGCCCCGCACGCTGGCGGCCTGGGCGGCACCTATGCTGGCAACCCGCTGGCTTGCGAAGCGGCGCTGGCTGTATTCGAGCAGTTCGAGGATGGGATGCTTCTGGATAACGCCCAGCTCATCGAGCGGGTGTCCCGCGAGGTTCTTGAACCACTGATGCAGCAGAGCCCGGTGGTTGCCGACGTCCGCGGCCGCGGAGCCATGCTGGCTATCGAGTTCGCCGACCGGGGCAGCTTGGCGCCGCGCGCCGATGCAGCCGCGGCGGTTTCCAAGGCCTGCCATCGAGCCGGGGTGCTGACCCTGACCTGCGGTACGCACGGCAATGTGCTGCGCCTGCTGCCGCCGCTGGTGATCGGCGAAGCACTGCTGCGCGATGGATTAGAGGTGCTTGCCCAGCAGATTCGCAGCGTCGCCAGCTGATCGCCCTGCTGCAGTTTCGGCCCATGCCGCAGCCCGTTCGCGGGTTGTGGCATGGGCTATTTCTGCCTGGATTCCCGGGCTGCGCGATAAGTGAATCTTGACGTGACCCAGCAGACAAAATAGCATAATGGAAAACTGAAGTTTCATATTAGACAACTTGGACTTTCGTTCTTGGATGTCTGGGGAGGAAGTTGCGATGAAGGAAATCCGCATCGAGGAAAACGGGCATCTGGGACCCATTAATGCCGCGGTGATTCCACGCTATGCAGGTGGTGGCACCTACGCCCGGCTGCCGCGACTGGAGCAGGTGGAGAAGGCCGACATCAAGATTGTTGGCGTGCCTTTCGACACCGGTGTCTCCTACCGGCCCGGCGCCCGCTTTGGCGCCAACCACGTGCGCGAATCCTCGCGCCTGATCCGCCCCTACAACCCAGCCACCGACACCTCGCCGTTTGCGCAGAGCCAGGTGGCTGACGCGGGGGACATGGCGGTCAACCCGTTCAACATCAACGAGGCTATTGAGACCATCGAGCACAACGCACTGGAGCTGACCAGTGACGGCTCCACCCTGGTCACCGTGGGCGGAGACCATACCATCGCGCTGCCATTGCTGCGTGCCGCCTCGCAACGAGCCGGTGCTCCGGTAGCGATGCTGCACTTCGACGCGCACCTGGACACCTGGGACACCTACTTCGGTGCCGAATACACCCACGGCACCCCGTTCCGCCGTGCGGTCGAGGAGGGAATCCTGGATACCGAGGCGATCTGCCACGTCGGCACCCGCGGTCCGCTCTATGGCAAGAAGGACCTGGAAGACGACCAGCGCTTCGGCTTCGGCATCGTCACCAGCTCGGATGTCTACTACCAGGGCGTCCGCGAAATCGTGCACAAGCTGCGCGACCGCATCGGCAACCGCCCGCTGTACATCTCGGTGGACATCGACGTGCTGGACCCAGCCCACGCCCCGGGTACCGGAACCCCGGAGGCCGGCGGCATCACCAGCCGTGAACTGCTTGAAATCCTGCGCGGTTTGCGCGGGTTGAACATCATCGGCGCGGATATTGTCGAAGTCGCCCCCGCCTACGACCATGCGGAGCTGACCGGCGTGGCCGCCTCGCATGTCACCTATGATTTGATCAGCCTGATCAGCGACTTCCGCGCCAGCAAGGGGATGAATAGCTAATGAACGAGCAACCGCAACGCAACGGCGGCGATCTGGTCATCGAGACCCTCACCGCGCTCGGTGCCAAGACCGTATTCGGGATCCCCGGGCAGCACGCCCTGGGACTCTTCGACGCCCTCTCGCGCTCAAGCTTGGAGTTCATCTCCTCACGAGTGGAGAACAACTCCGCCTTCGCCGCCGATGGCTACTCCCGCGCTACCGGGGAAGTGGGCGTGCTGTTCCTCTCCACCGGCCCGGGCGCGCTGACCTCGCTAGCGGGTCTGCAGGAGGCCTACGCCACCGGCGTGCCCATGGTCGTGGTGGCCAGCCAGATTCCGCTGGACGGCCTGGGAGCCCGCCGCAAGGGGATGCTGCATCAGCTCGATGACCAGAAGGCCTCGGCCGCCAACGTCACCAAGTTCCAGCAGACCGTGCATCATGCATCGGGCATCCCCTCGGCGATCCAGGACGCGTGGGCCCGGGCCATTACCGTGCCGATGGGGCCGGTGTGGGTTGAGGTGCCGCAGGATGTCCTGCTCGCCCCGGTGATGGTGCCACCGGTACAGGATGCCCTGGCCGAAGCCTACGAGCATCCCCCGCGCGAAGAGCTGATTCGCGAAGCCATGCGCTGGCTGGCCGAAGCCAAGCGCCCGGCCATCATCGCCGGCGGCGGTGTGCGCCGGGCGGGGGCGCAGGCTGAATTGCTGGCCGTAGCCGAAAAACTGCAGGCCCCCGTGCTGTGCAGCCCCGGCGGCAACGGAGCCTTTGGCTGGAACCATGAGCTGTCCTTGCAGTCGTGGGCGGAAGACCGCTATGTCTCGGACGTCATGGAAGATGCCGACGTGCTGGTGGTGATCGGTTCGGCCCTCGGCGAGGTCACCAGCAACTACTTCACGCTCGAACCCCGCGGCAAGATGATCCAGATTGATGCCGAGCCGCGCGTGCTCGAGTCCAACACCCCGGCCCTGGGTATCCGCGCCGATGCTCGTGAAGCCTTGAAATTCCTGGACGAAGAAATGCGCGAGACAGGCTTCAAGGCCCAGGCATCATGGCACGGAAGCACCCCGCAACAGGTGGTGGCCCAGACCCTGGCAAAGGTGCAGGCGCGCCTGGATGCCCAGGACCTTGGCAAGGAACGGAAGTTCATGGCGGATATACGCGCCGCAGTCCCGGCAAGCATGCAGACCTTCTGGGATATGACCATCGCTGCCTACTGGGGCTGGAGCTGCTGGGACGCCAAGGAGGGCGAATTCCATTCCGCGCAGGGTGCAGGCGGCCTCGGCTTCGGCTTCCCCGCCGCGATCGGTGGCGCCATCGGCTCCAAGCAGCGCGTGCTGGCAGTCAGCGGCGACGGTTCATCGATGTACTCCATTGCCGAACTGGCCACCGCCAAGCAGCACCATGCGCCGGTCACCTGGTTGATCGTCGACGACGGGGGATATGGCATCCTGCGCGAATACATGGAGGGAGCCTTCGGAAAAGCCACCGCCACCGAACTGGCCCGGCCGGACTTCGTGGCCCTTGCGCATTCCTTTGGCATCCCCGCCCAAGCGGTCGATCCCGAAGGCATCGGTTCGGCGCTCGCCGACGCCTTGGAAGCAGATGGCCCCAATGTCATTGTGGTCCGGACCCTGCTGAAGATGTTTGCGCCTACCCACCTGTAAAGCGCCCGAACGCACGCACGGCCTCGGACCTGTTGCTCCCACGAGCGATGGATCCGGGGCCGTTGCGATTAGTGGATGAGGAAAAGTGCGGGTCAGTGGGTGAAATGGAACACCACACCGAAAAGCACTGTCGAGATGCCCAAGCTAATGCCGATGAGCAGTGGCTCCCAATCCAGGGATTGAGCTGCCAACATCACTGCGAAGGAAGCGAAAAGCAGAATTGCTCCGATTCCTCCCAGGATCACACCTCCGCCTCCATGGTGCCGCGCGGCGGAGTGCGCGGTCCGTTGAAATCGTGGTTCCATGCCGCCATGGTACGTCCGAAAGCGGCCAAAGCCGAGGGGCAGGGCCAACTACTTCGATATTGTCAGATTTGTTGGCTCAGCGGCCCGTGCGCAGCTGATGGATCCGCTCGGCTGCGGTTGCCAAGGAAGGATAATCGGCGCCGGGCCCTTGCGCGATGAAACCGGGGCAGTAGTGGTCGGCGAGTCCTGCCTGTCCGTAGGACAAGCCGCGGAACGTGCCCTGGGCCATGCGCACCAGATGCGCTCCGGCAGCCACATCCCACACCTTGGTATCGAACCCGATGGTGGCGTCGCACCAGCCTGCGGCAACATGGGCTAAGGCCAGCGCCGCGCAGACCTTGCGGCGTACCGTGGCGAAGTCCTGGATCCACTGGCCAAAGAGTTCCAAGGACAGATCCCCGTCCTTGAGCATGGATTCTGCTCCCGGGTAATCCGTCATCAGGTTGGCGCGGGACTGCTCGGGACGGGAACCGGGCTCAAGGACCTGCCCGTTGAGGAACGCGGCAGTCGAATTGGCGCTGAATTCATCACCAGAAACCGGATCGAGGATTGCGGCGGCCATCAGTTCTCCATCGATGGCTGCGGCAATCGAGATGCAGAAGAATGCCACGCCGTGGACGAAGTTGCTGGTGCCGTCAATCGGATCGACAATCCACTGCACCTTCCCGGCGGCCTGCCGTCCTTGATCGCCAGAGACCTGCTCTTCGCCGAGAACCCAGGAATCCGGGTGGGCCGATAGCAGTGAGGCAGTGATGAGCCGCTGGCTCTGCCGGTCGATGTCGGTGACCAGGTCATGGGTGTTGGTTTTATGCTCGGCTACCACGTTGCCGCGGAAGGAAGCGCGCAGCAGCTCGGCGGACTGGCGAGCTGCCTTCAGCGCGGAAAGACGTAATTCTTCGGCGTATTGCGTGCTGGCTTGGACTCGCTGATCATTCACAACACCAGCTTACCGCCGTGGCAACAGGCAAAAACGTTGACTGGAGCAACGATTCGAACTTACATTGGTGGAAACACAATAGATAGGCAGCCGATAGATCGTGGACAAGTCTCCAGATAGCCCTTCGGATTCTGAACTCAAAATCCTGCTCGACGAGTTGGCCCGCAGTTCCAGGATCCTTCGCGTGTTTTCGCATATGGATCAGACTGACCCCGAGGTATCAAACGCCTCCCATCACGTGCTCAAGACGTTGAAAACCCGTGAACCCACGCATGCTGCCGACCTTGCGCAGTCCTTGGGGATCGGCACCGCGGCGATGAGCCGGCATTTGGCGGAACTGGAGCAAATGGGCCTGGTAGCCAAGCAGCCCAGCAAGATCGACGCCCGCCGCCACGTGCTCTGGGTGACCGAGGCGGGTTGCGAGCGGCTTGAATTCCGCGACCGCTTGCGCCTGGAGCGAATGCGGGATGTCCTTCCGGACTGGGATGCCGAGCGCTTGGCCAGCGTCGCGCACGCGCTGAGCGAATTGAACGCGACGATGATCCGCGGCATCCAATCCCAACGGACCGAGCAGTTCGGCAATGCGGAGAATTCCGACCTTGGATAAGAGCATGCCGGAAAAGGAACGTCCCACTGACCTCACCGAGACAGCGGCAGACCAGCCGCAGATGAATCAACGCGAGGTGCTCAAATCCATCGCTGGCGTCCTGGCATCCTTCTTCGCTGCCATGCTGGCGGCGACCATTGTGTCTATTGCGCTGCCGACCATCATGGATGTCCTGGGCGGCTCGCAAACCGACTTCAACTGGGTTTTGAGCACCACGCTGCTGGCTAATGCCGCCACCACTCCCATCTGGGGGAAAATGGCGGATCTCTTCGACAAGAAGAAGCTGCTGCAAGCCGGAATTCTGGTGTTCGTGCTCGGCTCGTTGCTGGCCGGACTCGCGTGGTCCATACCCGTTCTGCTGTTCGCCCGGGTCATCCAGGGCATCGGCATGGGCGGGCTGACCGCCATGGGCATGGCAGTCATCGGCACGGTCATCCCGCCACGGGAACGTGGACGCTATTCGGGATATTTCGGTGCCGTCATGGCTGTATCTACCGCAGCAGGACCGCTGCTCGGCGGATTCATCGTGGACTCGCCCCTGGGCTGGCGCTGGTGCTTCTTCTTCGGCATCCCGATCAGCCTGCTCTCCATGCTCTTGATCCACCGGACCCTGCACCTGAAGCACCTCAAGCGTCCGGTGCATATCGATTGGGTCGGCGCGGTCCTGTTGACCACCGCCGTCTCGATCCTGCTGATCTGGGTCTCCTATGTAGGCAAAGCCGACTATTTCGGCTGGAATTCGTGGCAGACCTACACGATGGTCTCGATGTTCCTATTGCTGGTTGCCGCGTTGCTGCTTGTTGAATCACGGGTTCGTGAACCGATCATTCCGCTGAAGATCATTTGCACCCGAACAACGTCGCTGGCGATTCTCGCCTCGATCTCGATTGGCGTGGGGATGTTCGGCACCGGCGCATTCATCGGCCAGTACTTCCAGATCGCCCGCGAAGCGACACCGACCATGGCCGGCCTCATGACCTTGCCAATGATCGCGGGCAACTACTTCGGGTCCGTCTTCTCCGGGCAGATGATTACCCGCTTCGGCCGTTGGAAGATCTATCTGCTCATCGGTTCGGTCCTGAACATCGCCGGACTCGGCCTGCTCGGGCTGATGCGCCAGGATACCGAATACTGGCTCTTGGCCTGTGGCATGTTCCTCAACGGCGTGGGCATGGGATTCATGCTGCAGAACTTGGTGCTCTCGGTGCAGAACACGGTGAAAGTTACCGATATCGGGGCGGCAAGTTCTTCGGTGGCGTTTTTCCGTTCTGTAGGCGGCTCAGCAGGTGTGGCGGTGCTCGGCGCGCTGCTTTCGCGCAATGTGGCAGATCTTATTACCGAATCATTAGCGGCCAAGGGGCAGCTGTCCTCAGCCCCGGCCACCGGGGATTCCTTGAATCTTTCCGGGATGCCAGATGCGTTACGGCAGGTGGTGGAATCGGCGTATGGCGAGGCGACAGGGATCGTCTTCATCGTCTCGGCGGCCGTAGCCGTGGTTGCCTTCTTCTGCGTATTGCTCATCAAGGAAGTGCCATTGCGCAAGACGATCTAGTACCTGGCCTTGCCGCCGGGTCGAATCAGGATAAGCTTCAGACCATGAGTAGCATGCAACCGATTAAGCCGAAGGTATCTCTTACCGAGCAGGTGACCACGATGATCCGTGCCGCCATCGTTGCCGGTGAGATGGCTCCGGGGGAGCACTACTCGGCCATTGGCATCTCGGAAAAGCTCGGCGTCTCGCGAACTCCGGTGCGCGAGGCCTTGCAGCTGCTGGAAAAAGAGGGAATCGTTACCGTGGCGAAAAACCGCGGGGTGCGCGTCAACCAGATTTCATTGGAGGACATTGTCGAAGTCTTCCAGCTGCGTTTGGCTATCGAGCCTCCAGCTGCCGCACGTGGCGTGCGGAACGCGACCGAGGCTGATATCAACCAGCTGAAGTCGTTGCACCAGCGAATGCTCGCAATCGGCGAAACCGGTGATGGCCGGGCGACGCTGGAAGCGGACAAGGAATTCCACCTGTGCCTTCTGGGGCTGGCCGGAAATGCGAAACTCGACAGCGTGGTGGGGGAGCTGCGCAACCTTGTCCTGGCCCACGGGCAGACCACCGTGCCCTTCGCCCGCTCCAGCCAGGACCTGGCCGGGGACCGCGAGGAGATCATGGAGGCGATTCTGGCTAAGGACCCCGACGCCGCCGCGCTGGCCGTTCGGGGCCACGTCATGCGCACCGCGCAGATGCTGATCCGCTCGGTGTGTTCGCGGACCCCGGGACTGGACGCAGAACCGTTCCTGGAGCGGCTGGACGCCTTGATTTCCTAGGGCATTCCGCGCCCCCTGCAGACCCAAGAAGCGAAACATCCTGAAAATCCTTGCCAAGGGTGATCCGGACAACATAGAGTTGCATGCAACATGTAACTAAGCAATTCTGTGCGGATTGAAGGTGTGGAAGCAAATGAGCCAACCGCTTGAAGGGGTCAAGGTCATCGACCTCTCGCGCATCTTGGCCGGGCCGCTGTGCTCCATGACCCTGGCCGACTTCGGAGCCGAAGTTCTCAAGGTGGAGAACGCTGCTGGCGATGAGACCCGCAGCTGGAAGCCTCCGGTCAATGCCCAAGGCATCAGCACCTACTACTGGTCGGTGAACCGCAACAAGCAGGCAGTAGTCGCCGACTTCGCGGACGCGACCCAGTTGCAGGCCCTGCGCGGATTGATCCGCGACGCTGACGTGCTGGTGGAGAATTTCCGCCCCGGCGTCCTGGCCAAATTCGGGCTGGACTACGAGAGCCTGCGCGAGCTGAACCCGGCACTGGTCTATTGCTCCATCTCGGGCTTCGGCGAAAAGCAGGGTGCAACCTTGCCCGGCTTCGACCTGCTGGTGCAGGCAGTGGGCGGACTGATGAGCATCACTGGAGAACCAGACGGGCCTCCGAGCAAGGCCGGCGTTGCCCTGGTGGACGTATTGGCGGCGCAGAATGCGGTTGCCGGCATCCTGCTGGCCATGCGCGAACGCGATGCCAGCGGTATCGGCCAGCGGGTGACCGTCAACTTGCTCGGCTCGCTGCTGGCCGGACTGACCAACCAGTCCAGCAGCACGCTGGCTACCGGAAAATCCCCGGAACGCATGGGCAACGCGCACCCGAGCATTGCCCCCTATGAAACCTTCGCGGCCAACGACGGCGTGGTGGCCATCGCCGTGGGCAATGACCGCCAGTTCGCTGCCTTGGCCAAGCATCTTGGCCAGCCGGACCTAGCCCAGGATCCGCGCTTCAGCAGCAATAGCGCACGGGTGGCCCACCGCGAAGAACTCAAGGCAATCATCGAAGCGGCCACCGCCTCAGCCACTGCCGCGCACTGGGCGAATGCGCTGATGTCCGCGGGAGTGCCCGCCGGAAAAGTCAACTCCATCGCCGAGGCCATCGACTTCGCCAAGGACCTTGGCCTGGATCCCGTCGCGCTGATCACCGATCCGGACACCGGGGAAGCGACCGAGCAGATCGCCAGCCCCATCGGGCTCTCGCGCACCGGCGCCCAATACCGCACCATCCCGCCGGCCCACGGGGAGCACCAAGCGCTTCTGGGCACCCTGGCAAATAGCTAATCGCAAGAACTTTCAAGGAGACTTAATATGAGCACCGCAGAACGCCTTCTGGATCCGGCCGACCTGATCAATTTCGATTCGCTGCTCTCGGCGGAGGAACTGGCCCTGCGCGATACCGTGCGCGGTTTCGTCAACGAGAACATCAAGCCGAATATCGCCAAGTGGTACAACGACGCAGTCTTCCCGCTGGAGATCGTTCCGGAGATGGCCAAGCTGGGCCTGCTGGGCATGCACCTGGAAGGCTACGGCTGCGCCGGCCGCTCGGCCGTGGAATACGGCATTGCCGGCGCCGAGCTGGAAGCCGGCGATTCGGGGCTGCGCACCTTCGTTTCGGTCCAGGGATCGTTGGCCATGAGCGCCATCTACAAGCACGGCTCCGAGGAGCAGAAGCAGCAATGGCTGCCCAAGATGGCCGCCGGCGAAGCCATTGGCTGCTTTGGCCTGACCGAACCAACGGCAGGTTCCGACCCGTCGAGCATGAAGACCTTCGCCCGCCGCGACGGCGATGACTGGGTGATCAACGGTTCCAAGCGCTGGATCGGGCTGGCCAATGTGGCGCAAGTGGCGGTGATCTGGGCACAGACCGATGAGGGCATCCGCGGCTTCGTCGTGCCAACCAGCACCCCGGGCTTCACCGCCACCCCGATCGAGCAGAAGCTGTCCATGCGCGCCTCCATCCAGTGCGAAATCGATCTGGTCGATGTGCGCCTGCCTGGTTCGGCGGTATTGCCGAATGCCAAGGGCCTGAAGGGGCCGTTCTCCTGCCTGAACGAAGCCCGCTACGGCATCTTGTGGGGTTCCATGGGGGCCGCCCGCGATTCATTCGAGGTGGCATTGGCCTACTCGCAGGAACGCCTGCAGTTCGACAAGCCGCTGGCCGGATACCAGATGACCCAGCAGAAGCTGGTGGACATGGCCCTGGAAATCAACAAGGGCTTCCTGCTGGCCCTGCACATCGGCCGGTTGAAGGATGCCGGGAATTTGGACCTGCATATGATCTCGGTAGGGAAGCTGAACAACTGCCGTGAAGCCATCGCGATCTGCCGCGAAGCACGCACCATCCTGGGAGGCAACGGCATCACGCTGGATTACTCGCCATTGCGCCACGCCAACAACCTGGAATCGGTGCGCACCTACGAGGGCACCGACGAGGTGCACACGCTGATCCTGGGCAACAAGCTCACCGGCGTGCCGGCCTTCCGCTAAGCCGCGAAGCCAAGGAAGACGGGAGAACCAAGCAAATGAACCTTTCCACAACACTTGCCACCCTGGAGCACTGCATCAATGGCGCATGGGTGCCTGGCGAAGGCCGCCGCATCGATTCGAAGGCGGCCGCCGACGACTCCATCGTGCTCGCGGAGGGCACCGCGGCCAGCGTGGACCAGGTGGACGCCGCTTTCGGCGCCGCCCACCGGGCCAAGAAATCCTGGGCGTCCACTCCGATGGCCGCCCGCGGGGCGATTCTGGCCAAGGCCGCCGGATACCTGAAGGAGCATGCGGAGGACTTCGGAGCGGAACTGGCCGCCGAAGAGGGCAAGACCAGAGCCGAGGGAATCGGCGAGGTGCTGCGGGCCGCACAGATCCTGGCCTACTATTCCGGCGAAGCGGAGCGCGCTGCCGGCACCGTCTTCCAATCCCCGCGCGCCGGGGAACAGATTCTGGTTACCCACAAGCCGCTGGGGGTGATCGGGGTGATCACCCCGTTCAACTTCCCGATCGGGATTCCGGCTTGGAAGATCGCCCCGGCGCTGGTTTTCGGCAATACCGTGGTGTTCAAGCCGGCCAGCCTGGTGCCGTTGCTGGCCATGCGCTTTGTGCAGGCCCTGGAGCACGGAGGGCTGCCCGCTGGTGTACTGAACCTGGTCATCGGCCCGGGCGCGCTGGGTGATGCCTTCATCGCCAATGAGCATTTGGACGGGCTGACTTTCACCGGTTCCACCGGTGTCGGGCGCAAACTCTGCGCGGCAGGTGCGGCCCGGGGGATTCCGGTGCAGGCCGAAATGGGCGGCAAGAATGCTTCGGTAGTGCTGGCCGACGCAGACCTGGACCTGGCCAGCGAGCAGGTGCTTTTCGGCGCCTTCCGCTCCACCGGCCAGAAGTGCACGGCCACCAGCCGGCTGATCCTCGATGAGTCCATCGCCGACGCATTCTTGGCCAAGCTCACCGAGAGGCTGGAGCAGTGGGTGACCGGGGACCCGCTGGACCCGTCAGTGCATATGGGACCGCTGGTGGATGCCAAAGCGGCGAACTCGGCGGCACAGGGGATCGACCGGTCGCTGGCACAGGGCGCAACACTGCGCTATCGCGGGCTGGCCCCGGGAACCGGCAGCTTCCTGGCACCAACCATTCTGGAACTTCCGGAGGGGGAAGCAGGGCGAGCCAACTGCGCCTGGCAGGAAGAATTCTTCGCGCCCATCGTGTCCGTCCGCCGAGTCAACGGGTGGAAGGAAGCTTTCGAGGCTGCAGAAGACTCGGAATACGGTTTGAGCCTGGCATTGTTCACTTCGAATCTTGCGCTGGCCCTGGAGGCGCAACAAACTCTCGACGTGGGTATTCTGCATGTAAATTCGGAGTCAGCCGGAGCTGACCCGCACGTGCCTTTTGGCGGTGCGAAAGCTTCGGGCTACGGACCGAAGGAACAGGGGGCAGCAGCTCGCGAGTTCTACACGCACACCACGACGACCTACCTGCGCGGCTAAAAGGCGCAGGCCAGGACTGCAAAGAAAGAATGGTCAATGAGGATTGAACGTATTTTAGTGATCGGTGCCGGCACCATGGGCCGGCAGATCGCGATGAGCTGCGCGCTGGGCGGCTACGCCACCGTGCTGCAGGATATCTCTGCCGACGCGTTGGGCGCAGCACGCACCGAGCTGGAGTCCTGGGCTGCCGGCCGCGTGGCCAAAGGCAAACTCGACCAGCCCACGGCAGCTGCGGCGCTGGGGCGCTTGAGCCAGAACACCGACTTGAACCAGGCTGCTTCCGCAGCCGACTTGGTGATCGAGGCTGCTGTGGAGCGCCTGGACATCAAGGAGCAGATCTTCGCCCAACTGGGCGAGCATGCACCGGCCCACGCCATCCTGGCGACGAACTCCTCGACGCTGCCCTCCTCGAAGCTGGCCCAGGCCAGCGGCCGTCCAGCGCAGGTGTGCAATATGCACTTCTTCAACCCTGCATTGGTCATGAAGTGCGTTGAAATAGTCCGCCATGGGCAGACCAGCGATGCCACGATTCAGGCTGTTACCGAGGTAGCCAACCAGCTGGGGAAGAACCCGGTGCTGGTGAACAAGGAGATTCCGGGTTTCATTGCCAACCGCATGATGGGTGCGATCAACGCCGAGGCGCTGAACCTGGCTCACCAGGGAATCGCCAGCATCGAGGATATCGATACCACCGCGAAGACCGCTTTGGGCCACCCCATGGGTCCGTTCGAGCTGATGGACATGGTGGGCCTTGATGTTATCGATTTCATCGCCCAGGCGACCTACGCCGAGACCGGTGACGAGGCCGACCAGCCGCACCCGATGTTCACCGAAAAGGTGGCTGCGGGCAAGCTCGGACGCAAGAGCGGAGAAGGGTTCTACCCTTATTCCCAGGCATCGGCTTAAAGCTGGAAACGCCGCTGCCAGCCCGATGGCCATTGGGCGGGAGGCGGCGTTTGCCGTGCAGATCGGAGAGAACTATTCAGCGACCTCTGGTTGCTCGCCAAGCTCGAAGTGGCGCCCGGAGACCGAATCAATGTTGACCCGAATCCAGAAATCCTTCTGGGTGGGGATCCAGGGAGTGACGCCGCTTTCGCGGGCCTCCTTGATATCGGCCTCATGCTCCAATACTTCGGCGCTGCCGTGCACGACAACGGACCAAGCTTCATCGGAAAGGATGCCGTCGACCTCGAAAGCGATCTTTTCATTGATCGCCATGGCCGCAAGCTTATTACCGGGCGAGGTGCGCAAGAAAAGCTTCCCGTTGTGCACCGCGTAGTTCACCGGAACAATATCGATCAACCCTGCAACCGAAGTTGCTACGCGTCCGTGGGAGCTGTGCGAGAGCAGCTGCCACGATTGGTCCTCATCCAATACCAGGACCGGACTATTGAGCTCGTGTTCGAATTTCATAGCACCAGTTTTCTACTCTTTGTAGAAAAAGGCAAGGGCTCAAGACACAAGTTGTCGTTTTCCCGTGCTTGGCGGTCGACATGAAAGACTGGGGCTATGAGTCATATTTCGGCTGATGGCGATGCCCGGCATGTAGCTTCGCGAATGGAAGACGGAGTGCATCGTTGGCGTGCACGGCGCGCCCTGGCCAACGGCCACCAAGCGGTAATCCTTCCCTATGTGGGATATGGCTCTACCGGACCGAGCGGCGGCTGGATTCGCGTCTTCGCCCGCGTTGTCCTGGCCAAGCCCGGCGCCTTTGAAGACGGGCAGCACCAAGCCCAGGTCATTGCCGATGGCATTCGCGGTTTCCGCAATTTCATTTCCCCGATCCTTCCCGGCGGCAAGGTCAGCATTGACGTTGGCGACCAGCGCTTCGAGGTCCAGGCTGACCGTGGCGGCGTGATTGATGTGAAGCTGGTAGTCGACCTGCCCGCGGGCTGGAATGAGATCCGGCTTCATGCCCACAACGGCGATGCCGCGCAGGCGAAGATTCTCGTTATCGACCAGGCGCAGAAGTTCGGGGTGATCAGCGACGTGGATGACACCGTCGTGGTCACCGCACTGCCGCGCCCCATGCTGGCGGCGTGGAACTCCTTTGTGCTCTCCGAGCATGCCCGCGTGGCGACCCCCGGGATGGCGGTAATGCTCCAGAAGGTGCTGCTCGAGCATCCAGGAGCTCCGACCATCTACCTTTCCACCGGCGCATGGAATGTCGCGCAGACCCTGCAGCGCTTCATCTCGCGCAACCTGTACCCGAAGGGGCCGTTGCTGCTCACCGACTGGGGGCCAACAGACCGTTCCTGGTTCCGCAGCGGAATGCAGCACAAGGTTGACCAGCTGCGCCGCCTGGCCGAAGAATTCCCGCACATTTCATGGGTGCTCATCGGCGATGACGGCCAGCATGATCCGGCCATTTATGCGGAGTTCGCGCGCCGCTACCCCGAATTGGTCAGGGCTATTGTGATCCGCCAGCTGACCCCTTCGGAAGCGGTGCTAGCCGGCGGACGTTCGCATGAGCTGCGCCGAACCACCCCCGGGGTGCGTTGGGTCTACGAGCCGGACGGAGCCCGGATCCTTCGGGAGCTGGCCAAGTTGGGGATCGTGGGCAATGACGGCGCAAACCTGCTGAAGGAAGATTAGCCATGGAAGAAAGCATTCTGCGGGTGCAGGTCCCTATGCGCTGGGGCGACATGGATGCTTACGGCCATGTCAATAATGTCAATCTGATCCGGTTAATGGAAGAAGCGCGAATCGCCGGCTTTGGCGTGCCCGGTGGCACCGGCGCGCCAGGCTCGCAGCCGCAGGCCGATATCTTCTCTGCAGTGCCTGCCGGAACCCAGATCCTCGTTGTCGAGCATCGGGTGCGGTATTCCCGCCCGTTGGAATACCGCAACGTGCCGGTCAATGTCGATCTCTGGGTTGCCAATGTCAAGCCTGCCAGCTTTGATATCTGCTACGAGTTCCGTGACCCGGTGGAGGACTATTTGTGCGTCAAGGCCTCCACTACGTTGGCTTATTTCGACCCGGTGTCCTCGCGGGTGCAGCGTTTGAGCCCCGGAGAACGCGCGGCGCTCAGTGCATATGAAGGTCCTCCGACCTTCCCGAAGTAACCACTTGCGCTCCCGTCAATTAGGATTGATCTATCTACCCTTATTAAGACAGGAAGTGATTTTGTGTCCCAGCCGGCTGGTGATCGCCCGCAAACTGGAGGCCGACCTGCGCGCCCCCAGGTCCTCCTGCAGGTCCTCAAGCGCGAGAATATCGCACCTCATCTGGTGCGGCTCACCCTTGGCGGTCCAGGCATCTGCGATTTCGCAGACAAGCCGGTGACCGACCGCTACGTGAAATTCCTGTTCGCGAAGCCGGAACTGGGCCTTGAATTGCCTTATGACATGGAAGCGCTGCGTGAGTGGCTGGCTCCCGAGGATCTGCCGGTTCGCCGTACCTATACCGTGCGCCGCAGCGATATGCAGGCGGGAACCATCGAGGTCGATTTCGTGGTCCATGGCGATGAGGGCCTAGCAGGTCCTTGGGCGCGTGACGCGCAGATCGGCTCATCGATCTGCTTCTCGGGCCCGGGCGGAATGTTTGTCCCCAAGGATGAATTCGATTTCCACTTCTTTGCCGGAGATGAAACTGCCATTCCCGCCATTGCGGCCTCCTTGGAGTCCATGGCCCCGCAGATGCGGGGCCTGGTGGTCATCGAAGTTGCCGACGAGGCTGACGAAATGCAATTGCAGGCGCCGGCTGGCGTGGAAATTCGCTGGATTCACCGCGGTGTCGAATTCTCCCCTGAAACCACGATCCTGGAGTCCGTGGTCCGGGGGATTCCATGGCCCGAGGGCCGGGTGCAGGTCTTTGCCCACGGTGAGCGCGAAGTCATGAAGAAGCTGCGCGCATACTTCTATGACGAGCATGGCGTGGACCGCCGCGACATGTCGCTATCTGCCTACTGGGCCTTTGGCCGTGCAGAAGATGCATTCCAGGCCGAGAAGCGTACGGAAGTTGGCAAGATCTTCGCCGACTAGTCTTTTGGCGCGGACAAAATCGAGCAAGTTAGAGCGACCTAAGAAATAAATCGAAAAATTACGCAAACAGGGCTTGACGTTATTACTGGTTCTTAGGATATGCTTATTCCAGAGCTTCTCCCGTGTGTGGTCGGGAGAAGCGTCAAGCTTGACCGATATTTATCGGCTAGTTCGCTGCTTGCCGGGGCTGCTCACCTCGAAGCAGCGAGCGGCGTAGCCGGCTTGAATAAGGGGAATGGAGAATCGGCTGACTTGCTCAGTCGGCCGATTCGTCGAAAAGGGAGCTTATCAGGATTGCACACCTTGATAAGCTCCCTTTCTCGTTGCTACAGCTTGGCGGCGTCGAAGGACCACAGCAGCAACGTGGCCAGGTAGCCCGCACCCTTCGGTGGAGGCGCCACAGTGACGCCGCGATCATGAAGCTTGCTCATGGCTCGGCGAACTACTAGATCCGACTCCAGGAAGATCTCTGGATCCCGCAAACCCCGCAGGGCAAGGTAATTGCGCGTCCATGGCCCCACGCCGCGCAGCCCTTGGAGCTGCTCCAGGAATGCCGGCACGTCTCCGAGCAGGAACTTTCCACTGTGCTCGAACCATTCGGCTACCGCGTGCAGCGCCGTTGCCCGCGGCAACGGGCAGCGAATGATTGCACGCAATTCCCCAGGCGTGCAGGCGGCCGTTGAGGCCGCTGTGGGGAAAGCCCGAAGGCCCGAGCCATGCTGCTGGCCCAATGCGCCGACGTAGCGCCCGCCGAGGGTCCGTGCCGCCGCCAAGGACACCTGCTGTCCAATGATCGTGGTGGCCAGGGCCTCGAAAATATCCGGGTAGCTGATGAGCCGCAAGGAGGGGTAAGCCATCGCGAGCGGCTGGTAGCAAGGAAGGGCCTGGAGCGCTTCATAAGCAGCTGTGGTGTCTTGCTGCAGTCCAAGCCAATGGTTGATGATCTCCGTGAGGCGCGCAATGGATTCAGCCGGGGCGTCGTGGGTGAGCGATACGCCTGCAGGATCCAGGCTCAATGAAACTTCAACCAGGTTCCCGTCCAGCTGCAGGACGCGGTGCAGCTGGGCCGCAGCGGCATCCAGCCGCTCCTGGGCAGGCAGCGAATGCAATTCCAGGACTGCCAGTGCGTGGCCGACGTCCAGAATTCCCGTTGCCGGTAGGCGCAGTTCCATGACCTCAGGCCCAAATGCCGGAAGTGCCGCGGCGGTGCGATCCGACCAGATGGGTATCGACCATGCCGATGGCTTCCATCAACGCGTACATGGTGGTCGGGCCCACGAACTTGAAACCCCGCTTCTTCAGCGCCTTGGCCAGTTCCTTGGACTCGGGGCTTTGCGTGGGTACTTCAGTGAAATTACGCGGAGCCGGGGTCTGTTCCGGCTTGAAGGACCACACGAAATCCGAGAGGCCGCCCTCTTCGCGCAGCATCAGGGTCGCTTCTGCGTTGGCGATCGTTGCGCGGATCTTGAGCCTATTGCGCACGATCCCGGCGTCTTCCATCAGGCGATTGAAATCGTCCTCGGTAAACAACGCGACCTTCTCGGGATTGAAGTGCTCGAAAGCGCGGCGGAACGACTCGCGCTTGGAAAGGATGATGGCCCAGGACAGGCCTGACTGGAAGCACTCAAGGCTCAGCCGCTCGAAAAGTCCCTCTTCGGAGGTGATCGGCATGCCCCATTCGGCGTCGTAGTACGTGCGGAGCATGTCATTCGAGGCGGCCCAGCGAGGGCGCGCCAATCCGTCTTCGCCAACGATGAGATCTTCAGTCATATTTTCATCTTGCCATCCATCGCGATGCGCAGTTGGCCATGCAACGTTCCGTTTCGCGGCAAAGTCACCTATCATCGTTATATGGCGATAATAGAGTCAGATATCGATGCATCGGAAATCCGCAGCGGCAAGCTCCAGTTCGCTGCGCTCTTCCACGCGCTCGCTGACCCGGCACGGCTGCTGATCCTGGACCATCTGCGCACCGGGGAGCATAAGGTCAGGGAACTGACCGAGCATTTGGGGCTTGCCCAAAGCACGGTCAGCGCGCATCTGTCCTGCCTGAAGGACACCGGCCTGGTGCACGTCCGAAGCCAGGGCCGGGCCAGCATCTACTCGCTGGGCCAGGGTGAAGCACTTGACGCATTGACCGCTGCCGCCTCGGCGCTTCTGCCGCAAGAGGCATCCCATCACCATTGGGAAGAAGCGCACAGCATGGATCCGAAGAAAGGCTGAACTTGGGACACGATCACTCTCACGGGCACTCCCATGATCATTCCGGAGCAAACCGAACCCGCCTGGCCTGGGCCTTCGCCATCACCGCTACAATCCTCGTCGCCGAGGTTGTTGGCGCTATCGTCACCAACTCGCTGGCCTTGCTGGTCGACGCAGCGCATATGCTGACCGATACCCTGGGGCTATTGCTGGCTCTGACCGCTGCCAACCTGATCATGCGCAAGCCAACGACCAAGCGCACCTGGGGATTCCGCCGCGCAGAAGTCCTCTCCGCCACCTTCCAATCGGCATTGCTGCTGGCTGTGGGCATCTATGCGGCCATCGACGCCGTGCGGCGGCTCTTCACCCCTGCAGAGGTCCAACCGGAGGGACTGCTGGCCTTCGGCATCATCGGCCTATTGGGCAACGTCATCTCCATGTGGATCATTTCCGCGGGACGCAATAGCAACCTGAATATGCGTGCGGCTTTCCTGGAAGTAGTCAACGACGCGTTGGGCTCGGTTGCCGTTATCATCGCCGCGCTGGTTATCACCTACACCGGATGGATGCGCGCCGACTCCGTGGCAGCCCTGGTGATCAGCGCCCTGATCGTTCCCCGGGCCATGAAATTGCTGGGGGAAACCACCCACATCCTGCTCGAATCCACGCCTAGGGGCCTGGACCTGCTCGGGGTCAAAGCGCATTTGGAGGCATTGCCCGGGGTGATCGCGGTGCACGATCTGCACGCCAGCCAGATTGCCTCCAACCTTCCGGTGCTCACCGCCCATGTGGTGGTCGAGGACTCGATGTTCTCCGCTGGGGTAGCCGGTGGGCTGCTGCGGGATTTGCAGCAGTGCGTGGCAGATCATTTCACCGTGAGCGTTGAGCACTCGACCTTCCAGATTGAGCCGGCATCGCACCAGGAAACCGAACGCGAACATGGCTGCTAATCGGTAACCTGCGGGGGCAGAGCGTCCGCGAATTTGCTCATACCTTGGTATGACGCACCCCCGGGAAACTAGGTCCTGATGGTGGATGCGGGTTTGGCTAGGCGCTTTGTAGTATTTCTAATATGACTTCTGAGACTCTGCCAAAAACCGAAAATGCGGTCGCTGCCCGCGGCTTGACCAAGACCTACGGGCATGACAGCACCCGGGTTGAGGCCCTTCGCGACGTAAACGTTTCCTTCGAACGATCCCGCTTCACCGCCATCATGGGCCCATCGGGCTCCGGAAAATCCACGCTGATGCACTGCCTGGCAGGACTTGATACCGCCGACTCCGGCGAAATCATCATCGGCGGCAAGAACCTGCTGGAGCTGAGCGATGACCAGCTGACCGAGATGCGCCGCGAGCAGATCGGCTTTGTCTTCCAGTCTTTCAACCTCGTGCCAACCATCACCGCCAAGGACAACATCCTGCTGCCATTGTCGCTGGCCGGCAAGAAGCACGATCGCGACTGGTTCAACACCGTCATCCAGGCGCTCGGCCTGGGCGACCGCCTGAACCACAAACCGCATGAACTTTCCGGCGGCCAGCAGCAACGTGTCGCGGTAGCCCGAGCACTGCTCACCCGGCCGGAAGTGGTCTTCGGCGACGAGCCGACCGGCAACCTCGACTCGCGTACCGGCGCCGAAGTGCTGTCCTTGATGCGCACGTCCACCCGTGAAATGGGCCAGACCATCATCATGGTCACCCACGACCCGGTGGCCGCGTCCTATGCAGACAATGTCTTGCTGATGAAGGACGGCACAATTGTCGGATCCATCCAGGAGCCAACCGTGGCTACCGTAACCGAGGCCCTGGCCTCCTTGGCGGAGTAAGCAATGCTGCACGTAGCACTTTCGAATATCAAGACCTATGCACGGCGATATATCGCCGTCATCCTGGCTGTGGCCATCGGCACCGCCTTTCTTGCCGCAACGCTTTCGGTGAACTCATCCACCCAGGCGACACTGAAGAATTCGCTCGGAGACGCCTACAAGAACGCCGACCTGGTGGCCTACCCCGATTGGGACCTGGTTCCCGGCGCCGAGGAGTTGACCGAGCTGGGCCTCAAGGACATCGCAGATGTCCGGAACCTGCCTGAAGTTTCCACCGCCTATGGCCTGGCCTACGCCGACGGCCTGCTGCGCACGGCGGACAACAGCTACGGCGTGTCCGCACAGCCAGTAGATCCCGACCAGGGGCTGGGTGGCATGGAATTGATTGAGGGCCGGGCGCCCCAAGGTTCCAACGAAATCATTATCGATGCTTCCCACGCCAAGGAAATGGGCGTGTCCATCGGGGACGTCGTGGCTCTGGAAAATGGCGCGATCTCGCCGGCGAACTACAACATCGTGGGCATCCAGCGCTCGACCACCAACCCGCGGACCTCGGCCTACGCCTTGGCCGGCATGAGCGAGAAAGCGTGGCAGCACTTTTCCGGCGGCCAAGCCCTGATCACCGAAATCGTGGTCAATGGCGACGGCTCCGACGAGTCATTGAAGGCAGAGCTGGAGAAGCTGTTTGCCGGCAAGAAGATGGCTGACATGGCGGTGGTGACCGCCGATGAGAAGGTCTTGAACGAAGTCGCCCAGTTCACCGGAGGCACCGACCAGCTCAGCGTGATCCTGCTGGTCTTCGCACTGATTGCACTGGTGGTCACCGGTCTGGTTGTGGTCAATACCTTTGCCGTAGTCATTGCCCAGCGCACCCGCGAACTGGCACTGCTGCGCATCCTGGGCGCCAAGCGCAAGCAGATTCGAAGCTCGGTGCTCATCGAAGCACTGCTCATTGGCATTCTTGCCTCGATTCTCGGTGTCTTGCTCGCCGTCGCACTGATGGCGGGCCTGATCCAGCTGCTGCACGTGATGGTGCCGGAGATGTCCTATGCGGCGTTGGCCCTGACCCCGCAGGGATTGGCCATCCCAATTCTCGTCGGCGTGCTGATGACTGTGGTCGCAGCGAGCCTGCCGGCTCGACGGGCGATGAAACTCGCACCGCTGGCGGCCTTGCGCCCCTTCGACGCTGCCAGCGTGAAGAACCGTGCCGGCAAAGCCCGGATCATCTTCGGATCGCTGTTCGTGGTGGCCGGCGCCAGCTTGCTGGCCTACGGCGCGATCCAGGGGGATCTGGTAGTCGCCTTCCTGGGCGGCCTGGTTTCCTTCCCGGGGATCCTGATGCTGGCTTCGCTGTTCGTGCCGAGCAGCGTTTCCGGGATCGGCAAGGCCGTGGCTGGCAAATCGACGGCGGGAAAGCTCGCGGCCCTGAACGCCGTGCGCAACCCGGGCCGAACCACCGCGACGGCAACGGCACTGCTGATCGGCGTGACCTTGGTGTCCATGATCATGGTCGGCGGCCAGACCGCCAAGGCCAGCTTGAACAACGCTGTGGCCGCAGAATTCCCGGTCGACATGATGGTCTCCTTCTATGACCGCCAAGTTTCAGGCGCCGAGACCAAGAGCATGCTTGAGCAAATCAATGGCGTGGACGGGATTACCGCCAGCTCCAGCTTCACCTCCGGATATGCGGATGTGGACATGGGAACCGATGAAATGTTCAACGCCGAGGTCATGTCCGTTGATCCCACGAGCTTCGCTGACGTTGCACTGGATCCGAATATCGTGCCGGCAGATGGCGAAATCGTCTATGTGCTGGGTAGTCCCGAAAACCCGACGGTGGAAGTTGGCGGGCAAACGCTGGCAGTGAAGAATTCCGAGGCCATGCTCTCAGGAAATATCGTCACCGAGCAGACTTTCAGCAAGCTGGAAATCGATGAAGCCAATCAGTACTCGGGGATCCTGATCAAGGTGGATTCCGACGTCAATGCAGCGGGCGTCAACGAACTGGTCACCAAGGTTTCTGCCATCACCGGCGTTGAATCATCAATGATCAATGGCGGTGTGGTGATGAAGTCGATGTTCTCCCAGATCATTGACGTGCTGCTGATGATTGTCTCTGCGTTGCTGGCAGTGGCGGTGCTGATCGCCCTGATCGGCGTAGCCAACACGCTCAGCCTCTCGATCCTGGAACGCACCCGGGAGAATTCCCTGCTTCGTGCCCTGGGCCTGAAGAAGAAGCAGCTGCGCGGCATGCTGGCGACCGAAGCGGTACTGATTGGCGGCGTCGCAGCCCTGCTCGGCTTGGTGCTGGGTGTGGCCTACGGCCTGCTTGGAGCCCGCTCGGCACTCGCGTCCATGGGAACGATGACCTACGAGATCCCATGGTGGCAGCTCGCACTGGTCCTGCTGATCAGCATCGTGGCAGCGCTCTTGGCATCGGTGACTCCGGGCCGCCGCGCCGCAAAGTTGTCGCCGGTTGAAGGATTGGCCGTCGAATAGCCGGTAGCCAGCCAAAGACAGTGGTCCTGAAAGCCAAGGCTTTCAGGACCACTGTCTTTTCCGCAGGTGCGGCTCAAGCCCATAGGCTGTAGACATGAAAATTGAACTCACTCGATTCCGAGTTCTGCCAGGCAAATCAGCGCTAGCCAATGAATGGCTGGAATTCCTGAACAGCAATATGCCCGCGGTGCTTGAAACCCTGGAAGACGAAAAGATGTACGTGGAGACGATCTTCAGCGAAACCCTGGATGGTGTCGACTACCTCTACTGGTACAGCATCCAAGGCGAGGGCGGTGCCGCGGTGCAGGACTCTGCACATGAAATCGACAAGGTGCATCTCAGGTATTGGAAGCAGTGCATCGATCCCGGCTTCGCACCCCAAGAGCTGTCCCCGCGGGTGGTCATGATCCCTGAACGCGTGCAGCGCAGCATGGTCTAGAGGCGAAGCAACAAGGCACGAGGTCCAGAACTCGCTATGGCGACTTCTGGACCTCGTGCCTTGTTCTGGATGTTCAGCTGCGCAGGGTAATCGTCGTGGCCATGGCCGGGGAACGGCCGGTGGTCACGAAGCCTGAGATATTGGAGCCAGGGTGCTTGATGATATCCGTGATGGATCCCAGATGGCGGCTCAAATCGATCTTGTCCTCGGGGGCCGCGAGCACCAGATGGAAACCGAACTCCTGCAACGCGCGTATGCCTGCCGCTGCATATTCGGAGTTGGCTTGAATGAAGGCCTCGTCAATCATCACCGTGCCGTAGGAAGTGAACCCGGCAGAAGCGAAACCCAGCTGGTAGGCCAAGGCAGCACCCATGATGAAGGAAGTAAAGCGCTGGCCTTCGCCGCCGGAGAGCGTCCCGGGTTCCAAACCGGTCTCAATCTCGCCATTGGGCTTGTGCTCATTGCAGCTGATCATCACATGCTGGCGGACATCGAGCACGGTCGAACGCCATGAAGCCATCGCCGGGTCGCTGAGTGCGGTAACCAGTGCCTCCAGCGCTTGGTAGGAGCTGGCCAAGGTGGATTCGTCCTTGGTGGTGTAAGCCTCCTGCAATGCGTCCTTCAGGTCCTTGCGGAAGGTACCGGCCTCAACTGGAATCGCATTTACTGCTTCCAAGCGAAGGACCGACCCATGCTCGAAAGTCACCTCTGCCAGAATCTGGTTCAGCGGCTTGATGCGTTCGGAGATCATCCGGCGCTCTTCATCCAGCAACTGCAAGAGGTCGCTGAAGCGTTCATAGGAACGGTTCGCGAAGTATTCGCGGAACTGCGCCTCATGGTGCGGCAGGCCATCGGCCACGATCTGGTCGTGCAGCTGCGCGTAGTGCTCAGCTGCTTCAGCGGTGGTGCCATGGGTTTGCGCGTGCGAGGTGCCGAATTCTCGGGCAAAACGACGGAAGGTTTCGCTCAGCGCGCCACCGATTTCCTGTCGCTGCGACTGCAAGGAGTTGACCTGGCTGCCCAGCTGGAGCTTGACCTCGGCAAAGGCTTCGCTGATTTGTTCACTGGCAGGGCAGTTTCCTGCAACCACTTGCTGGAGAACCGGGCCAAGCAGCTGATGCTGGCGCAGCGCGGACGGGATGCTCTGCTCCCATCCGGTCCCCAAGTCATCGCTGGTGGACAGGATCTGCTGTGCACGCTGCACCTGCAAGCCAAGATCTGCAATGCGTGAACGAACCAGTGCGAGGTCCCCGACCAGGGTTTCTGCCTCGGCCTTCGCCGTTTCGATTTGCTGGCGAACCCGGGAGGAATCCCCGGACAATGCCAAGGCATCGCCGAGCTTCTGCTCGCTGCGGCGCAACGCTTCCAGTGCCTCGGACGCGTCGAACTGGCCAAAAGTCCGCTCATCGGCAATGAGGGCCTGCAAGAGCTGGGTTTTGGCCACGATCTTGTTCTTCGCCGCACTGCGTTCATCGGCAGCCTGGTGGGCCTGGACGATTTTCTCATCCAACCGTGCCGCCTTGGACTGCAACTCGGCAATCTTCGACTCGTTGGTGAAGCCCAGCAGGTACTCGGAAGCAGGCAACGTGCGGGTATCGCGCTCGAAGCTTCCGGTTCCTGACTTGATGGTGCCGGCCGGGGTTATCGCCTTGGGGTGCACATGCATGGCTGCATCGTTCTCAACACAGGCCAATGGGTAGTCGGCGGTGATCTTCGCCTTCAGCCAGGCCCCGGCTTCGCCGGGCGCGAAGTCCAGCTTGGCCACCAGGTCTGCCGGGCCGGCTTCAGCGGTGCGCGGCGGCTGGGAAATGTCGCTCCACCGCACGCGGCCCAAGCCGTCGAGTTGATCAATGGCGTGGGTGACTTGGGTGAGCAGCTCCCCGGGAACCAGCAGCGTGCGGGCCAAGGAGTGCAAGGCCTTTTCAGCGGCCAAACGCCAGGTACCGGCATCGGCCGAAACATCCATGAGCTCGCCAGCGAAGGGAAGCTGTTCTTCCTTGAGCGAGCAGGCCGAAGCGATGGCTCGGCGGGCGGCTATCGAACGGTCATCGATATTGCTGGCCCGGCGCTGGTAGGAGCGGATCTGGTCAGCCAACGTTTCTGCGCGCTTGCGCAGGTTGACCAAGGTGGCCATGGCCTCGTACTCAACGGTCTGGGCATCATGCGTAATCGAGCTGAGCTGCTGCAAGGTACGTGCCGCGTTGGCCCGCAGCTCATCCAGGCCGGTGGCCGAGAATTCGAAGGCCAAGCCAGCATCCGAGGCCTGCTGCTGCAGGGTCCGGATGACGTACTCCTTCTCGCTCAATGCCTTGCGAGCCACATCGGCCTCGCGCTCCAGCAGCATCAGGGAAGCAGAGCCCGCAGAGTCGTGGGCAGCCTCCAGCGACTGGAGCTGGTCATCGAGCTTTTCCTTGCGCTTACGCAGCTCGGCCTCTTCGGCCTTGAGCTTGGCTAGCTCCGTTTCGTGGGAGTTCAGGTCATTGCGCAGCACCAGCTGGCGGACCTGGGTTTCCAGGGTGTGCACGTCGCTTTCCAGCAATTGCCGGGCGGTGGCGATCTGTCCAGCCAAGGAACGGTAGGCCTGATCCTGCTCCGGCACCTGCGCGAGCACGTCACGCTGGGCGCGGGCGGTATCCAGCTGGCGGTAGATGCCACGCAAATGGGCAAAGTCTTCCACTGCTGCGGACGCGGCCTTCAACGTGGCTGGTTCTTCCAGCACTTCGTGGCGGAAGAACTGGTTGACGCCCTTGGCCAGGCCCTTGCCATTTTGCAACGTGCGCAACAGGGCAAAGGCCTTGTCGCTTTCGACGCCTAAACGGCGGCGCAATCGCTCAATGAAAGCCTTGTGGGTATCGAATGCCTCGCTCGGTGCCAGGGCCTTGGACAGCGAGGACACGGTAAAGCGGCGTGGGCCGTGGTTTTCCAGCTTCGCAATATTGACCTTGCCCTCGCACAACAGATAGTGCTTGGAGACCTGTCCTTCCAGACCGGCATCGGGCAGATCGAAGACCGCGCCGGCTGTAACGGTGTTGCCCATGCCATCGTCGTAGCTGAGCACAATGGCGCTCCACGTCGCGCCGGGGCGCTGGTAGACAGTGCCGGCGCTGGTTTTGAACTTGCGCCCGCGCATGTAGGAGAACGTGGTGCGGCGGTCCTCGCGGGTGGCCGCGTCATTGGCCGATTCGTTCAGGCGGGGCGTTGCAAAGAAGACGTGGCCCATCGCATCGAACAAGGTGGATTTGCCCACGCCCGGATGGCCGGTGACCAAGGTGCCGGCGCGGTCCACGGCCAGATCATGCAAGCCGTGGAAGGTTCCCCAGTTAACTATTTGTACCCGGCTCAGCCGATGCTGGCCTGGGTTGAGTGCCCCGCCCAGCGGGAGAGTCATTTCAATGCTCATCGGTTACTCCTGCACCAACTCGGGGGTCTGCTCTGCGAGGTCATCAGCTTCTTCGGCTCCCAGGCTGAAAGCTGGATCATTAGCGTCGATTGCCGCGATGTAGCGTGGTATGTCCTGGATATTGGTGATCGGCAGCGCCATCGCCAGGGCCGGGGAAATGCGGAACTCGTTCTCCAGCTCGGTGCCGGTCAGCAGGCGCAGAGCCTGCAGGCGGGTTACCGCAGCATCGCAGGACTCGGCAAAGCGCTTGTCATCGCGGTCTGAGGTCTGGCGGTGCTCGGCCAGGATCTCGTGCATGCCCGCACGCGAAATCACGGCATCGCTCCCGCTGCCCGAATGCTGTTCGAGCAACAGCCGCAGCCGCAGGGCGAGCAGGGTTTCATCACGCTTCAGCGGACGGCGCGGAGCGATAGGGGAGGTGTGGACCTGTTCAATCTGGACGGGGGCAAGCATGGCGATCTTGCGGTCCATGTCCAGCTGCAGTGCCAAGAAGATCTCGGAGAAGTAATCGCTGATGCTCTGCTGCTGGTCCAGCAGCAGTTGCCAAGCCGAGGCATCGATGGACCCATCAAGGTACGGGCCGCGCAACAACCGGACCAGCAGCTGGCGCAGCGGCAGCGGGAACTTCCCGGTATCGCCCTCGAACAATGGTTCGGTGATCGGTGCGGCGTATGAATCGCTCTTGGTCATAGCGGCTCCTTCGTAAAGCTTAACGCGGGCAGGATTGCGGTTCGCATCGAACCATCGAGTTGCTGGAAATGGATGCTGAGCAGATCGCTCTCGTTCAGCGATTCGCCATTGGTGCGCCCGATTTCCACGAGGGCACGAATGGAGTTCAAGTGCCGCTGCCCGGCATCCAAGGATTCGAAGACTTCATCCAACCGGATCGAACCGGAACTGGACTGGCCCAGATGCCGGGTGATCGATGCACGCAGCAGTGGCATGTCCGCCTGGGGCGTCGAGGGATTACGCACAATGTCGGCTTCGCTGAATTCTGGCGCTTGAGCCAGCGGAGGCGGAGCCACATGCTCGGATGGGTCGTAGATTCCAAGACCGGAAAGGGTGACGAACTGCGGAGCGAAGAGCTCCATCGGGGCCAAGCCGCTGCGGGGTTTGAGGCTCGTGGACTTGCTGATCGCCAGTTCAGCTTCTCGGACCGCTTGGCGCAATAGCTCGGCCTGCTTGTAGTCCTCGGACTGCACGAATGCGTGCAGGGATTCAGAGAGCTTGCCATAGGAGGCATGGACTTCAGCTGCCTGGCGGCGCAATTCACGCAACAGGTTAGTAAGGATCTGGCGTTCGGGCGTTTCCAGGTCATCTACGAAGTCGCGGTCCAGGACTTCGGCCAATGCGGCGCGGAAACGCTGCTGCGCTTCCGGGGAGTTCAGGAATTCAGTGAATCCGCTGAAGGTTTCGCCTTCGGCAGTGGAACGCAACTGACGGTCAGCTTCAAGAACCTGGCCCACAGCTACGCCCTTGGCTGTGGAGGCATCCAGAATGCCTTCACGCAATGAATGGAGCATATCCTGGACGCCGTCGCGCATGCGTCGGAAATCTGCTGGCAAACTCGATGCCAGATCGAGTACGGAACGTGTTGCCGACAAGGCGGTCGTGCGAGAAAGCACCGCCGGGTCATCCCCGCTGCGCAGCTGGTCGATTTGGGCTTGGCGCAGCGCGATCTGGGATTCGAGGGCACGGATACGTGCTTCGGGATCCGGATCGGTTTCGTGGGCCAGCGATTCCAGGGAAGAAAGCAACGTGTTCAGGCGAGACGAGTTCAAATGCGAATCGTCGGTGGAAAAATCCGCCAGGTAGCGCAGGGTGCGCAGGGTCTGCGCACTGGGTTCATACACGAAGCGCCCATCAATCAGCGGACGAGCCAGAATTCCCTGTTTGACCCATGCTTCGGCGAAATCCTGGGCCGAATACGAGGCGGGAATCTGGTCATCGCTTTTGCGCGCTTGCTTCAGGAAGGAATCCAAGGAGGCATGGAAAAGTTCCAATGCGATCCGTGAACGGTCTGCGGTGAACTCTGCGCGGATGAAGGCCACAGCCCACGGCTGGGCGGTCAGAAGCCGATACGCTGCCGAGCTTTTGAACTGCTGGGACTGAAGCCACAAACTATTCGCGCGGTGCGAGGGCTGCATGTACTTCCTTGATCTTTGGGACGCCTAACCAATCAATTCTAAATCATTGGACTCCTTCCAAAATGTGAGCTCCCTAAAAGCTGAATGTTAGACATCGCTCAAGTTCGGTAATTCATCATGAAAGGGTGTTGCCTCCAGCGCTACCTGTGTAGGGTCGAAATAACCAGATGACAACTCGTTTTCTTCCGGCCTGGCGGGCACGGTGGAGGTCACGGAGGTCGAAGCCATTGAAGAATCTACGATTGGTGATTTCCCTCGGGTTGGCGCTGGGACTTGCCGGGTGCAGTGCTTCACAGGAGCCGCCAACGCCGGCCCCGGATCCTGCTGCCGTTGAAAAGGCTGAGCAGGAAGAAGCACGAGTGGACGGCGTGAGAGCCGAGATCAACCGGCTAGCTGACGGATACGACTATGACGCGGCGATTAAACTCGCCAAGAAAGACAGCGCCGAACAACTGAACCAGATGGCCAGCGGCCTAGAGGAAGAGAAAGGGCAGGTTTCAGCTTGGGAAGAGCCGAACAACATACCTCACCTGTTCTTCCACTCGCTGATTGTCGATCCCGGCAGGGCCTTTGACGAAGGCAGCAGTTCGCAGGGGTACGCCGACTACATGGTGACCCAGAAGGAATTTGCAGCCATCCTCGACGAGCTGTATGCGCGTGATTATGTCCTGGTCAACCCGGAAGATTTCGCCTCGCTCGACGAACAGGGGCAGATGGAGTATCGGGATATCATGCTGCCCCAGGGCAAGAAGCCAGTGGTGCTGTCCATCGATGACCTGAGCTATTACGAATACATGGAAGGTGATGGCTTCGCCAGCAAACTGGTGCTGGATAAGGACGGCAAGGTCCGCAACGAATACGTCGATGCGGAGGGAAAAACGCAGGTTGGCGCTTTTGACGTGACCACGATGGTCGATGACTTCATAGCGGAACATCCCGATTTCACGTATCGGGACGCTCGCGGCCTTATCGCGATGACCGGATACAACGGCGCATTCGGCTACCGCACCTCTGCCAGCCAGTATCCCCAGAGCAAGACTCTGGAAGCTGACCAGAAGAAGGCGGCGGAGATCGCAGAAGCGATGAAGAACAGCGGTTGGGTTTTCGCGTCCCATTCATGGGGGCACATTGCCACCGGGACGGTCAGCATGGATCGGCTCAAGCGGGACACGAAACTGTGGAAAGCCGAAGTGGAACCGATCGTGGGAAAAACCGGGCACTACATCTATCCTTTTGGATCGGATATTGCCCGGATCCAGCGCTACGCGGGGGAACGGTACCAGTTCTTCAAGGACCAGGGGTTCGATTACTTCTACGGCGTTGACGGTACGACTCGCACATGGATGCAGCAGGGTGATGAGTACCAGCGGCAGATGCGCATCAATGTGGATGGGTTGCAGTTCGCCAAGGAACTGCGCGGTGACCGGCCAGTCCTGGGAAGTTTCTTCAAAGTCGAGGATGTGATTGACCCGGCGCGCGAATGACCGGGCCAATCCAACATCAAGCTACAAAGCCATGAAGGCACCGAGCTGCGAGAGCGCCGATGGGTTGGAAGGCAGATAATCGGTGAGCCTTTCGCTGCGCACGATGATGGCCTTCCATTGGCCGCGGGAAATCGCAACGTTGATGCGATTGCGGTTAAGCAGGAATTCGATGCCACGCGATGCATCGGTGGCGCTGGAACATGCCATGGTCATCAGCACAACTGGTGCTTCCTGTCCCTGGAACTTGTCAACCGTTCCCGCCTTGACCGCCGATAGGCCTTCAGCTTCGAGGACATCGCGCACCAGATTTACCTGGGCATTGTAGGCAGCAACTACCAGGATGTCAGCGGCGCCCAATGGACGGGCAGGCAGGCCTGCCCCCGGACTCCACATCATCCCCAGATGCTCGCGGACCAATCGGACAATGGCCCCGGCTTCTTCGGCGCTGCTGACCGTATTGCCTCGATGTTCAACGAACACCGTCTCGACCCCGGCCGGTGTGCCTTCGAGCTGCCGCAACCCGGCGGCGTCTGCCGAGAACAGCTGGTGGTCATAGCTCAATGCCGAAACCTTGGCGCAAAGCGCTGGATGCATTCGCCATGAAGCTGCCAGGAAGTACCCCAATTCGGCTGGCAGCACTGGTTCGCCGCCGGAAAGCCAGCCGAGCGCCGATTCGTCCACCGGCTGAGGATGAGTGCCCTGGGTGACCTGGGGCAACTGCTGGGGATCACCGAGCAGCAGCAAATTGCGGGCTGCTCGTGAAACCGCCAAGGTATTGGCCAGTGAGAACTGCCCGGCCTCATCGATCACCAGCAAATCCAGGCTATCCGCGGGGACTTTCGAACCGGTCAGCGTCCAGGCAGTACCTCCAATGAGCCCGCCGCCCGATGCGTGGAGAACTTCAGTCAAGGAATCCTTGGACGTGCCGGCCCAGGGGACCGGATCATCGTGCTTGACTTCCTTGGCTACTGCCTCGGGATCGACCCCGGCCTGCACCGCTTTCCGCAGGACGTTTTCAACTACTGCATGGGACTGGGCAACCACGCCAATCTTCCATCCGTAATCAACGAGTTCACGGATCACATGCGAAGCGACGAAGGTCTTGCCGGTCCCCGGAGGGCCTTGTACCGCAAGATAGGAATTATCAAGATCCTTCAACGTCTCGACCACGGCAGGATAGATCTGCGCCTGTCCATCAACCAGGGCTGGATCCACCGGTGCCGCAAGGGTTTTCAGGCGTGGCGGAATCCGCCGCAGGATGTCGATGCCCGGCCGTTCCGGAAGCACCGGTACGGTGGAGCCCACCCGCTGGGCGATCTCCTTGAGCGCTGCATCGATGCTCATCGTCGCCAACGGCTTATCCGGAGCCAATGCGCATGGATGGGCACCGTAGGCAGGGATCTTGCCGCTGGTTTTCTCCGCAATGGTAATCCAGCCCGGACCGAGCTCGACTACGGTGGCGTTGAATGCGCCGCCGCGCACGGAGTCGTCAACGGCCATGCCTTCAGGCAACGGAGCATCAAACATGGCGAATACTGATGAGCCGGGGGAGAGCAGGGATCCTTCCGCCAAGGTTCCCTGCAATCTCGTCACGCGCGTAGAGGTGCGCGCCCGAGGGGTGGCCTTATGCCAATCCTCGAGTACTTCCGCAGTGTCCACAATGAACACTCCCCGGGCGTCGCTCCAATCATCCATTGGCGCGGACAAGCGGTCGAAGTGTTCCCACCAGAACTGCTTCTTTTCACGCCGGTTGTAACCGGTCGCAGCGGCGACCATCGCGATCGCGCGGTCATCGTTGCTCAGCGCGTGGGCGTGGGGAAGCTGCGCAAGGTAGTTTTGCAGCCGAAGCTCTTCGGCGGTGGGCTCGTATTCGTCTGCGGCCGGGCCTGGCTCAGGCATATCCGGCAGGGTGCCAGGCGCCTCATCGCTGAGCGAAAGCAGCCAATCCCGCAAGCGCAAAGTGGAAAGGCAGTCGTACTCGTTGTAATCGGCAATCGACTCGAGGATCGCTTCAGCGGCCCCGTCGTTCTTCGAATCCCGCGCCAGCATGTACTGGGCATAGGCGACCACCGATGCTCCGGCATCGGTGACATCCCCGGAGCGAAGGTGCTCTCCCATGTACAACGGTTCAAGCTTCTTGATGGAGTATGAGCGGGTGGAAACCACCAGGGCGTTACGCACGGTCTCGTAGAGATCGATAAGCAGGTTCTCACGCAGCCACTGGTCGACTTCGTCCTCACCGGCAATATGCACCTGCGAGAGCTTGCGCAGGGCAGTTTTCTCATAGGGCGCATAGTGGTAGACCTTCATGCGCGGGAACCGCTGGCGGCGTTCTTCGACATAGGCAATGAAGTCCAGGAAGGCTTGGCGCTCTTCGGCGCGGCTATGGGCCCAGAAGGGTTTGAACACCGGCACCCCGGTGTCATATTCGATGACGCCGAAGAGGTATTCCAGGCCCCAGGAGCCGTCGGAAGGTTCCTGGTAGAGCGGGTCGCCCTCGAAATCGAAGAAGATGTCGCCTTGATCAGGCCGCGGCAGCGAAGAGATCGGGCCTTCGTTCTTCACCCGGTAGGAGACGCCGTGGACCATGCCATCGCTCTGGGCCAGCCCCAGCTGCATTCTGGCCTGCTCCGCGGCACGGTGCAGCGAGGTGCCTGGTCCATCCTCTAGCCCGGCGAGCTGGTCAATGGTGGAAATGCCGCGGGCGCGAAGTTTTTCTCGCTGCACCATGGACATGCCAGCGACCAATAGCAGGTCGCGAGTTTCCTGGGCCTGCTCTTCGCAATAATCGCAACGGCCGCATAAGCGCAGTTCATCGGAGTTCCACCGAACTGGCTGGTTGGCCGCACGGTGTTCCTGCACCATCTTCACGAATCGTTCACGCTGGGCCCGGAAGACTGGCAGCACTTCATCAACCCGATGCACCGAATGCGTCCCGTCGCCGAGGACCAGCGTTGCCGAGGTGGACACGGGGAGCCCTTCTGCCAGCATCTGATCCGCGTAGGCTGCGATCTGGAGCAGGGCACTGACCCTTGCATGGCGGGCGAGCTTGGTATCCCATACGGCCCAGGTGCCGTCTTCCTGGCGGACTAGGAAGTCGGCAAAGCCAATGAAAGCCCCATCGAAGAAGGTGGCCTGGAAAATGACATCGGCGCCGTTGCGAAGCACGTGCATGGTCGCTTCGTGGGCTGCCCGAAGACCGGCCGCAGACATCTGCGGGCGATCAGTGAATTGTTTGACGCCGGTTCCCGTCGCCGGGTCGTATTCGCCATAGGCAGCTATCAGGTCTTTGAGGACGTTCTGCTCATGGGCGTCGCCGAGCACCGCTGTTCGTTCCAGCATTTCGTCTCGTGCCTTGTCAGGCTTGGGACGCAGGCCGAGTTTCACGTCCAGCAGGTACAGGGACTGGTAATTGCAGTCAACGGAGACTGACAGGTCACTCGCTGAGAAGATGAACTGATCATCTAGAAAGAACACGGGGCCTGGGCCTTTCGTTGACTTGTTTCCTACCTAGTCAACGTAGCACCAGACCCCGACAGATTCGCTGATGCCGCTTAGGACAGATCGTCTTTGTTCTTCTTGGAGCCGCCAAGAACGAGCGAGAGAATGGCAACGCCGGCAGTCACCGAGTTCACAGCTGGCCACGCACCGATTTTCTTGGCCAGCGGATGCGAAGCGCCGAAGCCTCCGAGATAGGCGCTGATCAAGGCAATGGCTTTAGCCGTTCCAGCATCTTTCTTCCAAAGCAGGAAGGCGCCGGCACCTGCAGCGCCGAGCACAACGGCAGCCAGCGGGCGCTTCTTGGTGGCACGACCGGTAGCGTAGCCGCCCACTAAACCGGTGGTGGCCAAGGCGGTTGAAACGATGCGAGACATGAGACTCCTCCAGATATACGGCACAGTGTTCCGCTTTGCAGACTATGCCCGTCACCTGTGATGTTTCCCAGAAAGTCGGGAAATGCACTCGCCGGTCACTTTGTGGCCGGTAGGGCTTGCAAGAATGAGTAAAACCGAACGCCGATGAGGAGCAGGAATGAATCTAGATATTGCCCAGGCCTGGGAGCGGCTCTCGCAGCCGGTGAACGTGGCCCTGAACCAGTGGCAGTGGCTGATCGTTGCGTTCTTGATCCTGCTATTGGTGGTCCCTCGTCCGGTCTGGCGGATCACCGGCTTGTACTCCACGCTGATTCATGAGCTCGGCCATATCATCGCGGCCTTATTCACGGGCAGATACGTGGCTGGCTTGCGGCTGGGCTGGGACCATTCCGGAGAAGTGCGGAGCATTGGACGGGGCAAGATTTCTGTCATCATCTCCGGGATTTTCGGGTACCCCGCACCGATATGGGTTTCAGCTTTGATGCTGTGGGGCATATCCACGGGCTATTCCGGGCGGGCGCTCGGCATCTACGCGTTGCTGTTCCTGCTGGCGCTGATCTTTGTCCGAAATTGGCCGGCCTTTATTGTGTGCACTATCAGCGCACTCGTGGCATTGGCAGTGGTCTTCTTTGCACCGGTCGAAGCGTACCTGTATCTGGCGTTGCTTATCGCCGGGTTCTTGCTGCTGGCTGGCCTTAAAGACTTCGTCAAGCTGCTTTCGGTACATGTTTGGAGACGCCACGATATCGCCCAGTCCGATGCGTACCTGATCGCTGAGGCTACCCGGACCTTCGCCTCATTGTGGGTTGTGGTGATTCTTGTTCTCGGTTCCGGCGGCCTGTGGTGGGCACTGCAGAGCTTGTCGGGACTATTCTGAGCCCCTGCGCAGATCGCGTTTGGTTTTCATGCGGCTAGCGGTCCAGGCCGCCACGGCAACCAGCCCCATGGGGAGCAGCTTCGTCTTGCGCTTAGGCTTCGTGGATGGATCCCTTTCCATATCTTGCAGCGGGTCGCCACCGTGCTTGATACGGATTTCCTGGGCCTGGACGAGATCCTTGTATGTTGCCAATTCCTGCTTGGCTACCAAAGTGTCATCACGCAGTGGAAGAAGTACGTCATCTATGGCAGGCATGCCCGTGCGAAGCTGGCGGAGGCGGATGAATTCGATATCCACCAAGGCTCCGAGGAGCAAAGCGATGTTGCTGATCCAGCAAGCAAGAATCAAGATGATCACCCCGCCAATGGTTCCGTAGGTGGCGGAGTAGCTGGCGAACTGCGAAACATAAATACTGAACCCGAATACCGACAGTCCCAGGATCACCAGAGCTGTCAGTGTGCCGGGCGAGAACCAGCGGAATTTCGTTGGCTTGACGTTGGGGGTGAAGTAGTAAAGCAAGGCTAGAACCAGGAGCAACATAATAAGCATCAAGGGCGGCTTGGCGATATTCAGCACGAGCACAAAGCTGTCGCCCATGCCAATAATATTGCCGATTCCGCGGGCGACGGAGCCAGAAGCGAGCAGCAGCACCAGGGTCACGACGGCAACCAGCATGATCAGCACCGTAATCAGGAACATCTGAGGACGGCGCTTCCACTGGGGGCGGCCTTCCGGTGCCCCATACAGCCGGTTCAACGCGCGGCTGAATGCCGTGACATATCCGGATGTACTCCACAGCGCGCCGAGTGAACCGGCCAGGATTGCCCAGAACGTTCCGCTCGCTTGGGATGCCAAGCCAGCGAGCAGCTGTTCGGCCGTGTCGAGCAATTGCTGGGAGTCGCTACTTGCAGATTGTCCGTTCGGGGCGAGGCTCTGCTCTAGCAGCTCCATGATCCATTTGGTGCCGCTTTCGCTGGCACCGGCCAAAGACAGGAGCGAGATCAATGCCAGTAATCCGGGGAACATGGCAAGAACCATGAAATAGGACAGGGAAGCGGCAACGTCTAGTCCATCGTTGCGAAAGAATTCCCGCAGGGCCCGGGGGTAGCAGGTCAAGGATTCCATGAATCGGTCTTTGCTTGTGCTGCCTTGTACTGGCATTGAGTTCCCCTGTCTGACTGATGAAATCAAACCTACAGCGCTGGCTTCTTGAAACAAATTACCTCAGGGCAATTCAGCTGTCCTGTTGCTTGAACGCCGCGGTGTGTCCATCGCCCGGGAGGCCTTGCAGGTGGCAGCGAGGAAAAGGCCGTCTGCCGGAGAAAAATTGCCCCTTCGGATTGCCTGACGCCTTGGGTTTCGGACGCCGCTATTCCAGCTTTGGCGAAGGCGGAATGCAACCTTGAAGGGAGCTGGGCACGGCCCAGAAGTGAATTGCAAGCTATATCACAGCGAGCTGGATAATCTCCACTTTTGGAAAGTAACATTTTCGTTGCTTGATATGGGGATCATGGTGATTTTCGGACCCGATTCAAAATTTTTTTCTGGCCAATTGACCTGTATTTACGGGTTTTCTGACCGTTTCCTGAGTTGCGAGGGTGGTGGGTTGGTGCGTTATGGTCATTCATAACGTTTCGATAACACTCGCAGTGTTATGGGGAAACAGGTACTGCCGGGACTTCCAAACCGCTCACCAGGGCAGTATTTAATCAAAGTCGAAATGCGACGCTGAGTGGTGCACGAGGATGGTCTAGGAAGACCTGAGCGCGGGAAGAGCAACTGGAGAATCATGATCCAGCAGAAGACCAAGAACTTGATCCGCCGCGGTGGAGCCTCGCTGGCCGCCGTTGCAGTTGCCGGCACCGCAATCGTTGCAGCTTCCGCACCAGCTAATGCCGCAGGCACCTGGGACAAGCTGGCTCAGTGCGAGTCCGGTGGCAACTGGTCCATCAACACCGGCAACGGCTACTACGGTGGCCTGCAGTTCTCGCTGTCCACTTGGAAGGCGTTTGGCGGTTCGGGCATGCCTCACCAGGCTTCGAAGGCCGAGCAGATTCGCGTTGCAACCAAGGTCCAGGCATCCCAGGGTTGGGGCGCATGGCCAGCATGTACCGCAAAGCTGGGCATTAGCGGTTCCCCTTCGGGTTCCGCGACTCCTCAGAAGCAGGCTCCTCAGCAGCAGGCAGCACCAAAGCAGCAGGCCGCTCCTAAGCAGCAGGCGGCCCCAAAGCAGCAGGCAGCACCTAAGCAGCAGGCAGCTCCGGTCCAGAAGCAGGCTCCCAAGCAGCAGGCAGCTCCAAAGCACGCTGCTCCAGCTCCAAAGGCACCAGTGTTCAACATTGACGTGACCGATTCGGGCAAGGACTACACCGTCAAGTCCGGCGATACCTTGGCTAAGGTTGCCGACCAGCTTGGCGTCAAGGACTGGCGTGGCCTGTTCGTCTTGAATGACGATCAGCTGAGCAACCCAGACCTGATCATGGTCGGGCAGACCCTGAACGTTCCAGCGAACTAATTCCGCAGAGCTTCAGATAACCCGCGTCGCGTATTTTTTACACGACGCGGGTTTTCCGTTTTCCAACTGCCTGCATCGAAGTGGTGATTTTCCGGGTATAGGCTGAGGTTCATGCTGCATTCCGAAGATGAGCGCGTGGCCGAGGACCATATCCTGGGTTCGGGGTTCACCGCGCACCGATTGCTCGAGACGGCAGGTGATTGCCCTGTTACGGGGCCCGCGGTTTGGTGGGCGGGTCCTTTGAACGCGGAGAAGCTCGCAGCTCGATCCGTTGGCTTGGTATGTTCCGCCCTTAATGATCTTGCCGCTGCCTCACCATGGCTCGCCACAGCGACGCCGGATATCGCAGCGGCCTTCGCGTCCTCTGCCCACTTGCGCATCGCGGGGCAGAAACCACAAGGTTTTGCTCGATATTCGGGATTCTACCGAACGGCCGACGGCTGGATCAGAACCCACGCGAATTACCCTCACCATGAACGCTCGCTCCACTCTGCATTGGGAACATCTTCGGGGATTGACATCGCCGACGCAGTGGCAAGCCTTTGTGCCCACGATGCCCAAGAACGCATTATTGCCGCTGGTGGAATAGCCGCGCAGGTGCGATCCCGTCAACAGTGGCTCAGCTCGGCAGAGGGCCAAGCGGCCGGCAGCGGGCACTGGGCTCAATTCCGCATGCGCCCAACAGGTTCGGCTCCGGTCTGGAAATTTGACCCGCGTGCAGCAATGCCCCTTCGAGGGTTGAAGGTTCTGGACCTCACACGGGTCATCGCTGGCCCCACCGCAACCAGGACGTTGGCAGCACTTGGCGCCCAGGTCTTGCGCGTCGACGGGCCGCTGCTCCCCGAATTGCCTTGGCAATATGTTGATACCGGATTCGGCAAGCGCAGCACGCTGCTGGATTTGAAAAACGCAACAGGGCAGGCGCGGATCCACGAACTGCTGCAGGATGCTGATGCCGTCCTCTTGGGCTATCGCCCCGGGGCCTTGGCCAAGGCAGGGCTTGGCCGGAATGAATTAGCCCTACGGTACCCGCAGCTCGTTGTTGCTGAATTAGGTGCGTGGGGCTTCGAAGGGCCTTGGGCCCAACGGTGCGGGTTCGACAGCATCGTGCAAGCTGCCACCGGCATCTCGGAGGCTTACCGTGGTAACGGGCCATCACCGGGCGCATTACCGGTGCAGGCTTTGGACCACGCCACTGGCTACGGGATCGCTGCAGCCGTCATCGCCTTGGTTCGGGCGCGCAGTGTCCAAGGGCGGACCGGGTCGGTGCGATTCTCCTTGGCTCGGACCGCGCATGCGCTGTTCGCCTTCGACGCCCCGCAACGCCCCGCTCAATTCGACGGTGGCGTGCGGCTGAAGCGGGTGGAAAGTACTTTCGGATCCCTTGAGTATGTCCCGCCGCCCTTCAGCATGGCAGGCCAGGCGCTGGACTACCCTGGTCCGCCTGCTCCGTATGGAGAAGATGAACCAGTCTGGAACTAGGAAGCCAGAAGCGAGCGTGCGAAGAGCGAGGCTGGTTCCTGGAATGCGCTGGACAGTGCCAAGAAGCGTTCCCTGCTTTCATCGCCAGGCCAGTGGGCGGGCAGCATGAACTCCGGCAAGCCGGGGTCAAGGTAGGGAAGAGCACGCCATGAATCGACCATCGTGACATACCCCCGATAAGCACTGGGCGGAGCAATGTCGCTGGAATCCAGGGAAGCGGTGCTCTCCAGGAACGCTCGATGCAACGTGCTCAGGCGCTCAAGATCCCACCACTGCCCGGCAGCCTGCTGCGGTGGTCCGGGGAAGTATGGTTGCTGGGCGGTAAAAAGCGTCGCGTGTTCCCTGGCTCCCAGGGCACTGAGCACCGCCGAGACTTCCTCTCGCAGGTACTCGGGGAAAATCCATAATCCGGAGCCGAGCATGCCGCCGCCAAGCTGCAAGAAATGCTTGCGTACCTGGTGGCGCAAGGAGCGCAAGGTCTCCGGCAGGGAGTAGGCCACCAGGCACCAGGGGTCACTGCCTGACATTTGGCGCGGGGTGAATATTCTTCTGGTGCCACGCTCGAACATCTGTTGCGCCGCGCTCGGAACGCGCAAGGTGGAAGATTGCGCTGCTTCCAGCACTTCCCGGTCAATCAGTCGGGAGATGGCGGTTTGCGCCGCAGGGACCGAAACTCCGGCAGCATGTGCCAGTTCCACTATTCGGGTGCGCGCCACCGGAGTTTTCTCATGCCGTATATAAAGGCCGGTAATCGTGCGGATAATCGATGTGGCGCTTCCGCATCTCGCCTCGAAGTCATCGAGGCTCAGAGCCGTGAGGGAGGTGCTACTTGCCAATTTCGGTACGCACCGCGAACAGCTCTGGGAAAAAGGTCAGGTCCAGGGCGCGCTTGAGGAAGTCAACGCCCGAGGAGCCACCGGTGCCGCGCTTGAATCCGATGGTGCGCTGGACAACGCGCATGTGGCGGAAGCGCCATGCCTGGAAGTTGTCCTCGACGTCTACCAGGTCCTCGCAAGCTTGGTAGAAGCCCCAGCGGGTGTCCTCGGACTCGTAGATATCCTTGAATATTGGCACCAGTGCCTCCTGGAATGCCCAAGGCTTGGTGAAGTCCCGTGAAAGCACGTCTTCGGGAATGTCGTAACCGTGGCGGGACAGGGCGGCCAGGAACACATCGTAGAGACCTGGCTCGTGAAGGAGTTTGGACAGTAGCTCGTGGGCCTTTGGATCTGCCTCGTGGACCTTGAGCATGCCTTCATGCTTGTTGCCCAGAATGAACTCCACGGCGCGGTACTGGAAGGACTGGAAGCCGGAGGAAGAGCCGAGGAAGTCGCGGAACTGTGCATATTCGCGCGGTGTCAAGGTCGCCAGGACCGACCACTGTTCGGTCAGGGTCTTCTGGATGTGCTTTACCCGGGCAAGGCATTTCAGGGCTTTGCCGAAGTCATCGAGGCCCAGCAGGCGGCGTGCTTCGAGGAGTTCATGGAGCATGAGCTTGAGCCACAGTTCGCTGGTCTGGTGCTGGATGATGAAGAGCATTTCATCGTGGTGCTCGGGAACGCTGACCGGATGCTGCGCTGACAGGATGCGTTCCAGATCAAGGTAGCCGCCGTAGGACATCGTGTTTTTGAAGTCAGTGCGGACGCCATCTTCAATTGCGCGCTGATTCTCGGTCTGTGGCTTCGGAGTGCTCATATGCAGATATTATCAATAAGATTGCGACCGTCACAATAGTGAAAAACCGAATTGAGCTGACGAGGCGAAAAGAACTGCCGATGCCGGGAATACGTCCGGCGACCCCGCTGTTGATACATGCATACGCATATAAATAGTGAAAGGCAAGAACAGTGAGCAAGTCAGTAGTCGTCATCAGCGGTGGGCTGGGAACCCCATCGAGCTCCTCGCTGCTGGGCCAGCAAATCGGAGAGAATATTGCCGCGCAGCTAGCTGCCGCCGGCGTGCAAGCCGACGTGAGCAATATCGAACTGCGTGAGCATGCTGGTGAAATCACTAATAATATGCTGACCGGTTTCGCCGCCCCGGGCCTGCAAAAAGTTATCGACGCAGTGGTGAATGCGGACGTGCTCGTTGCCGTCACCCCGGTCTTCACGGCCTCGGTCTCAGGCCTCTTCAAGTCCTTCCTCGATATCCTGGACCCTAAATCGCTCAACGGAAAACCGGTCGTGCTCGCTGCCACCGCGGGAACCCAGCGGCACCAGCTCGCGGTTGACTACGCCATGCGTCCGATCTTCTCCTACCTCAGGGCGCAGATCATGCCGACAACGGTTTTCGCGTCTTCGGAAGACTTCGGGGGACAGGGGCTGACTGGCACGCTGGCAGATCGCGCTCGCCGGGTTGCGCGAGAAGTCGTCCTGGCACTGTCCCTGAACGAAGGGGAATTCGCCGCTGATGCGGATTTGGGGGATACCCGTTCCATCGCTCCTTCGGTCAGCGAATTCGCCGACCCCGATGATGAACTCTCCTCACTGCCCTTCGAAGCGTTGCTGGCAAACCTCAAATCCGGATCCTGAGTCGGTCGTTCCGCCAGGTTGGGCCAACGGCCATGCACCCGCACCGGGGCGCATGGCGGTGGGCCAAATCTTTTGCGAAAAGGAGCTCGAATGGCCACGAAAAGTCGAGCAGAATGTTAGTACGATGTGCCTTCAATCTCGAACCTCGGTACGATCAAGAACCGTGAGCTAAGTCATCTCTTCGAGATGGCGGCAGCCCCAAGAGGTTTGAACAGTAGTGAAAGGTGTAGCCGTCGATGCTATCCGAGGAAACAATCACGGCCATTGCCGATGAGCTGGTCCAGGCCGGCGAGACACGGACTCCCGTGCCGCGTCTGACCGCACGCTATCCAGAAATGACGGTAGAAGATTCCTACCGGGTCCAGAACCTGTGGCGCCAGCGCTCCGAAGCCGCTGGCCGCGTGCTGGTCGGCCGCAAGATCGGGTTGACCTCCCGCGCCATGCAGATGGCTACCGGAATCACCGAGCCTGACTACGGAATCATCTTCGATGACATGGTCTACGACTCCGGCGCGAAGCTGAAGTGGGAAGACTTCACCGGTGCCCGCGTGGAGATGGAGCTGGCCTTCAAGCTCAAGAAGGACATCGAAGGCCCGAGGGCGAACATTTTCGATGTGCTCGAAGCTACCGAATACGTCATCCCCGCTTTGGAAATCCTCGATGCCCGCGTGGAGATGGAAGGCCGCACCATTGTGGATACCATCAGCGACAACGCCGCCATGGGTGCCATGGTGATCGGCGGCAACCCGGTCAAGCCGGAGAACATCGATTTGCGTTGGGTCTCCGGGATCTTGTTCAAGAACCAGACCGTCGAAGAAACCGGTGTCGCAGCCGGTGTGCTGAACCACCCTGCCGCTGGCGTGTACTGGCTGGCCAACAAGATTGCCCCGCACGGCGACAAGCTCAAGGCCGGGGAAATCATCCTGGCCGGATCCTTCACCCGCCCGATGTGGGTCAATGCAGGGGATACCGTCTTTGCCGATTACGGACCGCTAGGAACTGTGACATGTCATTTCGAGTAGAAGCGGATCCGTCGCTGAAGGATGCGCTCAAGGACGCCGACCACTCGTTGGCAGGCATCTGGGTCTGTTCAGCTTCCCCGCTGATCGCTGAAATCTGCGCAGGTGCAGGGTTCGATTGGTTGTTCATCGATGGCGAGCATTCGCCCAACGACCTGCAGAACATTTTGACCCAGCTGCAGGCCGTGCGCAGCTACCCGGTCGTTCCAGTGGTCCGCCCTGCGGTCAACGATCCGGTGGTGATCAAGCAGTTCCTGGACCTGGGCGTGCAGTCGCTGATCATCCCGATGGTCAATGATGCCCAGCAAGCCGCCGCTGCCGTCGCCTCCTGCCAGTACCCGCCCAAGGGCGTACGCGGTGTCGGTTCCGCCCTGGCCCGCTCGGCTCGCTGGAACCGCATCCCCGAGTACCTGACCCGCGCTGATGAGACCATCACCATCATGGTTCAAATCGAAGCGGATGAAGCGGTGCGGAACGTCGAGGAAATCGTTGCCACCGAAGGTGTTGACGGGATTTTCATCGGTCCATCGGACCTGGCCGCCTCCATGGGCGTCATCGGCCAGCAGAGCCACCCGGACGTGGTCGCTGCGGTGATCAAGTCCATCAACGCCGCCAAGGCCGCAGGCAAGTATGCCGGGGTCAACGCCTTCGACCAGAAGAGCGCCCGCGAATACATGGCCGCCGGCGCGGATTACGTCGGCGTGGGTGCCGACGTGGCACTGCTGGCGCGTGCCACCGAAGCGCTGGCTGCAAGCTTCAATTCCGAAGCCCAAAGCGCTGCTCCGGACAGCTATTAGCCCAGTGTTCTAGGCAACCCTTCAGGCCATCATTGCGCGTCGATCGAGGCCGGTCGGCGCCAATGATGGCAACATTGAAGATGATGAGCCGCGAAAAGAAACCCATGAAGGCAGTGATGTTGCGCCTGCGCAACGGCTGGCCAATGCCCCTGGCGTTGCAGGGGGTCTTCGAGATACTGCAATCCGTGGTCTTTTGCCTTGCCCTGATCACCCTGCCGCTGGTCGCCGTCTATTTCAGCGGAGGCTTCCTCGAAGACTCGTTTGAGGCCATCTTGCAGTTCGGCGGCCTCATTTGGCTGCTTATCCACGGCGTGCCGGTGGAGATCCTGAATCTCGGCCCCGAAGCTGACCCCAGTTCAGTGACCGGATGGGTCACGCTGATCCCGTTGGGACTATCGCTGTTGCCGTTCTTGTTCTGCTTGCGTGCAGGACGGCGCATCGCTCGCGCTTCCTACACCGACCAGCTCTGGCAAGGGCTGCTCGGCGCCTTCGTGGCCTACGGGGCCATCGGTACCGGTATCGGGTTCCTCGCCAATAACGCGCATGCGCGGGTCAATATCATCGCGGCGACCTTCATTCCGCTGATCATCGCGCTCGTGGGCCTGATCATTGGCGCGCGGCGCGAAGCAGGCTCCTGGGCTCGCCTTTTCGGTGTCGATACGGCCGCCTATATCCAGCGGATCTCACCGCATCGCCGCTGGGCCGGATCCTACGTATGGCATGTGATCGTGGCCGGGTTCCTCGGCTATGTCGCTGCCGTGGGAATCTCCGGATTGCTGCTGGCCATCAACCTGGGCGTGCACTGGACCGACGTCGCCAACGTGTCGCAGGAGCTGCGCCCCGGCCCGATCGGCTCGGCCGCGCTGACCACGGTGCAGTTGTCCTTCATCCCGAACGCAGTGTTCTGGGTCTTGTCCTGGATCAGCGGTGGCGGTTTCAGCATCGGTACCGGCAGCACCCTGTCCACCTTGGAAACCACGGTGGGTCCGCTGCCGTCGATTCCGATGCTGGCTTCCCTTCCTTCAGGAGAGATGGCCCATCAATGGCTGTTCCTGCTGATTCCCGTGGCCGCGGGCATCGTGGCCGGCTGGTACTTCTTGCGCGTTGGCGAGAACCACCTCGAAGACTGGTTTGCCCGTCGCATTCCGTTCAATGCCCTGTCGCTGGCGGCATCGACCGCGTCCTTGGCGGTCTTCACCGGCATTGTCTGCGGGCTGCTGAGCCTGATCGGTTCCTGGCTGTCATCCGGCTCCCTGGCCATTGGGCGACTGGTAGAGATCGGCCCGAACATGTGGGCGACCGCAGGTGCCCTGGCACTGCAAATCGGCGTGGGCACCGCGATCGGCTACCTGATTGCCCCGCTGTTCGAGACCGACCCGGTACTCGAAGGCTAGAGGCTTGCCGCTGTTGGCCTAGGTCAGGCTGGCCAGGACCAGCGGATCGCCATCGGGGCGGTTGATGGTGATCGTCCCCAGCACACTGGCAGTCGACTCCTCCATCACCAGCAGCACCGAATCATTCTCGGCAACTACCTGGATATCCTCGGCTTCAAGTTCGGGATGCTTGGCGCGAAGCTCGGAGATGGAGTTCTCCACCGTCACGTCGCTGATGCCAGCCGGCATCAGGTAAGTGACGGTCTTGAAGCTGTTTTCACCGCCATCGACCTTGAGCGGAATACCGTTCTGGACCACATAATCCATCGTCGGGCAGGTGGTCCCGGCGATCTCGTAATCGCCATCTTCTTCCACAGGCTTGGGAACGGCGATCATGCACAGCTGGCCTTCGCTGCCTACGGCAACGTAGTGCATGCCGAAGTCCGAGGTGGCCAGCAGGTGGCGGGTTTCCGCGTCGTAGGACTCGGTATCCTCAAAGCCTTCGGGAAGCTTGTCATCATCATCCTGCGTTTGCACCAGAAGCGGCATGTATTCTTCAGCCGATGGGACTGGAGCAGCGGATTCACCGGTCTCCGGAATCCCGGCAGAACACGCGGTCAAGGACAGCAGCCCGGTGAAAGCCAGTGCAGAAATTTTCCCGAAATATGCCTTGGGCATGACTGCCTGGCTCCTTATGTAGAACTGTTTTCGCGCGTACGCCAAGAAGTCTAGCCAAAGGGCAGTGCACCTGCCATTTGGCCCCTTCGTTTGTGTCGGGCGCGCCTAGCTGGTCTGCGGAGCCAGATCCCACAGATGATGCATGACGTCATGCCAGGCATACTGATTCAGCGTTTCAATGGTAAACGCGGCACCGTTCGAGCGCAGGCCGCGGCGGGAATACTGCGCCGGGTCGATGCTCGACAGCTTCGTGGCGTAGCGGGCGGCGCTTTCTCGCAACAGCTCGGCGACCTGCCCTGCAGGCAGCGAATTGTAGTTTCCCTCAACGGCGGCCCGGTCCTGGTCCCAGTTGGGGAACGTCGGGTCATCGTGCTCAAGCATCAGGTCCAGGCGCCCGCTCATCACCTGCAGCATTTCGGCGACGTGGGCCACGTACTCCTGGTCGCTCCAGCGGGCAGGGTTCGTGCGGGTCTGGGCATCGGGGCGCGCGAGCACCTCGATATAGCGGTCCACGCACACCGGAAGCTGGGTCATGGCATCGCCGGGCGAGATGCCGCGCACATCGACGGCGCACTGCGCGCACACCGCGTCCAGGACAACGGTCCAGTCCTTGCCGTCGGGAACTATCTGGCTCATCAACTTCTCCACTTCGAATGGCGCTCTTACGGCCAGTCTAGGGCCGGCGCGGCAACGGTGCCGGGAAAAGGCCTGCGGATCGAAACGCCATGCAACATTGCGTCCGGGATGAAGCGCCGGACCCGGCGAACCGTAGAATTGAATTCATGCGCATTGTGGTTTTGGTTTCAGGTACCGGTTCTAATCTCCAGGCAGTCATCGACGCAGTGGCCGACGGCCAGCTGGACAATGTCGAGATTGCGGCCGTGGGAGCGGATAAGCACGGCACCTACGGCGTGCAGCGTTCGGCTGAAGCCGGAATCGAAACGTTCGTCGTGAACTTCAAGGACTACGCGGATCGCGGCGAATGGAACCATGCGCTCACCGGAAAGTGCTTGTCCTACGCCCCGGACTATGTTGTCTCCTCCGGTTTCATGCGCATCGTCGGCGAGGAATTCATCAACGCCTTCGACGGCACCTACATCAACACCCACCCTGCGCTGCTGCCGTCCTTCCCCGGCGCCCACGGCGTGCGCGATGCGCTGGCCTACGGCGTGAAGGTCACCGGCTGCACCGTGCACATTGCCGATGCCGGGGTTGATACCGGTCCGATCCTGCGCCAGGAAGCCGTGCCGATTGAAGAGCACGACACCGAGGAATCGCTGCATGAGCGCATCAAGCTCGTCGAGCGCCGCCTGCTCATTGCCACGCTCGCCGATCTCGCCAAGGGAAAATAGGGCGCTGCCCACCGCGTAAAATTGGTGGGGAGATGACTGAACCTACGCCGCTGCCTTTGCAGGCACCAGAAACCGAACTGTTTACCGAAGCAGAACTATCCGCCGCTTTGAAAGTCCTGTCGGTGGTGCACCAGCTGGATCCCGAGGATGAACGGCACGTTGCCGTGCGCAGGGCCACCAGCAACATGTTCAAGGCGGCCAAGCGCTACCGCAAGTCCCAAAAGCGTGCCGAGATCAGTGCCGCGGACAGGGCCGTGATCGAGCGCACCGCCACCGGCTCGCCGCAACGGCTGGATGACGAAACCCTCGGCCTGGACCTGAGCAGTTCAACCGGAAGCGCAAGCGCCGGGGAATTCCGCAAGCCGCGCGGCTGCTACATCTGCAAGCAGCGCTACACCACCGTGGATGCCTTCCACCATTATCTCTGCCCTGACTGCGCCGCACAGGGACGCGAACGCAGGGACGCGCGCGCGGACCTGAGCGGCAAGCGCGCCTTGCTGACCGGCGGGCGAGCCAAAATCGGCATGCACATCGCGCTGCGGCTGCTGCGCGATGGAGCCCACACCACCATCACCACGCGTTTTCCCAAGGACGCCGCACGGCGCTTCGCGGCACTGGAGGACAGCGCCGAATGGATGCACCGGCTGCGCATTGCCGGCATCGACTTGCGCGACCCGGCACAGGTCATCTCCCTGGCCGACCGCGTCGCTGCCGAAGGTCCGCTCGATATCCTGATCAACAACGCCGCGCAGACCGTGCGGCGCACGGCCAACTCCTACCAGCATCTGGTCGAATCCGAGCAGCAGCCCCTGGCCGCGCAGTTGCTGCCTGGCAACGGGGGACCGGAGCTGTGGGGCGAAGCGAACCCGCCCTCCGAGCATCCCAAGGCCCTGGCCAGTGCCTTCCGCCTGGAAGAATCAGCACTGCTGGCCCCTGCGGCATCGGAAAGCTACGATGCGCAGCAACTGGCAGATCTGGCCATGCGGGCCGGCTCCGCATCGCTGGAACGAATCGCAGCGGGAACCGCAATCGATGCCGGGGGCTTGATCCCGGACGTGGTGACGGAGAATTCCTGGACGCAGATCCTGGGTGATGTTGATGTCCTGGAAATGCTCGAAGTGCAGTTGTGCAATGTCACCGCCCCGTTCCTGCTCGCTTCACGGCTGCGCCCGGCCTTGGCCGCCAGCGGGGCCCGGCGCAAGTACATCGTGAACGTCTCGGCGATGGAAGGCCAGTTCTCCCGCCGCTACAAGGGTGCCGGGCACCCGCACACCAATATGGCCAAGGCCTCACTGAACATGCTCACCCGCACCAGCGCGGAAGAGATGCTGAAGACCGACCGGATCCTCATGAGCGCGGTGGACACCGGGTGGATCACCGATGAGCGCCCGCATGATGCGAAGGTCCGGAAAGTTGCCGACGGATGGCACGCCCCCTTGGACCTGATTGATGGCGCGGCCCGGGTGTACCAGCCGATCGTTGACGGGGAACGCGGCATTGACCTGTTTGGCTGCTTCCTCAAGGACTATGAGCCATCACCATGGTAGGGATCGGCGGAAATCCTCCCCGTCTAGGACGCCAAGCCCGGTGATACCAACGGCCAGGGCGTAGGCGGGGTCTGGTATGCGGTTGCTCCGGACGGGAGACTGATCCAGTGATTCCAGCAAGCCAGGACCGTGGATTGCAGCGGGGCTGGACCTTCGCACGCCACGGCGTGCGAAGGGCCAGCCCCGGAACCCGCGGTTACCTGGCCAGGGCGAAGCGCAGGGTGCGCACTTCGAAAGCGCCCAGCTTCAGCGGCACTGCACCATCGGAAAGCTCGAGGACTTGCCCCGCCAGCTCATCTTCCAGCAGGCTCGCGGTGGCTGCAGACAAGGCCTGCGCGTTGACCAACAGGCTGCCGCTGGCACGGCGCCCCAGGGATTCATAGACCCGCACCACCAAATCGCCGGAGTGGTCCGCAGCCAGCTTCACGCTGGAAATCACCAGGCCTTCACCGGTGACCGATACCAGCGGGTCCACGCCGTGGGCGCCATGGACGACTCGCTCTGCGCTGTTGAGCAAGGCGCCGGCTTCTGTTGCCATGGCCACGTCCGCGCCGATGACCAAACCGTAGCGGTGGGCCTGCAGGCCTTGGTCGGTTTCAGGATCCGGGAAGCGCGGGGCTCGCAGCAATGACAGGCGCATGGTTGTCGTGACGGCCGCGTCCTTGGCATCGCGGGTGACATCGAATCCGTAGATGGAATCATTGACCAGTGCCGCGCCGAAGCCGGGTTCCTCGGCCAGCACGAAGCGGTGCATGGAAGTTTCGAACTTCGCCGCTTCCCAGCTGGTATTCACGTGGGTAACGCGCTTGTGGTAGCCGAACTGGGTTTCGGCAATTGCATGCTCGGCACGGATATCCAGCGGGAAGGCGACCTTGAGGAATTTCTCTGCCTCATGCCAATCGGTACCCTGCGAGATCTGCACGGTCCGCGAGCCTGGCGCCAGCGACAGTTCCTGGACCAGCGTGGATTTGGAGAAGCTGCGGGCAATCGTGATGACCTGGCTGCCGTCCTCGCGCGAAGACAGCTCCAGGCTATCGAGCTCGCGCAGATCGGTGACCTGGTTGCGGTAATACTTGTCCACGTCCCAGGCGTCCCACATGTTCGGGAAGTCCTGGTGCAATTGCAGCAGGTTCGCTTCCTGGCCCTCGGCGATAGTTTCACGGCCGGTAGCCAGATCCACCGCGGAGGCAATCAGGCCCTGGGCATTGACCGCCACCCGGATGACCGAGTTATCCAGGATGTAGCCGCCATCGGCTGCCGTTGCCCGGACCGCGGAAACAGGAACGGCTTCCACTTCCCTGGCCTGGCCGAAGGCCAGGTTATTGCGCGTGAACGCCGCACCGTTGAATGCAATAGGGGTGGAGCCCTCGCCAGCCAGCTGCTGCTGGGCGGCGCGGATCAGCGCTTCGGCCTGCTCGATGACCTGGGCGTAGCGTGCCACCACTTCGCGGTGCACCCAGGCGATGGAGGTGCCGGGCAGGATGTCATGGAACTGGTGGAGCAGCACGGATTCCCACAGTTCGTCGAGCTGCTCGTACGGGTATTCGGCCCCGGTGCGGATGGCTGCGGTAGCCGCCCACAGTTCGGCCTCGACCAGCAGCTGCTCGGTGCGGCGGTTGCCCGACTTGGTCTGGTGCTGGCTGGTCAGCGTGGCGCGGTGCAGCTCCAGGTAGAGCTCTCCCACCCATACCGGCGGGTTGGGCAGCTCGGCCTTGGCCCGGTCGAAGAAGTCGTTCGGGTGTTCCCACCGGACTTTCGCACTGCCTTCCAGGTTGGCCAGGCGCTTGGCTTTGCCGGTCATTTCCCGGGTGGTGCCGCCGCCGCCATCGCCCCAGCCGACCGGTGCGATGGAGTTGTTGGCAAGCCGGGCTTCGCGGAACTGGCGCGAGGCCTTGGCGACTTCCTCCCCGGAGAGCTGCGAGTTGTAGGTGTCCATCGACGGGAAGTGGCTGAATACGCGCGAGCCGTCGATGCCTTCCCAATCGAAGGTGTGGTGCGGGAATTTGTTCTGCTGGTTCCAGGAGATCTTCTGGGTGAAGAACCATTCGAAGCCGGACCGGCGCATCAGCTGGGGCAGGGCAGGGGAGTATCCGAAGGAATCGGGCAGCCATACGCCTTTTGAATCGATGCCGAATTCGTCGCGGAAGAACTTCTGGCCGTAGAGGAACTGGCGGACCAGCGATTCACCCGAGGGCATCACGGTATCGGACTCGACCCACATGCCGCCCAGCGGCAGGAAGCGCCCGTCGGCAACGGCCTTCTTCACCCGATCCCAGACCTCGGGGCGATGGGTCTTGAGCCACTTGTACTGCTGGGCGCTGGACATGCCGTAGAGGAATTCTTCCTCGTCGCCCAGCAGCTCCACCATCGAGGAGCAGGTGCGGGAGACCTTGCGGATGGTTTCGCGCAGCGGCCACAGCCAGGCCGAGTCGATATGCGAGTGGCCAATCGCGGAAATCCGGTGCGCACTGTGCTCGGCCGGGGCGGCCAGGACCGCTGCCAGCTCCTTGCGGGCGGCCTGCGCGGTCTCGGCAATCCGCTGCAGGTCGAGCACGTCCAACGCGTTGTCCATGGCCTGCAGGACCTGCATCTTGCGCGGGCCGGCCGGCAGCTGCTCTTGCAGATCCAGCAGCACTTCCAGATCCAGCGACAACTCGTGCACTACGGATTCAAAGACCGCCAGGTCCATGCGGCGGGTGGTGTACAGCCGGCGCGAAGACGAGGTGAGGATATCGCCCTGCTCGGTGGGGAGGAACGGGTGGTAGTCCAGCAGCACCGGGTTGGATGCCGCTTCCAGGTACAAGTCGATGACCTCATTGCCTTCGGCCTGCCCGGCAATGGGCACCCACTGGTTGCGCGGGTTGATCGCCTTGATGGTGATGCCATCGGGCCGGTAAACCAGGCCCTCGCACTGGAAGCCGGTCATGTTGACGTCAAATCCCAGATCAATCACGGCTTCCACCCGGCGTCCGGCCCAATGCGCCGGAACCTGGCCCTGCAGATGGAACCATGTGGTGCCCCAGGCCGCGCCCCACGGGGTACCAACCTCTGTGGGCTGGTAGTCCAGTGCAAGGCCCTGCGCAGGAGCTATCGGCTCTCCCGGCAATTCGTGCCAGGAGAGCGTCAATGGCATGGTTTCCGAATATATCGCGGGAAGGATACGTTCGGTCAGAACGCGGCGGACGCGTCCGGTGGTCAGGGAAATGTCGTCGTGCATGAGGTCCTTCCGTTTGTGCGCTCAGCGGAAAATGAGCTCCCCTGCCAGACTACCGAAAAAATAGATGCTGAGTTGGTGCAACTCGCGATCCCCGGTGGAGCGGGGTACTCAAGGGATACCGTCCTCGCCACCCGTTACGTCCTCGGTGAGAACATCGCGAACGAAGTCGCCACCGAGCGGTTCTGGATTCCACCGTTCCAAGGCCCACGTTCCGCCGATGCCCAATTCCAGCAAGGAGCCACCGGTATTCTCGATATGCAGCTCTGCGGCATCGGCAGGCGCCATCTTCGTAGCCCATGCGCTGAAGACGCGAATGGCGGCACCATGGCTGAATACCGCGACCGTGCCGGAGTAGTCCTGTGCCCGGGCGATGGTTTCCAGGGCCTTGGAATATCTTTCAATGAAGTCGTAGCCGTTCGGCCCGCCGGGCATCTTCTGCTCCCAGTCGCCATGCATCCACGAATGCAGGCACATGCCGTAGGCAAAGCGTGAGGCCTCGTCGGCCTGCATCTCCAAGGTGCCTGCTGAAATCTCCTCGAGGCCGTCAATGACCTGCAACTTCTGTCCGGTGGATTCGCTCAATGGTCGGGCCGTCAGCTGCGTGCGGTTCAGCGTCGAGGCATAGATGGACTGCAGCTGCCCGCCACTGAATGCCTGCGGCAGGGCACGAGCCTGGCGATGCCCCAGCGGAGTGAGGCTGGCACCCGGGTAAGCGGTATCAAGCTGCCCGGCAACATTCGATGGGGTTTGTCCGTGCCTGATGAGCTGAAAACGCATATCCGAGGATTCCTTGGCCTTGAGGTTCTAGATCCTAGGGATAGCACGGTTTCTGGAAATGCGGAATGGCTGGGCGCGGGCGCAGGGAGCAAACTTTTCGTTCTGGAAAGTTGATTTCCGCTTCGTCAGAGCATTGCCTGTCCGCTATCGTGAAATCGTCAGGTGGCAAGTCGTGCGCCAGAATTTCCTTCAGATCGGATTCCACTCATGCGTTCAGATGCTCTTCGGCGACGTGAGAACATCCTTCGAGCAGCTCGTGAATTATTTGCAGAACACGGCGCCCAGATTGCGATGGAAACTATTGCAGAGGCCAGCGGAGTGGGCATCGGCACACTGTATCGAAACTTCGCTGACCGGAATGCGCTGGTTGAAGAAGTCACCCTCGGCACGCTTGGGGATATCCGAATCGCTTCCCAATCAGCGGTTCAGCGGCTTGAAGACGGTGACACGGACGCTTGGGAAGTTCTGCTTGGCACGCTGGTCCAGCAGAATCTCGGGGCACTGAGCGAAGCGCTCGGGCTGCAATTGCCACGGAAGATCAGCCCCCGCATTCTGGAGGTCCAGGCAGAGGCCGGCCAGTCCCTGCACTCCGCCTTGGACTTGGCCAAGAACGCGAATTTGGTCCGCAAAGACGTAACGGAGATAGAACTGATTGCCACCATCGGGGCCATGACCCGTCCACTGCCGCGGGCCTTCAGCAAGAGCCAGCCTGGTTTGGAGGACCGCATCGTGCAGATCATGCGCGATGGCTTGCGCCCGCAAACTACGCAGGACTAGCAAATGCCAGCACCAGAAGGTGCTGGCATTCGCCGCTGGCCGATGATCCTTAATCCAAACTCATGCCGCGGGTTTCTGGAGCGAATCGCGCCATGAAGACGACGGCTACCAGCACCAGCGCAGTCGCGCCGGCAAAGAGCCAGCCCAGCCCGACCACTGGCCACAGGGCCGCGAAGAGCAGGGGACCGAAGCCGGCGGCAAAGCGGGACATGGTCGAGGCCCAGCCGAAACCGCTGGCGCGCAATTCGGTGGGGTACAGCTCGGAAACGTAGGCATACAGCACCGGAATAGCGACCTGGACCACCACGCCAAAGACCAGCACCCAGGCAATCGCGGTCGCTGGGATATGCAGGTTCTGGGCTACGATCACAAGCACGATGCCTGAGATTGGCGCGGAGATCGCCAGCAGCCATTTACGGCCAACCCGCTCCACCAGCAATGCTGCCAGAACAACGCCCACCAGCCCCATCAAGGCCATCACCGCGGTAGCGAAGAACGACGCTGACTGGGCCATTCCGGCCTCGGTCAGAATCGATGGCAACCAGGTCAAGGCCAGGTAGTAGACCAGCAAAATGGTCATGAACAGCAGCCAGCTGGTGGCGGTGATCTTCCAGGAGTACCGCCACAGCGAAGCGACCTGCTCCCACCAGCGCGGAGCCTTTTCCAATTCCACAGGTGCAATTACGTACTCGCGCTCAGTGGCCCCGGTGCGTTCCACGAGCTGGTCGATGACCGCACGGGCCTCGGCGTCGCGGCCCTTGGCTGCCAAGAACAGCGGGGATTCGGGCATGGAGCGCCGTACCAGGTACACCATGAACGCGGGCAGGATCATGACCGCCAGGATCAGCCGCCAATTATCGGCGGTGGCCATCACCCACCCCGAAACGAAGAAGGACAGTGCCGCGCCCACCGGCCACCAGCCATCCATGGCGGTGAGCACGCGTCCGCGCAGCTTGGCAGGGGTGAACTCGCCGACAAGCGCATAGTCCACCGGGATGCAGCCTCCCAGGCCGACGCCGGCCAGGAAGCGGAAGGCGACGAAGAAGCCGAAATTCGGGGACAGCGCGCCGAGGATGGTGAATAGCGAGAACATCAGAAGCGTCAGGCTGAAGGCGTTCTTGCGTCCATAGCGGTCGGCGATCCCGCCCCAGAGGAAGGCGCCCAGGGCCATGCCCACCAGATTGGAAGTGCCCAGCAAGGCCGCGGTGGGACGGTCAAGCCCCCACTCTTCGGCGACCAATGGAATCAACGCGCCGTTGAGGGTCACGTCCCAGGCATCGAACATGAAGCCGAGTCCGCCGATAATGAAAATGGTGCCCTGCACCTTCCATTTGAACGGCAGCTCTTGCACGATCGATGTGCCAGAAGGCAGGGGTGCGGAAGACACAGTGGTGCACCTTTCGGTGTGCGAGCAGAAATGGTTTGTACCGCGTGAAGCATAGCCGAAAACCAGGTTGCAGGTGTAGCTCTCTACGCTTCTTCTCCCGCCACGTCAAGGCCTGTTGTCTGCGCCGGCAAGGGGGTAATCTCTGGACATGGGAGTAGATTGGACCGCTCTCGAAGAGGCTATACGGGTGACTGCCCTTCGACACGCAGCGGAAGTGATAGCTGGACACCCCGACCAGGACTTCTATGCCATTGCCTTGCATGGAGTCAGCACCGAGGAAAGCGAAAGCATCGCCATGCCGTTGCTGGCCTTGAACTCGGTGCAGGCCCTGGAACGAGATCGCCTCACGGAGTCTCGCGAGCAATTGGTGGAACGCGGTGAAGACGCCGATGAGCCTGCCGATTACGAGGATCGTCCCGATGCCGACGGCGATGGAAGCCTTGAACCTGAAGCCGTCACATTGGAAGACGATTCGCTGCTGATCACAGATTCCGATGATGAAGACGAAGACCAGCCGGATGACGAGGATTCCGACGGGGAAGATCTCGACGACGTCTTGGCCTCCTTGGAAGCGGATCTGGAAGACAGCGACGAGGAGAGCTTCTACTCGGATAAGTGGGAACCCAGCGATTGGCACTGGTCATCCATTGATTTATGCGAAGATCCCGCGGCCACGCTATGGTCCGAGGCGATGACCGGACTGGCTGCGCGTGATGGCTGGGAACCTACCATCAAGCGCTATTATCACACGCTGGTTGCGGTAGCCCGGTCGTTGCGCGAAGAGTTGGGCGAACGGACCAAGGCAGATCTCGTGGCCTATGTCGCAGATGAAGAACATGCAGAGAAACTTCTGCAGCTTTGCCTGACTGACAAGCAGCTTTCTTCATATTTCCCGCACCTTTCCTCATTGCCGGAAGGGGCTTGACACGAACTGAAATTCCGGTGCCTTCCTTGGTTAGAATGAAGGCGGTGGCCTCTGCGCTGCCCGCCCCATTCATTCTCACCGCCGGGAGAAAAATTTCGTGAGTAAGACCGTGCTGGACAAAGTCGCTATCCGTCGCGCACTGATTTCCGTCTACGACAAGACCGGCTTGGAGGAGCTGGCCGCTGGATTGCACGCCGCAGGCGTGCAGCTGGTATCCACCGGCTCCACAGCCAAGAAAATCGCTGCCGCTGGAATTCCCGTGACCGAGGTCGAGCAGGTGACCGGTTCCCCTGAAATGCTCGATGGCCGCGTCAAGACCCTGCACCCGCGCATCCACGGCGGCATCCTTGCGGACCGCCGCGTCACCGAGCACATGGACACCCTCTCCTCGATGGACATCGAGCAGATCGACCTGGTGGTGGTGAACCTGTACCCCTTCGTGCAGACCGTCGCCTCGGGTGCCTCGCAGGATGAAGTTGTCGAGCAGATCGATATCGGGGGCCCAGCCATGGTCCGCTCGGCAGCGAAGAACCACGCCGCCGTTTCCATCGTGGTTGATCCAGTTTTCTACCCGCAGGTCATCTCCGCAGCAGCCGAGGGCGGCTTCGATCTGAAGACCCGCCAGCGCCTGGCCGCCAAGGCCTACGCTCACACCGCAGCCTACGACACCGCGGTAGCCTCGTGGACCGCAAGCCAGTTCCTGGATGAGGACGGCGACGGCGTCATCGACTGGCCAGCCTACGCAGGCGTGGCCCTGCAGCGTGCCGATGTGCTGCGCTACGGCGAAAACCCGCACCAGCAGGCAGCGCTCTACGTTGACGAAGCCGCTCCAGCCGGCATCGCCCAGGCTGATCAGCTGCACGGCAAGCCAATGAGCTACAACAACTACGTGGATGCAGATGCTGCACTGCGTGCCGCCTACGACTTCGAGAAGCCGGCTGTGGCTGTGGTCAAGCACGCCAACCCTTGCGGTGTGGCCGTCGCTTCGGATGACGCGGCAGATCCAATCGCTGATGCGCACCGCAAGGCCCACGCTACCGACCCGGTGTCCGCATTCGGCGGCGTCATCGCCGCCAACCGCACGGTCACCAAGGAAATGGCAGAAACCGTCAAGGGCATCTTCACCGAGGTGGTCATTGCCCCGGACTTCGAGGCCGAAGCGGTGCAGATCCTCTCCGCCAAGAAGAACATCCGCCTGCTGGCCCTGCCAGATGGCTATGGCCGCAACAAGAACGAGTTCCGCCAGGTAAGCGGTGGCATGCTGGTCCAGGCCGGCGACAAGATCGATGCCGAGGGCGACAAGCCAGGGAACTGGACCCTTGCTGCCGGTGAAGCTGCTGACGCTGCTACCTTGGCAGATCTGGAATTCGCTTGGAGCGCCGTGCGCGCCGCGAAGTCCAACGCGATTCTGCTGGCCAAGGACGGCGCTGCAGTGGGCATTGGCATGGGCCAGGTCAACCGCATCGATTCCTGCAAGCTGGCCGTGGAGCGCGCCAACACCCTGGGCGTCAAGGTCGAATCCGGCGCAGATGCCGCCGGTGGCGCTGAGAACGCTGACGCGGCTGCTTCGGAACAGCGTGCCGTGGGCTCCGTGGCCGCTTCGGATGCTTTCTTCCCATTCGCCGACGGCCTGCAGATCCTGATCGATGCCGGCGTGAAGGCTGTCGTGCAGCCCGGTGGTTCGGTGCGCGATGAGGAAGTCATCGCGGCAGCGAACGAAGCCGGTATCACGATGTACTTCACCGGTGCACGCCACTTCTTCCACTAAACCCGATTAGTGCCCCGCGGCCGCGGTCCCGGCGAATTATCGCTGTGACCGCGGCCGTGGTCTTTTAAGTGCCGAATCAAGATGGAACCTTCCGGTTGCGTTGACGCGAGCTACTTGATGGAAAGAATTTTCGAGGAGTCCAGTGGGCTGCTGGGCCTCGAGTATATTTTGGGAATTTGCTAGTCAGCGCTCAGCACCAAAACGAATAAATGGTGATTTGCAATGGGATCGGAGGAGGCCTGCAAAGTAAATTGTTCAACAACCTGTTGCCAGAGTTGTTCAACAACCTGTAAAGTCTTGTCCATCACATTGACCTTGTGACGGTTGTCACCACTATCGCATTGGAACGTCATCATGGCACTTCCTGAGTCAACATCCCAAAGCAGCAAGGCGCGGCGCACGGCGCTCCTAGGCGCCATGTTCCTGATGGCCACCAGCGCCATCGGACCGGGCTTCATCACCCAGACCACAGAATTCACGGTCCAAATTGGCGCGGCCTTCGCCTTCGCCATTGTCGTCTCCATCCTTGTGGACATCGCGGTCCAGCTGAACGTCTGGCGCGTGATCGGGGTATCTGGAATGCGTGCCCAGGAACTGGGCAACAAAGTCGTCCCTGGCATCGGTTGGGTACTGGCCGCACTGGTATTCATCGGCGGCATGGTCTTCAACATCGGCAATATCGCCGGCACTGGCCTGGGCCTGAACGCCATGCTGGGTGTTGATGCCAAAATTGGCGGCGCCATCTCCGCGGCCATCGCCATTCTGGTCTTCCTGTCAAAGAAAGCCGGCATGGCATTGGACCGCATTGTGGTGATGCTGGGAGCCGTCATGATCCTGCTGATGCTGTACGTGGCAATTGTCGCCGCCCCACCGGTGGGCGATGCGATCCGCAACGTGGTGCTCCCCGAGAAGATCGATTTCTTGATCATCACCACCCTGATCGGCGGCACCGTTGGCGGCTACATCACCTACGCCGGCGCCCACCGCATGATCGATTCGGGCACATCGGGCGTGGAGCATGTCAAGTCGATCTCCAACATCTCGACCCTGGCAATCATCGTCACCGGTGTCATGCGCGTGCTGCTCTTCCTGGCGATCCTCGGCGTTGTGGCTGGCGGCGTAGCGCTGACCAGCGACAACAAGGCTGCCGAAGCTTTCGGCCACGCCGCCGGCCCCATCGGCATCCGCGCTTTCGGCATCATCCTGTGGGCTGCCGCGCTGACCAGTGTGATCGGTGCCGCCTACACTTCGGTTTCCTTCATCACCAAGCGCACCACACCGGAGCGCACCCGCAACCTGATCACCGTGGCTTTCATCGTGGTCTGCGGGATCATCTACCTGTTCCTGGGCAAGGCGCCGGCAACCCTGCTGATCTTCGCCGGAGCCTTCAACGGTCTGATCCTTCCTGTGGGCTTCGCAGTACTGCTCTGGGTCGCATGGCGCCGCCGCGACCTGATGAACGGATACAACTACCCCAAGGCCCTGCTGGTCATCGGTGCCTTGACCTGGCTGCTCAGCGTCTACCTCGGCTGGAACTCGATTTCGGGTCTGGCAGCCCTCTGGAACGGCTAGGAGCCAAGCAATCATGAAGGTCCTGAAGAGTCTCGGGCATTCCGAACGTGCGGCGATGGCCCCAAGCGAAGCCCGCGAATTGTTCCGTGCCGGGCAGGTGCTGCCTACCGCCGGGATCAGCGCTGGATATGCGCAGGCAAATCTGATCATCGTTCCCCAGGAGCTGGCCTTCGATGTGCTGCTCTTTGCCCAGCGCAATCCCAAGTCCTGCCCGATCCTCGGTGTCCTGGAGGCGGGGCAAACCAGCAATGAATTGCTGGCAGGCGGAGATATCCGCACCGACGTGCCGAAGTACATGGTTTACGAAAACGGGGTCAAGGTGGATGAGCCCACCGACCTGTCAGAGTACTGGCGGGATGATCTGGTGACCTTCATTGTCGGCTGCTCGTTCACCTTCGAGAGCGCACTGATGGAAAGCGGCATTTCCATCGCGCATATCGACCAGGGCGTGAACGTGCCAATGTACAAGACCAATATCCGCTCGCAGTCGGCCGGAGCGATGTCCGGTCCGATGGTGGTCTCCATGCGTCCGATTCCTGCCTCGCAGGTTGCCGACGCGGTACGCATTACCTCGCGCTATCCAGCTGTGCACGGGGCTCCAGTGCATATCGGGAACCCCCAAGAGCTGGGCATAGCAGATCTGGGGTCACCTGACTTCGGAGATGCAGTGCAGATCCCGGAAGGGACGATTCCGGTGTTCTGGGCCTGCGGCGTCACGCCGCAGGCAGCAGTGATGGAGTCCCGCCCGGCCTTGGCCATCGGCCACGCACCGGGGCACATGCTCATCACGGATATCAGGGATTCCCAATACCAGGTTCCCTAGCCCATAGACCGAACGAGGCGGCCTCACCCCAAGGGGGCCGCCAAGTTCCCGCCAGAGCCTTTGGCCCTGGATCGAACGCGGTGGCCTTCCCCCAAGAGGCCGCCGCGTTCCCATGTCTAAAGGCTTTGCCGCTGAACCCAGGCCTGGACTTCGGCAAGCAGTACCTGCTTGGATTCTTCATCCAGGAATGCGGATTCAAAGGAATTCCTTGCCAGCGTAGCCAGCTGCCCGGTGCTGAAGTTGAAGCTTGCCATGAGCGAGGCAAAATTGGCATCCATGTATCCGCCGAAATAGGCAGGATCATCAGAATGCACCGAAACCTTCAAGCCCTTTTCGAGCATCTGCGGCAACGGATGATCGGCCATGGTGTCCACCGCACGCAAGCGGATGTTGGATAGCGGGCAGACAGTCAAAGGCATCTGCTCGTCGACCAAGCGCTGAACCAGCGTCGGGTCGTCCAGGCAACGGATGCCGTGGTCCACGCGCTCAACCTCCAGCAAGTCCAGCGCCTGCCAAATGTAGTCAGCAGGGCCTTCCTCGCCCGCATGGGCAACGACGTGCAGGCCGTGGGCGCGGGCATAGGCAAAGACTTCCTGGAACAGCTCGGGCGGGAAACCCACCTCCGAGGAATCCAGGCCGATGCCATCGATATCGTGCTTCTCGGCGACCAGCACCTTCATCAAGTCCATCGCTTCTTCCGCTGGGGCATGGCGCCAGAAGCACGCGATGAGCTTGTGGGAGATCCCCCAGCGTTCTGCGCCCTCGGCCAGGCCGGAACGGATGCCGGCGATGACCTCGCCTAGGCCCAGTCCGCGCTGGATGTGAGCCTGCGGATCGAAGAACAATTCCACATGGCGCACGCCGGAGTCATGGGCGCGCTGCAGGTAGGCCACGGTGATTTCGTGGAAGTCTCCAGCGGTGCGCAAGACCGCCATATTCGCATAGAACAGGTCGAGGAAGGACTGCAGATTGCTGAACTGGTACTTGGCACGCAACTGGTCAACGGAGGCATAGGGCAGCTCAGCACCGTTTTTTGCCGCCAGCGCCATGATCATTTCTGGCTCCAGCGTTCCCTCAAGGTGGATGTGCAATTCGGCTACAGGCAATTTCACGGGTGGTGCGACCTTCCAAGCAGGGGACGAGGGCCTAGGCCGTGATGAAACGGCGGTGGCGTGCAATGGTTTCGTTAAACCATACGTTGGCTATCTATGTGCTTGCTTGGCTTGTCCGTGCGTCGAGGAAACCCGCAGGGCGCTGGGCTTGCGGCTGTCCGCACCGGCAGGCAGGCGGCGGCGATAGCATCAAGGATCCGGAAAAACCGGTGATCGCAGTGGAAATTCCGCGGGGCAAGCCCGGATTTGGCCTCTGCGGCATCCGTGGAAAACGAGGGTGCACAACCCGATGAGGCAAGCGCTGGAGGCTGGCATTTGCCGCAGAGCAGTGAGGAATGCACGGCGCGGATGAGATGGAAATCGCAAGCGGAATGGGCCAAGGCCCTGCTCCATGCCTACTCCGGGCGTTGGGCGATGTGGCTGAGCAACTCAGCTTCAGCGGTGTCGAGATAGCCGCGCAGGGTCTGGGCGGCTTCCAGGCGCTTTCCGGCGCGGAGCATGGCCAACAGATTCGCATTGCGCTCTACATAGTGCGAATGGAAATCCGGGGCGTCGCTCATGGCGTGGAAGACCAGGCGCATGCGGGCCAGCACGCGGCTCATCAGCTCCTGGAGCAGTTCGCTGTCGGAGGAGGCGACCAGCTGCTTGTGGAAGGCCTGATTGGCATTGGCCATCCGCGGCACGTCGCCGGCAGCCAGACCTGTGCGAGCCTCTTCGATGATCTTGCCCAACCGGTCCAGGTCGATGTCTTGGCCCCACGCCAGGCATGCCGGCTCGACGGTACGGCGCACCGCATAGATTTCCCGCACATCATCCGCATCCGGAGAAGCCACGAAAACACCCCGGTTGGGGATCCGGGTGATGATCAGCTCGCTATTGAGCAAGGTGAAGCTCTCGCGCAAGGTATTGCGCGAGAGCCCCAACGATTCAGCCAGGGCCTGCTCGGAAAGCTTGTCACCGGGCAATAGCTCGCCTTCGGCAATGCGGCGGCGCAGCTCATTGGCAGCCCAGAGCCCGCTGTGCGCGTGTGGGGCCTTGGCCGGATGCGAGGTGCTGCTGGTGGCTTTCATGCTTCCAATTTATCCCAACTGGCTTGCGGGTACGGACTCCATGGCCTGGACGCTAGCCGATGGTGCCCAAGGTGTCGCCGCGGCGTACGGCTGACCCTGCGCTCAAGTCCGCTGCGCGGAAGATGCCATCACGGTGCGCGGTGATGGTGGATTCCATCTTCATCGCCTCGACGATGGCAATGCTCTGCCCTTCGGCGACTGCACTGCCATCTTCCGCGGCGAAGCGGACGAGGTTCCCGTCCATGGTGCTGCGTACCGCGGCGGCATCGACCTGGCCGGCAGCATCATCCTGGGTGGCGGCGGCGGTGCCGGCTCCGGGGGTATTGCGCAACGCGTTGGTCAGTGCAGCGGGAAGACCCAGCTGGACGGCCTTGCCATCGAGCTCTATGGTGATGGTTTCACGGCTGGTATCGCGCTGGTCCAGATCCATCTCGTCGCTGGCCTCCACCTCGTTGAGGAACTCGTCCTCGATCCATGTGGTGTAGACGCCCAGGGATTCGCCGTTGAACGCTTCGTGCTCGATGACGGCGCGGTGGAATGGCAGGACCGTGGGTACACCGGCAATGCTGATTTCTTCCAGCGCCAGGCGGGCACGGCGCAACGCCTGGTTCCGGTCGGCACCGCGCACAATCAGCTTGGCGATCATCGAGTCGTAGAACGGCGGAATGACCGAGCCGCTGCGGACCCCTGAGTCCACGCGCACGCCGGCGCCGGTTGGCGCTTCGAACCGCTCCACGGTGCCGGGCGCAGGCAGGAAGCCGCGAGCCGGGTCCTCGGCATTGATGCGGAATTCGATGGCATGGCCGGTAGGCTGCGGGTCCTCGGTAATGGACAACGGCAGGCCATCGGCAATGCGGAACTGCTCGGCCACCAGATCAACGCCGGAAGTCTCCTCGGTGATCGGGTGCTCCACCTGCAAACGGGTATTGACTTCCAAGAAGGAGATCAGACCGTCCTGGGCCACCAGGTATTCCACGGTGCCGGCCCCGACATATCCGGCTTCCTTGCAGATCGCCTTCGCGGACTCGTGGATCCGGGTCCGCTGCTCATCGGTCAAGAACGGGGCAGGCGCCTCTTCCACCAGCTTCTGGTGGCGGCGCTGCAAGGAGCAGTCGCGGGTGCCGACGACCACCACATTGCCGTGGGTATCGGCCAGCACCTGGGCCTCGACGTGGCGCGGCTTGGCCAGGAAACGTTCCACGAAGCATTCGCCACGGCCAAAGGCCACGGTGGCTTCGCGGGTGGCGGACTCGAAAGCATCGGAGATCTCATCGAGCGAGTAGGCGATCTTGATGCCGCGGCCACCGCCGCCGAAGGCCGCCTTGATGGCGACCGGCACGCCGTACTCCTCGGCGAAGGCCCGCACCTCGCCGGCGTCCGCTGCCGGGCCGTCGGTGCCCGGGGCCAGCGGCGCACCTGCGCGCACCGCGATCTGCCGGGCCGTGACCTTGTTGCCCAATGCTTCGATGGCCGCGGGAGGCGGACCAATCCAGCTCATGCCGGCTTCGATGACGGCGGTGCCGAAGTTCGCGTTCTCCGAGAGGAAACCGTAGCCGGGGTGCACCGCATCGGCGCCGCAGCGCTTGGCAATCTCGATGATCTTGTCGATATCCAGGTAGGTGTCCGTGCCGGTGGAACCGTGCAGCGGGTACGCTTCATCTGCGCGGCGCACGTGCAGGGCGTCGGCATCCGGGTCCGAGTAGATGGCTACCGACGAAATATTTGCGTCGGTGGCCGCCCGGGCAATGCGGACCGCGATTTCGCCTCGGTTGGCGATGAGAACTTTTTTCATGGCAATTCCTTAGGCGTCTGATGCCGCGTGGCCGGCAGCGGGATGGAGTTCGAATCGAATTCTGCTTCCGGGCGGAAGCTGCGCGGCTGCGCTGAGGTCTTCGGCAATGACGGTGGCGATCACCGGATAGCCGCCGGTGACCGGATGATCTGCGAGGAACAGCACCGGCAGGCCGGAGGGCGGCACCTGCAAGGATCCGCGGGCTACGCCTTCACTGGCCAGTTCCCCGGAGCGGACGCGCTGCAGCGGCTGCTGCCCGGTATCCAGGCGTACACCCACGCGGTTGGATTCGCTGGTGACATCCCAAATCTGGGCGGCGAGCTGGTCCAGGCCCGCCTGGCCAAACCAATCGGCACGCGGACCGGGCATGGCGCGCAGCGTGTACACGCCGTTATCGTCTGGGACCGGCAGGGTGCTCGGTTCGCTGTTGCCAACGATGTGGCCCAGCTGCGGGCGGTTCACCGGCAGCATGCCGCCGGCTTGCAGAGGCTGGGGACCGACGCCGGAGAGGGTGTCGGTGGACAGTGAGCCGAGGACCGGTTCCTGCTCGATGGTGCCGCGCACCGCAAGGTAGCTGCGCAGCCCGCGGCCGGCGGGTTCAACCTCCAGGCGCTCGCCGTGCAGCAGCGCGAACGGTGCATTGGCCGCGGCCTGGCGCGGGGTGCGGACCTGGTCGTCTTCGGCCGGGGTGATCCAGAGTTCTGCTTCGGCGCCGGTAAGCGCCAGCACCTGGTCTTGCTCGGCTTCAACGGTGATGCGGCTGCCGAGGTTCTCGATCACGGCCTGGCCTGGTTGGTTGCCCACCAGGCGGTTGGCCTGGTGGAAGGCGGCCGGGTCTGCGGCTCCTGCGACGCCAACTCCGAGGTTGCCGTAGCCGATGCGTCCGGCATCCTGGAGCAGGGACTGCAGTCCGGCGTCGATGATTTTCAGGCCACCGGCAAGTGCCTGCTCTGATGCTTCGTCTTGTGCGGCGGGTGCTTGGCTCACCGATATTTTCCGGGTGGCCCGGACGAACTGCACGGTATCCTGCGGCCGGATCAATGCAGGATTTTCGCGCTGCAAATCCCACATTTGCAGATCGGTATGCCCAATCAGCTGCCAGCCTCCGGGGGATTGGCGCGGATAGACGGCCGAGTACTCACCGGCGAGCGCCACCGCTCCGGCGGGCACCTTGGTGCGCGGGGAGTCTCTGCGCGGGACATGCAAGTCCTGGTTTTCGCCGAGCAGATAGGCGAAGCCGGGAGCGAATCCGCCAAATACTGCACGCCACCTCTGGCTGGTGTGCGCATTGATCACAGCCTCGGTGCTCAGCCCGGTCAGCTCGGCCACGGCGGCGAGGTCTTCGCCATCGTAATTCACTGGTACTTCAACCAGCTTGCCCGCAGCGTGGAGTGCAGAGGCTACTTCAAGTTCTGGCAGTGCTGCCATGGCCCGTTCGGCGCTCTGCGCGGAATCGAATTTCAGCAGAACCGTTTGCGCGGCGGCCAAGAGGTCGCGCTGTCCGGACAGGGGAGAGGTTTCCAAGGCGGCGTTGAGCGCCAAGACAGCATCGAGCGAGTCCAGGTCGATGAGCAGGTCATGGGAGCCTGCCCGGTGAATGGCGCGGATGCTCACGCGAAGCTCCGGATCTGCACGCCGGCATGTTCCAGTCCTGCGCGCACGGCGCTGGCCATGGCCACTGCACCGGCAGTATCGCCGTGCAGGCAGATGCTCTCGGCTTCCATCTTGATGGTGCTGCCGTCCACGGCAACAATGGTGCCTTCGGTGGCCAGGCGGACCATGTTCGCGGTGACCTGCGCGGGGTCGTGCAATACGGCGTTGGATTCGCGGCGGGAGACCAAGGTGCCCTCGGGGGTGTAGTTGCGGTCGGCGAAGGCTTCTGCGACGCCGCGCAGGCCAGCGGCTTCGGCCTTTTGCAGGGCGAGAGAACCTGGCAGCAGCAGGACCGGCAGGTCGGTGCCGAAGGCCTTGATGGCATCGATGACGGCCTGGGCATGCACCTGGTGGTGCACGATGGTGTTGTACAGGGCGCCGTGCGGCTTGACGTACTTGATTTCGCTGCCTGCGGCGCGTGCCAGGGCTTGCAGGGCTCCAAGCTGGTAGAGGATGTCATCGGCCAATTCGGTGGCCGAGCAGTCCAGGAAGCGGCGGCCGAAACCGGCCAGGTCGCGGTAGCCCACATGGGCTCCGATGGTGACGTTGGCGCTGACCGCATCGCGGCAGGTCTGGGCGATGGTGCTGGGGTCTCCAGCGTGGAACCCGCAAGCTACATTGGCCGAAGACACGGAGGTGAAGATGGCGGCGTCGTCGCCCATCGTCCAGTTGCCGAACGACTCGCCTACGTCTGAATTCAGGTCTATGTATGGCATTGTGATCCCCGTCTCGTGAAAACCTCTTGGTAAAAGAATGCCCCACTTTCGGTAATTGTTCAACAATCTTGGCAGGGTTTTTGAGCATCGCTTCCCGGAATTCTGCTGGAGCGGTGTTCCCATCTGTCATCTGATCAGGCGTTTTGCACGTGGAATACTAAAGCCCGAGGCCAGGAATCCTTGCGGAATCCTGGCCTCGGGCAGGTCTTGTGGCTGGCGGTGCGGCTACTGGCCTTCTTCGCCGTCGGAATCTTCATGCCCGAACGGAATAGGCGCGTTCTGGGCCGCATCCGGATCAGGGACAGTAGTGTTCTCGCCCTCTGGGTCCGGAGTCTGAGCTGGACCTGTGGTTTCGTCGTGGTTTTCGGTTCCCATGGTTATTTCCCTTCATCCGTGCCTTGCTTGGTTGCCAGCTATCGGGTGCTGGTTCACATAGCCTAGCCGTGAATCGTGGCGAAAAGCGGTGCGATCAGGGAATTACCATGTTCGCCCGCCGTGGAATCCCGGCACGCTGGCGATCCCCGCGGCCTTGCCTGGCCGCTAGGACAGTCCGATGGCGTTGCCGTGCTCGTCGACATCCATGTGCAGGGCCGCTGGCACCCGCGGAAGTCCCGGCATCGTGGTGAGCGCCCCGGTGATGGCCACGATGAATCCGGCACCGGTCTTGGGGATCAGCTCGCGGACCTGCACGGTGAAGCCGCTGGCGGCGCCTAGCAGCTGGGGGTCATCGGAGAAGGAGTACTGGGTTTTGGCGATGCAGACCGGCAGATGCGACCAGCCGTTGTCGTGGATCTGCTGGAGCATCCGCCGGGCCTTGGGGGAGTACTCGACGCCTTCGCCCCCGTAGACGCCCCGCACCAGGGCCAGGATCTTGTCCTCGACCGGCTGCTGCAGCTCGTACAGCGGGGCAAAATTGCCCGGTTCCCCGATGGTCCGCAGTACCATGTCGGCCAGCTCGCCTGCTCCGGAGCCGCCCTGGCCCCAGACATCGGCGATGGCGCAGGCAATGCCCTGCTGTTTTGCCCAGCCGGTGACCGCTTCCAGCTCGGCATCGGTATCCGTAGTGAAGCGGTTGATGCCGATCATCGGCTGGATGCCGAACTTCGAGACGATCGAGGCGTGGCGTTCCAGGTTCGGCAGCCCGGCCCGCACGGCCTCGACGTTTTCTTCCCCCAGCTCATCCTTGGGCACCGAACCATGCATCTTCAGTGCGCGGACGGTGGCGACAATGACCACCGTGTCCGGCGGGCACCCGGCGTAGCGGGCCTTGATGTCCATGAATTTCTCGGCGCCCAGATCGGTGCCGAAGCCGGCTTCGGTCACCACCACGTCGGCCAGTGCGCGGGCGGTGTTGGTGGCGATGGCCGAGTTGCAGCCGTGGGCGATGTTGGCAAAGGGCCCGCCGTGGATGAGCGCGGGAGTGCCCCCGATGCTCTGCACCAGGTTGGGCTTGATGGCTTCCTTGAGCAGCAGCGCCATCGCGCCCGCCGCTCCGAGGTCATCGACCGTGACCGGGGCTTTGGCGTAGGTGTATCCGAAGGTGATCTTGCCCAGCCGGGCGCGCAGGTCCGCCAGCCCGGTGGCCAGGCAGAACACTGCCATGACTTCGGATGCGGCAGTGATTTCGAAACCCGTTTCGCGGGGGACCCCGTTGGAGGAACCGCCAAGGCCGATCACCACGTGGCGCAATGCGCGGTCGTTCATGTCCAGCACCCGCTTGAAGGTGATGGATCGCGGGTCGATGCCCAGCTCGTTGCCCTGCTGCAGGTGGTTGTCGAGCATGGCCATGAGCAGGTTGTTCGCACTGGTGATGGCGTGGAAATCCCCGGTGAAATGCAGATTGATCTCGTCCATGGGCAGCACCTGGGATTGGCCTCCACCGGTGGCTCCGCCCTTCATCCCGAAGCTCGGGCCGACTGAGGGCTCGCGCAACGCGATCATGGTCTTGGTCCCGGTGGCCGCCAGCGCGTCGCCCAGGCCCACCACCATGGTGGATTTGCCTTCCCCTGCCGGTGTCGGGGACATGCCGCTGACCAGGACGACTTTTCCGGGTCGGCTTCCGTTGGCCGGCAGCAGGGCAGGATCAATTTTGGCCTTGTACTTGCCGTAGGGCTCTAGCGCGTCTTCCGGGATTCCGGCCGCTTCGGCAATCTGGGAGATCGGCCTGAGCACTGCCCGCGAGGCAATGGCCAGATCGCTCATATCGGTTTCCGGCACTGCTGCCATGTTGCCTCCCCTATCTGGCTGCCCGGTGACCCGGGGATGAGGAAGACCAAGGCTCCTGGTTTTCCCTGATTGGCCTTCAAGCTATCACCTTGCAGGCGAGGCGAGAAGGCTGCACCGGGCAGAACATGGATCGGTGTCTACCCGAGCCGGGCCTGGCGAAGTGGTAACAATACCTGTTCCACATTTCACGGAGAAGGTGCCCCTCTATTGAAGCCAGCGATTCTCAGCTCCGAAACGGCACAGAACCAGCTGTGAGGCGTCATTGCAAGCAATCTTGATAGGCGTCGGATGGTCAACACGATGAGCGCTTGGTTAGGACGTTTGCCGCGCTCACGTTCCCGGACATAGTGTTTCCGGATTGTCGGATCCAAGCGGAATGATGCAGTGAAGAGTGGTGAAGCGATAACGTGATTCGAGGATCAACTGAAAACCTTACGACTGAGCTGCCATGAACTATTAGAGCACGTTGCTCTCCGGACGAGTCGAAGTAGACGAGAGCCTTTTCGGGGCCCCCGCCCCGGTCGTACAGGACGTGGTGCGTCCGGAAAGACTCTGGTGGCGGGTGCTATTGAGATTTCAGATGATGGGTGGGGCCGAGCCTGACTGGCAATTATCCCTGATGCTTCGTCGGCATCGCTGCGCAAGTTCATCACCGCGAATGTTGATACAACATAGTGAACAGTGCGGGTTTGCGACGAGGCAGCCTGGAATTCGAGTAGTGCGGGCAACGATAATTCATTGCCGATGGGAGAGCATCACCGGAAATCTTCAGACGTTCGGATCCGTGCGGTTGCCGCTGAGCTCGGCGGTGCCGGCGGAAGGTTTAGCTGTCAGCGCTGCGGGACCAATGCTGCATGAGTCTTTGCTGGGCTTGCTGTTCGCTCAATCCTGAAATCTCTTGTGTGGACAGATGAAGTTGTTCTACGAGCGCAGCTTCCATCCACTCGGGCAAGACAGATCCCCGTGCGGGTTCAGGTTGAGCTTCAACGGATTCGTAGAGCCGTCCCATCTGGACAATGACGTCTTTGAGCGATTGAATCTTCGGGTCATCGCCCATGCGTGCGACCCGTGAGGTGAGCTCATCGTAAACCTCGCCATCCGAACGAGCTCCAACAGCCCAGACCTCAGAAATATCAAGAATTGGGCGGCCGGACGCGTCTTCGGTAATGCGCCATACGATTCTCCAGTCGCGATCGCCAACGACTAACTTGCGGAAACCGACTAGCGCACCGAGCAAGGGCTCGCCAGCCTCAGGAGATTTTTCGAGCAGCAGCATCTTCTTGAAAACGGATCGCACGATCTGCGGATCCTTTTTGTGAAGACGATGTAGGTCAGATACTGCGTCTTCAGTTAGCCGGACGATGCACAGGCGGTCTTGAGGCTGATTCACGAATTATCAGACTGGGCTTCTTCGACATTTTCCGCCTCAAGTTCTGCGCGGTTCAAATTGAAGAATTCCATCGCTTGGTCGAGCGTCGTGCGCACGCCGCTATCAGTGGCAAAGCGTGCCATCACCAGCGCAGCATCGCGAAGAGTGTCCCGGTCATGACGCAGCTGAGCGATTTCCTTGGCGGAAACGACTTCGGCCACGACCTTGCCATGGCGCGACAAAGGGGTATCCCGGCCCTCTTCGGCGGCGGCGACAAGCGCAGAGAGCCCCGCGCGTGATGCTTCGGTGATGCTCAAAGTAGTCATATGAAAACTATATAGATTTCTACCTAGATTTTCTAGTTTGCCTTCCGTGCCTCGTTAAAGCAAAAGCTGGGTCGCCACCCTTGGTAGCGACCCAGCTTGAGAGAGCGGAGGATCCGTTAGCTTGAATGCTTCCGTTCAAGGAACTGATGACGCAACGAATTCACGGACTGGAGGGCTTGGCTTTCGTCGGTTCCAATGTTTTCTTCGACCCATGAGTAGTAGCGGTAAGCTTCATCCAGGATTCCCGGAATAAAGTCGTCGGGATCAACAATGTTTGTTTGGCGATTAACAGTGAAAAGTGTAGATCGTCCTTTCACTTCCAGTCGAAGGGGCACTGGCTGGCCAGGAAACAGCCTTTCAGCTGACCCTTTCTCCATGAACTCTTCTACCAGCTCAAGGAGCTCAAACCAGATTCCTGTAACTTCATCCCACAGGTCACCCGAGATCAAATCGATCCCGTAGTAAGACAGAGAAAGAAAACCTTCACTGCCGTAGGGATTTTCTTTGAGTCGATTCCGCCACATCTCGGCAGCCCGTTCGGGTTCCTGAAACATGCTTACCAAGTAGTTTTCGGGATTAGCGACGAAATCCTCGATATCCGTGACCGTGTGCGGAACCAGAATGTATGGTTCGCTATGTACGGCTTGTTCTTTCATCTCACCTTGATTCTTATCGCGGGTAGAATTGGACAACTCGGCCTCTGTCAATGACCATCTTGTACTTCACGTTGTTATAGGTTCCTTCGAGCTGTATTCGCTTGTTGGTTCCACCGCTTTTCAGTTTACTTTGGTTCTGCTTCATGGCGCCATGAACCAGATTTCGTACATCGCTGATTGACATCTTCGGATTGAAAAATGTTTGGCTACTCTTAGAAGAACCATCCCAATATTTTGGATGATGCCGCTGAAGAATATGCTTCATTCCGCTCTTATCAAGTTTGAACGTATGTGAACCCGTTCTGTAAGAAAGGGTCTTGAAGGAAGACAACGCGTTGACAACTCGTGAAGCGGGAGCCTTAGCGTACTTGACGGTTTTGGAGCCTACCTTGATTACGATGCTGGTAACCCTGATAGCGATAATAATTGCTGGGATCCAAAACGGATCAGCTACGACTGGGTATTCATGGTCTTCCCCAATGTCTACTTTTTGGACCAAGTCACCATCGTGAAGCTCATACCAAGTTCTGACTGTTTCGCCACTTGCATCAACTGCCCATGCAGGTTCAAATCGACTGGTCAGAACGGATTCGTTTTCATCGGGGAAAGATTGAAAGACGTCTACTCCGCCATCTTGGGCAATCTCAGCGAATGACCCTTCCGGTAGCCCCAGTTCATACCGGAACTCATGAGGCGCATCGGCATCGTGAATAATTGTCTGTGCACGTATAGCTCCATCGTCATGAGTCTGCAGTGCAAGATCTATTTCATCATCGCTGAATACAGCAGTGCCATCGTCGAGCATTTGCACATCACTTGGCGCACTCTCAATGGGTAGTCCGAAGCTGAACTCTCGTTCCACATTCTCTGCGCCAATTGCAAGCGATTTACCTTCTTCAGTTGCTTGGACGAATACCGCGCCCTCGCCGGTGCCGAACTCCAGAACTTCAGAGTTCAGCGTCGGTTCAACTAAATTGGCTTCAGTTTCTCCCGCTGCCGCTAAAGCATCCGACAGGAGCTCTTGTGTCGTTACTTGGCTCGGCTCGGAGGGGTCCGCGAGGCTGGCTGACGATGCAGCTACAGAGACTGCGCAGGCGATGGCTATCGCCGATAGGAGCCGAGAACGAGTCCGGCGGAACAAAGTGCTATTCATTTTCTTCTTTCCTATGCGCCAGGTGAATACCGGGTGCATGGTTGTGGCATGCCTAGGAATATCCAGCGACTTTGCATTCAAGTCAGATGCAAATGCATCCAGGGCAGCACTCCGGACACGGGATTGTCCGAAAGTCCCTACTCAGCCCAGTATGAGTCGCTATAATAAATAGTAATGGTTTAAACCCGATGCAGTGGGGTTTTTTGTGAGAAGGAGAGAGCTTTCGCTTAAAGGGTGCACTTGCCTACCGGGAAATAGGGCTGTTCGCTGGAAAGTTGGTCTCGGCAGATCCGACAGTTGAGTGAGAATTCAGCTGCTATTGGGATAAATGAGTTGGAAAACGATCAATGACCTGCCGCTGCTCGCTAATGAACGGCGCGGAATCGGGCGGCGTCCGTGGCAGTATGCACCCAGGTGTGCAAAGAATGTGGCCGTCGAGTGTCGGTAGCAGATTATGACGTATGTGGTATCGGGTTCCCTTTCCGGTGCCCAGTAGAAGCGCCTAGGCAACTGTGTGCTTCCCAACATGAATCGCGGACCAGGCGGTTTCCTGGCCAGCCTTGCGTTTGGGGAACTTATGACGTCGTTGTAGCCATGCAACTGCCCAGAACCCAACGGGCAAGGAAGCGGCCTGCAGTCCGAGGTGCCTCCAAGGACAAGTGAAGCCCGAGCGGAGGAATTCCTCCGCTCGGGCTGATCGCAGTCTTATCCGTGCTGCCTGCCGCTCTTCTGGATACCAGCGCCCGCGCGATTTCAGACCTTCCTGGCGTGCTGCGCCGGGGGTAGTGCGTTAGTGATTCGCGTGCGGCTTCTCGCCCTTGATCATGAAGGCGAAGACGATCCCGATCGTGGCCAGCACGGCGCCGACGATGAACGAGATATGCGCGCCAGAGAACAAGGCCTCGGCCAGCTCGGACCCGGCGTCCAGCTGGACCTTTGACAGCAGCGACATCACGGTCACGAAGACCGTGGTGCCGATGGCACCGCCCAGCTGCTGCGCGGTATTGAAGATCGCCGAACCGTGGCCGAACAGGCGCGGATCCACCGAAGCCATCGCGGAGGACATCAGACCGGTCATCAGCAGGGCCAGTCCGATGGAGAAGATGATGTGGCAGAGCATGAACATCCACAATTCGGTCTGCGCGGTCACGGTGGCGTACATCCACTGACCGCCGGCCAGGAACACGGCGCCGGGGATCAGGACCGGGCGCGGGCCGCGCTTGTCGTAGATCCGCCCGAAAATCGGCGAGGCGATGGCCTGTGCCAGTCCGCCGGGAAGCAGCATGATGCCGATCTGCAGCGAGTCGACGCCCTGCCCGGATTCCAGCAGGATCGGCACGATCATCAGCGAACCGAGCAGGGTGCCGAAGGCAATCATGATCATCGCGATCGCGAAGCTGAAGCTGCGCGAGGCAAACGGGGTCAGGTTCAGCAGTTCGCGGCCGCTGGCGGCCAGCTTGACCTGGCGGATGATGAACAGGGCCAGGGCTACCAGGCCGATGGCGAAGCTGGCGATGGTCATCGTGGCGTTATCCGCGGCATGTTCGATGCTGGAAATGCCGTACACCAGGAACCCGAAGGCCAAGGCGGACAGGAGCACCGAAGCGGAATCCACCTTGATCTTGCGTGCGCTGGAAGGGATCTTGAAGAAGATGGCGCCCAGTACCAGGACCGCCACGGCGATTGGCAGCATCAGGATGAAGATGTAGTGCCAGCCCAATGCGTGCACGATGGCCCCCGAAGCGGTAGGCCCGATAGCCGGGCCGACGCCGATGACGATCGAGTTCAGGCCCATGATGGTGCCGCGCTGGTGGACGGGCACCAGCGTCAAGGTGGTGGTCATCAGCAAGGGCAGGACGATGGCCGTGCCGACGGCCTGGATAACGCGTGCCAGCAGCAAGAAGCCGAAGCTCGGCGCCAGCACCGCGATGACGGTGCCGAGGATGAAGCTGATGATGGCGAAGAAGAACAGCGACCGGTGCGCGAAGCGCTGCAGCAGGAAGCCGGTGGTGGGGATGACGACCGACAGGGTCAGCAGGAATCCGGTGGTGAGCCACTGGCCGGTGGACGCCGAAATGCCCATGTCCTGCATGATGCCGGGCAGCGCTACCGTGAGCACGGTTTCGTTCAGGATCATCATGAAAGCGGCCAGGGCCAGCGAGGCGATGATACCCGTCAGGGTTTTGGCGGAGAGTTGCCCGGTGGGCGCCGCGCTTGGCTTGGCGCTGGTTCTAGGGGGATTTGTAGTCACGAAGTCTTCTTCCTGTGGAGTGTTAACCGCTAAATACTGTCACACTCTGCCACTTTTTCGTAAGCGAATCTGTCAGACTGTGACAGGAAACAATTTTGGTGGACGACGCCTGCGCAGCACAGGCAGTCCGGAGCATCGGAGAGCGCCATGGGGATTCGCGAGGAACGCAAAGAGGCAACGATCCAGTCCATCCGGGCGGCAACCCTGGACCTGGTGGAACTCCATGGTCTGGAATCGGTGACCGTGGGGCAGATCGCTGCCCGGGCCGGCATCTCTGAGCGGACCTTCTTCCGCTACTGCGAATCCAGGGAAGCGGCCATGGTGCCGGCGCAGCATGAATTGATCCAGGCCGTGACCGAATGCCCCATCGCAGACGGATCCACGAGCGCGCAGATTTTCCGGCTGCTGGCCAACGAATGCCGCCGGATCCTTGTTGCCGAGATCCGCGGCAATGAATACCGCCGCATTTCCCGGTTGATAGCCACGGAGCCGAAGCTGCTATTGGCCATCACCCGGCAAGATCAAGCCTTCTGCGCTGCCACCTCGCAGGAGCTGCGCCGCCGCGGGCTGGTGCCGGCCATGCCCGCCTTGATGATTGGCGAAGCCTTGGCCGTCCTCTGGCGCGTGGCCTGGCAGAGCTTCGGCCAGGCGGAACGCGCCGGGGAGCCTGCAGGTCCCGTCGAACTCTTCGATGAGGCCATGGCGAATCTCGAAGCGCTGGCCGGCGGAAGAGCCGAATAGCGAATAACTCTGTTGAGTTATCGCTGATTAACTTAAATGTGACGAACTGCTTGCAGGCTGTCCAGCCCGGCATTTCGGTGAAGAAACGGCGTTGCCGCGCGTATTTCCCGCTGCCGCAAAGTGTGGTGCAGAGCAAAATCAGGTAGATTTGGAACGTTGAGTTCAGGGCGGTAACACCGCTTCCGCACGACGTTCAGGGAGACGCCACACCTATGGCAAAGATTATTTACACCCACACCGACGAAGCGCCTATGCTGGCGACCCACTCGTTCCTGCCAATCGTGGAGGCCTTCGCCTCGACCGCCGGTGTGGAACTGGAGACCCGCGACATCTCGCTGGCTGGTCGCATCATCGCTACCTTCCCGGATTATGTCACCGAAGAGCAGCGCATCGGTGATGCTCTGGCAGAACTTGGCGACCTGGCCAAGACCCCGGATGCAAACATCATCAAGCTGCCGAACATCTCGGCTTCGATCCCGCAGCTGAAGGCTGCCATCGCCGAGCTGCAGGCTGCCGGCTACGCGCTGCCTGACTACCCGGATAACCCGACCTCGGATGAAGAGACCGACGTCCGCGCGCGCTACGACAAGATCAAGGGTTCGGCTGTGAACCCGGTCCTGCGCGAGGGCAACTCGGACCGCCGTGCACCACTGAGCGTGAAGAACTACGCCCGCAAGTACCCGCACTCCATGGGCGAGTGGGCCGCTGATTCGAAGACCAACGTGGCCACCATGGGCGTTGACGACTTCGCGGCCAACGAGAAGTCCGTAGTCATCGACGCGGACAAGAAGATCTCGATCCGCTTCGTCGGCGAAGACGGCGAAGTCAAGGTCCTGAAGAAGCCTTTCGACGTGCTGGCCGGCGAAGTCATCGACGGCACCGTCATGCACGCCGCGGCCCTGTCCGAGTTCCTGAAGAACTCCGTGGCCCGCGCCAAGGAAGAGGGCGTGCTGTTCTCGGCTCACCTGAAGGCCACCATGATGAAGGTCTCCGACCCGATCATTTTCGGCCACGTGGTGAAGGCCTACTTCTCCGAGCTGTTTGAAACCTACGGCGACGAGCTGGCAGCAGCCGGCCTGAACCCGAACAACGGCCTGGCTGCCATCCTCGGCGGCCTGGACGAACTCTCCGACGAGGTTCGCGCCGGCGTCGAGAAGCTGATCGCCAAGGGCCTGGAAGAAGGCCCGGCAGTTGCCATGGTCGATTCCGACAAGGGCATCACCAACCTGCACGTCCCATCGGATGTCATCGTTGATGCTTCCATGCCGGCAATGATCCGCCTGGGCGGCAAGATGTGGGATGCCAAGGGCGATACCGCAGACACCCTGGCCGTTCTGCCGGATTCCTCCTACGCAGGCATCTACCAGGTGGTCATCGACGACTGCCGTGCCAACGGCGCCTACGACCCGACCACCATGGGCACCGTGCCGAACGTCGGCCTGATGGCCCAGAAGGCCGAGGAATACGGCTCGCACGACAAGACTTTCGAGCTGGCTGCCAACGGCCACGTGCAGATCGTTGACGAGAACGACACCGTGCTCATCGAGCACCAGGTCTTCGCCGGCGACATCTGGCGTGCCTGCCAGACCAAGGACGTTGCCATTCGCGACTGGGTCAAGCTGGCCGTGAACCGCGCTCGCGCTTCGGCCACCCCTGCAGTGTTCTGGCTCGATGAGAAGCGCGCCCACGACGCCGTGCTGATCACCAAGGTCAACGAATACCTGAAGGAACACGACACCGATGGCCTGACCATCGAAATCCTGTCCCCGGTCGAGGCGACCCAGTACTCCATCGACCGCATCCGCAAGGGCGAGGACACCATCTCGGTGACCGGCAACGTGCTGCGCGACTACCTGACCGACCTGTTCCCGATCCTGGAACTGGGCACCTCGGCCAAGATGCTCTCGATCGTTCCGCTGCTGGCTGGCGGCGGCCTGTTCGAGACCGGCGCCGGCGGTTCGGCTCCGAAGCACGTGCAGCAGCTGGTGAACGAAAACCACCTGCGCTGGGATTCGCTGGGCGAGTTCATGGCCCTGGGTGCTTCTTTCGAGCACCTGGCAGTGAACAACGACAACGCCCGGGCCCAGGTTCTGGCCGACACCTTGGATGCAGCAACCGGCACCTTCCTGCTGGAAGACAAGTCGCCTAAGCGCAAGGTTGGCGAGTTGGACAACCGCGGCAGCCACTTCTACCTGGCCAAGTTCTGGGCTGAAGAATTGGCCAAGCAGGACAAGGACACTCAGCTTGCGCAAGCCTTCTCCGCCGTTGCCAAGGCACTGGACGAGAATGAGGAAGCCATCGTTTCCGAGCTGGCTGCCGTACAGGGCCAGGCCGTGGATATCGCTGGTTACTACCGACCAGACGAAGCCAAGACCGCCGCTGTAATGCGTCCAAGCGCGACGCTGAACAAGACTCTTGAACTGCTGACCAAGTAGTCCCTTAGATCCCAGTCCGCCGGCCCCAATCCTCATCGAGGATTGGGGCCGGCGGCGTTAATCTGCTATGAGTCAAATAACACCATTGTTGATTCTCTATGTATTAATATGTATTTATTGCTAACATGGTGTCATGGCAACGACTCATCCTCTAAGAATCTCTTCTACTGTGGCAGCACGCAAGGGAATAGGATTCATTACGACTCAGGCTCAGGAACGCCCGGTGACTTTGACGAGCCACGGAAAGCCTGTTGCAGTTGTCATGAGCGCTGCCGAACGTGATGAACAGCGCCGGCTTCTACGCGAAGTTGAGTTGAAGGTGCTGAGCATGGCGGCCAACCTCGTCGCTGACCGTTCGGCAATGTTGACGACGGATCAGGCTCGGGAGAAGCTCCTTGCCTCCGATTGATGAGCTACCACAACAGCAAGCTGAAGTTGTATTCACCGAAGAAAGCATTGACTGGCTGATCGAAAACGTTGTAGCCCCGCAGCGGGAAAACGTGATGGACACGATCGTTTCGCTGTTCGCTGCTCCACAGGGCAAGCACCCTCTTTCAAATCAGAACAAGACAAACTTGGTCGGCTTCAACACGGTTGAGGCGGCGCAAAGAGAGTTCCGCATCATATATAGGGTGAGCGTGCGTGAAGGCGTTGGCCTGATTGAAGTCATAACAATCGGTCATCGACGTGACGATGAGGTGTATGTTTACGCGCACGACCTGATTCAATCCGGCAAACTCAGCGAAGCAGAACAAACCCAGATCTGGGATGCGCTGACGCTGATCGATGACACCAAGGCACGTGTCGGTTTGGAAGATTGGGACTATAAGGAGGAACCGGCTCCTGAAGGGCTCATTAAATCGGCTGTTGCTGCAGGGGCGCTCGACGAGGACTTCGCCAGAATACTGTCGAAGGACGAAATTGTCGTTGCCATGTCAGCGGCATGGGTAAACGGCGAAGTGAACCACGAAGCTGCCATTGCCGCAGCTCTTGGGCGCATCGCAACAAGCACTCGACCAGACCGCATCTTGGCGAGTAGGCGCGAGCCCAGATGCGGGGCAATCATGCCCAAGCTGAAAACACCGTGCATTCGTGTGAAGGGGCATGCTGGTGCCCATCGCGGACACAGGTAACCTGAACCAAACTTATCCGCATCCTGGGTCCTTTAGCATTCGGAACTTGATCATCGAATCGAAGCAATTGATCGCCACTCATGACAAAGAGCGGCGATCAATGAATTTAATACGGCAGATAAAATGTCTCGTTGGTCAGTTCATGCCAAATCGGAAGTTCGACCTGAGCGGTGAAATCCTCAAGGAATCGTTTTGGTGAAAGGATCCAGTAAATAACCTGTTTCACGGTTCTGCTGGCGTTTCCGCCAGCGGCACCGGGAAGTTCGTGACGACACCATGTTCGGTGCATTGCGCGGTCCGGGCCAGTAACGCCGCCACGATCTGTCGGTCCCGCGCCGGATCGTGCACGATTTTGCCTTCCTTGTTCGCGAAGTCGCGGTAGTCGATGACCAGCAGCGCCATCCCGTGTTGCGGAATCAACGCCGCCTTGCGGGCATCGTAGAGCGAGCGCTGCGGGCCGCGGAGCATGGCGGTGGAAGTCACCTTGCTGTCGAAGAACGGGACAGCTTCCGAATGCTGCCGCTCGTGGTACTCCACCACCAGGCCCAGCTCCTCGAAATAGCCATCAATCGGCAACGTCTTGCGTTTGCCGTTCTTCAGAGACGGGTCGCCCCGCAGCCAGTCAAAGGATTGCTGACCGATGCACGGCAGGCCCAATGTGTCGGAGCACAGCGCCAGCACATAGTGCTCATCGCGCTTTTCCGGTTTGGCCGGCACCGGGGATACTGCGGGTTACGGACGATAGGTCGGCGGTGCCGGGAAGCGGCGGTGGCTGCCCCACCCGAGTTCCCACCCCTCGGAATCATCGAAGTAGTCTGCATACGCCACCGGCAATTCGTCGAGTCGGGTGACCTGCGAGAGCAGCTGAGCGTACCAGCGCACGTAGTCCAGGTTTCCGGTCTCGCCCGGGGTGCTGCGTTGTAATGAGGGCATGGCTTCGAGGATTGCTTCTGCGACGCTGACCCGGCTGACATCCTCGGGCATCTGCACGTCGTGGTTGAAGACATTGGCCCCGGCGGTGCTGTAGACGCAGGATTCCTCAGAATTGAACGGGTCGCCGAATTTGTCCTCGGGGTTCCATTCGGTGACGTTGTGGATGACGATCCGCCACGCGGTGCCCGAGGCATTGATGCCGGGCAGGATCCGCAGCCCGAGGTAGCCCAGCCGGTGAAGCAGGCCGACTGCTTCCATGATTCTGAGGGGAAGTTGCGTGTCCACTGTGCTCCTTGCCGTGGGGGTGATGTCGTTACCACGATCATGCCATGGCGCACCGACATTTCAGCCTGGGTATCGGGCGGGCGCGAGACCGAGCTCGCCCAGGTGCCCGCACCAGAACACTCGGCCCGGGGCTAAATCGTAGGTGCCAGTCGATAGTATCGCCTGACATCACCAAAACAGGCAGGAGGAATCTCAATGCTGGTGTCAGTTCCACGTCCGCAGATGCCCGTTGCGCTCGAACCGGATGGTGTGCGGAGATTGGCCGGCGCACAGCGGCAGCCGCAGCCTTCACGGCTGATCGCCGTTCTCGAACGTTCAGCGTTCATTCGAGATGCCCACGGGAAGAAGCAGCAGTACGTTCCATTTGCGGAGCGGATTGTCGAGGAAAAGCACCTCGCCCAGCGAAGCGCGCATGGTCTCCACTTCTATTTTGCGCTGACACTGTGCGATTTCGTGAACCGTCCATTGCTGACTCTCACGGGTACTGCTGTCAACGGGGAATTGGACCAGGCCATCCTGCAGGCTATTGCGGAGTTCTCCGGTACCTCCAAGATTTCGCAGCCGTCATCGATCGACCTGTTGGTCCCGGACTATGACGACCTCGGAATGGCAGAATTATCGATGAATCCCGTTTTCTGCCTCAATCCGTCGTGGCAATTCGGGCTGGATCTGGGCGTTGCCAACGAGGCCAATAGCCAAGCGCTGGCCCCGCTGGTACAGGACTACACGGCGAAGCCTTCAGTCATAGCCTATACAGACGGTTCGGTGCCGCGGAACAGGAAGTTCCGCGGCGCTGGAGCGATGGTGACCTCGCAAGGACATTGGGCCTGCGCAATTTCGCCGAAGCACTACGTCCAGGACACCCTGCTGGCAGAAACCACAGGCGCCCTGCTGACGCTGACCCACGCCCCGCTCGATTCGGACCTGACTATTTTCAGCGACAGCCGTGCCCTGGTGAAAGCGGTCAATGATCTTGTGCAAGGACGGCGGCGCACTGTGAAAGTCCATCATGAGCTGCGCGAGAGTCTAGAACTTCGTACCGGGCGCACCCGCGCCCACTGGGTTCGCGGACACGATGGAAATCGGCACAACGAAGCGGCCAACCGGATGGCCATCCTGATGTCGCGGCATTTCAGCGCCCGGATCAATCCGCAACTGACACAGTCGATGATGACCCAGATTGTGCGCGAGGAACTGTCCCAGCAGGCACTCGCGGCATGAAACATGCCGCGGCCTGCGGCCGGGGCCCATGAGCAGGTGAGCTACCCCGCCAGCTCGGTGCAGCACCCGGCCGCTACAGCCCGCGGCCGGCCTCCCAGAGATTGTCCGAGGTGCCGGTTAGCAGCGAATTCAACGAGACGGCTTGGGCATCGGTGAAGGAAGCAATGTAATCAACGATGGCCCGGGCCTGGCCCAGCCGCTGGATTTCATGCGGGCCGGACTGCGAGAACAGCTCTGGGGTGCTCTCGCGCAGCTGGCGGTATTCCTCGGTGGTGGCTTCCACCGAGTCCAGCAACCGTCGCGGTGCACGCCCTGCATCCTCCGGATCGTTGAGCCAGGTGTTGAAGCCTTCTGCCAGGGAACGGATAATTCGCGTTTGCCCGCGCTGGTATACCGCCAGATCTGAACGGTCCAAGACGAAGCGGGAATGGACAAACTTGAGTACCACGACGTCATGCCACGCTTCATCGCTCAAGCGGATATGGCCGCTGCGCACGTTAGGCGTGCGTTCAACGGTGATGGATTCCTGCAATCGGTCAATCCATCGCCGGGTGAAGGCGGTAACCGCACGGTCTGCCTGCAGGCCGCCGTCGTAGGGAACTGCGAGCAAGCCATCGACGAGGTCATGGCCGACCCGTTGCACCGAGGCGCGGAATGCTTCAGATTTGGCAATCCAGGGATCCTTGGCCAGGACATGGCGCCACGTAATTTCCAGCGCATGGCCCGGTTGCCGTTGGTCCAGTTCCGGAGCCTTCAGGGCTTGGAAGCGGACGGAGTTGTCCAGCCACGCCCGCAGTTCAGCGGAGACGCTGGTGTATTGCAAAATGCCAGCTCGATAGAAATCATCGAGGTCATGAACCGCGTAAGCGATATCGTCTGCGATATCCATAACCGAGCTTTCCAGCGTCTGCTGGTATTTTCCGATGCCTGGGAAGACCGACAGGACATCGTCCATTTCCTCGGCCTCGATATCGTAGGCCGAATACTTCATGGCGCCAGCAGCCGGATTCGCGCCGACGCCGCGGGGGAGCAGCTCCGGGGCGACCGGGGCCTGGCTGCGCCATTCATTGCGCGTCCAGGGATATTTGAGCACAGCCGCGCGAACCGCGCGGGTCAGGTTCATGCCGCGCGGTGTGGCATCGCAGCTGTCCAGGGCGGTGAGGATCCGGAAGGTCTGTGCATTGCCTTCGAAACCATCAGGAAGCCCCAGAGTATCGCGGGCAACCCGGTCGAGTTCCTGCTCTCCCAGATGCCCGAAGGGAGGGTGGCCTAGATCGTGGGCCGCTGCCGCTGCTTGCACGACTACCGGGTCGCACCCTCCCAAGTCGGAGATAAGTCGCCTAGTAGGTTCGTCACTACGCCGGAGGCTGATGGCAATGGAACGCGCCACCGCGGAGACCTTAAGCGAATGGGTCAACCGGTTATGGACCAGGGTCCCTGAACCAGCCTGGGGAATCACCTGCGTCACCGAGGACAAGCGGGAGAAATATGGGGAGAAGCGGATGCGCTCAATATCAATGCGGAACTCATCCTCACCGGTGCGATTCCGCTCGACGATAGCGCGGTCGCGGCCGCCGGTCTGATGTGTCTGTGCTCTAGTTTCCATCGTATGACTAGCCTAGGCGAAAGGCCGCGAGATACCACGGGATTGTCATGCGAGTTCTATAGCGGAACTGCCTCTACCACCAATCCTATCCGCGGGTTCCTACTGAAATAAGGCGCCTAATGAGGGCAATAAGATCAACGAACGAGATTCAGTGGTGTCTGACCCGAAGAAAGCAACTGAACCTGTCGAGTTGCTAGTTCTGAAACCAATTCCATGAACTGTCCTGTATTACCAGCCATATGCGGGGTGATGATGCATCCCGGGGCGTTCCACAGCGCGTGGCCAACCGGCAGCGGTTCTGGGTCGGTAACGTCCAATGCAGCACGCAGTCGCCCGGTCTCCAGCTCTTTAATCAGAGCTGCCGTGGCAATGATTGGTCCTCGCCCAACATTGACCAATAGAGCACCGTCGCGCATCCGATCCATGAACTCCTTGCCAATCAGTCCTTGGGTTTGGGGCGTATGGGGCAAGGCGCAGATGACTATTTCCGCTGAGGGCAATAGCTGATGCACGTTTTCAATGGAGACAACGTCGATCCCGCCGTTGATGGTGCGCGCTGTGCTGGCAACTCCCGTGATCTTTGCAGGCTTGAATGGCTTGAGTCGTTCGATGATGGCTGTGCCCACGCCTCCAACGCCAAGTACTACAACATTCGATCCTTGCAGTGATGAGGTCCAAAGCCGCGACCAGGATTCTTCCTTCTGGAGCTGATGAGCCCTGGGAAGTTCGCGCAGTGAAGCAAGAATCAATGCCAGGCAATGCTCCGCAGTTGAGTCTTCAACTGCGCCCTTGGAGTTTGAGAGCGCCACATCCCCGGGCAAATGGTCCAGCACCCATTCGTAGCCGATGGATAGCAAATGGACGTGCTTCAATCCAGCAATTCTGCCCACCCTCATTCGGTGCGATGGATCCAGCGGTCGCTCGGTAACGAGCACATCAGCCGCTGGAGGCTCGCCATCGTTGATATTCCACAAGACGGGTTCGACCCCGGGAATCTGCATGCTGTCGACCAAGCTCTGCCACGGAACTAATACACGCAAACTATGAATCCAATCGTGAGATGAGATATTGCCGGGGTGGCCCGGGCTTTGAATTCCACCGTACCAAGGCGCTGGATGAAATGATCAGTTCCGCGTCCAACCTGATTTAGAAGGCGGATCATTTCACGGAATCATTTTTCCGAGAACTTGGCCCTGCGTCTAAACTGGCAATATGACTCAGAGTGTGAAGAAAACTCGGCAGGCCGGACTGGGAATGACTACAGGAGCAATGTTCATTGCCTAGACCTTGGGCCTTGTCGGAGTAGTCATGCTGATTCTTGGAGGAGCGACTGCAGCGACGCTGCTTATTCTCGCGGCAGCCATTTTGCAAGCCGGCGCCATGATTGCCGAAGCGATTTACCGCTCCAGAAGCTAGCGCTCAGCAGCACCATCCGCGTAGTGCCGTACCGGACCTAGGATCAGCCTTCTGGATCCTGCTCAAGTTCTGCAACGAATCGAGCCAAGCGGGCAGTCCTCGTTTTCTCCGTTCGGGCAATCATCAGCTGATGCAGGATGTGATAGCGCGGTTGGGATTTCAAGGCCGCAAAGTTCTTGGCCGCCACGGTCGAGCGATCCAGCGCTTCTTGCAAATCCGGAGGAACTTGGGCGGTGGCCTGGCCTTGGTAAGCACGCTCCCACCGTCCATCTTCCTTGGCCTTCTGGATTTCCGCGAAGCCTCGTGGCCGCATGCGGCCTTGATCAATTAATTCCTGGGCGAATTCAGTGTTCTTCTGCGACCAGACAGAGTTCTTCCGGCGGGGAGTGTAGCGCTGGAGGAAGGTCGTGTCATCGCGCTTGCGGCGGATTGCATCGATCCATCCGCTGCAGAGCGCCTCGGGCAATGCTTGTGCGACAGTGAGCGAGGTTGGAGAAGTCGTTCCCTTCTTTGCCACTACCAGCCAAACGCCATCGCTGGTTTCTTCGTGTTCGTCGAGCCAAGCGCGCCAAGCGGTGGCATCAGGAAGAATCAAAGCATCTTGTGGATCCATGGAATCTATCCTGCACCTCGTTGCCCATAGTTGCTAGAGCCTGGACTCGCCGTCGGGATGGTGCCTGCCATTGCTTGCCCGAAGCACGGCGGGACGTGGCCGGAGACCGTGGAGCAATTTCCTGCTCCGGAACATCATGAAATGACCCGTCACGAATCGTGGCGAAGAGCGCGGCCAGCCATCGGCCGGCCATAGCGATGAGGGCTCGATGGCGGCATTTTCCCTGCACCAGTTTGTCCCCGCAGGCCTGGTCATCGCCAAGCCCAGCATCAATGCCGGCAGGCTACGTGGAGCTGGCCACCCCATGGCTGTGCGCCAGCGCGACAGCTTGGGCGCGGGAGCTGACGCCCATCTTCTTGAAGAGATTGCGCACGTGGAATTTCACCGTGTTCTCGCTGATCCCCAGCGCCTGCGAAATAGCCCGGTTGCGCTGCCCCGCTGCCAGGAGCTGCAGGACCTCGAATTCCCGGCCGCCCAGGCTCCATTCGGCGATGTCCGCCGCGTCTGACGGCGGGGCGTCCAGCGGGAGCCTCACCGAGACTTCCGTGCCCCATCCGCCCATGACCTCGATCTCGATCAGCCCGTTCAATGCCTCCACGCGCCGCACGAGGCGGTCCATGGCCGCCGCGGAGGGATCGATGCCGCCGCGTGCATCGTCGCGGACGTTGATCAGCAAATTCTCACCGTCGCAGTCCCACTGCACCCGGATCCGCTGGATGTCTTCCTGCTCCATCATCGCCAGGGCCAGTCCGCGCACGATGGCCCGGGCGGCATGGGCCACCTCGCCGGGCAATGCCCTGCCGTTCTTGGGCGGCTCGACGAATTGCAGGTCCACGCCGCTCAAAGTGGTCAAGGGGCGCAGGTCATCGCGCAAGCGGGTGAAAGCCGAAGCAACCGGTTCCTCCACGATGCTATTGGTGCGGTCATCCACGGTCTTGAGCCCAACCAGGGTCTTGGCCGCAAGATCGATGGCGGCAACGCGCGCGGCCGCATCGTCCAATTGCGTGGAGCGCAAGGTCGCCAGCAGGATATCGAGGCTCGTCGCATACTGTTCCACCAGCTCGCCGGTGACCCGGACCCGCTCTGCCGAGACCGCGCGCGATTCGCGCAGATAGGACGGAGGGGCATCGGCCACCTTCTCGCGGATCCGGTTGGCGGCCAGATTCCACAGGTATCCGATCATCTCGGGCTGGCCACCGGCGGGGCGGGGCTCGATGAGCACCAGCAGCGCATTGCTGGGCGGGTAGCGCAGGGCGAGAATCTCCCGCGGAGCACCGCCGATCTCGGCACGCTCGCTCCAGCGGTTCTCACCGGGATGGGAACCGCGGATCCGATCCAGTTCCGCAATGCCTACCAGATCCGTGATGCGCTGGTCGCCGGCAAGCTTCCTGGGCCTATCGGTGCACTCCTCGGTGAAAATGGCCAGGGCCGCGCAACGGATTTCCGGAGCCAAGGCATCACGCAGGCGAACGGCGATCTGCGGCAGCGCAGCCGTGGCCAGCAGCGCGATCGATTCGAGCACCCCTGGTGCCGGTGCGGCAGCTTGCAGGCCAGGGGCGAAAGAGGAGTCCAGAATGCTCATGCAGGCCAGTGTATCGCAGCTCAGGGGACCAGCCACTATCCGAAAGGATAGGTTCAACTGCCTGTAAATGGCGTAGCGGCCACCCCTTTCTGGCCGGAGAATTGACTCATGCCCATCAAAGCCTATCCGTTCCGCCGGGAGGCGCTGTCGAAAGGAATGGCATGAACACCATGGCCGAACCCCTCGCCGAAGCGATATCCCAGCAGGACGTGCTGGACACAATGAACCTGGTCCACTCGGAGATCGAGGCAACCGTGCGGGGCGTGAAGCCGCGGCAGGTCATCGAGCTCGCAGCGCAGCTGCGCGCTGCGCCGAGGGTGTTCGTCGCCGGCGCCGGACGCAGCGGGCTGGCCCTGCGCATGGCGGCGATGCGCCTGATGCATCTGGGCCTGGCCGTGCACGTCGCCGGGGATGCCACCACGCCGGCCATCAGCGAGGGGGACCTGTTGCTCGTGGCCTCCGGATCCGGAACCACCGCGGGCGTGGTACAGAGCGTCCGCACCGCCCAACGGGCAGGCGCCCAGATCGCGGCCATCACCACCGATCCATCCAGCCCCATCGGGTCAGCCGCCCACGTTCTCGTAGAAGTCCCGGCCGCCGGGAAAACGGACCACGGATCGTCCATCACCCGCCAATACTCCGGCAGCCTGTTCGAGCAGGCGCTGTTCCTGATCACCGAAATCGTGTTCCACACGCTCTGGAGCGCGGATGACGCCACCGCGCAGCAGCTGTGGCAGCGCCACGCGAACCTGGAGTAGACCGGCACTTTGGCGCCAATACCAACCCACCACCAATAACCTCTGAAAGGGAACATCATGAAAATCCAAGTTGCCATCGATCTGCTCAGCACCGCCGAAGCGCTGGAGCTGGCTGGAAAAGTCGCCCCGTATGTGGACATCATCGAGCTGGGCACACCGCTGATCAAGGCAGAGGGGCTGTCGGTGATCACCGCCATCAAGCAGGCCCACCCGGACAAGACCGTCTTCGCGGACATGAAGACCATGGACGCCGGGGAACTGGAAGCGGATATCGCTTTCGCCGCTGGCGCGGATCTGGTCTCCATCCTCGGGGCCGCCGATAATTCCACGATCGCCGGCGCGGTCAAGGCCGCCACCGAGCGCGGCAAGGGCATCGTCGTGGATCTGATCGGCATCGCTGACAAGCCAGCCCGGGCCCGCGAAGTTGCTGCGCTGGGCGTCCAGTTTGTCGAATTCCATGCTGGACTGGACGAGCAGGCGCAGCCGGGCTACGACCTGGATGTGCTGCTGAGCGCTGGCACGGCATCCCAGGTGCCGTTCTCGGTAGCTGGCGGCGTTAGCATCAGCACGATCGCCAACGTCCAGAAGTCCGGCGCGCAGGTAGCCGTAGCTGGCGGGGCCATCTACTCCGCCGCCGACCCGGCGCAGGCAGCCAAGGAACTGCAGGCCGCACTGGTCTAGACGCAGTTCCCCGTGGGGTTGTGAATGTGATCTGACGGAGCAAGGCCACCGATCCTAGTGTCCACAATGTCCCGGGGAACTCCAGTTAGCAGGACCCTGGCCAACGACTGCTCGGACAGTTCTGGGAAAGCCTGGCTCCAGGCAATGGCTCTGCTGGTCAGAACCATTGGCGACCCCACCGAGAGTAGCCAATAGTCGACATCGTGCACATTGAGATTGGGCGCTAAAGCACTCCAGAGGCCAGGACAATATTCCGGCCTCTGGAGTGCAGGAATGAGTTCCGGGGACTAATAGAGTTTGTTAGCTCCACCATCTGCCATGAGAGTTTGGCCGGTGACGTACTTGGCGTCATCCGAGAGCAGGAAGGCGACCACCGGTGCGACGTCGGCTTCCGGATCGCCGAAACGGCCCAGCGGAACCTTGGCCAGCGACTGCTTGTACAGGTCAGGGAAGGCCTCGCTCCAGGCCTTGACGCCGTCGGTCAGCGCCATAGGGGAGGCCAGTACACCCGATAAGTAAATAACCGGCTAAGTGAGGGGCAACCAAGCCCCTCACTTAGCCATATCCCCAGCACACCAAGGACAATAAAACCTATGACTAGCGATCCCAGCATCTGGGAAAGAAACCTGCAAGCGGACACTGAGCGGTTGCAGAAATCGGGCGCGGCGGCCTCCGCCGCCAGATCCCCCGGCCGCCGCGCTCAAACCTCACCCCCGGTACCGAACCCCTGGGACGTTTTCACTCACCAGGGCAAACCCTATCGAGTGATGCGGCTACAGCCCGGAGACTACCCAGGCCACCCCATCCAGCCACATCAAGCCGTAACCGCTCTCATTCATACGCCCACCGGAACCCCACAAATTCACGGACAGGCCACCGCCCGCACCCCGCACTTAGTGCACGTGGTCTGGGAGGACGAGAAAGGGGAGACCTACGGGACGTGGCTGCCGCACTTGTCGGTCACGTTCGATAATCTTCCTCCGTACCCCACCACCGAAGGACAGCAACCATGACTCGCAACGCCTCAGAGATTTTCGATGATCTCAAAGCCCTGGCCAACGAGCTGGAAGACCTCGCCGCTACCGGACGCATCACCATGAGCACCGACTCGTGGAACAAGGACTATCCCGACACGAAACAAGCCGTCGCCCAAGCCCTGGCAACGCTACAGGTCGCGATCAACGCGACCTGCTGGATGGAAACCCTACCCGAAGCCGAATCAACCGCGACGAAACCAGGGCATCGCGGTTATGCCTCCTGCCCACCTGTGCACAGCAAAAGCCCAATCGCTGCGCTGCTTTTCCTGCACCCACGTGGACAGCAGGAACCAAACGACCTCCCGCACACAAGCCACAAGCTGCGGTACCTGAGTTCTCCTTCGACGGCGGATCGTGGCCCGTGCATGGCCTCTGATAAGCGAATATCACTTGCCAGGCCACGAGGAACACCTATCATGGGCACATCATCTTAAAGGAGTAAGACCACGTGGAGGTATCAGAGTTAACCCTTGGCGCTGCTGGGGTTCGTATGATGCTAACTGTGAGAAAGCTCTAACAATGACAGTTCGTGGCGAAAAAAGATCCTTGGGTCCATCGCAATCGTAACCTGTCGGAATTCATTATCAGAGATCTTCGCTACCGTAACTAGATTGTTTGCTTGGAGGACTTAGGATTATTCTATGGAGACATTTAAGCGTCAAAGGTATGTTGATTACCTAGTGAACGAACGTGGGTATGAAGCTCGCCTAACTCCGTGGGGAATCTATATCGAATATCCCAATTTTGACGATAATGGCACGGCGGTCGTCAAATGGAGGGTTACGGAAAATGAACTTGCCGGTTTGAACGGGATTAGAATGCCGCGAGGCTTTACCGGCGGCGAACAGTATGCGTTCTCGGAGTTGATAGCAGCTCTTCATACTTTCACTGGTTCACGGGGAACCATGTACGGGGCAAGTATGAGAATAGAAGCAGAAGACTGAGAAGGGCTATGGCGCACATGCGCCATAGCCCTTCTTGTTAGAACTTACCAGCGAAGCTTGATTATTTACCGCAAGCTCGGTTCACACTGTCGGGATGAGATGTGATGAGACGGGAATTTGTGGCTGAAACTGATGCCGTGACGCCGACTTTTTTTATGATCCGCCCACGGGAATCTCGAAGTTCATAAACCCCACCGTACCGAATAGTTTTATTGCCGCTTTGGTATTTCTTTAGGCATGACCATTTTAAGGCTTCGTTTGTTGCCCAATCCGCGAAGTCCCTCCAGTTCGCACCTAAGGATTCCGCCTGGTTGTTCCAGTCGTTCATGTGGCCAGCTTTGATATGCCGATAGCCCCAACCGATATTTTTACCTTTGACGACTTTGTTTGTGCCACAACGTAGATAGGCTGTACGTCCCGAGACTCCTTTAACCGTTTGCCTACTGAAAGTTCTGACGAGCTTTTCGTTCTTATCGAAAACGCCACAGGGTGACCAGTATGCTGCGGGTTGCGCGACCCCTAACTTCTGTTCAATGTTGTCAAAGTAGAACCGTTCTCCACTTTCCCCGACAGCATAGGCTGGGACTGCCTGTGTTTCTACGAAATTTTCTGGCTCCATCTGGGCTGCATTAGCTGGCGCGCTCAGCAACGAGCTACCTAGCAGAAGAGCGCCGAGAGCAATTGAAGTGATTTTTTTCAAAAGTTTCACCCATCGATCTGTTAGTTGCCTTAGTCAATCATATTGATCAGCTTATACTGAGCTTCAACATTTAATCCGTATTTGACGAGGTATTGAGCGCAATTAAAAAATTTTGAACAGTCGATGCTTTGAGTAGTGTAGATGATTCAAAAACGATCATTTATGGGAAATTAAAACCGCCCTCCGAGCTAGATGCTTGGGTGGCGGTTTCTGATGAATAACTTTTCCCGAAACTGGGTTCCGAAACCCAATGTCCCGAAATCGAACCTTGGGCGTTTTCGGGAGCGGTCCGAGACCTCCTGATGACAATCTGGAGGTCTCGGGGAAGCAGTCAGACGCGGTTGCTACCAGGCTGCGAGGCCTTTCATATTTCGAGCGTTGCTCGTTTCAGAGCGAGCGCTACTCCCCGAGCACTTTTCTAATTGCATCAAGCATTTCAGCAGCAGAGTTATCCCCATCCGCGAGCTCCAGTAGGTAGGTGTCTCCACTTTCCGTCGGGTCGAGGACCGACTGTACAACCTTACCCAGAGCCGAGTCTTTCAGGTATACCCGCACCTCTTCCCAAGCCCGTGGCTCTACGTTGTTGTCGATCGTGTCTCGAGGAAAGTATCCAAGACCTTGACCTGATAGCTTCTGCGCGACTTCAACGAGAACACGTGGACCTAGTTTCTTATAATCAAGTGCTTCACGTAACTCTTGAAGTGAAACAACCATAATCTGTTCTTCAAGCAAGTGATTTCGGAGATCTTCAATAGATTCAAACTCAGCCATGATGCAATTCCTTTCAAACTCTTTTCTCATAGAATATCATAGAGTTGTGAATAATCTGCTTTCTGATCGTCATCATATTCTAAAATTAGTTAATATGATGATCCGCGTTTTGACACACCTCGGGACACTGTCACTTATTGATTTTCAATATCGATTGCAACACTTAGAATAAGTAACTGGTTAAATTACAGATTGAGATCTAGTGGCACGAGGGTTTCAATGTGTCACTTAAACGAACGTATAAATTACAAAGGGGTTCAAGTATGCTGATCGGCTACATGCGAGTGTCGAAAGCAGACGGATCGCAAAATACCGACCTGCAACGCGACGCCCTTCTTAGTGCGGGGGTCGAAGAGCCGAACCTCTATGAAGATCATGCTTCTGGACGTAAAGACGATCGTCCTCAACTCGCAGCGTGTTTAAAAGGTATGCGTTCTGGCGACACTTTGCTGGTTTGGAAGTTAGATCGGCTAGGCCGAGACCTGCGACATTTGATAAACACGGTGCATGATCTGACTGAGCGGGGAATCGGCCTCAAAGTACTTACCGGCGAAGGCGCTGCCATCGATACGACGACAGCCTCTGGCAAACTCGTCTTCGGGATCTTCGCCGCTTTGGCCGAGTTTGAACGTGAGCTCATTTCTGAGCGCACTAAAGCAGGATTAGCCTCAGCCCGTGCCCGAGGCCATAGGGGCGGCCGGCCATTTAAAATGACGCCGGCCAAGGTGAGGTTGGCGATGGCGGCGATGGGTCAGCAAGAGACCAAAGTGGGCGCTTTATGTGAAGAGCTAGGGATTACCCGGCAAACGCTCTATCGTCACGTCTCACCTACCGGTGAGCTACGACCGGACGGGGCGAAACTACTAAATCGGAAGTAGAACTTCGGCTCGTTACTGAAATATCCACCACCCAAAAATTCTGCCTAATGCTCGTGATGGTTCAGCCTAGATAAACTCACCCTATGACGGAACAGATCGAAGCGGAGAAGCTTCGCAATTCGGAAAAACTAGTCTGCCGTGGTTGCGGCCGAAATTTCTATACACATCTTCGTAGCCAGGTCTACTGCTCGTACGAGTGTTCTTTCAGCACTGGGAGAATCAAGTCATTCTGTTATTACTGCAAAGAGCGGATACGTCCCATAGCTGAAGTCGGGACCGAGGAAGACTTTCTGGCTAGGTTGCTTGAACGCCCCACCAAGGCTGAAGAAAACGCGTTCTTGCTGAAGCACCACAGCTGCAAGAGGGATGCTCTCGAAGCGCAAAGTATTCCACCGATATGTTTCTGCAGTAAATGCACTCGTAACCGTGAGAGCTTGGGCATTAGCGTTAGCCGTTACAAGAACCTGAGCAGTCGGACACCTAAGCCCTCCCGAGACACTTCGTATATGAAGCACCGGGAAGAGGTCTACAAACGAGACGAATATATTTGTCAGCTTTGCGGGTATCCGGTCGACCCTTCAGCTCGTCCAATGGATGATGCTTATCCTCATCTTGATCATGGTGATGCAGTGTCGAATGGAGGGCAGAATGGTATCGACAACCTCTTTACTTCCCACAGGTTCTGCAACATAACGAAAGGAAACGATCCAGGGGCTTGGAGTTTCAGACTGTCTCTTGAAGACCTTGAAGGTCGGTTCGGGCACATTCAGCCGCCACCTCAGCAACCTTAGTTGGCTGTGTTCCATGGACGACTGTAATTTTCGAAGCTCGGGACGATTTAGAGGACTTTTGGGACTGTAACTCCAGCGTTCATAACCAACGCCGGTGTCGCTTATCTCGTAACCACTTGGGAGGCATGGTTGTAAGAATCAATGAATCCTGAGTTTCCAGGGTTTTTCGATCTTGCAGCAAGAGCAGGATGAGACGTCTTGCAACCTATGGGATGCAAGACGCCAACTCAAATCATCTTGCAGGTTTTTCGACGGAGCTTTCTGGAATTAGAATTTGCGCCATGGATTTAGTTAGGTCTCCGTTCATAGCCGAATGCAGCGGTGTATTTCCTTCAAGAGAGTCATGAGGAGACTGCCACCAATGGGCAGCCCCCCACGGGTCTTTTCGGACTTCGAGTCTCTGATTGATGTATTCGACAGCTGGGTTAATGCGCTTTTGATCGGGATCGAATTGGAAAAGCGGGAAATACGCTTGGCTTCCATTTTCTAGTTGCAACGCCAGAAGAGAACTTTGAGATCGAAGCGATCTGACCATGTTGTTAGCTTCTTTCCTCGAACCATGAGGCGAGATAAGGAGTCCTACTTCGCTGCTTTGTATGCACTCGAATTTATTTCGAAGCTTCCTTCGTTGCGAAAGCACGGGATCGACCTTCGGCCGGTATTGGGGGTCCCAGATACGTTCGGCTTCCCAATTATCAGGAAAACCCATGCGCGCCGGTTCTGCGACTTGGGAGCTCTGAATGATGAACTCTCGAACATCTTGACGCCATGTTGCTTCAGGACAAGAGCGAATAAGGATGTGGGCTATTACAGCGAGGGAGGCGTAGATTCGGTCTCTAGATACGGACGCATGTTTTAGATCGGGAATTTCGTCAAGTTCTGTTCCTTGAACAGTTATATTCTTGTTCCATAACCTTGCGTGATGAGCACACGTATTTCTGATGAAATTGAGATTCTTCATCCACGACGCTAAAGAGGTTCCGTCACCTCTGGCTTGAACTTCGAAACCGAGAGACTCTGCTATCTGATCTCGATGATTCTGTTTCAAACCTCCGTAGAGTGTCGAGATGCCGCCGAAATCTAATATTTCCGTTACAACCCATACGGGTAGAGCGCCCCCGTAGTTCGACTTGAAATGTTTTACAAATTCTTCTTTCGAGTCATTTTCTTGCCTTCGGACCTTCGAAAGCCATTTGGCATGCTCGCTAGTGAGCCATCCTTCACGCTCTAACGGATCTTCCACATCGGTTACCCCAGTAAAAGCGCTGCTTAGTCTGGTTTGATCACAATGCGCATATGCGTGACCTTCACCTAAAACATGGCCCACTTGGAACCGCATGGCAACTTCGATACGTTCTAGCCCGTCCAACACTAGAAGTTTGAGTTTTCGGTCCATCTCGTAGAGATGGATGACGTTTTTGAAATTAGTGTTGGGTTTGAAGATGCTCGATCTGGGCAGTAATGGGAACTTGGGATCTGGTGAGGGCCCAAGAATCTCCCGTCTGTACGGGTACCAATACCCACTTAAACGGTAGTAACCGATATTTTGTAGGTTCTGCGCAGCCGTAGCTTCGTCATCGATGTGCATTCCACGAGAACTAAGTATTTCTATTTGCTCGGAGACGGTCTTAAAGGGTTTCTTGTAAGAAGAGGTCATTTTAAAGAGAACTGGCCATCCCTTCCATGCGGAAGTGGATGGCTAGCCATGTTGATGTCAAATTTACACGGGGAGGTTCCATATTGTCAATATATCTGAGACGGAGTGCTTGGTCACCTGCCTTTAACGGACATTGACGGTAAGGCGGCTAGTGTGAGGTTTATAGCTCGAATTTAAGCGATTAATCAGTTTGGAGGACGCGTCCGTAGTTTTACAATTCACTCGTGACACAGGGATATCGCGAAGAACGATAGGATGAGCCTGGATATGACGGTGGAGAGAGCAACATGAGTGAATTATTTCCCGCAGGGCCAACTTTTTCTAATAATACGAGGAAAGGTCGCTACGGCGTGGCTTATTTTCAGAATGTTTGTGCCCAGTTCGGGGTAGGTTTCGATCCAACTTCTCCAGACGAGGACGTCTTGGCTATTGATGGGACGGTGCAGTTTGCCGAGCTACCTGTCCGTATCCAAATAAAATGTACCAAAAAACGTTTTAACTCAAATCATCAATTGACATGGCCCATAGACAACCAGTGGAAGCGCAAATGGGAACAGAACTTTGGGCCTGCCTATTTTGTCGTTGTTCAAGTACCGAATGATACCCCGGAACGTTGGATAGGATACGAGGGAAAAGAATCCACGCTGCTACATGCCACCGCCTACTGGACGCGCATTGAAACGGCAAATATAGGATCGTCTATCGCCGTAAATCGATCAAGCCGTCTCACTTCTAAAACTTTAGCTTTATGGAACCAAGATCTGGTCAATTCATTTTCAACGGGGGGAGCACAATGAATATTTCCCCCAACCTTAACTGGTATCTAAAGAATCATGGCTGGGCTTTACTTAGCAAAGGCGCCGCCGGGGAACTGTGGAGGCATGAGCGAGGTTCTGTGATAGCGGTTCCTTGGAAGATTTCGCCGGGAGACTTGCAATGGTATGGACTGATCGAACGTATAGCGAGGCCCACCCGGTCCGCTATTGAGTCGGTTGCTTCAGCAATCGAACATGCATATATGGACGTGACCGACTTCCGAGCCGCCGACGACATACTTATTGAAGGAAGTATCCCCATTGAAGCTGGATATTCCTTAATCTCTACTGCCCGAACTATTTTCCGTGCAAGTGCTACTACCTCCAAGGGTGCACGGGCACAGATCGGCGGCAACTATTCTCGACCAGCCGAACGAATCGTAGAAAAAGCAAGGTTTGCGCACACGAAAAAAGGATCCTATATCCTTCCGATGCTAGTGCCGGTCGAAGACCTAAGCCTGAAAAAGGCGGAAGACGTCTATCTCTTCTCAGCGGAGTATGAGTCCGAGGAACGTCGGGCGACCAGAACCATGGCCCAAGCGCTGTCTGCTGTGCAGACATTGATCGTTGATCCTGCAAAAGAACCAACTCGCAGGATAGTAGATGATCTTGTCCTATCAGGGGTCAGTAGAGAGATGATGAACGCCCTTCATAGTGTAGTTATGGAGGAAGCTGTATCTGAATTCTCTGCTGAGTTCTTCTGGGCGGGGGCATTGCCTCCGAACGAAACTTTGCCGAGAAAAATATCCATTCCATCTGGCTCAAGTGAACTGCTGCAGATGACTGCAGATAAGATGCGGCCTACGCGGGACAAGAGGACCGAATCTTTTACTGGACCGATAGTTCAGCTTCGAGATGAAGAGTCTTTAACCTATGGAGAAGTTAATATCCAGACGGTTCGGAAAGGGCGTAGTTGCGAAATCACGGTAGTTTTGCGTGATGAAGAACTGCGGAAATCACATCAATGGTTCGACCAAAAAGAGACCTTGGTGGTTGAAGGTGAAGTCGAAGCTGTCCACGGCAAAGGACTGAAAATTTTGGCTCCGATACGGGTGGAAACCCTTAGAAATACTTTGCTTTTCTCATGAGCAAATAAACAGTTCGACGTAGTGGACTTGCTTTGCAGAGGAAAGGTCCAATTGGGTGACCCGAAACGTAAGCGATTGCGTCGGCTTCTACTCTAAGTAGTGCTGGTTAGTTGTCTTTTCGTCCTCCTAATATGACAAATAGTGAAAAACATTTTGTATCGTGCATCTGTGTCTCTTTTATCCTTAGTTTTACTTAATGAGCTACTTTCTGTGGAGCTGCTGTTTGAGAATACCAATTGCAGTCGGTAGAGCTTGTTTTTTGAAGCCATCTTCAAGAACTCTGAACCGATGTGGGAAGTAACCCTCTTCGCTGTCCGCGCGGCCATCACTGTGACGCCCTACTTCCTCGACTTCGATAAGTCCGAATTGTTCTAGCGTCTTGCGTGCCAGCATGTAGGGATCGCGGCCGATTCCGTAGTGGAGAAGCCTCACGTTAGACGGAATGGCAACAAATCCGTCGTTGTAAAAACCACCTTTTCCGCAGGCAATCATCAAGAGAAGAGAAATTTCGGAGTCTTCCAACACGTTGATCCATGAATTTAGGATGAATTCAGAAGGAAGTGCTATAACTTCCTCATGTGATCTTGGAACCTTGTAAGGTTCGATGTGGCTACCCTGCCCGCCCATCTCGTCGAGTAGGTGGTATTTTTCTAAACTGCCGCGCTTCCCCGAGGCGGCAACGAATTTTAACAGTTGTTCTCGTTCAAGCGCTTTAAGGCTCGAACGAACCGACCTAGCTCTTTTGTCTTTAGACGCTATGAAATTTATCCCAGAGTTATCTCCCGCGTCCGTGACCACGAAGTCAGTCCACCCAGCGGACCTGGTGTTTCCAACGATTGGCAAGGCAACTCCAGCTCCGCCCGCCCCCTTTTCCATTTGAGTCATCGCGATCGCTAATAGATAAAACCTCAGCGTTGAACCCCGGCTCGATGAGATGCGGGTAGCTGGTGGTCGCTCACAGCGAGGAGGAACAGTCCGATCAGAGTAGTTTCCCTTAGGCGCGTTTTCTAGATAGCAAAAAGTCTTTCGAATCCGAAAACCGTGACGAGACAGCGACCCTCCTCCGCTCGGTCGCGAGCGAAGTCGTTTAGCTGCGAATTCAACCATTTTCCCGTAGTTTCCCTCCAGTCGAGCAAGACGGGAAGCGAAAGCTTTGCGCTCTTTCCCGTTAGGAGGGCGGGAAAAATCCAGGATTTCTATCGACATACACACTACTTTCTACATCTAGTTCTGAACGTCTAAAGCCGCCTGTATCTACGTTAACTTGTCGGCATCGATTTGATACATGCGGCTTTACCCGTCACTTCAGTGTAATGGATAACTGACGAAATCATGCATAGTCTTTAGGCGTTCGATTCATCCGGCGTACGGCACCCTTACGCTTTGGTGGATGTAGAAAGGAGATGAACAAACTGATGGCTAAACGAAAACCTAAGGGTGACGTTAGAGTTACCGCCACTATCCGATTGGATGTACATCGTGTCCTCTACGGATTAGCGGCGGTCATATATGCACTTGGTGTGTTCACCTAACATTGACCTAGCTAGCCGATCCGATTTGAGGGGTCTCGTTCATCTGCCTGGAGTGGGATCCTTCTTCGCGCTCTGGAGAAGTGGAATCTGATTGACCTTGCGGTAAGTTTCTCACCGGTCCAGGCTCATCCTAATACACGATCTGCGATTCCAAGATCAGCATTAATCCGCTTAAGGTGACTGAAGATAGGCGCTTCCGGGCTAAGTGGGTGGTGGATTGGGATAAACGTTTCGAGTGAACATGACTAGTAGTCCTCACAGCTTGGGGCGACTGGAGGAGTTGTCACACATACCTAAATGTTTCAAAACACGTGCGAGCATTGGCGTATCAGCACATAGTTTATGGCATTGAGTTTTGCGACAAATCTGCGTTGAAAAGCTGCTGTGAATACAACTATCAGCGTTTCTCGGCCAAGCCGACGGATGAGTGTGTCATAAACGACCGTTTTTGGTGTCCCGAATGAGGAACCTCTAAGGGCCATGTCTCAATTCTTGCGAGGTAAGCTCACACTATGTCCGAGACTGACCTCTTGTTGGAATTGAATCCCACTCCTGGCACCGTCGTGAAGCTCGTCAAGAAATTGGTCGACGAGCCTTGGCCACGGTCTGATCAAGAACGCGAAAATCTATTCGCGCGTCTTGGATTCATATCAGGGGGCCGGTACGAGCTAGAGAACGAAGAATCACCCCACCAGATGAATGAGCTGGATATATGTGTCGGTGGACAAGTGCTTGGTTCATGGGACACGTATAACCGTAAGTTCCTAGGTGTAACAATCCACCTCTACAGCACTCAAGAATCCGGTGCACCAGCAGTTCAAAACGGATTCAACGAACTACGTATCCAACTCACCGATCTCTTTGGAAAACCAGAACATCCGTGGGACAACGAAGAGACGCCACCCTGGATTTGGGAGGCCAACGGCCGGACGATCATTACACACTTCTTCAACCGTCGGGACAGCACTGTGATGTTGAGCGTAGAAGGTACAGCTCTGGCTGCCGTTGCAGAAGCTGATGCAACTTCCGGCTGAGCAATTGTCGTTTTCCAAAGCCGTCTCCACTGAGATCCGATGACCGCCAGCTGAACCCTAACTGGGATCGCGTTAGCAGGCCTCTACCACCAGCGCGCACGTACCTATTTATTCCACAGTCTCATGAACCGGTTGCGTAGTCGATCAAGCCATATTGCGGCCTCGGGTTCCTGCCGACGCCACCTGGATCGCGCGATGAACCTTTCCGCGTCTATTAGCGCGGTATCGTACTGGACACGGTTGAATACCAATAGCTGAGGGAAGAGTGATTCTGGATCGTTAGCATCGGGCTCGTCGTCGTTTTCATCGTCATCTCCGGCCCAATGAGGTCGTCTCCAGGTGACTGTGTCGGCTGTCATCTCGACCTCGACCGCAAGATTGCCGCAATCCATATCGCCGCACGCCCTGCAGACTGTGATTTCTAGTTCTTCTCCCGAAAGCCTCTCATCGCGGTCGCCGTACGCCCCGCGATAATCAGTCAACCATTGGTGTACTGCTGCGCGCGAGAAACGGCGTGCAAACGGAGAAACCCCCCAATGTCGTTGAATATCGACTATATCGATGACCGCGGTCCCGTCGATGACAAGGTCCACGGCTTGATCAGCGGAGTTCCATCGCGCCATGATCGATGATACGGGGATGCGTGGCGTGTCCATTTCGCCAGTATGGCACAGTCCGAATCATGTTAATCGCTGAAGCGCGCCCCGCGCTTTATTCGAACCTACAAGCTTTTTCTTTCGCACCTGCAACAGTCACACCGTCCCGTAGGGGTCTGTCCGGCATGGCGTTTTGGACAGTTCTTTAGGGGGTGTTTTTATGCGAACACCCACTCTGACTATGACTGTCAGATTCCGAAGTTGGCTGCACATGAGCCGTTGAAATTCCGGGCTTGTGCAATCGACTATGGACATAAAAATTTCAGAAGTCGACTGCACGGAGTCGGTTTTTGATCAATAGTCCTCTGCACTATCCTGCACAGAGGGAATGTGCGGCCCTAACTGGCTGTTTCACCCGCGCGTTTAATAGCGCGGTAAACAGTGGATCTAGCCACTGAGAAGAGTTCGGCAAGTTCTGCCGTCGTATGGGTCCCCGCGTGGTGAAGCGCGACTAAGTGGGTTTCTTGTTTCTTGGAGAGTTTGGGCTGTTTGCCGCGCAGTTTGCCCTTTGCTTTGGCAACGGCCATGCCCTCGCGGGTACGCGCCCTGATTAGATCTGCCTCAAATTCGGCAACCATGGCTAAGACATTGAAGAGTAACTTGCCTACAGGGTCGGTGGGGTCATGGGTAGATCCGCCGATGCTGAGCTTCACCTCACGGCGGGTGAGTTCGTCAACGATGTCTTTTGCGTCGCGTAATGAGCGTGCCAGCCGGTCTAGTTTAGTGACCACCAGCGTATCCCCATTGCGGCAGGCGGCCAATGCTTCGCTGAGTCCTGGCCGTGCTCTATTGGTGCCGGTGAGGCCTTGGTCGGTGAATATCTTCTCAGGAGGCACGCCCGAGGCCATGAGCGCGTTCTTTTGAGCTGTGAGGTCTTGGTCGTTAGTGGATACGCGCGCGTATCCGATCAGGAGTCCGGTCATGATTTGGAGTGTACCGTTTAGCGCCCCTTCACCGGGCATTTTATCGGGCGGGGTATACGGGAATCTAGCAATCGCTGAAACTCGCCAAATTTATTAGTGTCCGAAGTCGTCTGTAGTTGTACCGGTGAACGACCGGCTTACGGGACAGGTCGAGAATTCCTGCATGATTACCCTCGAACGGGATAGGTTGTGAGCATGAGTGCAGAAAAAATCAAGGCAACTCTCATTGATCCTCGATACGTCAGTCAGGAAAATCCAGATCCCGTGTATCGGGTAGATTTCTGGGACGAAAACCGTGCCTGTTTCGAGAACCGCATTGAAAACGCAAAAAGCATCGTTGATGTCCTCGCATGGGCAGAAGCAAACCGCTACGGCCGCTATGCCGTGATCTGGGTTGAGTACATCTATGAAGGCGGAATCGGCATGGCTCGTCTCCACGGGTGGGAACCAACAGAGGCGGGCTCGCCTTCTGCCAGTGACCCCTATTTCCGGCAGTAATCAGGCACAGACTGCAGAATACGGAGAACAAAACGCGTTCCATGCCGTGCCGCTATGCATTCCTCTGCTGAGAGGGCACCTAATGTTATTCAGCGCTGCGATCCGAACGTCAACTGTTAATAACCCTCGCAGGTTTAACCGGCATTGGGATTGTTTCCGAGTAAACGTATAAGAGATGCTTTTCGCGGAGTACCGAGCGGTTTCTCGGGCTCGGAGCCCATTTCTGCGAACAGTTCGAAGGGCCGTCCATTCGCATGCTCCTCCACCCAACGGAGTGCCTCTGATACGTCCTGCACTTCAACCAGTACAAAAGCATCTAAGTTCCAGCTATACCCAGGACGAGGTTGTTCCCAAAAATTGACTCGGTAACAGGGCGAATCATCCGAGTCGCGTGGTTCCGCGTGAACTGTTTCTATGGCGCGCATGGGACCAATATACAAGCATGCACTAGTACGTTACTGGGAAATACTGTCGCCCTAGTTACCTTCGACTATCAGAGTCGGAAACAGCGTCCCAGCTGAGGTTACTGCTGCGGGCGCTTTCCCTCCGTCTCGTTGGTTCGCCGCCCCCTAGTGGTAGAAGGGCACTTTTTGATTCGGCTCGACACGGACGATGTCAAGACGTGGTTCGGTCAGTAGCGGGTCGATCAGCGCCTTTTCAGCCCCGATGCCAGCCCAATGGGGATCAACGTCTGAGGTGATGCACCAAGACTGGTCCGAAGGCCAGATGAACGCAGGGTGCGGCATGGTGTGACCCGTTTCAGTCTGCCACGAGTCTTCGATCGCACCGGATACGAAGTCCTGCAGCGAGACCCTGCACAGGTAGTACTCACGGTTCGGGACCACCACATGGGACGTGCGCAGTACGCGATCGGGGAACGAGTCACCACCCCAACCGTCCCATATCAGCAGGTATCCCTCGGTGGACGAGCTGGTGGGCTGCAGTAACGTCCCCACCGTGATGCGGAGCTGATCATTGTCTGAGAGGGTGTCATTCCAGCGCGCAGCATCATTTTAGGGCTGACCCTCGTAGGTTGGATCGGGGATGAATCGCAGCCGCGCATACGCCGGGAATCCCGGCGGGCCCAGCGTCACCAGATTACACCAGTGCTCAACGCCGGTCGTGATCCATTTTGCGGCCTCTTGGTCGCTGCAAGGAAATAACATCACCCCTCCATTCTCCTGCCCGACAGTCTAACGACTAGGGGATGCCCATTCCCGTTAGCCGTTCGGTTACCGGGACTGCTCGTCTCTGGCTTTCTGCCCTTCAGGCAGGATATCGAGCATGATGTACATCAGATTGCACTCGTGGCCTTCCCCGGGAGGCGGATTCTTCAGCTCGTGCTCCAACCGAGTGCGGAGCGCATCACCGGTCTCGGGCCACGGCACAAAACTTGTAGGTCCGGTGTATCTCCCGAGCTGGGCATACCCCTTGGCGCACAGGGCCAAGGCAGATCCTGTGGCCTCTGCAATGGCCTCGTCCTCCGTCAGGACGCTTCCCTTGGCTTCGTTGATGATCCCCATGATGTGGAGGAAAAGGACCCAGTCGTCTTCACCGTTTTCGATGATCTCAAGTTCGATGTCGTTCAGCGGATCAGCCATGGAGCCTCATCGACTCGCGGCTAAATGGAAGGACCCTTCTCATTCGCGTTCCCCTTTGCCTGGTCATTTCGATCACCGCAACCTGCACCGAGCCGTCCTGGATCAGTTGAAGGAGAGTCTACCCATCCCGGAGGACCGTCTTAGAAGAAGATCCTCCGAATCCCGTTCTCGGTGCGGATGGCCGGCCAACGAAATGTCCGGTGAAGGTTCCTCATACGGACGGCACGACGCAGATTGGGGGACTTCGGAAAGGTATGGATGACTCTGGGGGGCCGACACCCGTCATTGGTATTTTAGCTAAATTTCTTAAGTTTCCACTCGGGTCCGTAGCTGCTCTTTGGTGAAGTTGATACCGGCACGGGAGAGCAACTGCATGCGTAATCCGTCGATGTTCCAGCTCACCCATCGGGCGAACTTGCGTGATCGGCTCAACGCGAGGGAGAAGTGGGTGTAGTCGATGACGGGAGAGCCGTCGAGCTGCACGAGATCTTCGGCAATCTCGGCGTTGGCGGTGGGGAGGTCAAGGCCGTGGTGAGGAAGTGCAGGTGAAATCCCGCGGACTCACTGGACAATTCTTTCTACCGACTCATGGATGGCACGTGCGATTTTCTGGATTCGGCATTAAACATGGAAGCATCCTGCAAAGACCGCGGGATGCTTCCATGCGAAAGAGTCTGTTGAGACATGAACAATCATTGCCACCCTTGTTGCAGATGAGGTCTCTCCCTCATGGGGATTCAGCAATCCTGGACGGCTCCGACGATATCAACCATCACCAGCACCGCGACAGAAACCTCAGCCGTGTGATGCAGACGATCAGAATAATCAGGGGTTTGACCTCAGACTTTTCTCTATAGTTCGGTTACTCTCGCTATTTCATCAAACTTGATGGTGACTGACTCCGCTGATCCATCACTTATCATCAGATCGGCTGTCTTCTCAAACGAATTCCAGCGTGCCGTCACTTGAACAGCACCGACAGATTCCAAAGCCACTGTCCCAGACCCGTTGGAAGATGGAATGCTCACTTCATGGCCGTTGACCGTTACTGAAAGGTTCGCAGGAACTTTTACCGTAAAACAATCATTTTTTGCACAAACATCCATGACGGCATCCACAGATAGTGACTGGGATGTATCTGAAGTTGAGCAACCAGCTGCGATCAGAACAAATGATGCAAGGGCTAATCCCTTTGCCCAGGTGCGTCCTAGCATCGGTAAGACCCGGCTTGGCTTGATTTCTGCCATAGATTTGAGCTCGTATTCCATGAGATTCCGATTGAAGACTTACCTATACTAAAACCGGTCAGCTTTGTAGAGTTCCAAGAATGCCCATATTTCGCAAAAGCTTGAAGGCATTTAGTTGAACTCGTGGTTAGCGTATAGGTCAAAGTTCCTTTATATGTAGGACTGTGTCCGTAAAGCGCGCCGTAGCCCCAATCCTGGAACGCCCAACCCGCACCATATTGATTGTTGGTTTCCAGCCATCCAGTTTTCTCACACTTGTTATAGCTGTTGCACCCCACAAAGGAAACGCCCTTGTTGGTGACGGCGCGGTTGAACGTAATTGCTAGCCCGTCGGGTCCACCGATCTGAGATTTGCCGCGTGGACACTCGGAAAAGGGTGCATTCTTCCAATTGTATCGAGCATACGCATAAATCTTTGTCCCAGATTTTACAATCTGGGGGCGAGAAATATTTATGTCACCTGCACTCGACGAAGGCTTGGTAACACGGCACCCGAGCTTGGCCGGTTCAGCTACCCCAAGAAGAAAATCGCTGGGTTTTACTGTCACTGGGATTGTCGCCAGAGTTTCTGCCGGCTCCGAAAGGCCCAGCTCATTCATCTTGGCTGACGTTAGCTGATCGAGAGTTACCAACAATGACACTTCACTGCGGAATGCTTCCTCTTCAGCACTCGTACGGTCGTCTGCACTGAAAGGTACAATCACCCCGTTTGATAAAGTGATCGTCTTCGATGACGGATCGTCTTTCAGAAGAGACGCAGATTCGGCTGCTGGAATAGGCGAAGCGCTCTTGACATCGCTTAGGTTTAGATCCGTATCTTGTGATGCGTAAGAAGGCATCGCAGCCATGGTCAGCGCCAATGTCAGCCCAGAGACAAGCATCGTCATTAGTCCCTTCAAAGGGCCCTTTTTCAATTGATAGCCAATTCCAAGTAGGGACCACGTCCGCTAGTGCAAGTTCTGACTGCAGGTGGCGCCTCGGAATACGAACGTATTAATGCATTCTGATTTATATGCATTGCATATGATCATATCTAGTAAATTCGCTTTTCACTTCGATGTTGCCAAAAATTTAGAATTAAACGCATTCGCGCCTCGCTCTCGTGGCAGCAACCTCACGATCCGGGATCCACGCTGTGTCTACAACGGGTTTGGAGCAGGAGTGGGCAAGAGCCCCCACAGATAGTTGAGGAAGGTTTGAAGGAGGATGTCTTTACGACTAAGCTCCTCTTCTGACGCACGAGAACGAAGTATTCGAAACTTCAATATCGGTCGCCGGATCAAGTACTTCAGCAGTGGACTGAACAGACTAGACCAGATCTTTCGTGAGGGTTCTGACAACCCGTCATCTGTTGACAGCTCCTTAACACCGAGGAACATAGGAGCTGTCGGCTGACCAATCTCGGCATGGTGTCTTGCCCCTGCTTATCCAATAGTCCGGGGGTGTTGCCACCGTGATTGCGATGGCAGCGTGGTGATTGCTGGTGCGGGACGTTGCGCCAAAACTGGACGTCTGTCATAACGTGGATTTAAGACTTTGCGACCGACGGTTGGTCGACTTTGAACAAGAACTAGTTCAAAGGAGCACTAGTCATGAGCACCCCAGGTGTGGAAATTTTCCTCGGCCTCGACGTCGGGAAAACAGACCATTTGGCCTGCGCCGTCACCAAGGACGGCACCAAAATCTGGAATAAGACCCTGCCCAACGACGAAGTCAAACTTGTCTCGGTCTACCAAGAACTCAGCGCCAAAGGCACCGTGCTAGTCGTCGTGGACCAACCCGCAACCATCGGAGCCCTCGCTGTTGCCGTCGCTCAGCACCTAGGAATGACTGTTGCCTACATGCCCGGACTCTCGATGCGGCGCATTGCAGCCATGTATCCCGGGACGGCGAAAACCGATGAAAAGACGCGTTCATCATCGCTGATGCGGCGCGCACCATGCCGCACACGCTGCGCAGTATCCAGGTCTCGGACGAGGATGAAGCCACCCTGGGCATGCTCACCGGATTCGACTTGGATCTGGCCCGGCAGGTCACCCAGACCAGCAACAGGATCCGCGGGTTGTTCACCCAGATCCACCCGCCACTGGAACGCGTTCTTGGCCCGTGGCTGGAACACGACGCGGTGCTGGAGGTCCTCGCAGCCTGGCCGACACCGGCGCAACTGCAGCATGCTGGCAAAGCGCGGATCGATGCGAAGCTCAAGAAGCAGGGAGCCCGCCGGCGCACTGCTTGGGCCGGAGCCATCCTGGATACGTTGGATGAGCAAACCGTGGTCGTGGTCGGCACCGACGCCGCAGGTCTGGTCATTCCGCACCTTGCCCGCCAGATGATTTACTTGCATGCCCAGCGCGTAGACGTGGCCACGCACTTGGAAGCCATGGTGGAGGCCCACCCTCTTTACTTGGTCCTGACATCCATGCCAGGGGTCGCCGTCAAGACCGCCGCGGTCATCATCGCCGAGACCTCCGGCAAGCCCTTCACCAGTGCAGTGGCGCTGGCCTCCTACGCCGGGCTTGCGCCAACCACGCGCCAGTCGGGCACCTCGATCAAGTCCGAACGCGTCAGCCATTCAGGCAACAAACGACTGAAACGAGCGCTGTTCCTTTCGGCGTTTGCTTCCATCCGTTTTGATCCGACCAGCCGAGAATACTAAGACCGGAAACGGGCTCAGGGTAAACGCCATAACCAAGCGCTCATCGCACTGGCCCACCGACGGCTCACAGTCCTGTTTGCCATGATCCGAGACGGCTCACTTTATGATGTTCCGGAGCTGAAAATTGCTTGACACAGAACATAGGGGCACCCCCAGCCGAATTAGACCATGACCAAGAAGGACCTTAGAAGGAATTCGGCTGTCTGGTTAACTGCCGCGAAGCCTGGATATGCCACAGTGGCGATGACGCTGAACAAGAAGTAAACGTCGCATGCTCGTGATTGTTCATCGCTGGTTTTGGACCGTTGAAGTGTGGCCACTCTGGTCCACAGAACGTCAAGCTAAGCCTGTTCAGTGCTTGCAGATGCAAATGGCTAGGTGCCCAATAGGGCACCTAGCCATTATGCAGGGTTCCCGCACGGATGAGAGAGGTGAAACGCTCAATCCGAACAGTGCGTGGTGTCGCCATGAGACTGAACCACGCATGAAACTAGGCTAAACCACCAGCTGTATGGTTACTTGCACACCACACCCTGAAGATTTCTGGTTTTTCATTAAGCCAGTTACCGGTGGACCAGTTCTCACGCGCTGAGCAGGTAGGCCGAAAGATACTCACCGCGCATGGTGCTGCGCTCTTGTTGCTCCAGGATTGAGCTGGATGGAATACCGTCGTGCACGAGTACTTTACGCTTTCGTGTGCTGCTCGTAGTTGATCTGTGGGGCATCATGGGCGACTTGCAGTGGGCTGAATGCTTCCTGTGTTTCAAGGTCTGCGTGAACCCGATGTCCCGAACTTTGGCAACAATTCCCCGCTGGTGGTCCTGAACATGCGAGCATTCCCCGTCCAGGATAGTCGTGGACGTTAGACACGGACTAGGTTATGCCATGAGGTGCCCGTCCCGCTGAGCACCCTGGCTCCTCGCAAGCTCGTCTCCAGGGTGTATCGGGCGTCCGCTGGCGCGGCCGACTGTTAGCCCGGACTTCGTCCGGCCTTTTCCTGTTTCTTGCTGCTGTCCTTCGGAGTGTACGGGCCACCTACAAACCCACAAGCCACTCGCTGCGCTTCGGGCGTGCTCCACCAGAAATTCTTGGGCCGCGCTCCTTCGTCGCTTCTTCCGGCCCAAGATTTTCGTGGATTGCGCACCCCTGACGGGTTGATGGGTTTTCCGGCTGGCCCCGCTTCATTGCATTTCGCCAGCAGGCAAAAAACAACCGGGGGAGAGGTTAGGCGGGTGGCTGGCAACCTGCCCCTCTTTCCGTGAAGCGAAAGGAAGCAAAAACCTATGCAGACCACGACCAAGGACACCCGTGAAACCGTAACCGTCCCAGCGACTGTCGAGCGTGACATGTACGGAGAAGGGTATGACTGGATGGAATCGCTGGCCGGTACCGGGTGGTACGAAGTGCCTGGATGGGGACGCGACGGATGGGACTTGGGATCCTGGCCTTACATCATCTTCGCCGCAGCCAAAACAGAAGACGAAACCGGGAAGCTCTTCGGATACACCACGTACGTGGAAGGCGACGTGACCGCGCGCTGGTACCGCAGCTGCGAAGCCCGCAACCTGGCCATCAGCAAGGAAGCCTTCTGGTACTGGGCCAGCGGACAAGCGGACGGACCAGAAGCGTTGGAAAGGATGAACCCTCAAGAGTTCAAACAGATCGACGGACTGTGTGAACCGTACATCCCGGACTTCGGGAACTAACCTAACGCTTTGGCCCTGAACGCTCACGCGTTCAGGGCCAAAGTTCTGTCACGGTCATTCTGCCAATGGCGATGTGCTGTATGTTCAGCCGCTCGATTGAGGATGTTTTTCTAGCGCATCCGCACCGAGGCTGCTTCGTTGCATGGCTTGCGCAGGAGCCCGCCTGAGGACAAGCCCGTTCGCGCGCCGAGATCCGCAATTCGTAGCCAATACTCGAACCGGACACATAAGCTCAAACCCGCTGCATGGGGAGATGCGGCACAGCGCTCAGCATTCGGCCTTAAACATTTGCCGCAACTCCGGAAGCTTGCCCCTCGGCAGTCGACGCTGTGTCCTGGGCAGTCTCTTCGTTTTGTTCTTCGACCACTTTGGGTTCCTTCGCTGGAGTCGCCGGCGGCAGGAAGCTCTTCAACTCCGAACCGCTGAGCCCCAGACGCTCACCGATCGACTTCTTAGACTCACCCGTACCCACCATCTGCTCCACCACCGACGCTGCAGCAACTCGCGCCTTATCTTTTTTAGCCTCCGCAGTCGCTTGCAGCTCGGCGATCTTCTTCGCGGCATCCTCATCGATCAGTTCGATCTCTTCCTCATGGATGAAGAACTTCGCCGCCAACTCGATCAACTGCTCATTACGACGCGTGATCTCCTCAGCCTTCGCACGCGCCTTCTCCCGGGCGGCCACCGCTGCAGCAGACTTGCGTGGCTTACTCATCAAAACACTTCATTCCTTCACCAACTCGAAAACAAAATTTTGCGAGGGGACACCCCTCGCGCACCCCGCCCCAAAAAAGCGTTAACGGACTTCGCTGACGCTCAGGCTCTGTCCTGCCCGATGTTTCCCACCTGTGGACGGCTTTGAGATTAAGCGCCGTCTCCACCCGCCCACAGGTGGAAAACATCGGGCCACGGTTTTACACAAGAGACTTGCCCTGGGCACAGCAGCGACCCTATCAAACCCACCTTGGACGCACCTGCACACAGCGAAGATCGCATGTGCAAAACCGCACCAAAAACATTCTTCTTTTGATGGCCAGATCTCTTTGCCCGCCTCTGCACTATTTCTTCTTCGTTCCTCAAAGGAGCAGAGCCGACCAACATGATGGATCGGTAGCAGCCCTCCGGTCAGTGCCATCCCCGACACGCAAGAGCCTTGACCCGCCAGTTTCCACTCGTACCTCATTCGGCCGTCCCAAGATCTCTCACGCATCGTCGAAGTCCTCCGGCCCTATTTTCTCCCGATCCATCAAGACCAGATCTGTCACACCTCTTGCATCCTCGATAACTTTGGGCAGAATTGCTAGAGTCGAACATGTGATGACCCTGCATAAGCTCAGTGCAGGGGACGGCTATCTCTACTACACCCGCGAAGTTGCCTCCGCCGATGAACTGCGCTCACCGGATCGGAAACTCGGGGATTACTACACCGTCACCGGACACCCACCCGGTATCTGGGGAGGCCGGGGAGCTAAGAACCTCGGTGTGAACGGTGAAGTCACCGAAGAGCAAATGGAGCTGCTCTACGGGCTAGGGCAACACCCCTTAGCTGGCACGGTTGACCCGGTGTCGGGGGAGAAGATCCCAGCGCAGCTGGGCCAACGCTACAAGCGTTTCGACCAGTTCGATGGCGAACTGGCTAAGAAGATCAACACAGCCATGGGCGATTTCACACGGCTTAAGCACCGCGAACCGACCGTTGATGAACGACGTGTCCTGCGCGCTAAAGCTGGCGGCGAACACTTCTATAAGCTGCACGGACGCAAGCCGAAGACCAAGGAAGAACTCTCCCAGTTCATCTCCCGGCAGACCCATAGGGGATCGAACGCGGTCGCCGGGTATGACATGGTGTTCTCCCCGTCCAAGAGCATCTCCTACCTCTGGGGCGTCAGCGACCGCAAGGTCCAGGAAGTCATTGAGAAAGCCCATCATGAGGCCATCGAAGACGCCATGAAGTACCTGGAAAATAATGCGGTCTTCACTCGTCGCGGCAAGAACGGGGTCCGCTCCGAAGACGTGGACGGAGGCCTGATCTACACCTCCTTCCGGCATTATGACTCCCGTGATGGGGATCCGCAGCTGCACGACCACATCGTCGTCTCCAACAAAGTACTGGGCATGGATGACAAATGGAGCGCCATCGACGGGACCGTCCTGCACAAATACGCGGTATCTGCATCGGAGCATTACAACGCACGGATCATGCAGAACATCTGCCGCGACCTCGGCCTAGCCACCACGCAACGCACGGTGGAAGGCAAGCGCCCGATCACCGAGATCGGCGGCATCCCCCTGGCCAGCATCGAGGCTGCGTCCTCACGCCGGACCAACATCAAAGCGCAGCTGAAGACCCTCGTTGACGCGTTTGAAGAGAAGCATGGGCGGGCTCCGAGCCCGAAGCAGCTGATCAAGCTCTCCCAGCAAGCGACCTTGGAAACCCGTGCAGAGAAGAAGAAAGGCCTCTCCCTTTCCGAGCTCACCACGCAGTGGCAAGACAAATTCTCTTCTGTCCCCGGAGCGCTCGTGGGAGACGAGCTATTCGCGGCCGCCCGCAAGTATTCCGCCGGCCAGGAACCTGTTTACACACCGATCGACCAGCTTCCAGAAGCACAGATCCACGAGCTGGCACAGTCCACCATCACCCGATTAGAGCAGTCGCGGGCGACATGGAATCAGGCGCACGTGGAAGCTGAAGTGCGCCGCCAACTCACCAACCAATACCAAGCCCAACCAGTATCTGATGCAGTCATCGCACACGTCCGAACCATCGCGATCGACTCCTTGAGCTTGAAAGTCACTCCTGATCTTCCCGTGCCGGCACCGGTGGCGGGGGCTATGGTGGCGATGCATAAGTACCAGAAACCCCACGCAGCTCTCTATACCTCCGAGGCGGTGTTGGAAGCAGAACACCAGGTCCTGCAAGCCGCTCGCACCGACGCCATTCCGGCAGTTACGAGCGACCATTTCCAGAGCGTCCTGGATAGATTCGAGGGCCGATTGAACGAAGCGCAGGTTGCGTTGGCCCGCGAATTCTCCTGCAGTCCCAAACTCCTCGTGGCAGGCATCGGGCCGGCTGGCACCGGCAAAACCACCTCCATGAAACTGGCTGTCAACGCCATGAAGCAAGCCGATCACCACGTGATCGCCGTAGCGCCCTCGGCCAAAGCCGCCACCCTCTTAGGTCATGAAGTCGGGGTGGAAGCGATGACCGTCGACCGACTCTTGGCTTCTGAGGAAAAGCTGTCGCCGGGGGATGTGGTGATCATCGACGAAGCCGGCATGATCGGCACCACCCAATTCCTGGCCCTGATCGAGAAAGCCCAAGAACACGGCGCCCTGGTCCGCGCGATCGGCGATGACAAGCAACTCGCCGCCGTCGGATCCGGCGGGATCCTGCGCTTGCTCAACCATGAAGAACAACTCACCCACCTGGAGGAAATCCACCGGTTCCGGAACCTTGATGGCACCCCCAACCTCGGGGAAGCCGCCGCGTCCCTGGCGCTGCGCGAAGCCCCAGCAGTCGGCAAGGACGACCCGTGGGCGTACTACCGGGCCGAAGGAAAAATCAAAGCTGGCACCACCGGTGATATGGCCGACCAAGTGTTCGCCGCCTGGCAAAAAGACACCAACGAACACCGCACCTCCCTGATGCTGGCTGGTACTAACGAGCAGGTGGCCGCCTTGAATCAGAAGGCCCAAGCCTACCGATTAGGCAACAATGAACTTGATCCAACTCAGATGATCACCGGCCGGAACGACACTGAGATTTATGTTGGCGATGTCATTCTGACTAAGAACAATGACAGACGTCTCAGCGTCCACCAGGGCAAGGACTTCGTAAAGAACAACGACTCCTGGGTAGTCGAAAGCATCGAATCCGGGCACCTGCTCGCCCGCCACCAGCAACACCACGGCCTAGCTGTCATCCCCGCCGACTACGTCGCTGAAAGCGTCATCCTCGGGTATGCAGATACCGTGCATAGTGCCCAGGGTGCCACCGTCGACACCGCCCACGCACTGCTGACCAATAGCACTGATCGTGCCGGCGCGTACGTGGCGACCAGCCGCGGCAAATACGACAACCGCATCTATGTGGGACTTTCCGAAGGGGAACGACCGGATGAGGTTCTGCGCGGCATTGCCGAGCGGACGGACCTGAACCTCACCGCCCACGAAACCGTGACCCGCGAATTCGAGCAGGCCCGAGACATCAACAGCCTCGGAATGATCTATCGGGACCTGGTAGACCAAGCCCAGACTGCCAAATACGAGCAGATCCTGCGCACCACCCTCAGCACCCCGCTAGCCCAGCCAATCCTTGAAGACCCAGCCTGGGGAGCTGTGGCCCGGCACCTGGAGCGGGCCGAAGAGGCCGGGGTGAAGCTGGAACCCCTCATCGAGGACGCCTACTCCCAGCACGACTTCACGGAAGCAGACAGCATCGCCGCGATCCTGGCCTGGCGCATGGACACCCTGCTCGACAACCGCGAAGCCACCCTCACCACCGCCGAACGCCCACTACGCGAGGTCGAGCACGGGCACCTGGAAGAACTGAAGCAACGCGCCCTGGAACGCTCGGCCGCTGCCGGCACCTCCTACCGGAAGAGCGCTATCGAGCTGGCCGAAGCAGAAGGCATCAAGCCGCTCACGCGCCGGCTGTACGGCCACCTGAGCGAAGAGGAACTGGCTGCTCGGATCAAGCGCACTGATGACGAACTGATCCGCCAGATCCCCTCAGACGTGGACAACAACGAAGCCTACCTGTCCTGGTCACTGGTCCGGCTGCGTGCAGAGCAACAACTACGCCAAGACATGCCAGAACCACTGGCCCAAGCAGAGATCCGCGACCGCGACCACAAGAACCTGGCCGCCACCAGCGGCACCGTCCTGCGCCGCATCAGCACGGAGTTGAAGCTGCGCGAACTAGAACAAGCACCGTTCGAGAAGCGCCGTGAAGCCAACAGTTTGGGTGAGTGGTTCGCCCCTCGTGAGCCTTTGGCTGATCCGCGGTTGCCTGTGGCGTGGAAGGAACAGATCGAAGCGTACCGGCCCGTGGTTGACGCCGAACACCAGAGGCTCGGAGTAGAACTCGCCCAAAACCCGCCAGCATGGCTGGAGGATCTGGGACCAGTCCCCGGCCGGGTTGACCGGGCCGAAGAGTGGCGCCGGCTGGCAGCGGAAATCGCTGCCTACCGCCGCACCTACAACATCCCCGATGCTGAACCATCCCTCCTGCCTGCGCAACATCTGAAGAACAGTCCGGTGGCGCAGGACCTGCGCAACCGCGCCGCAGCACTGCATAAGCACTCGGAACTGACCACCCGCGAGCCAATGCCCGCAGAGGCTAAGGAACAACTGGTCCAGCAGAAGATGAATGAATCTGCCGCAACGGTGGGGCAGTCGGAGGCTGCGGCGAAGATCGCGGCGCTACGCCAACGAGCCCAAACCAGGAACGAAACCACACCCCAGGAGAAGGAGAACACCATGAGTACGAGCGAAAACCATGCCGGACAGGAAAGGCTCGGGGCTGCCGAAGCGAATGAGTTGCTGGCCCGCCTGCGCAAGACCCAAGAGCAACAGCAGCAAGCTGCTGATCAGCAGCGCAAACTCAAGGACGATGAAACGCAGCGCCGCGGACCATCCGGCCCAACCATGCGATGAGAAGAGAACGACGGTAAGCGACTGACCCATGCTGGTCAGGGAAATCATGAGTTATTTTTGAGGGCCTGTGCAGTGGACCCGCACAACCAGTGAGTATGACAAATCGCAGTTGTCTCAGAGGCTTAGCACGTGAGGCAGTGCTTGGTGACCAGAGAAGTGGTACGAAACCTATCCACAGTGTCGGGTATGGGAAAACGAATACGTTTGTTAGAGAGCAAATCGATTAGCGTTTTCAGGATTCGCACGGTGTCTTTTCGGAACCCAATCGGGTTCGACTCGTGGCGACGCCGTGACACTCCTGGAGGTGCCCCTGTGTATTTTATCAAGCAGCTTCCACCGCCGGAACGCCGTAAATAAACCTGTCGCGGATCATCGTGAACAACACCGTCAGGCTACGGTGGACGAATGCGATCACCGCTTGGTCGTGGCGTTTGTCTTGGTCTCGTTTCTGGTCATAATAGGCCTGGCTGACAGGATGGAAACGGATGGGCGCAAACGCGGAAAGGAACAATGCTCGTTTCAAGCATTTGTTACCTGAATGGATGACGCGTTCGGACTTGATCGATGTCCCTGACTGTTGCGTGGTTGGGGCTAATCCTGCGTATGAGGACAGTGCTGTAGCGCTGGTGAAGGTCTTGCCGGAGGTTTCGGCGATGATGATCGCAGCGGTCCTAACGGCAACCCCTGGCATGGATGTCAGGACCGAGTATAGAGGGTGAGTCTCCAGCATGCTCTCCAGATGTGTGGCTACGTCCGTGCGTTGGGCGTGCAAGGAAATCATTTGTCGGGCTAAATGCGGGATGACTAATCCTGCTGCGTCGATACCGATCACGACCACTGCTTACTCGTCGACGGCGTTCAGGATGGTGCTAGCGCAGTCGGTGTGCCGACGGGCACCATGCTTCTAGAGCTTCGCGTCGATCCGGGCCTTGCCGGCATGACGCAGCCGGGCGGGAGTGGGCCACGCAGCGAGAACTTCTAACACCGAATCATGCTCCAGCCGCGCTCCCAACGCACGCGCTAAAGCGGGATGAATCTGGGTGAAAAGCCCGCGGATCCGGTTGCTGATCTGAGTGATTTGCCGAGACAAGTCCAGATCGAATCCGGTAAGCATGGCCAGCGTGGCTTCGTCTACGTCCGAGACTTGGATGCTGCGCAGTGTGTGCGGCATGCTGCGGGCCGCGTCAGCGATGATGAAGGCATCTTTTCGTCTGTTGAGGCCGTGCCCGGATACATGTCTGCGATGCGGCGCATGGTAAGCCCGGGCAAAGTAGGCCACAGTGATGCCCAGATGCTGAGTTACAGCCACGGCCAGGGCACGAATGGTCGCGGACTGACCGATAACTAACAGTACGGTGCCTTTGACTCTGAGCTCTTGACAGATCTTAGTGAGTTTGGCTTCGTCGTTTGGCAGGGTTTTGTTCCAGATTTTGGTGTCGCCGGTGGTGACGGCGCAGGCCCAGCGGTCGGTTTTCCGTCGTCGAGGCCAAGGAAGATCTAGATTTTTTCGGTTTTCATGACCTGTGCTCACTTGAATCGATTAATTGTTCAGTGCCGGCCAACCACCGGTAACAAAGCCTCTCATCCACGTTACGACTGGCGCCCAGTGCCTCTTGGCACCGTGCCTCTAATCAGCAGTCACCCTGATGCCATCCAACCCCGGTTACAACGCCCCGGACCATTGGATAAGCAGGGGCAAGAAACCACGCCGGGGTTGGCTGGGCGATTGCTCCCATCATCCTCGGGTGAGGGAACTATCAACATAACGGGCTTCATGCTTCCCAAACAATGTGTTTAGCCTTTGACCCAACACCACATGTGTTCACCGCAGATAGGGCCTGAAAGCCGCACATTCCAGGCACAGTAGGAGTCAAGAAGGCATAAATATTATTCGTTTGAATCCATCTCAGACTTGGATAACAGATGCTTGGACACCCCAATTGCAGCAAGCGTTGCTCCGAATGGTGCCAAGATCATCTGGCAAAAAGTCACTAAGAGCGTCAGCGGAACTGTTACCAGAGGATCGTTAGTGCTCAAATTGTTGGAGAGGCCGAAGAAGAACCCCGGGGACAAACTCGATACCACTACGCCAACTGCAGCAATCAGCACTCCAATGCTAACGAGCTTCTTATGAATAAGAGCCATTTTTTCCTTGAGGTAGTGTGATTGATTTTCATCCTATTGGTCCATATCCTAACAGTCGGATAAGAGATGACCTGATATTATCGTAGTATATTTACAATGAGAGAATGAATTAATTAGCGTTCATGCGCCGTACTGACTAGCATGAACGTTACGCATCTAAACCGACGTGAATGTTTTCAAGCCTATGCTCAGGACACAACATTCATGCGATGAACCGATGAACCGATGAACAGTGTGCAGGCGGCGCATTGGACGTTCTGAAAAGACGAGTGAACGTGAAAAAGCTACTGATAGCAGTCCTGTGTACAACATTCCTCATTTCTGGTGTTTTTTACTTTTCTTGGCAGGATGGGTCAAAGCCACATTACGGCGCAATACCCCATGTAGCGTTCTGGATCACTATTATTGTCGGAACTTTAGTAAGAATCATCCGGTCTCGTCGTGATAGCTGCACGCCTCACCCCTTGGAACCATTGGCCGATGCGTCAAAGATCTACGAAAAAATTGTCCTCAGTCAACCCGATGCAACTCCTGGCATTGAGCAAAGGGACTCTGAAGTCGATTCCAGCGGGAAGTGAAAATTACACTCAGCACGGTCGAATTATATCGATTTGATAACTATTGAGCATCTGCCGGTATTAAATCCTAGAGATTGATGTACATTTGTTGTCGGTAAATTCAGTCCAACGTGGGATAAAAATGAAACTTAGAAGAAGTCTGACGAGTATTGCCTGCGTACCGTTGATTTTGGGCGTCCTGACTCCAGTAGCTGCTCTGGCGGCTCCACATGAATCTAGTTCTTCGACATACGTCAATCAGGCTGCTCTTGATTCGGCAATGGTAGAAAATTTCGGTGTTAGCTCCGAAAAAATGTTTGTCATGGATCCTGCAACCTCAAAGGTTAGCGGCGATGAAGTTTTTACCCTATGCCTCTTGAAGCAGAAGACGCTCTGTTCATTGCGCCAGATCTAGCATCAGACATTGGACTTACTCCAGGTGAAGTCCCAGTAAAAGAAACAAACGAAGTAGCTAAAGATCTTCTCGCTATCAAGGCCGGAGGATCTCCACAATCGAAGCGTTCTGCTTCAGCTGCAATTGCTAAACCTGCAGCGGCTAAAGGCGCTTGCTGGACCGGTTTTTATACGCCAGTTGGCGGCGGTTGGAGCAAATGGGGCAACCGATCATGCTCTCAGATTGGAAATAAAGTTGGCCGTCAAGTTTACAACTTTCAGCTGATCTATACCAGTGATGGTGGAGCCTGCGGAGAAGGAATTGGTTACGTGTCCAAGTACACCAATGGTGTTTTCAAAGGGGTAACCAAGAAAACTTACGGTCTGGGCTGCGGAAAGACCGGAGGCCGCAACGTTCCTTGGGAAAACTCTGCCGGATACCCTCAGTTCAGGAGCAAGTCTGCTTACCTAGGGTTCGGAACATACGGCACTTGGTCGTAGGTTTGAATAATCTGCCAAGCGACTAGTCCTAGGTTAGATTTTAGAGATTATTACTCCCCTGAATGTCTGGGAATTTAGCAATAATTTAATCGAGTAGGTGGGGGCGTCTAACCCCCACCTCTCAAGAAGCGTGGGAGGCCTTCACCGGTTGGCCAAGCCAATCTAAGCGATCCCAAGCAAGAAAAATAACGCCTCACCTAAAATCCCTTCCAATAAGAGTTTGATGTTACCCGCCGGAGTGCTCGGAGAACCATTCGCATGCCAATGCGCACGCGAGATATTCCCCAGTGGCAATCTCCACAAATGGGCAGGCCTTATTCCTTATGATTCTCCGCCCGTGAAATCTCTTTACTCTAGTCCGAATACACTTCGCATCGTGAGTGAAGTGGAAATAGTCGAAATCAGTGGACGCATGTTTATGGCTAGATGGAATGAAGATCCTGCTACACCGTCTAATAGCATGATGCGGAACGGCATTGCTAAAACATCAAGGCATACGGTTGATGCATCAGGTCGAAGGCAAAAGCCACAGCCGGCATAAGAGAAAGCCAATCCATTACGATATTAGTGCTCAGATTTCCTTTGGTAAATGGTTAGCATTGATGCATTATGGGGCTAATGGGAGGAAGCCTTGTTGAAAGCGTTCCCCTACGCCTCACAAGGAGCGCGTGATCGTTCCGCCCGATTGCACCGCTTGCATCACCTGAGAAACCGCATAGCCCACGGCGAGAACATTCTTTCTGCCCAGCCCGAGCATCGCTTGGTTGATGTCTTCTTCCTCATGAAATACATGGACCCTGCTCTCGGTGAGTGGCTTATGAAGCTCAATCGTGTGCGTGCAGTGTCAAAGCAACGACCGAAGACCTAGCCTGAAGCCTCACACAGGTCGAGAAGCTAAGCCTCATTGAGAGACGTCGAGCTGAGCGACGGCCTCATCGTCGTCGGGTAGCAGGTATCCCCGCTCCAGCCACTGCGTAAATTCATCCGTGAGAGCTTCCGGGACTGGGTCTGTCCGTTCCGGCGCGCGGTGCTCACGCCGGCAACCGGCCATCCCGCCCTTATCTGCGGGTGCGTTGACGATATCGAGCACGTCGGGCAGGTAGCGCAGGTTCCAGTACACCAGATCACTATTCGGGTTCTCACTCCCATAGTTCGCTGCCGTCCACGACACATACAACCCCACTACGTGGGCAACAACGTTCGGATGTAGAAACCAGCAGGCGGGGATCATGTTCGTGCTTTGTCCCGCCCCGTAGGTCGCGTTCATCCAGGGAAGCCACTGGTTGATCTTGGTCAGCAGCTCATTGATTTGTTTCGGGTTGGCTGCATAGAGGTTCCACGGGGAGACGTCCTGCTCGGGGCCTATGCTGGTGAGTCGTTCCAGCTGGTTCGTGAGTTCCACAAGAATTGTTTCTTGTGCGGCGAGGCCTTGCTCGACCTTTTCTTGACGTTCGATCAGCGGCTCAACCAGCGGAACGATCAGTTCGACGAGATCGTCGTGGGGTTGTGGTTCGCTCATCGGGCACCGTCAAAGGTTTCTGCCGGCTCGCTACCGGCCTGGGTTTGGGTGGGTTCGTGGAAGATCTTTCCGCACCTGCGCAATGTTTGGTCTTTCATGTCTTTCAAGTCCTGGTGGTCTTTGCGCTGCCACACCATCTCGGTATGCACCACGTGCGGCGGCAGGTTCCGATACACGGCGGTAGCTTGTCCGAACCGCAGGTGCTTGAGCTCCTCAGCGCGCACGACCGCTTTTTCTTCGCTGCTGCGGGTCACCGAGCCACCGGTCTTACTGGAGGAGTGGCTGACGCGGGGGGTATCTCGCACGCCCATGTCATTCGCGTAGGTTCTCAGGTCTTCGCTGTTGATTCCGGGGAAGATCAGCTTCAAACTGGCGTTGGATTCAATGGTTTTGGCTTCTTCCTTGCCCCAGCGCGCTTCGTTCTGGATAAAGGATTGGCTGATGCCGACCACTTGGATGCCGCGGCCTCCGGTGTCGGTGATCAGTTCGCCCATGTTGCTGAACGCCGCCACATTCGGTGCCTCATCCAGGACCATGCGGAAGACCGGCCAGAGCCGGCCGGAAGCGAACTGGCTGGATTTGCGGCGGGCCGCCCGATAGACCTGGTCAGCGAACATGGTGCTCAAGGTCCCCAGCGGGGAGTTTTCCCCGTCGACGACGAGGTGCAGGGTGTTCGGTCCTTCGAGGAAGGTGTTGATGTCGAAGGATTCTTCCTTGCGGAACCGGAATTGCGAGAGCACCCGTTCGGTGACCAGGGGTTCGGCGAGGGAGATGAGGGTGGCTTTGATGGAGTCCTCGGTTTCGCCGGCCCGGGATTCGGTGCGTTCGCGCAAGGGCTGGATGAAGGCCCGTGATTTGTGGTGGTCCTCCAAGATGGTGATGGGTTCGGGGTTGTGCGAGTCGAAGATCCACATGAGCAGGTCGTCCATGGTGCGGTCTTCCAATGCGGCGGCGTGCAGGAGTCGTCCGAGGACGGTGCCTGCTTTGGCGCTGAACCAGGACCCGTTCTTGGTTCCTTCCATCGGGGCCGCGTTAGCCCATGCCTTGCCCCGCTCCAGGGCTTCGTCTTCGTCCTCGCACCCGTAGATCGGCGTCCAGTTCACGGTATTGGGCCAGCCGGTAATGTTTTCCCAGTCGCACACAAACACCTGACCTTGTTTTTCCCGGGCTATGGCAGTCCAGGCAACAACGTCAGGTTTGGTGGAGGTAGCGAGGACGGGGCCGGGGGCGTTGAGGACCATGGGGATGACGATGCTGGAGGTCTTGCCGCCGCGTGCTGGGGCGTAGACCCACATGCTGTCTTCCAGCTGGATATACAGCGGGATTTTCTTCGACGCGTTGGCATAGACCGCCAGGGCGATGAACGCCTCGGCGGTCTTCTTCGTAACCTGGGCCCCGTAGATCTGCCGGGCTTTGCGCCAGGCGGAAGTGAAGCCCATCATCGACGTAATCGACGCGCCCTGCGGAGTGTATTTCTTCGCCTCATCCCGCGAGCTTCCCCAGAGTTCGGTGAACAGCACATACGCCACGATCAGCACGGCTGCGAAGCCACCGAGGATGAACCACGACCCGGTCGGCCAGGCCAGGTTCTTGTCGAGGGCGGCTTGGATTAGGTCCATGGGGTTCCAGGAGATCCCGGTGCCGGTGGGGGTGAGGCGTTCGCCCCAGTTCAACGCCACCAGGGCGAGGCCGGCCAGGGCGGCGATGAGCAGCCAGGCGGGGATTTCGCGGTTACGCTGCGTGGGGTTCGCGCTCATCGGTGATCACCTCGTTCATTTTCTGGGCGGTGAGGGCCTTGTCGGTGTCGGTGAGGATCTTTTCCACGTCGCTGCGCAGGTGCTTGACCTCGAACGGTGCTTCGTTGCCGATCTTCATCAGGCACGTGCCGGTGGCCAGGTTCAAGATCGTGCCGTAACTGGAGGCAGGCAGGTCGAACATTTCCACTGCGGCCCGCGCATCGGGGGCTTTCTTCTGCTGATAGACCAGGACGGTGTCGCATTCCTTGATGATCGCTTCGGCCTCGGTGCCGGGCGGGATGTCTGAGACGTGGTGGAACATGAACCAGTTCGACAGGCCGATGGCGCGGGAGACTTTCTGGTTGCGGCGGATGACTTTGGCGACGGAGGTTTGGACGACGTGCCAGGCTTCTTCGACGATGAAGTGGGTTTGACGCCGGTTCTTGGCCCGGAAGAGCCGGTTGGTCATCCACGTGTTGATGACAGTCATGATGATCGCCAACGCCGGCCCGGTCTCGGGCAGCTGGGAGACGTCGAAGACGGTTAACCCGTCAGCGAGGATCACGTTCTCTGAGGTTTCGCCATCGATCAGGCCGGAAAGGTCTTCATCGACGAACCGTTCCAGTTCGAACGCCAGATCGTACCCCCATTCGCGCAACACGGTCCGGTCGATCTGCAGTTCCTCGCAGTCGACAGGGGAGGGGTCGAGCATGCGGGAGATGACCAGGCCGATGGTGGGGGTACGGCCAGCAGCGCGGGTTTCTTTGAGCACGCGGTGGTGGGCAGTGCGCATTGCTTTGCCTTCGCGGGAGGAGACTGGCCGGCCGAGGACCTCGGTGGCAACTGCCCGCAATAGCTGTGCTTGGCTTGGTGGGGCTTCGGAGCCGTTGGTTCGGGTGTCTTCGACTTCGGGGGAGATGGCCGGGTCGAAGATGTTCAGGCAGGCTCCGCCGCCACCGATTTTGAAGGTGATCGGCTCGCGCCCGAAGAACCTAGAGAGGGCTGCGTATTCGCCTTCTTCCGGGTTGGAGTCCGAGGGTTTCTTGTCGACGACGATGACGTTGCGGTTCAAGATCAGCGGGCGCAGGCCGCCCCAGGTTTTGCCGCCGGAGCTTTTGGCGGAGCCGAGGTCGCCGATGAGGATGACGTTGGCGTTGTTCACGGTGTTCGGGTAGGCGAAGATCGGGTCGTGCATGACGCCCCACCCTGATTCCAGGTCGAGGCCGAAGAGCAGTCCTTTGTAGGAGGTGGGGGACCAGGGGACGGCGAGGTTGCTGATCTCTGTTTGCCGGGTGGTGCTGATCCCGCCTTCGGGGGCTGGGTCGTAGAGCCCGTAGGTGGATCCGGTGCGGGAACGGCGGCCAGCGTCCCAGGACACGTCCGGGCGGAACATCTCGGCGGGTGCGGGGGTGGAGCTATTTTGATTGCTTGCTAGTTTGCTCGTTTGTGTTCGTCCTAGTTTCCTGGCTTGCTTTGATGCACGTCGTTCTTTCCGTGACTGTTTCTTCGCGCCCTTGTGGCCGGGAACTGCCCCGTCAGTTGAGGCAGGCCCGGAGGCGGCTTTTCCGGATGTGCCGGGGCTGGTGGGCAGAACAGTTGAGCGGTTGGTTTTCTTGAAATATTTCATGATTAACGGATCCCTCGTCCTAGCGGCATCACGGAAGCCAACGCCATATGGTGGCGGTCATCAAGCCAAATCAGTCGTTCGATTCCGCAATCAGTGGCCACCGATTCAATCTGCGTGGACACAGCCAATAATTCTTCTTCGGACTGCACGGTGAAGCTCAGGTACGCACCCCATTTCACCCCGTGATGCCCGCTGCCTGGCATGAGATCGGCGCCGCGCTGGTCCGAGGAGCTGGACATGACGTGTTCGGTGCCGTCGCTAACCTTTCCTTTCTCCGCATCGGATTTGCGCTTGGCCTTATCGCTGGTGCGATCAGAGACTGCTTGGGCACGGGCGGTGCGGGCATCGACGACTTCGTTGACCCACGACACCGAATGGATGACTGCGGGCACGATCCCGTTGACCAGTTGCCGCATGGACTGGACCGGCAACGCGGAGCCGGCTATGAACCCATGACGGGGAATATAAGCCACCCGAGTGTAAGCACGGTTATTCACCAAAACTGCTTTGGACGTTTTTGTGGCGTCCAGGCGCTGCCAGACCGAACCGAGGTTTTGGTCCGGGTCGTCGATGCTGAACTCGTACGGGTCCTGCAAATGCGCTAGCAGGGCGGCGGCCATGTTGGAGTTCACCGGCCGGAAACTGCGGATCGCCTTATGAGTGACAGCTTGGGACATCAGGGCGTGGGCTTCGCTGACGATCGCGTCATGCACCGCCCGCGGGCCGGGGGTTTGGGCGGTGATGGCGCGCTGCAGTGCGGCGAGGTTGTCGAAGCGCAGTACCCAGTAGGAGCGGTGCTGTTCGGCTTTCTGCTCCACATCCAGGCAGAGCTCTTGGTAGGAGCGGACCAGATGGTCGTGTGCTTCGGGGTGGACGTAGTCCGAGAGCCAGGAAATATGGTCGGTGATGTCCAGGGGGACGGAGCGGGTGAAGCTTTGGATGTGGGAGATGGCGCTGGTCCGCCGCGCTGCCCGGGCGAGGACTTTGCCGAACCCGATGAACGGGATGTCTTCGATGTCTTCTTCCACCACGCCGCCGGTGCTGCCGCGCACTTCGAAGATCGCGGTATAGAACACCGGAGCAGTGTTCGCATGCCTGAAGACGGTGAGGCGTTCGCGGGTGTTGAAGGGGACTTCGGTGGCGCTCATCTTCCCGATCATCAACGGCGCCGGCTGGTCGGTGGCTTTGCGGCGTTGGGCCCGGCGTACAGCGAACCCTTTGGGACGGGCAGTCTTCTGCTGGTTCGGGGTTGCCTGTTTGTTCGGTGTTCTCTGCTTGCGCGGGGTTTTCTGCTCTTGTTGGGTGGTGTGCTGGTAGGTTTTCAGGCGCTCTGCGGCGATCTGTTCGTGGACGGGGTCGAAGACATCAGTGCCGGTGGTTTTCTGCCAGAGCCGGTAGGCCCGTTCGGCGTGGATGGCTGCGAGGCTGCGTCCTTCATTGATGGCGGTGGGCATCGTAGTAAGGATGCTGGCCACGGCCACGAAGAGCGCTGCGACGAGGAAGAAGAAGCTGAATGATCCCAACATGACCAGGAATGCGGAGAGTGCGAGGCCAATGAAGAGGAGGAGCTTTTCGGGCAGGGAGCGGCCTGAGAGCAGTCCGCGGGACTTGAACTCACCGCCGAGGGCAACGTGACGAGTCATGAGGGTTGATCAGTCCTTAAACGAATCCCAGGTATCGGGGTCGGAGTCCTGTTGGGCGATGCGGGCTTGGGCTGCCGCGTTGGACATGGCGTAGCGGGCGTTGGAGAGCATTCCGACCTTGCCGGTACGCAACGGCCGATACGCCTTGTTAGAGGTGGCACTGGTTGAAGAGTTGGCAGGACCGGCGGGTTGGGTTTGCCGGCCGGAGGCTCCAGCCGCCTGGCCAGAAGTGCCAGTACCGCCACCGTCGAAGGTCGATTCGCCAGCAGGGCCGCCTTCAGGACTGCGGCCCGAAGATCCCATGGTTCCTGGACTACCCGCGCCGCTGGAATCACTGGCATTTCCTGCGCCTCCTGTTCGGGGGCTGGTTGGCCGTTCCATGACCTCGGTCGGAGCACCCTGGCCCGGGCTGCCAGGCGACGACTGGCCATTAGAAGAACCTTGCGGCTGGCCAGCATCCGGACTTCCGAACGTACCGGATCCTGAAGGTGGGGAAGAACTATCATCACCGCCACGCGCAGCTGAAGATCCCTGGCCAGCAGCACCGGCGGCTGCTGCTGAACCGGCTCCTGCTGCAGCACCGCCGCCCGATGCACCATTACCGGAACGGGACCCAGAAGAAGAAGAGCCACTGGAAGCGTTGCCGCGGCGTGAGGAGATCGCCCGACGCACGGCTCCTGCGCCAGCGCCGGCGAGGGAGCCGGCCATGCCACCGGCCGCAGCACCGACACCAGCAGAAATTTCAGGGGAGATCCCGCCGAAGTTCGCTTCGCGGCTTTGGATGATCGGCATCCACCGGAAGATCGCAGCGGGGGAAAGAACGATCAGCAGCATGATGAACGCAGTCGCACCGAGGTTGCCCACGTTGACCAGCACATCGTCGGTGCCTTCCTTGAACGCGGTCTGTGAGGCCAGGACTCCGAAGACGGCGCCCATAACGAGGAAGACCACGGGCTTGAGGATCAGCAGGGTGGCGAGGGTGGAAGCGATCTTCAGGACGTAGCGGCGGGTTTTCGGCGAGATGAGCATGCCGATCAGGGCGGCGATGGCCAGGCCCATGAGTTGCTGGAAGATCGGGATGAGCAGGAAGTAGATCATCAGGGCGATCGAGCCGATGAACAGCATCCCGAAGAAGATGATCGCCGCCAGAGGACCGAACCAGCTGCTGGATTCCAGGGAGGCGAACCGGGAGATCACGGTGATGAAGTTGCTGATCATTTCCGCTGACCAGTCGGTGGCCCCGGAGGTCAGCGGGGCGATGCGTTGCTGTATTTCGATCATGGCCCACGGCCCGTAGATCACCAGGAAGAGGCTGACCGGGAGGTAGTAGAGCAAGGAGTTGCTGAAGTCGTCGTCGCTGATCTCTCCGTTGCTGTGGTGCTTGAATAAGGTGAGCAGCATGATGGAGAGCCCGACGACACCAATGCCCGCGTAGAGTGCCCAACGGTCTTTGAACTCTTGGCTGGAGGCATCGAATTCGGTGGTGGAGGTGAGCTCTTCGAGGACTTTTGAGGTGAGTGCGATGGACTCTGATTTGCTGCTGTTGGCGACTTCTTCGAGTCCGCTTTTCGGGTCGGCTACGAAGTCGATGGTGTTGTCGATGGCATCCATGGCGTTCAGAACCGATCGGCCGATCTCGCTTTGGCCCATCCAATTTCTCAGAGTGCCTGAAGCCCACCCCATAAGGAAATCATTCGCTTGTTTCCTGACGCAGAAAGTAACGCTTTGCTGTCCCGCACCCGTGGAGCTCAGGGCCTCGCACAAATCCATGGCTGGTTCCTGCTTGATGATCAGCGCGTCAGGGTCCGGATACATGGCGTGCAACGCATCGCGCGTCTGTTCTTCGCAGTTGCGGGAGTCGAAGTTGAGGAAAGATTCCATCTTGCGGTAGTACGTGAAATTGCTGCATTCGTCGGCGCCGATCTCCGTGATGACATCATGCAGCAAGGTGTTCTTATCGTCATCCGATAAGTTTTCGTACCGCTTGACCTGGTCTTGGCTCAGAACCTCAGAGATATTTTCATCTGTTCCGGTGGCTTGGGCCGGGACTGCTAGACCTAGGGCGAGCAAGGCAGCGAAGATGGCGGTCAGCAACCGCCTCATCGTGCAAGCTCCATCCAACCATCGCGGCTTAGCGGATTGCCTTGGGAGTCTACGAAAATTTGGTTCAGCAGATCGTTGGGGGATTCTGGAGCTTTCTCTCCCTCGGCAATGATCAATTGAGATTCCGCACGAACGGGCGTCGGCGAGAAATCAAGCTTCCAATTGTTGCCTTCCCACACCAAAGATTGGTTCTGAGTGCGGTATTCGATCGAGGGGCCGATAGTTTTCCCATCCAGTTCGAGCCCTGGATCGTCGATCTGGAGTGCCACGGCAATGTTTGCTGATTTGCCTGATTCGCAGTTCTCGACCTTGTAGATCGCTGGAGAGATCAGGCTGCTCTCGGCCGAAGCTGAATTATTGGAGACCAGTGAGGCTGTGGCGTTGATGTACTTCGTGTTGTACTCGCCCGAAGCGGTGATCTGCTGAAGCGTTGCCTTCTGGTTCTTCCAGTTTTCAGGGGAGTAGGAATCAGCCGCCACATAATTCACGGCGGCACGGACGGCGTCTTCGCACGAAGCCGTGTATCCGATAGGGGTTTTTCCGTCGGGTGCGGTCTTGGTTCCGCCTTCACCGAGGCGGATGCTGGAGACCGGGAACCCGTACTCGCTGGTTTTGGTGGGTGTGGCAGGGGTGGTGGCCGCCGAAGAATCGGGTTGATCCTGGTCTTGGGACATGAGGACGCTGGCTACCACGACGAGGGCGATGGCTACCACCGCGACAATGAGGACAATGATTCTGCGGCGGCTGGTCATTAGAGCATCCCCGCCAATTTCAGGACAGCACCGATGATGACACCGAACGCGGCAACCGCGACCAGGGCAATGCCGCGGCGTTTCATCTCATCGGTATGCTCACCGAGCTCTTCGTAGTGGCCTTGCTTTTTCGCACCGGCGAACTTGCCAAGGCTGGTCAGCAGTTTCACGGCCACATAGATCAGTACGACGCCCCAGATGACGCCGAGGATGATGCCCAGTGCGCTGTCGAATCCATCGCCCAAAGGTGAGATGTCGGGGGAGACTCCCTCGAACGGGTTTTTCACGGTGGTGGATTCTTTTTGTTCCGCAACGATGTTGAGCGCGGTGTGTACTGGTGCGAACACGGGTTAGTTCTCCTTGGTGTTTCGTGGGGTCGTGTCGTTAGAGGCGGAACGGAAGAGTCCGGCGCTGACGGCGGCAGCGACTTTTTCGAAGGCGCGCACTGACTCGTCTGTGGCGAGTTGCCAGTCGATGAGCCCGTTGGTGTCCAGGGCTGGCTCGTAGGGGACGGTGAGGAATGTGGCGGTCTCGCCGAGGGCTTGTTCGAGCATCTGGCGCAGTTCTTTTCGGCGCTCTGGAGCCACGGCGCGTCGGTGGGATCCTGGGGTGATGACCAGGACCGCGTGCTCACACAGGCTGGCATAGTGCTGGTTTCCGGTGACTTGGGACATCGCCTGCAGTTGCTCGATGGTGCGCAGGACCGAGACGACGGATTTGTCGTTGAGCTCTACTGGGAAGACGAGCTGGTCGGTGGCGTCGATGCCGGCGAGCCAGTTCTCGGCGCGGGTGTTGTTTCCGGTGTCCAGTACGACGACGTTCCAGAAGCGCTGGACGACTTCGAGCAGTTCGTTGAAGGTGGGGCGGGTGAGCATTTGCATCCGGTCTGGATCCTCATCGGAGGCCAGTACACAGAACCGGTTATCGCCTTGCGGGCGGGTGTAGTACTGGACATCGCCGCTGCGGGTCCGTTCGCTTTTGAGCTGCTCGAGGGCGTCGAGCAGGTCGATGATGGTCATGTTCGACCCGTTGGAACGGGTGCGGACTCCGAGGGTGCCCATGGTTTCGTTGTTGTCCATGGCCAGCACGTTGTGATCCGAGGTGTTGCCGATGGTGGAGGCCAGTGCGACGGTGAGGGATGTTTTCCCGGCGCCGCCGGCAGGTTGGGCGATGGTCACAGTGACCGGGCGCGGGTAGACCCGGCGGATTGAGGCGAGCGTGTCCCGGCGTGTCAGTTCTTGGGGTCCTGGTTTCGGGGCGATCAGCCCGCCAGTTAAGGTGCGGATCTTCTTTTGCCACCCCTCTTCGGCTGGCAATGGCGTTTCCAGGGCGTCGGAACCGGTGATCGCACTGCTGAGCGTTCCCGAGACCAGCGGTGTCCCTGAGCCCAGTAGTGTTCCTGATCCCGGAATCGTCCCGGATGCCGGGGATGCCTGTGCGGAATCCGGTTTCTCAGATGCGTTTGCTGGTTCTTGCCCCTCGCTATTTGGGGTCGTAGTGCTCGAGCCAGGGGCTGGTCCGTCGCTGGCTGGTTGCTGGGTGGGTGGGTTGCTGGTGTCCGTTTCGCTGGGTGCTGGTTTCACCAGAAGGTCTGTTCTCATGCGGCGGCGTTCTTCGCCCGGCCAATCCCCGCTCATGCAGTTCCCCTTTCGTTCATCAAACCCATGGTATCAATTAGTATTGAAAATATAAGTTTCAACACTAAATAATACTCTACGGGGGTTGCCATGAACCAGGGAATGCACCGCACCACGCACCACGCTAGGGACCGCTCTCGCCGCCGTGCCGCCACGACAGGGATCGCTCTGGTCTTAGCCAGTGCGCTGCTGGCGGGTTGCACACCGGCCGAAACAGAGGGCACGCCGGGGGAGGGGAACGGGATCATGCACGACATTCATGCCTCTCCGGAACAATCAGCCATCGAAGACTGGAGCCCCCGGATCGCCCAAGAAGCTAGCGACGTGGCCACCAACGCCGCGACAGCCTACGCCCGCCCCGACCTGAACCAGCCTCAATGGTTTACCGGGCTGCGGCCCTATCTCTCTGCCGACGCGCAACGCACCTTCCAAAACGTCTCGAACTTGAACATCACCGCCACCACAGTCACCAGCACCGAAGAACCCGTCAAAGGTCGGTCCGCGGCGATCGCCACCGTCACCGTGAACACCAACACCGACTCCCTGGACTTCCTGTTAAGCCGGGCTGATGGTGAATGGGTCGTCGAAAAGATCACCAGCGCCAAGTAATGCGACGCTTCAGACTCATCAAAACCCTCGCCATCATCCTCCTAGTCTTCTTCGGCGGCATTTTCCTCTCTCTGACCATCCTCGGACCACGAGACGCTGCGGATCCCCTCTCTATGGACTGCGACCCGAACAGCAGCATCGGGAAAAACATTAACGTCACCAACCTGCCCACCACCCCAGTCGGCAACTACACCGAGAAGCAACTGGCCAACGCCGCGATCATCATCAACGAAGCCAGCACCGCAGATCTGCCCCAACGCGCGGCCATCATCGGACTGATGACCTCCATCCAGGAAAGCAGCCTGACCATCCTGGCCAACGACGGGAGCTGGCAGTACCCGGAAGGCACCCACATCATGACCAAAAACGAATGGGAACAAGCCAAAGAGGTGGCCGTGGCTTCCTTGGATGAACCGCATGAAGGTGTCGGGCACGCCTGGGACGCCATGGGCACCTTCCAGCAACGGCCCAGCGCCGGCTGGGGCACTGTCGGACAGATCATGAACCCTACTTATGCGGCTGCGACCTTCTTCGACCGCCTCCAGAACATTGACGGGTGGGAAGAGCTGCCCTACGAGCAAGCCGCCGAAGCCGTCCAAGCCTCCGGCCTGCCTGATAACTACGCGCAACGCAGGGATGATGCAGAGCTGATCTACGCGGCGTTGCAAGGCGCCGAAGCCACTGATGTCGACCAGGATGAAGCCTATGTCTCGTGTGATGAGGGGGCTGAGAGCCGCAACCCGAAAACGGAAAACACTCCGAACAATGAATCAGACTGGGTCTTCCCCTTGGAGACGTTGACGAAGATCTGGCACAACTACGGCGAATCCCGCGGCCCCTACCCGCACGCCGGCGAAGACTTCGCCGCCCCGGAAGACACCCCGATTTACGCGGCGGCCGCCGGGCAAGTCATCCGCGCCAGTTGCGATGACCTCGTTGTGGGCCGGTCGCCCTGCCAGATCGAAATCGACCACGGCATGCACGACGGCGCCCAGATCACGACCTTATATGTTCACATGTTCCCGGATGATCTGATCGCGCACGTCGGCGATGAAGTTGAAGCAGGAGAACAGATCGCCCAGGTGGGTACCAACGGCAACTCGACCGGTTTCCATCTGCACTTCGAAGTATGGAAAGACGGGCAGATCACGAACCCGATGGAGCTGCTCGAGCAGCAGGGCGTCACGATGCCTGGATAAAGTCCTGCTGCTGTCTTCGGCGCAGCACCGCATCCACCAGTCCCAACGTCATGCCGGCCAGGACACTGAGAATTGCAGGATAGATGAACAAGTCCGTGATCCAGCCCAGTTGCCGGTTCGCCAGCTCGGCCAGATGCCCCAGCGGGGCGGCGATGACCAGGCCGAAGCCGAAGCCCATGAGCTTCTTGGAGTAGTACGGAATCCTTGATACCGACTCGGTAGCTGCCCGCATCAGCGGGGCCACCAGGAACGAGGAAACGATCGCCGGGTATATGTAAAGCGCGAGCTTATATAAGACCACCAACGGGTTATCCCTGAACGCGTTCAACCCCACATCAGAGTAGGAGCTGCCACTGAGCACGAACAGGACACCCATCAGGGCGGCCGAGGCCGGCAATGCGACAGTGGAGAGTTTCAGGATCTTGTGTGCGATCTCGGGGCGGTTGATGCCATGGGAGATCTGTATGCCGCCGCAGAAGAACACCAGCGCAATACCAATATGGGATACGAGGTTCGCAAAATTTTGGGATCCCGCCAAGGAATCAACGAACTCATAGACCGGATCAACAGCCAAGGACAGGACGAGGGCCATGCCCAAATGGGTGAGCCACAACCAGAAATTCCCGACCCCTTGGATCAGGCGAGGAAGGCGGGCGATGAGGGCTGCGAGGAAACTGGTGGCAAGGATTGCAGACACCCAGCTCGAAACCGCCACATCATTCATCCTAAATGACGGTCGAAGCTCTCCCGGTCGCGTTCCTGCTTGCCCACCTGCTGCAAACGTTGCTCAGTGCAACTGAGCAACTGTCCGACAGGAACTGTATTAGCCCAAGTCGCACGGCATTCTTCAACCCAACCAGCTTCTTTCCCCGTGAGCACTTCAGAGATCACTAAAGCCGACACGCCCGGCCACCCAGCATGCTCGCACACCGCCAGCGCCACATCTTCACGCAACCTGGTGCGCAGCATCTTCCATAGCGTCGGCTGATTCACTCCCAGCTCATCAGCGATCCTGGCACGCAACGCCCCGTCGTTGGCGAGATTGAACCAATACAACGCCGCCATATCGTAGCTCTCAGGCCCGAGTTGGGTTTCGGTCACTGGCTGGTTTTCCAGGCGTCCAGCACTGGCGCGGAACAACCCTGGCGATGAAATGAAACCTGGCATCTCACCGACGGCAGGCGACGAAGGAACAAGATCTGAGAAAGCTTCGAAGCGGGCGAGCTGGGTGAGAGGATCCAAATCCAGGGCGCGGGAGATGGCAGCGATTGTTGCCGGCGCGACGTTGCCTCGAGCGAGCTGTTGCTTGACCCGCAACCTCGGCAGGTCAGCGACGGCGGCAAGGCGCACGGAACCGGTGCCTGGAGAAACCTCATCCAGCCACGCTTGAACTTCATCGCGCCCTAGCTTCACTTACCGCTCATTCACTCACACCACAACAACATGCTCACACCGCGCCCTCGGTGCTTTTGCTAACCTGTCTCAATTTATCCTGTCTGACGGGCCTATATTCCCAGTTTATAGGCGGGGACAAGACACAATTCGGCCACAAAACACCGAACAACCCGGAAACCAGGGCTCAGAACCTGTTATGGCAGGCGAAGGTGCCGGCCGATGGATGCTTCACGAAGGTGTACTCGCGATAGCCGAACAAAAGCGGAGGCTTGTCGGTAGGGCACGTACGATAATGAGTAAGTTTTGCAGTTGATTCGGGGGGGGGTGGGGACGCCTATCGGAATCGTTGGCCTGCCTTCTTGGGGGCGGTAGCAGTCGCCGTTCAGACCACTCGTAGGGCCCTGTCACAATTGTGCGGCAGGTCCTCGTCTTCTGTTGTTGGTCAAGCTTGGCTGGACCAGCCCGGAAAAGCTTCTTCCAGAGCGTCGCACCGCCATGCCGCCAGCTTCTTCTCCGATCGAGACTGGTGCTGGTTATGCAGCCAGACACCCAAGGATCGTTCCTTCTCGGATGCGTAGGTCCGGTAATGTGGGAAGTGACCGTGCTCTGCAACGTACTGGACAAGAGCCTCAAACCGGGCCTGCCATCGCTCATCGAGTTCGAATTGCCGCGGGTCGATATGCCAGTTGGGAACGTCTTGCAAAAGCAGAATTTTAGCGGCGGGCAACTGGCCGGCCTGGAGGTTTTTGCGTTGAACAGCAAGCCAGGCGTGCAAGGAACGCTCGGCGCGGTCCCCGGTGGTGCGGGGAACCCTTTTGTACTCAGCATGGAATGCTGTCAGTTCATTTGCCCGTCGCCGCCACATGCTGGAGGGCCGGGCTTTGCCGCGTGAGGCCACTGCAGCTTCGTGCTTGGCGCGAAAACCGGGTTCATAATGCTCGCGTCGTCGCAGGTGGTAGTGGATGGTGGCGGGACCGCGATGACATAGTTCGGCGATTTCCCGCACGGTGATACCGGCGAGCAGCAGCTGGTCCCATTCGGGGTGCCTTGAAATGTTCCAGCTGGTCATGGCCTTAAGATACCGTACGCGACGAGCGCTGAGGACGGATTCTTGGGATTTGGTGGGGTATTGTAGTCCAGGCTTTTGCATGCCGGTCCCGGCGTGCTTGTCTCCGGTAGGGGGCACCGGTCCTAGTAGGTGCCGTAACCACCGCTAAAAGCGAATACAGGCTAGCGATACTTACCAAAGTTTTGAAACTATGCCGGTGCTTGTCTCAATGAATGCTCGATCATTCGTTAAATACCCAAACGGTTCTGGTGGGATTTAGAGAGGACATACATCAATTCAGCACCTGACGGTTGTTATTCTGTTTAGTAGGAAATGGTTTCACACAGGATCGCTGTTCTCGTTGAGAATTTAAGTTTGATTAATTTCGAATGGTGCTCTGAGGGTATTATCGCCTGAGCTGCATGGAGGTTAAAGCCTAAGATGACACGCATTGCGAAAGATGCACAGGTATTTAACGGTGCCCAGATATTCACCGATTCGGCTGAACAGGCTATTTCTTACCTTAAAATGCATACTCCGCTGACAGATTGGTCAGTTTCTCGAGTAATCGATGGAGAGCAGGTCCACTTGCACGTGCAGCCGGATCAGTTGCTCAAAACTGGTCAACGTGTTGAGTGGGAGGAATCTTTATGCAGTCGAATGGCCAATGGTGCTGCTCATATTGTGGAAAATACGCAGCAAGATCCTGACTATTCGTGTATGCGATTTTCAGCCGAGGTGGGGGCCTATGCCGGGTACACCATCAATGATGACCGGGATGAGATGTTTGGTGTCCTGTGCGGGGTTCGCACCGATCCGCTCACTGAGGGAGAGAAAATAGATGAAGAACTCGTTGCCCTCATCAGTTCACTTCTATCTGCCCAATTGAAGTTAGCAAGAGTAGCTGATAGAGAACGGAGAAATAGTGAGCTAGCCGATGCCTTGGCGCAAACAGATGCTTTGACTGGTCTGTTGAACCGACGCGGCTGGGATAAGATCACCAGCGATGCGCAAGAACGTCTCGACGCTTTTGGCGATTCCGTCTCGGTTGCTGTGATAGACCTCAATGGGCTTAAGCAGGTCAATGACAGCCAAGGTCATACAGCTGGAGATTTATTGTTGCAGCGCACTGGTGAGATCCTGAGAGGAAAAAGCACTGAGTCCTGCCGCGTCGCTCGATATGGGGGTGATGAGTTCATGATTTTGGCCAACGGAGTAGCTCCATCCCAGACAGAGGCTTATTTCTCAGTATTCAAAGAGTCCTTGGAAGAGGCAGGGATTCCTGCAGCCATAGGATTCTATTCAGCTCAGCCAGGTAGTACCAACATTGATCAGTGCATTGCCGCGGCTGATGCTTTAATGTATCAGCAGAAATATCAGAGTCGCGTTCGTGCCAGGAAAAACAGCTAACAGACTGTCCTTGCAACGGCCTTTAGAGAACTATATCCTTCTAAATGCGCTCATGCCAGGAAGATCTCTAGATCGAAAACTGTGTTCACTAATGTCATTACTGACATGCTATTTTGCTGATCTTATCTACCTCTGCAACCGCTTCTTTGGGCGGAATTCTTTCGCCGATAATGTACGTTATGTTAAGTAGAAGAAGACTTAATTTGATTCCATCGCATATGATGAACTTTCGGGCAACTATCTTGCCTTGAGCATAATAATCTGGAGCGCTATCGAGACGTTATCTTCTTGGGGGCCATTGAATCCAATAATCGATTTCACGTGGCCAGGCATGTCCCAAATGTCGATCCAATAATTCAACTAGCTTCGTTCCGTCTACAAGATCCAGTTTGCTATTTTTAGATGCCATCTGATAGGTATTCTTCGAGATTCTCCCAGTGGTCAATAACACCGCTGACGTCGCATGATCATTGTCCGCGGTCCCAAGGATTGCACGTGCTTTTGTAATGGGAACTGAACCACCATAATGTGCGCAGTCAATAACCCGATGCTCTCGACGCCCAGGCTGTTCTCGTTTAGCGATCACGTCGCGACCTCCATCATTTGTTGGAGCAGTTAGTGTGCAACTAAATCCCATCTTCGAATACAGATTAGCCGTGAGATGTTCTAGCTCACGAGGGTTGATTTTCGCTAGCGCTTCGGCCGCGTTGCTACTCTTCCTTGATAGGTACTTAGCGGAAATTAACGCCGTAGCGTCCCATAACCCTTCTAGGCGGCGATCAGGCAAGGACTGCCCATGAGCCATAATGTATGCATCAATTACTTCCATTGCTTTATTGGGCCAATGTGGCAGTAAATCAATAATCCATCGGACACCAGGATGTGCAGGCGTTCTTGGGTTAACTAGGCGCTTGCCATACTCTCTGGAAGCAAGTCTTTCTTGAATTTCTCCAGCATCCTTCATCTGAAGAATTCTGAAGTTAAATACATCAGTGCCGAAATTCACGTATTCGAAGAGAAAGCATCTTAATAAGTGTTTCACCTGATTCAATTCTCGCTGATCGATCGACGAAACATAATTCTTAAGCATTTCATCGGTAGGGAAGGCCATCATTGGAGGATTAATGTCACTGTCAGGGTCAACTTTCGCCATTGCATTGAGCCAATCCTCAAGCTCATCTTGGTCCTTTATTTTCGTTTCCTGTGTAGATAACTTAATGGGTAAACTTCGCGATTTCATAACGACAATTCTCGCATGTTTGCACAAGACTCCGATCCCTGATGAAACTCCCGGCCGTGCTGCTCCCCCGATAGTTATTCGAACTGAAGCTCCACCGATCACGATCAGCACCGAGGAGCCTACGGAATCCGTCGAGCCCAGCGAACCTGAGTCGGCACCAGCACCAATAGCATCGCCCAAGGAAGCATCCCAGGCTTCATCGAAGGTCTCCGACCTGCTTGCTGAAATTCCAGTGAAGGGCCGCGCGCGGAAGACTGGATACGAACGCAGCATGTTCGGCAGCGGATGGAGTGACACGGACCGCAACGTTTGCGATACCCGCAACGACATCCTCGCCCGGGACCTGGATGTCCACGAGTTCAAACCCGGAACACATAATTCCGTGGTTCTCACCAGGACTCTTCTCGACCCCTACACGGGCAAGGCCTTTGAGTTCCTACGTGGCCAGGGAACCAGTGCTGCTGTCCAGATTGACCACATTGTTGCGCTTTCGGATGTATGGCAGAAAGGAGTACAACAGCTATCGGCTCAGGAACGCATCGAGCTCGCAAACGATCCACTCAACTTACTGGCAGTCGACGGGCCGACGAACGCCTCCAAAGGCGATGGCGACACTGCAACCTGGTTACCACCGAACCGAGGTTTCTGGTGCGAGTACGTGACTCGCCAGATCGCTGTTAAGCACAAGTGCAGCTTGTGGATGACCAAAACTGAGCACCCGGCGTCTATTCGTGTGCTGACTAACGACCGCACGTAATGGGCCCCGGTATGACACGGGTGATCAATTGATCCCTATTTACTATGGGAATGCTGGCCAGAAAGACTGATCCTAAGCTTGGTGCACCCGGCAGGCAGCGTGGGCTCGCTCTATGAAATTCATGAGTCGAAATTTCTTGACACTGAACACAAGGGGTCCCCGAAAAAGGTTTCCACGAGATACGAGAATAAATTTCCCATCGACCAAAGGTGGAAAGTGTGTCCTGGACCACTGTTATGATTTGATTCATGCAATGTACAGCTCCCGTCCAGGGTCATCGCTCGGCTAGTGCGGCAGCGCGCTGCCCCGCATGTTCAAGTCGTTCTTATCGACGTTCATATGCCGCTCCTACGTACCAAGCGACACAATCCCGGTCTTCAGCGCCTTCCTCATCTTCAGGCGGTGGGCGCAGAAGTAAGCGCCGTACTTCCAAAGGTACGAGTGTTTCCTTTACCCCCTCCGAAGTGCGAACCCTCTCCCCGGTGCATAAACAGGCTGTGCGGATTTCCGAAAAGTACCCTGACCGCCGTGATGTTTTCCTATGCCATGCCTGGGACGACAGACGGGGCGCGGCGAAGGAACTACATGATGAGCTGGAAAAGCAGAACGTATCTGTCTGGTTCAGTGAGAAAGACGTGGTTCTAGGAAAGTCACTTATCCGAGAAATTGATAAAGGTCTCAGAACATCCAAAATCGGAATTGTGCTTGTGACTCCTTCAATGTTCAAGAGTCTCGATGTTGAAGGTATCGCTGATAAGGAGCTCTCAGCGCTTCTAGCGACCGACCGTGTTATTCCCGTAACGCATGAAACTACGTTCGAAGAACTTCGAGACGTCAGCCCCCTTTTGGCTGCCCGCTCAGGTTTGAGCACAGAGGCATCTTCGCTAGAAGAGGTTGCGATCAAGATCGCCGAGACCATTGATTCGGATTCCGATTTCTAGCAGCAGACAACAAGACTGGTGTGGCATGTAGACAACAGCTACATGCCACACCAGTTTTCGTTGTGCTTCTACTGGGGTCTTCAACTATTGACTTACAATAGACCCGAAGTTCTAGATTCTTGAAGTATTTTCGGTTCAGCGTAGTTTCACATGTAGAAGACTGTATTACTACTGAAGGGTTGCAAGACGTCTCACCGCACGTCACTCCCCCCGGTGAAAAATCCGCGGAAACTCAACGGTCCAAAATTCTCGCAACTATGTGTTGCAATCGTTGTCAGAGAGACCCGATGACACTGTTAGTTGTGAGGCAGTGCTAAAACAACAGGTATCTAAAGAGCAGATCTCAGGAAAAGTTTGCCAGCCCAGTGACTGGCAAACTTTTTTTTCAGTTTCTTGTGCAGTAAATCCTGCCATTCCGGTTCGAGTGGATTTTACTTCGACACTGATTTACTAGTTACTGCCGTGGCCCAGCTAGCTTTGGGGATCGTCACGCGATAAGTCTTTTTCTTGGATTCCTTCAGCTTGAAGGTCGCTTTACCGCTCTTCAACTTCATTGTTTTGACAGTCTTCCACTTCGTGCCGGATTTGACTTGAAGTTTGGCTGTGGGGTTGTACTGTGCGTAACGGTACTTTTCTGGAGAGTAGACGCTAGCCGTAGTGGTTAGCGTGACATTCTTACCAGATCGTTTGGCTGTAAGGGTGCTCTTAGTCTTGCCACGCAGGTAAATGGTCTTACCCGTCGTATCCCAGTAGCTACTGAAACCGTAGGACAGGTAGCCATCCCGATCTACATATTCGTAGTCCACAGAAATATCGCTTGGCCCGATTTTATAAGCACCCAGACCCTCAAACGATGGACATAGCTGTACATAGTCGACGGTGGTGTCCGCGAACCATGCAGAATCGATCTCTCCGCCATTCCTGCTTACTGACGAAGTCAACCAATATCCGACATTCGTGATGCCGCTGTAGTTCTTTTTCAGCTTGGCGGAGATTTTCACTCGGCGGCAGTTGCTGTTGGAGATTACTTGATCCGAGGCGTTGAAACCGGTGATGTCAATCGGTTTCTTAGCGGCCTGGGCCGGAGCGCCGGCGAGGAGCAGACTGCCGGCTAAAGCAACGGCAGTCAGGGCGCCGGTATATTTTGTGCGGGAGAGTATCCCCATGAGATGTCCTTAGACGTGATGAGTGGCTACCCCATCGATTGCCACTTCTTAATCATAAGGATTTATTCGACATCTAAGAAGAGAATATGTGGGAGATGATTCGAAAAGTATTGTCTTTCGATTGTGCTCGGAGGTAGCCAATAGTTCATCGAAGAACCAGCAACTTCATCCCAGTAGTGGTCATTAGGCTACATCGTCCGTCCTGAGTCCGGCAGAGTGCAAAAGCCGACAATCACGTGAACACGTAGTTGCCGGCCAGTTGCTGACGGTGCTATCTCACCGAAGAAGTTGTAGTCTTCGAGACATAGCCTTTTTTGCTAGCTGTGACTTTCACGTAGACAACCTTGCCTCGATCCCGCAATGTCACCTTGTAGGTCGACTTGGTGGCTTTGCTGATCGGCGCGCCAGAACGGTACCACTGGTACTTGTACTTCTCGGGCTTCGGACTCCACGAACCCGGTTTGGCTGTCAGTTTCGATCCAACCTTCACCTTGCCCGATACGGAGGCACCCTTCTTTACCGTGAACTTCGCCTTGGCTACCGTCTTGGTTTTCGACGTGGTGCTTGTCTGGGTTGCAAAGCCGGAACCGCTAGCGGTGACTCGGACGCTGATCTTCCTGCCTACATCGGACAGGCCCAGCTTGTAGGTGGTCTTCGTGGCGTTCTTGATGGTTTTGCCATCACGCAGCCACTGGTACTTGAACTTTCCCGGCTTGGTAGAACGGGTACCAGGATTCACCTTCAGAGTCTGACCGTAGACTACTTTGCCACCGATGTTCGGAGCTTTGGTGACAGTGTAATTGCCCTTGATGACCTGGGAGGTGTAATCCGAGGTGTGTACGACCGGATACATTCCGGTCTTTGAACCGGTAACCGTGTAAGAAAGGCGTTTACCTAGATCAGCAGCTGCTGGAGCGTATGTGGACTTGGTGGCACCCTTGATGTTCTTCCCTGCGCGAAGCCACTGGTATTTGAGCTTTACACCTGACGGCGCATTGGAGACCTTCGCAGTGAGCTTCTTCCCTACCTGCGCCGAGTCAATCCGCCCCAGTTTTAGGAGGATGGGATCCTGGACAGTGAAAGTTTTGGAGAAGGTTTCCGTTGTGCTTTGCCAGTATTCTGTTTCGCCCCTGTACTCATGGTGCGTTGCTTTGACGGTGAGCTTTTTGCCGGAGTCTGCTTTCCTCAGCTTGTAAGCGCAGCCGCCTGAATCTCCACTTTTTGATTTTTGGACTACTGTGCTGCCGCGGCTCCAAGTGCAATTGGTTTTCATGGCGGAACCGCTGGAGGTTTTGCTGCCTGCAGCAGTCACCCAAGTACCAACGGGAACCGTAGTTGCCGACGGATTCAGGATCGAAGCTTCGCCGAAAGGAGCATAGCTAGCCTGTAGCTTTCCTGTACCCAGCCATGACAATTCTTCGTATGCAGAGACAACATATTGTTCACCGACATGGATGTTGTACTGCAGGCTGCGCCCGTCTGCCTTGTGCTGGCCCTCGTAGTATCCATCCAAGAAGCGCATGCGTGTGGCCTTGGGGGCAACGAAAGTATTGAACCCCACCTGCTTGACTGGCGGATCTGTCCATCCGTCGTTCGTAAAGTAGTCTCCGATTTCCAGGCTGAACGGTTCGCCGTCGAAACCTTTGAAGGTTTGAAGCTTGAATTCAGTACCTGCCAGCACACGGATTGGCTTCGTGTCGAACGTGATTTCCAGTTGTGCTAAAGCTGGTGCGTTCAAGAATTCTCGTAAGTCCACGTCAATCGGACCGTTGTATGCCAGGCGGTTTAGCGCGGTCATGCTTTTGAGAACGTCACCCTTAATTGGCGCGTTCTCCAAGCTCAAGTCAGTGATGGAAGTATTGCCTTGCACTGCTTGCTGGTCATCTCCAGTGCAAACCGCGCTGCTGCCTTCAACGGTGCAGTCCCCCATGCTGGCTTGCGCCGGCATTGCCACAAGTGGACTGATTCCCAGAGCAATGCTGAGGACCAGAGCAGATAATTTAGTTTTCAATTTTCCCCAAATGCTGCGATGCGAGTATTCAGACGAAGTTTATCTTCCGCTTAGAAAATTGGGTATCACTGTTTGGTAGGAACCTGGACTTTCTGGATGGTCCTATCGTGTTTTCCTAGTCTCTTTCTATGGATTGATTAGGTGGTCATGCATAATCCGTCTGACAGACTGAAAGGTTTCCCCGATAGAGTTTGGACAACAACTACGCGGCCAGCATGTGCTGGTTGAGGCACCAAAAACCGTACTCACACTGACCACGCTAGGCCGGTCACGTGTTCACTGATTCCAGGTAACTCCACCCCAACTCAGGCTGACGATCAGAGCTGCCCTCCCCGACTAGAGAGCTGATGAGGAGAAACAAGCCGAATTTTTTAAAAATTAGTCGTGTCGCAAACCTCTTAATAACAGCGCTATCCAATATTGTGGTTATATGAGTTCACCACGGCGCCCCAAGGGGTCAATGAAAGACCCCATCCCACTGGGATGGCGTGTCGAGCGCGAAAACCGGGATAAATTCACCGAACTAGCTGCCAAAGCTGGTATCTCGGGTGCAGCCCTATTCGACATGATGGTCGAAACTCTTGAACTTGACGAACGTGGTCTCCCTGATTGGGTGCTTCGTGACGATGAGGAAGGCCACCTGCCTATCGACAAGCCTTAAACAGAAAAGCCCGCGCAAAGCGCGGGACTAAAATTCTGAATCCGATCTGCCTACTCGCCAAAGTTCTCAGATCGAGATTTACCACGAAGCTTCCGGTTACCAAGCCGGACGCTCCCCTTCCTTTACCCTCCAAAGAGAAAAGGACTTATGTGTCTATAGTAGCGCCTCAGCGCGCCCAATCAAGTACCAGCACCAAAGAAACGCCGCAAAACACCGCGATCCACACCACAAAACCACGCTGGTGCACCCGCCCCTCCGACGGCCGCATCGCCGCAATCCTCGCCCACACCGCCAAAGGACACCGCCCTTTCACCAAGGCAGAAACCCCCCAAACCTTCAGCGCCAAGGGAAAAACACAGTTCAACGCGGCCAAAGAAGCCCTCGCCGCCAAACACGCCCACACCCCCGCCCCGGTACATATCAAGCGGGTCTCCCGCGCCCAGGAAACCTCCCCCCGCGCGATTGCCTGGGCGATCCCCCAGGGAAGCCGCAAAGTCGATCACACCGCCCAAGCCTGGCGTGCCGCCCGTTCCCTGGACGAGCTGCTGTGCCGCCGCGCCGACTGCCAACGCAACATCATGGCCGTGCTCTGGGTACTCCTGCGCTACACCGACCACACCACCATGACCGTCCGCATCACCTGGGACACCATCGCCACCAAAGCCCGCGTCAGCCGCGCCACCGTCGGCAACGCGCTGAAATTCCTACGCACCCACGGCCTACTCGGCATCGTCGCCTCAGGCCGCAGCGCCACCTACGCCGCCAAAGCCGGCCAACCAGCCACCAACGAAGCCCCCGTCTACGTCATCACCCGCCCCATCGGCCTCGGCCTACGCCCCCAAGACACACCAGACACGACCCCCGCGCGGCGTGCCCACACACAAGGCGCCGCTGGTACCTGTGGAAATAACTTAGAACCCCTCCCCGTAGGGGGGTTAACCACTTACGAAGTAAGTTCCTACACGCGCGCGCTCGAGAAAAACACCCAGATTGAGCCGCTGCGCGGCACTGAACATCATGGGCACGGCTACGCCGTGCGAACTCACCACCGCGATCAGCGACAAGTCACCCTGTGGCCAGCCAACCGACGCATCAGCTCGAGAAGTCAGGGGTTATCGGCTACCGCTGAAATCTTGCGTTTGATGCCAGATTTGGCCCGTTTTTCCAAGAAAAACGTGCTGAACATGGTCAAACCATTTTTCGATGCGGGATGGACGATTTCAGATGTTCACCATGCTTTGGATTGGCGTACCAGCCCGGGTTTGCACGGGAAGGAAGCATGGGGTGCACTCCCCCAGCATGATCGTGACACTCAGTCCTACATCGACTATTGCCGCATTCTGCGCGCAGCAATCCTCTACCGCCTCCGCCAGTGGATGACTCCGAACGGTGAAGTCATGACCAGCCGCTCCCAGCGAGCCGCTGCGGAAAGCAACCGAGCCCACGCTGCCGCACGGGCCGCCGCCGACCGGCGGGCAAAACACCAAGCTCGACGCCCGGCACACCAAAGTGCTGCAGCAACCGGGGCAGCCAGAGTACGCGCAGCGCTGTCAGCGGCACGCGCGCTATCGACCTGAAGGTGATCCCTAACATCATTAGCTCATACGAACATTTACTCAAATGTTGATTTATTAGCCTCCTGGCGCTATCTCTTCCTTGGTGGATCGTAGGTTTGCTGCAGCCATGGCGCATATCGAACAGTTATCGCGGGATAAACCGGTAACGCCGAGCATTGAGATGTTGGCGCGTTTTTGCGCAAATACTCATATCATCATTTGGTCACTGCCAAAAAGATCGAATCACACGCTCCCAGGAATCGGCTCGAACTTTCACATTTCCATTCACAGCGCTCATGACGGCTCTGCCGGCCAAGTGGACTCCCCTGCCAAATGCCATCCCCGCCAATAATGAAGTATCCGCTCATTTACTCAAATGACCATTTGCGCGAAATCTTGATGCAATCCAGGGTGACTTCCACCAATGCTTGACACCGCTCCCTGAAGCATCCGAACGCTAAACTCGGCGTTGAAGCCATAGGCATAGAGAGAAAATACTCAAAAGAGCATTTGATTCCTTACCCGCTCACTCATGAAGATTTTTGCACCAGTGAGCGAACGCAGCCCAAGCACCACTCCCCACCGAAATTTCAACCAAACCTACACTTTTACTCATTTTATCATTTGAGCACTTCCTGCAGCGCAACCACGCTCAGCGAAAAAATTGAATGGCCTGGCGGGAATCTGATTTACCCTCCCCAAGCTTTTTATGCGAGGGTTCTCATTTACTCATTTGAAGTAATGAAGCAAAGCACCCCCACATTGCTCCGTGCGCGCATAATCCGCCACAAGATTGATTCAACTAATATTTGCCCCTCAGCCGCCAGTGGCCCAGGGCACCGAATCTGTACGTTTTTGAGTAAAGTATCAAATGAACATTTAAGCAATACTTTCCTCAGGGCACATGGTCCTCTAAAGCGCAATCCCGACCCTTGGAAATGATTGAGTGCCTTGGAGTGAATTCAACCTGTCACCCTCAGCGCAATACATACGCGAAACCTCATTTACTCATTTGATGGACGGTGTATTGACGACCTGCAGCAAGACACCACTTTATCGGTCCTTGTGCTCGCCAATCCATCTAAAGGCCGACTCAACCAATGCTTGAACCCTCAGACCACGGCCAGCCGGAATATCGGATTCGTACGGTTTTGAGTAAATCATCAAATGATCATCCAGACGATTTCTCATGTATTCGATGGGGGAGAAGCGCCTCACGCCATCGCCCTTCACACGTGTGCGTAAATGCACTTTTACTCATTTGTGCTGATACACTTATATGTAAATCCGTATTTACTCACCTCTGTGCAGCGGAAGGAATCTATGAAAACGATTGCCGTATTGAACCAAAAAGGCGGAGCTGGGAAAACCACGATCTCCACCCACCTAGCCACCGCACTGCAGCACACTGGCCGCTCTGTGCTTTTGGTGGATTCAGACCCTCAGGGAAGCGCCCGGGACTGGGCTGCAGTCAGGGAAGAGCACCCCGTGTCCGTCGTGGGCATCGATCGCCCCACCATTGAACGCGACGTCAAAAGCCTGGCCAAGGTCGATTTCGTCGTCATCGATGGGGCCCCGCAGGCTAGTGACCTTGCTGTCTCTGCGATCAAGGCTGCTGATTTTGTCCTTATTCCCGTGCAGCCCTCGCCGTATGACATCTGGGCCACAGAGGATCTGGTTGACCTAGTCAAGCAGCGCATCGAGGTCACCGACGGGAAACTCAAGGCGGCCTTCGTCGTATCCCGCGCGATCACCGGTTCAAACATCAGCAAGGATGTCTCTGCGATCCTCGAGGATTATGGCTTGCCGGTCCTTGAATCCAAGATTTTCCAGCGTGTCGACTACCCAGGGACAGCTGCGCGTGGGTCTACAGTGATTGAAGACTTCCCTCGATCCGAGGGCACCCGAGAAATGCTTGCACTGAGTGCTGAAATTGAGTCGATCATCCTTGAGCAGAAGGTTGTCTAAATGAGCAACAGTAGAACCGGGCTCAGCGCAGGGCGTCCAAGCCAGCGAGCCGAAAACGAGAAGAGCCGGCTGATGGCTAGTTTACGGGACACCGCTCCCGCAGAACCGCTGACACGAGTGAACTTCGAACTACCTAAAAGCCTGCATACGAAGCTGAAAATCCATGTGGCTCGCAGTGAACACAAAAGCATTCGCGAGTTCTTGACTGAATATATTGAGTCACTCCCTGAAGAGTAAACACATCAAAATGTAAATCATCTTTTGAGTGCATGAGTAGATCATCATCTACTCATGCACTCATTTTCCAAGCATTCAGACTGCCCAAAGAGCTTATCTTTGCAGCGTTCCACGGTGCACACGCACCTACGAATTGTTCAAATGCGTATATCGTGCTTTGTATCTCCGAAGTCAGCCGGCAGCTGGACCGTCATGGTGTACTAGCTAGGCCGATAAGCAATTGGACTCAATTACTCAAAGCTGCAAATGTGTATATGAGAAAATTTTCCATAGGTGGATTCAACCTGCTAGGCATCGAGGATTCGGATAGGGGAGTAGTCACCCCGTCCGCGCGCACCACTATTCGTTAGTATTCTCCGTGACTTACGCACATTCGTTGCTCAAATGTTCACTTGCTCATTTGCATGAATACGTCTTTACTCATTTATTCATATGCACGACAGTATTGGCATATTCACGCACGCTAAGGAGGGATTCACCGTGACTCGCAACGCCTCAGAAATTTACGATGACCTCAAAGCCCTGGCCAACGAGCTGGAAGACCTCGCCGCTACCGGACGCATCACCATGAGCACCGACTCGTGGAACAAGGACTATCCCGACACGAAACAAGCCGTCGCCCAAGCCCTGGCAACGCTACAGGTCGCGATCAACGCGACCTGCTGGATGGAAACCCTACCCGAAGCCGAATCAACCGCGACGAAACCAGGGCATCGCGGTTATGCCTCCTGCCCACCTGTGCACAGCAAAAGCCCAATCGCTGCGCTGCTTTTCCTGCACCCACGTGGACAGCAGGAACCAAACGACCTCCCGCACACAAGCCACAAGCTGCGGTACCTGAGTTCTCCTTCGACGGCGGATCGTGGCCCGTGCATGGCCTCTGATAAGCGAATATCACTTGCCAGGCCACGAGGAACACCTATCATGGGCACATCATCTTAAAGGAGTAAGACCACGTGGAGGTATCAGAGTTAACCCTTGGCGCTGCTGGGGTTCGTATGATGCTAACTGTGAGAAAGCTCTAACAATGACAGTTCGTGGCGAAAAAAGATCCTTGGGTCCATCGCAATCGTAACCTGTCGGAATTCATTATCAGAGATCTTCGCTACCGTAACTAGATTGTTTGCTTGGAGGACTTAGGATTATTCTATGGAGACATTTAAGCGTCAAAGGTATGTTGATTACCTAGTGAACGAACGTGGGTATGAAGCTCGCCTAACTCCGTGGGGAATCTATATCGAATATCCCAATTTTGACGATAATGGCACGGCGGTCGTCAAATGGAGGGTTACGGAAAATGAACTTGCCGGTTTGAACGGGATTAGAATGCCGCGAGGCTTTACCGGCGGCGAACAGTATGCGTTCTCGGAGTTGATAGCAGCTCTTCATACTTTCACTGGTTCACGGGGAACCATGTACGGGGCAAGTATGAGAATAGAAGCAGAAGACTGAGAAGGGCTATGGCGCACATGCGCCATAGCCCTTCTTGTTAGAACTTACCAGCGAAGCTTGATTATTTACCGCAAGCTCGGTTCACACTGTCGGGATGAGATGTGATGAGACGGGAATTTGTGGCTGAAACTGATGCCGTGACGCCGACTTTTTTTATGATCCGCCCACGGGAATCTCGAAGTTCATAAACCCCACCGTACCGAATAGTTTTATTGCCGCTTTGGTATTTCTTTAGGCATGACCATTTTAAGGCTTCGTTTGTTGCCCAATCCGCGAAGTCCCTCCAGTTCGCACCTAAGGATTCCGCCTGGTTGTTCCAGTCGTTCATGTGGCCAGCTTTGATATGCCGATAGCCCCAACCGATATTTTTACCTTTGACGACTTTGTTTGTGCCACAACGTAGATAGGCTGTACGTCCCGAGACTCCTTTAACCGTTTGCCTACTGAAAGTTCTGACGAGCTTTTCGTTCTTATCGAAAACGCCACAGGGTGACCAGTATGCTGCGGGTTGCGCGACCCCTAACTTCTGTTCAATGTTGTCAAAGTAGAACCGTTCTCCACTTTCCCCGACAGCATAGGCTGGGACTGCCTGTGTTTCTACGAAATTTTCTGGCTCCATCTGGGCTGCATTAGCTGGCGCGCTCAGCAACGAGCTACCTAGCAGAAGAGCGCCGAGAGCAATTGAAGTGATTTTTTTCAAAAGTTTCACCCATCGATCTGTTAGTTGCCTTAGTCAATCATATTGATCAGCTTATACTGAGCTTCAACATTTAATCCGTATTTGACGAGGTATTGAGCGCAATTAAAAAATTTTGAACAGTCGATGCTTTGAGTAGTGTAGATGATTCAAAAACGATCGTTTACGGGAACAGAAAAGGTGCAGGTGGGGAGCCTCACTTCACCTGCCCCTTTATCACTTCGGGCTATCCCGATACTTGGGACCATAACTTTTTGTCCGGATGACCCGAGGAACCGTTTCTGACACCATCATGTTTCAAATTCATTGACGAAGAAACTCTAAATTTTCCTGCTACCGCTTGTTCTTGCCTAATGAGGGGAGTCCACCTCGCATGTTCGGTCTTTTCGAATTCGGCACAAGATTCTGGGTCGGCAGTGTAAGCGCCACCGTGTGTAGCGATTTTAACTGTTTCCTCAGTACCTTGAAGGATTCCAGATCTTGGCTCGTAAGGTTTCGCTGTTTTTCCAGGGTGTCGAGCAATTTAGTGCAACGTGAAATTGCAGCCAGAGCGCCATCTCGATCCCGGTTATGAAGCCCCTGACGTAAGCGGGCAATTCGGTTGGTTAAATCTAAAGCTTTTTGTCGAGGATCTTTAACTGCACGCGAAGGCTTATACCTAGAGGGCCGTTTGACTGGACCGATTATTTGCAGAAGGACGCGGCGGTCTGTTGCTGAAATGAAGTCACCTACAGCGCCTTGGTTCACCTGGACGGAGTTTTCTCTACAAAGTGCTTGGAGCTGGTATTCGCTGAGCAGCGTCTCTTGGGAGACCGATTTCAGGTAGGCGATTTTCCGTTGATGTGTCGTTTTTTCATTCATGACTTCCGGCCCTCTCTTCTAAATTGCTGGCGTTGATTCGTCGGTAGAGGGTCGCGCGGGACATTCCCATGTCTTTGGCGACTTGTGTTGCGGGTTCGCCGGCCTGGATGAGTTTTGCGGCAGTGCGGATCTGTGATTCGGTGAAGGTGGGTCGCCGGCCGCCGAGGTCGCTGCCGGTGGTGCGGCGTTTGGTGACGGAGTCGTTGATGCGTTCGCGTTTGATCTCTAGTTCCATTTGGGCCAGGGCGGCCATGACGGTGAAGACCATGGCGCCCATGGGTGCTTTGGTGTCCACGTCGCCGCCGCCGAGGTTCAGCACGCGGAGCCCGATATTGCGTTCGCGTAGTTCCTGGGCGAGGTCGAGCATTTTCTGGGTGGAGCGCCCGAGCCGGTCCAAGGTGGTGATTATGAGGGTGTCATCCGGGTGCAGTGCGGTCAGTGCTTTGTCCAGTCCTGGTCGTTTGGCTAGTGCTCCGGACTGACCGTGATCGATATAGAGGTCATCGCGCCGGACCCCGGCGGCGAGGAGGTCTTGGATTTGTCGGTCGGCGTCTTGGGCTTTGGTGGATACGCGGGCGTAGCCGATCAGTTTGGGCATTGGTCCTTCGAAAGTGTCTCGCAACTAATGGTGCAGGCATGATTTTACGTCATTGGTTGCGACACATAGTTGCAAGAATTTTAGACCGTTGAGTTTCCGCGGATTTTTAACCGGGGGAGTGGTGCGTGGTGAGACGTCTTGCAACCTATGGGTTGCAAGACGTCTCGAATTCGCTTCGGAAGGCATGCTGCGATCGAAGTTGCTACATTCTCTGAGCGGCCCAGGACATTGTCGTTGAACGATATAGTGGATCTAAGACATCCTGATAGCCAAGGTACCTCATCCATCGCACGGCAGTGCCGCTCATGGACTGACGGATTGCGGAGGAGAACTCATGAGCTGTATTGCCCGCTCTCGAATTATTCTTACCTTTGCCGCGTTCTTGAATAGGTGGGCAAGATAGCCGTCGAATCTTTCTTCGGCAGCTGCTTTCATTGTGCTAAAGGCTCGTTCTGTTGCCATATCGAGCAAGTCCTTGTCAGTTGGCCCATCGATATTAGGGTCGTCGAGGACTTTCCTGTCCAACTGCGCGAAGACGAGATGGAGAACGAGACGGTTGCCATGCACCGCAAACCCCTTCTCGCGACTATCTGTCCAGGTTCTTGTGCTGCTCGATAGATATCCCTCTACATGACGCAAGACTTGCACACGGCGCCATACAGCGGTGGAGGTTGTCTGTGCGTTGAAGAGAGTTTTGTAGGGAGCCTTTGTGGTGTCCAAATAGAGTTTTGAAACTTCTCGCTTGGCTTGCGTGGCCAAATTGACGTCGGTTGAGGAACAAGCGATAGCAACGACAGCATCGTCAAACGAACAACCGACTAAATCTTCCGGGTCGGGCTCTCCGTTGCGAACGGCGTAGATGAGACCATCTACAGCGAATTCATCGCGCAAACGCGTCTGCTCGGGATCGAGACCGACAAAATCTCGTCCACCGATTCGGTTCTGAGTATTGGTAGCTCTCGTTACTCGATTTCCGAAGTCCTCATCTGCCTCGTCTAGAGCAATGAACCGCACGGTAACACGAAGGGTTTCTAGCGCATCTTTGTGTGTGTCCCTGTTCAGACTTGCTAAAGCGCCTACTGTTTGAGCACCATTTACTACTGAAGCTCCACGGATGACGTAGTTTCCGTGCCGGCGGTCTGAACCACCTGCGACTGACTTGTCGAAGGATCGACAAAGAACGGTGATGCCGTTGTTGAGATACCAGAATTGCTCGGGGGCAGTGAGTGCCGTTTCTTTAATCGACTTATTGACTTCTGAATCTCCAAGAAATACGCGTACATTTCTGGCTAGCAGTTCGGTGCCGTTGGTGTTTAGCCAGTCAGCGACGTCGATGCCTCGGACGTGTCCATAAACGGCCTTGGGGGGTCCTTCTATGGATCCCCAGTCGGACAAAGAAACTGTCAAGTCAATTTCGCCGGCCTGTTGTTCTTCGACAAGCATCCGATGGATGTGTGTCTGCGCCAAATAGGTGAAGTTAAGGGCGTCACTGACAGAGTCGTTCTGATCAGTAACGAATTCCTCCATCGTGTCCTTCACTTGGCCAGCCAAAGCACCTGTACCCATATGAGCAAAAACGATATCTATCTTGATATCGGGTTGCATGAGGACATCTAAGATTTCCTTCTCGCGAGCTCGAATTTTCTCGTTGAATTTATGCCATCTGAGCGACAACAGATCGTTTACGCCATCGCGAAACTTGATCATTTCCGCCAGTTCAGCGCTTCCTTTTCCTGTTTCTGACCATTTTGATTGAACCAAGATGATCTTGTTTTCTTCAGGGACAAGAGCGATTCCGTCGAGGCCATTGTCTCCTGTTCCGTCTGTAATGCACTGAGCCGCTTCTTCGGCAGACAGTTGGGAGCGTTTCATCATCACAAAAGCCGTAAGAGCTCGGGTGAGTTTAAAATTTGTGAGGCTGGATTCTGGATGGGAAGATATGTCGTGGAGATCAAGTAGCGGGAAGAAAACCGATTCGAGTCGGTTCCGGACTTGTTGGATTTGCAGAATTCCCATGTACTGATTCCTTCTTCCACTCAGTTGTATCTTGACCGCCGGTAGAGACTCTGGCGTACCTGAGGGGGGTGTCTCAGCAGGTCAAAATATATCAATACTTGTCCGTCTAAGGATGTATTGGAACTTAGTTTACGAAACGGAGTTTTGCGATGAAATGACTCGAGGAAGTTGTTGATTTCTCAAGAGTCGAAGATTTTTTACTAAGCCGACGGAGGAGCGTGTCAATAATGACCGTTTTTGGCGTCCGTATAAGGCCCCTTCACCGGGCATTTTCTCGGGCGGGGTATATGGGAATCTGAAATCGTTGAAAACTCGGAGTTTCGAAAACTTAACAAGCCAACGGATCGAGTGTCCCGTATGGCGACCGGCTTGCGGGACACCAATCACCGAGGTTGAATTGAGCCTGCCTGGGTGACGATCAAAGATACGCTTGCCACATGGTCTACAACACTCATCAGCGCGAAATTGCAGCCCCCGCTAGCGAAGTAGGGCCGCTCATCGACTCGCTTGCGGGTAAGAACGATCGACTATGGCCCCGAAGCGAGTGGCCAGCAATGCGCCTGAACGGACCGCTTGGTGTGGGCGCAGCGGGAGGACATGGGCCAGTGCGCTATTTCGTGACTGCATACGAGCCCGGCAGACGGATCGAATTTCAGTTCACGAGTCCATCGGGCTTTAACGGGCACCACTCTTTCACTGCCACCAGCCTTACAGACACATTAACGCTGCTCCGGCACGAGCTTTCCATGTCGCCAAGTGGAACGGCAAAACTTACCTGGCCACTATTCTTCCGGCCCATGCATGACGCTCTTATCGAAGAAAGCCTGGATCGCGCAGAAAACGAATTCGGCTCTTCTCCAGGTGCTGCACACCGTCGGTCACTGTGGACGAAGATCCTTCGGGCACCGTTCTCCGCACGGATGACCCGCAAGTAGGAAGCCCGGTAAAGGTTCCGGTTACGAACAGGTGGGTGCTCCTTTACAAACCTTGTACAGCATCCCCGATAAGATCTAAGTGACTGTCTGAAGTTCATATCTAGCACGGAGAATCGAGTTAAGGTGCTTCATCACCAAGTGCAAGCGATTGCGCGAGAAACAATGAAAGTTGCCCAGCAAAGCATTCGCCCAGGACAGAATCTAACCGCCGTGCGGGAACTCTGCGAACAGACCATGCTTTCTCTAGGCGCTGATTCGTTCTGGTATTGGGGCATAGGCGCTTTTGTCTTCTGCGGAACTGACACGATCCAATCTGTACCTGGCAAGAGCTACAAAACCGCAGATCGAGTCATCCAAGCTGAGGACATCATCACCATTGACCTGAGCCCGCAAAGAAACGAGATATGGGGCGATTTTGCTCGCACGATCATCGTGGAAAACGGTGAACCATTGCAGGAGTCCAAGCTTACTAAAAGACAGGAATGGCGCGAAGGAATCCTCGCTGAGGAACAACTACATGCAGCTCTGATCGGCGTAGCTAGACCCGCAATGACTTTCGAAGAACTCCATACTCGAATGAACGCCCATATCCTCGAACTGGGATTTGAAAACATTGATTTTCTGGGAAATCTCGGACATTCCATCGAACGGAAAAGCGCCGACCGCGTATACATCGAACCAGGTAATACACTCAGGCTCGATGAGGTAGAACTCTTCACCTTCGAACCCCATATCCGGCGTCCTAACGGCGACTTTGGGTTCAAACATGAAAACATCTACCAGTTCAACGGTGCAGTGCTAGCCGAAATTTAAACGCTAGCGACAACAAATCGCATAGATGCGTTTATCGATGTCCCGCAGGACGTTCCTCCTGCGGGCGGGCCGGTGCAGTACTGAGGATTATGGGCAGATGTGCTGACGACTTCGGAAACTGACAACACCCGGCGACACGCCGGGGCCTTATCGCGTCAAAAACGCTGTTCGAAACCTAAACCGGGTCACAACACACCATGTACCGTTTTTGCTATGGCACTAATCGGATACGCGAGGGTGAGCACCCGCGAGCAGAACCCACAATCGCAGGAAGCAGAGCTGCGCGCGGCCGGCGCAACAAAGATTTTTGTCGATCACGGTGAATCAAGCCGAATCGCCAGCAGGCCGCATTGGGGAGTATGTCTGGACTATATGAGATCCGGCGATACCCTCGTGATCCGTGCGCTGGATCGGATAGCCGGCACCGAGCGAATGGCTATCGAAATGATCCGAGAGCTGGGGGAGCGCGGAATCAAGCTGCATAGCCTCACTGAACCATTCCTAGACATTGACGCGAGCACGCCGATGGGTGAAGCCATCATAGGAATAATGGCTGTCTTGGCGCAGCTGCGCGTCTCTACGATCCGCGAGAACACCCGCAGGGATTGGAGCACGCGCGAGCCCAGGGGAAAATCGGCGGCCGCCCCACTGTCATGACACCAGACCGCATCGAGACCGCAAAGAGCTTGCGAGCCGAGGGCAAGAGCTACCCGCAGATAGCGAGGACTCTAGATGTCAGCACCTCGACGATTCAACGAGCGCTTGAAGATCTCCTGCGCTAGTTTGTTCCACCAACTACTCGGTATAAATCATCCGTAAGTAGGCTGTTCTACCTACACAAAGCTGAGAAAATGGAAGAATGAATCAACGCTTAGGCTATGCCTTTTCAGGTGCATTACTCTTGGCAACACCATTGTTGGGTGGATGTTCCATAGTGGACCCCCAGCGCGACCTGACTCTGCATGAACTTGTAGACGCTGATAGCGAGGGGTCAGTAGACGTTACGACACAGCCGGAGGACATTACTGAGACTGCGTGCGCGGCACCAGTGAATTGCGTAGAGGCATACAGCACCGCAGAGGCTAACTATTTTCGATTCGAGAGCAAAGACCGCGCTAAAAAATTCGGCGATACGCTGAAGGACGGGTTCACTATGAACTACATCGTAATGGACTTTGCAGGTAAGAAAGCCTCGGTGAAAAACCAGCTTTGGGCTATGCAAGAACTAGCCGGTACATGGCACGACTACGAAGGAGACTTTCCAGATCGCCGCTAGCGGTCTTCTCCAAAGCTCAGGGGTCTGCTGAAGGTTTAGTTGACACTTCGACCGCATAACCCAGCTATGGTTATGCTCAAACGAAGGAACAAAAACCATGCCAAGAATCTTCACCGAAGAATTCAAGAAGGCCGCCGTCTCCGATATACGGTCCCGTAATGCAACTGACGCTGGGAACCACCAACGGGTGGTTCCCAGCGTCAGCTATTTCTGTATCAGTGGCCCAGATGCGAGTCGGCATTCAAGTGGTGCCACGAACGGTTGTGGTAAACCAATGCGTCACCAAGCTCGCCCGGTTGGGAGTCGCGTGCAATGTGTGACTGCAGTCCGCGAGCCACGAGGACCGTTGAGGTCCCTGCCTGGATGCGTTCCACAACTTCACACCGTACCCAAGCGCGCACGTTATCAAAGACGGTATCTCCGGTGCTCAAACGAGTCCATTTCTGGTCCTGAGCAAAACGATCTACCCCGCTGGTAGCACCCAACTTTGCCAATTCAATGTCGTGGACATCCAAGGAATGAACAACGACCGTCTGAGCACGAGAGAGTACGTCAGAGGCAGAAGAGAGAGCCGAAATTGAGAAGACTAGCAATGGCGGATCTACGCTGATGGAGGCAACCGATGTTGCGGTGAGGGCAACTGGGCCCTGGCCAGCATCGGCAGTAATGACACTGACACCACCCGGGTGCCCACGAAAGACTGCTTTGAAGTCTTCGGCGGGCAGGGAGTCGGTTGCGTCAATGGTGACTTTAGACGCTGGCACCGACGAGCTCCTCGCGCAGGATCCCGGCTCCGGCGCTCAAAGCACTGAGCTTTGCCAGCGAGACATCGCGAGGGAATGGAGCCATGCCGCAGTTAGTGCTGGCAATGAGCTTGTCTGCGTCAACAAATTCCAGCGCCTTGCGTAGGGTCTGTGCGACTTCTTGCGGGGTCTCAATGGCAACATTGGCTACGTCGATGGCACCGAGCATGACTTTCTTGCCGCGAACCATCTCAACTACTTCAAGCGGCACGTTGGAATGGTGAGATTCCAAAGAAACGGTGTCGATGGTTGAAGCCTGCAACAGGGGGAAGGACTTCTCATAATGGCGCCACTGAGCGCCCAGAGTGGCTTTCCAATCGTTATTGGCCTTGATTCCGTAACCGAAGCAAATGTGCGCAACGGTTTCTGCCTTCAATCCTTCGCAGGCACGCTCCAGCGCTGCGATGCCCCAGTCAGCAACTTCATCAAAGAAGACATTGAAGGCTGGCTCGTCAAACTGGATAACATCCACGCCAACAGCTTCGAGTTCTTTCACTTCCTGGTTCAGGATGGTCGCGAACTCCCATGCGAGCTTTTCACGGCTCTGGTAGTGAGCGTCATACAAAGTGTCCACCATGGTCATCGGGCCAGGTAACGTCCACTTGATCTGCTTGTCAGTGAATGAACGAAGGGCCTTTGCGTCCTCGACAAAAACTGGCTTTTCACGTTCTACGGCACTAACGACGGTGGGGACGCTGGCGTCGTAGCGGTTGCGGATGCGCACGGTCTCGCGCTTCTCGAAGTCGACACCGCTCAGGTGCTCGATGAAGGTGGTGACGAAGTGCTGGCGGGACTGCTCGCCATCGGAAATGATGTCGATGCCGCGCTGGGCCTGCTCGAGGACCGCTGCGCGCATGGCGTCCTGTTGGCCCTCGCGCAATTGCGCGCCCTCAAGCTTCCAAGGGGACCAAAGCTTTTCAGGTTCGGCAAGCCATGACGGCTTGGGCAGGCTGCCGACAATTGACGTGGGGATAAGCGGGGAAGTCATAGGGGAATCTTTCTGGATCTTAGGCGACGGGTGTCGGGCAGGAAGCGGACCACTGATCGAGCAATTGGCGATTCGGGGTGATGAAATGCTCTTCGGTGAACTTGCCTTGGATCTTGCCCAATTGGGTTCGCTCTTCGCGGTCATAAAAGACACGGGTGGGGGAGAAGTCTTCGGCGTCTAAGCTCGGGTGGTACACGGAAGGAGCAGTCGAATTGGCGTTGTAGATCTCCGGACGGTAGATCTTCTGGAATGTCTCCATCGTGCTGATGAGGCTGATCAACTGAAGGTTCGTGTAATCGTTGAGCAGGTCGCCGCGGAAGTAGAAAGCCAGTGGCGCAACAGCGCCTGGCGGCATGAAGTAACGTACGCTCAAGCCCATTTTTCCGAAGTAAGCGTCGGTCAATGAATTTTCATCCTGCTGGTATTCCAAACCGAGCACTGGATGGCTGTTGCCGGTGCGGAAATAGGTCTTGGAAGTCGAGACGCTGATGCACACCACCGGCAGCTGGGCAAAACGCTGACGGTAGGCCTGTGAGTTCAAAAAATGCTGGAAGAGCTGTCCGTGGAGATCGCCGAAATCTTCTGGAAGTACCGGAACTCCGCTGTCATTGCACGAAGCTGGAAGCACCACGCTGAAGTCGTAATCGCGCACATAAGAAGAAAAATTATTGCCGACCATGCCCTGGGACCGAGTGCCGGTGAGTTTATCCACGATCGTGGTTTCAAGCACTTCTAAAAGGGGAAATTGCTGGCCGGTATTATCGGCAGAAAAATGCACATTTGCGGAAATGATTTCCAATTCAAGAGAATAGCGGTCACCCTGGGGATTGTCCCAGTGAGCCAAGGAATTGAAGCGACGGTTGATCATCGTCAGGGCATTGCGCAAGTTCTCTTCGCGGCGCTCTCCGCGTGCCAAATTAGCGAAGTTCGTGGTGGTGCGCGAATTTGTCGAAGGGGAGTAATTCTCGTCGAATCTGGTGGTGTTAATGCTGAAATTTAATGCGTCTGCCATGATGGCCAATCTGTATTTGGGAGGCCTGGGCAGGCCGAGGGAAAGTCGTTGCGTCAATCATGCAGGGTGATTCTTGATATCGGGTAACTCGATATAACTATGGATTGATATAGACTCTGGCTATGGTTCAGGGAACAAATGGATTGACGCTGCAGCAACTTCGTTATTTCGTGGCGGTCGCCTCCGAGGGGTCCATCTCGGCTGCCGCCGACCTCATTTACGTCGCGCAGCCCAGCATGTCCTCGGCGATGAAGGAACTTGAATCGCGGGTGGGGCGCACCTTGCTGGTGCGCTCGGCCAGGGGAGTGACGCTCACCGCCGAAGGCGCAGAATTCCTCGGCTATGCCCGGCAGGTGCTCGAGCAGGTGGAGCTTCTTGAACATCGATATCTCGGCCGGCCCTCCGCCCGGCGGCTGCTGGGCGTCTCCACCCAGCACTACTCCTTTTCGGTGGATGCCTTCGTGCGGATGGTGCAGGCCAGCGGGGCCGAGGAGTACCAGTTTTCGCTCCGCGAGACGCGCACCGAACAGATCATCGAGGACGTGCGCACGCTGCGCAGCGACATCGGGATCCTGTACCGCAACGACTTCAACCGGAAGGTCATCGACAAGTTGCTGCGCGAATCGCGGCTGGTCTTCCACCCGCTGTTCCTGGCCGATCCGCACATTTTCATCTCGCGCAGCAACCCGCTGGCCACCCGAACCCAGGTCACGCTCGAGGACCTCGAAGACCTGCCCCGGCTGACCTTCGACCAGGGGGCGAACAACTCGTTCTACTTCGCCGAAGAGGTGCTCTCCACGCGCTCCAGCCAACGCGAAATCCAGGTCTCGGACCGCGCCACCATCTTCAACCTCATGATCGGCTTGGGCGGGTACACGATCTCCACCGGCATCATCAGCGATGAGCTGGACCCCTCCATCGTGGCCATCCCGCTGGCCATCGAGGAGCGCATCGAAATCGGCTGGATCGACCACGCCGCCATCCCGCTCACCGACCAGGCCCAGCGCTACCTGCAAGAAGTGCGAACGGTGGTCGCCAGCTTCGGGGTAGAAGTGCTCGGCTGAGCCGCCAGCAGCGTAACCCCCGGTCATCGAGCACCGGCACATCGTCACAAACTTCCAGCAAAACCCCTGCATCACGCCGATTCATCTCAAAAGGTCGCGTCATAAAGTGCTGCCGGCCACCGCGTCATCATGACAACGAGAAGTCATATGAAGCGTGGCGGCCTTGTATGAAGCCGGGCGCCGGATACCGCTTGCGCCGTTTGCGGCAGATAGCCAACCATGGAAGAACAACAAACCATCAAGAGCGACTAAGAGATCTGGCTCGTTGACGTCGCAGCAACCATCGGGAAACCGAAAGGTGCTAATGCCAGGAACGATGGAGCAGTTCCGAACGCGTTTTTGCGTACTGTGCTTCGTGCCGCCGCACGATGCCAATCGGTGCACTCCCTCGCAGAGAATCGAGGAGGAGCTATGAGCCAGGAAACCGACGCGGTGCACGCAGGGTACCGCCCGAGCGGAGACTTCCGCCCGATGCTGCCGCCGCTGCACAATTCCGCGGCCTACCAATTCGCATCGCACGCCGAAGCGGTGGAGAAGTTCGCGCTGCGCCAGGCCGGCTTCACCTACTCGCGCACCGGCAACCCCACCGTTTCGATTCTCGAACAGCGCGTGGCCGCTTTGGAAGGCGGGGCCCACGCGGTGGCCACCGCCACCGGGCAGGCTGCCGTGGCCCTGTCCCTGCTGGCCCTGACCCAGGGTCCCAAGCACATCGTGGCCTCCTCCTCGCTCTATGGCGGCACCGTGGACCTGTTCACCGACACCTTCGCGGACTTCGGCATCCGCATCAGCTTTGTCGACCAGGCCGATCCGTCCGCTTGGGCCGCTGCCATTGAGTCGGACACCCGGGCGTTCTTCCTGGAGTCGGTCTCCAACCCGCTGTGCACCGTGGCCGATCTGCCCGCCATCGCGGCCATCGCCCACGAGCACAACATCCCGGTGGTGGTCGACAACACCCTGGCCACCCCGCTGAATGTGCGCCCGCTGGATTTGGGGGCGGACATCGTGGTGCACTCGGCCACCAAGGGCCTGGCCGGACACGGCTCGGTGCTCGGTGGGGTCGTGGTGGACTCGGGGAAATTCGACTTCTCCGATGCCGCCCGCTGGCCACAGATCGCCGCCCCGCGGGTGCGTCTGAACAACACCTCGCTGCTTGAGCGCCACGGACCGGCCGCCTACGCGATGCTGGTGCGCTCCAAGTTCCTGCACGACCTGGGCCCGACCCTGGCCCCGGCCAGCGCCCAGGGAATCCTGGCCGGAATCGAAACCCTGCCGGTGCGCGCCGCCCACGTGCAGCGCAGCGTCACCAGGCTGATCGACGCGCTTGCCGAGTATCCGGGCATTGCCGCCATCCACCACCCTTCGCTGCCCGAGCACCCCAGCCACGAGCTGGCCCGGGCGCTGGCGCCGAAGGGCACCGGCTGCGTGCTGGCCATCGAGCTGGCCCACCCATCCCTGGTTTCCCCGGTGATCGACGGGCTCAAGCTGATTTCCCTGGCCGCGAATGTGGGGGACACCCGCGCCATGGTCTCCCACCCGGCCACCATGACGCACTGCCGGCTCTCCGCACAACAGCTGGCCGACGCCGGCCTGAACACCTCCACCCTGCGCCTGTCGGTGGGATTGGAAGACCCCGCCGACCTGCTCGCAGATATCACCCAATCGCTGGATCTTGCATTGGCCGCAACCCAGGCCACCGCCGGCACCAAGGAAGTGAGTTTCGCATGAGCGGCTTCAACACCCTGGCCGTGCACGCCGGCCAGCACAAGGATCCGCACACCGGTGCGGTGATCCCGCCGATCTACCAGACCAGCACCTTCATCCAGGACGGCATCAACGTGCTGCGCGCCGGGCACGAGTACTCGCGCGGCTCGAACCCCACCCGCAACGGGTTCGAATCCCAGCTCACCGCGCTGGAAGGCGGCGCCGCCGGCTTCTCCTTCGCTTCGGGCATCGCCGCCGAAGACGCCCTGCTGCGCGCAGTGCTTCAGCCGGGCGACCACATCATCCTGGGCGCCGACGGCTACGGCGGCACCAACCGGCTGATCTCCAAGCTGCACAGCAAATGGGGGATCACCTCTTCCGCGGTGGACATCACCAACCTGGATGCGGTGCGCGCCGCGGTGCGCCCGAACACCGCGCTGCTCTGGGTGGAGACCCCGTCCAACCCGCTGCTGGGCATCGCCGACCTGGCCGGCTGGGCCGCCATTGCCGCCGAGCACGGCGCCCTGCTGGTGGTGGACAACACCTTCGCCACCCCGTACCTGCAGCGGCCGCTGGATTTCGGCGCCCACGCGGTGGTCCATTCCACCACCAAGTACATCGGCGGGCACTCCGACGTGCTCGGTGGCGCGGTCATCGTGGCAGACTACCTGCACCGCGGGCAGAGCCTGGCCGAAGCCGTCGGCTACCAGCAGTTCGCCGGGGGAGCGGTCTCCGGTCCGCAGGATTCCTACCTGGCCGCCCGCGGGCTGAAGACCCTGGGCCTGCGCATGGAACGCCACTGCGCCACCGCAACCACTCTGGCCCGCTGGCTCGATGACCGTCCCGAGGTCGCCCGCGTCTACTATCCCGGGCTGGAAAGCCATCCGGGCCACGAGCTCGCCAAGCGCCAGCAGCGCGGTTTCGGCGGGATCCTCTCACTGCAGCTCTCCGATGAAGCGGCAGCCCGCGCCTTCGCCGAGTCCATGGAATACTTCCAGCTCTCGGTGTCCCTGGGTGGGGTTGAATCCCTGGTCTGCTATCCGCGCGAAATGACCCACGCTTCGCTGATCGGCACACCGCTGGAGATTCCAGCGAACTTGGTCCGCCTCTCGGTGGGCATCGAGGAGCCCGAGGACCTGATTGCCGATCTGGAACGCGGGCTGGCCGCAGCCGCGAAGGCTTCCGAGGCCGACAGCATCCAGCACCGCAGCCTGGCTACCGCCTGACCTGCCGTCGCAGCACGCGGGCCGTCCGCACAGGAAGGCCCGCGTGCAAGACGTCGGCACCGCTTAGCGATTCGCGCCTCCGGGGCACTCCAAGCTTGCAAAACTGGGTTCCGACCTAATGATCTCCGGCATCGCGATCTGCGCCCCTCACGACGATTGCTTTCGGGGAGCCGCCTATGCCGCGAAATCCATTAGTTGGCGATGGCAAGGACGGGGCCGTGGTGCAGTGGGCTCCTCCGAGGAGGTTCAGGACTTGGAACCCGACTTGCCCAATGCGAAGGTCGGTGCCGTCGGCGCGCACGCCGGGGGATCGCCGCATGCGTTCGAGCTGCACACTTTCTCCCCTGAAGCCAAAGTGTTCGAGGATCAGGTATGCGGATCGATGAACGCCTCGGGCGTCCAATGGCTCACCAATACTGCGAAGACACCTGCGAACTATCGAGCCTCCCGGAGAACGCTGATGGGCAGGTCCGGCGAGCACGCAGTCAGATTCCAGGGCAGGATGGTGTGGGCCGGAGGAACGGCCAGTATCCTATACTGAGGCACAACGGCAGTCTGATGACAGTGCGACGTCCATCTGCTCTGAGCAGGCACATCCACGTCAGGAGTTCCCCAGCCGAGACGGCGGAAGATCCTTTGCCCTGGCGCCATGGCTGAAGCGGAAATTCATGCCAAGAACCTCTGTCTGGTACTGGTCTTAGCCGCCGGTCGCAACTAACATTTACCGGCTCCGGCGATAAGCAGGGTCTTTGCATGTCAGAAACGCCGTTTAAAACCAAAATAGGTCGAAGGGTTCAAGGTCCCGTTGTTGCTATGGCAATTATCGGATACGCGCGAGTAAGCCGGCACCAGGGGACCCCAACGCCGCAGGAAGCCAAGATGCGTGCCGCTGGCGCGGAAAAGGTGCTTACCGAGCGCGGGGAATCGAGCCACATCGCCAGCCGGTCGCGATGGGAAGCATGACTGAGATACATGAGGGCCGATAGCAGGCGCGTGATCTGGGCACATCGGATAGCCGGCACCGAACGTACCCTTGAAACGCTCCGCGAGCTGGGAAACGCGGATTAATCCACTCAGTCTCGCCCAACCGCTCCCAGACATCGCGGCGCACACGCCTTTGGGCGATGCCGCAGCAGGGGCACTGACCATGCTGATTCATTTGCGCGTGCTCCACGGTCCGCGAGAACATTCGCAGGATCGCGGAGCACGCGCTGCAGCGGGCCGCCGGCTCGATGACCTATATTCGATCAGTCTCCTAAACACGGTACCTAGCCTCGAAACGCCTATTCCAACACTCGAAGGTCGACGATCAACAGGCAGATAGGTGAATAGTGTGCGGTGGCGGAATGTCTGGGTGTTATTGAGGCCCCTCCCGGGGTTGGGAACCATACAGTGAGTCGTTGACTTGATCGATCATTTCTTGAATCGCGTGGACTTTGCTCTGCCAGTACTTGTTGTTCTCGCGAGCTTGCGGTCCTTCTGCTTCTTCGTTCAACTCAAGAAGCTCGCTGAAATGGTCTCGGTAGGCGCACAGCGCAGCATTGAGAACTTCGATTTGCTCGTCATTGAGGTGGACGTTGAGCAATGATTCACGCATGGTGCTGATCCTTTCGTTGCCAGGGTGCGTCCGGTGCGTTCCGGACGCACCCCCGAATCAACCACTCCTTAAAAGTTTCCCCGGGAGTCATCTCTTGTTCGGTGGCGAGCGTGAATACACCCGGACGGGACCCGCCCGACGCACTGAACGTTGAATTGTTCGTACTTCGTTGGTTCCTTCCGGGCACCGCTGACTGGGCCGCGGAACATCCTCGATCGAGGTGCAAAGGTGCGATCGAGGCGGCTGATGCTGACGGGAAGCTGTGGATAGCTCGAGCTCGTATATGGCCAGAAGCAACTCGTCATCAGCGACCAGCGGATCAAGTTCCGAATCAATGTGGGCAGACATGACACATCATCTCCGCACAGGCCTCCAAGGGGCCTTTCTTGGGTTAACTGGTGATTTCCTTGGGGTTCTTCTTGCCTTGGCCGACCGCGACCTGAATCCGGCGGGGTTTGGCACTCTCGGCGACAGCGATGTCGACACGTAGCACGCCATCCACGTAGGTGGCCTGGATACTTTCAGTGTCCAAATGAACCCCAAGGATAAGTTCCCGGGTGAAATGGCCCCAGAGTCGTTCCGAGCCGGCGATGTGCTGGCGGTCTCCTGGTTTGGCGCGTTCAGCGCGGATGGTCAGGATGTTCTTTTCCACTGCCATGTCGATCTGCTCGGCGTCGACCCCTGGCAGGTCGAACTCAGCGTGAAATCCGGTGTCGTCCTTCCAAGCCTCCATTGGCATTGGGTGGACAGGTTCGGAGCTGAGCTGGGTGTTGAAAGCTCGCTGTACCAAGCGGTCGAAATCGCGAAGTACCTCGGTCTGCATCATCTGAACTCATTCCTTTCTGGTGTGACTCTCTACGATGCTGCAATTCACTTTCCGTTAGATCTATGTCTAACGATGTAGATTTTATAGCATGGGATTCTGAGTTCATGCAAGCCTATTGAAAGTAAAAAATGACAAAAAATTCGCCGCGATCCGTTCCTGTTGCTGGATCGCATTCGATTGCTACCGCTGCCCAGAGTGTGGGAGTGAGTGTGCAAACAGTGCGGTTGTATGAGTTGCGTGGTTTGATCACCCCGTCACGTACCAGCGGTGGCACGCGCAGGTATCAAGCCAAGGATTTAGCTCGGTTGCAGCAAATCTCAGAGTTGATTGATCGAGGCGTGAATTTGGCGGGCATTGGCATCATCTTGGAGCTGGAATCTGAAAATGAGAGGTTGCGTAAGGCACTTGCAAAGCAGTCTCATCGGCAAGGCGCGGATTGAATCATCAAGACCGTTGAGGGTCTATGCTTCTCGGCAGGGTGCCGACGAATTCTTGCCTAGGCGCCGCGGAGCAGGAAAATGCGCGTTCTGCTCGAGCACTTGGCAGTGGCCCTTGCTGTTTGGCGGACTGTTCTCTCCTGAACATTCTCTATGGAGCAAATAGTGGAGAGTGAACCGTCCCGGAAATTACGCCGCCAGTTTACTGGCGGCTTCATCGGGTAACGAGCCACTCATTTCATCATAATAGAGTTCTTCAAATTCAACCGGAGACCGATATCCGAGGGTCGAGTGCAACCGGTCGTTGTTGTACCAGTGCACCCATTCCACGACCACGTCATTCCACGTCCGCCTTGGTAGCCAAGGCCCCAGTGCGGAACGGTGAATCCATAGCAACCGCCTCGTTCTTGAACAACCCCATCACCGTCTCGGCGGCCGCGTTGTCGAACGCATCCCCAATCGTTCCGATCGACGGCACCAGTCCCTCCATCGCCAGCGTCTGAGTGTACCTCTGAGAGGTATATTCACTGCCCGCATCTGAATGGTGAATGGTACCAAACACGGGACTCACATGAGGTTTCCGCTCACTCCGGCGTTGCCATAGAGCTAGTTGGAGAGCTTCCTCCACAAACGCCGTGTCATGCGAGGTCGAAGAAGCCCAGGACAAGATCCGGCGTGAGAACAAATCGATCACGAAGGACACATAGGCGAACCCGCCCCGAATCGGAACATAAGTGAAATCAGTGACCCACACCTTGTTAGGTGCATCCGTAGAGAAGTTCCGATTCAACAGATCATTTGCTCGGATCTTATCTTTAGCGCGGATCGTTGTAGTCGTTCTCCGGCCCCGCATCAGGCCGTTCATCCCAGCTACTCGCATCAGCCGATCCACGGTGTGTTTTGAGATGTCAGGGAAGCCGTTGCGCTACAACCAGACCAGCATTCTCCTCCGCCCATAAAGAACCTCGGGCTTCGGTCTCCCCGTCTGCGGTGTTGAATTGCTTGATTCACCATACGGCCAGGCATTGCGGGTTGTTCCATGCGGTGAAGATCCCTGGCAGCCGGCCGATGGTGCTGTTGCCGCCGGAGTTGGATCCAGAGCAGAAATTGCGGGTCAACACGTATTTCATGACGCCGGCCGAGGCGTTGGAGGCTGAGGCGTTGGCGGAGGAGACCACTGCGCGGTGGCGTGCGGGGTTGCTGGACGTAGAAATCGCCGAGCCTTGAACGACGCGCACAGTGCATAAAGCGAAAGGTCCTGGAAGCAATGCGCTTCCAGGACCTTGAAAACTCTAGGCGTTGGCTTCCAGATGCTTGGCAGCCAGCACGAGGTAGTGGTCAGCATTGGTCTTCAAGCCGGAGACTTCCTCATCGCTCAGCTCGCGGCGGACCTTGGCAGGGACACCGGCAACCAGCGAACGCGGTGGAACCTGCGTGCCTTCCAGCACCAGTGCACCAGCAGCAACCAGCGACTGCTCGCCGATGACGGCACCGTTCATGACGGTGGCGCTCATGCCGATCAGGCAGCCATCACCTACGCTGGCGCCGTGCACCACTGCCGAGTGGCCTACCGAGATGCCAGCACCCAGGGTGCAAGGAAAACCTTCGTCAGCGTGCAGCACGACATTGTCCTGCAAGTTGGTGCCTTCGCCTACGCGAATTGGCGCCGAATCGCCGCGCACGGAAACACCGTAGAAGGCGCTGGCACGGTCAGCCAGCTCGACATCGCCGCTCAAGGTGGCGGTAGGGGCTACGAAAACGTCCTGGCCGACCTTCGGGGTCGCGCCGTCAATGGTAATGATGTGCGTCATTTCACCTACTGTAATGGCCAAGCATTGCTACGGCGAGTTCGCTACCGAAGATCTCAAGTCCGCGAGTGGGCCGCAGCCACTAGCGCACGCTGCCAGTCCCGGTCCTCTTCTTCGGCGCGCAACGACAGTCCCAGTTCCCGCGCGGCGTCGAGGAGGAGCAACTGGCTGGCCGGTACCGATGCGGCGAAATCCACTTGTACGAAAGGGCCCTCAGCGCTGGTGAGCACCTGCGTTCGATGCGCGTCGTGGGCATCATCCAGCGCGCTATCCTGCTGCGCGCGCCAGAACCAGCGCGCGGTATCAAATGCCTTCGCGAATTCATCCCACGAACCATAGGTTTGCTGGGCATATGACGCTGCCTGCAAGGCGACGTCCTGGGCTACGTGTTGATCCAGGAAGCCGCAGGTGGCCGCGGAGCGGGCGACCATGACGGCGCGTGAAAGATCCCAGGCCAGGAAATCCAGTTCCTGCACGCCGCGCTCATTGCGCTGCAACCGGCGAAGCGACAGCAATTCTTCGCGTGCTTCCTCGGATGTCCGCGCCCGGCTGCCAAGGATCTTGCGGTGCTGGGCCAAGGCGGCTCCGCCGGCATTGACCAGCTCCCGGGACTGCTGCCAGCCGGAGCGATGCCCCTGGGACAGCAAGGACCAGAGCTCCTGCACGGCATCCTCGGTGTCGAAGATTCCCCACGCTTCGGCCAGGGTAATCCGTTCTTCTTCCGCATCAGGAAAGAGGAACTCATCGAGGTCCGCACCTCGGCACAGCGCATAGCCGCTGCTCATGGCCAGGGGAAAAGCCAGCGGATTTCCAGCCAGTGACTGCTGGTAGCGCGGCCGATGGTGCTCCGGCAGCTGCAGCGCCTGGGCCTTCAATGCCTTGCGGCGCTTGCCAGATGCCCTGAGCAAAGGCCAGCACGCCGAGGCGGCAACCAGCAGGGCGATAACGGCTATTGCTGCATAATCCATGCCTACGAGAAGACGATGGTGCGCTGGCCGTCGAGCATCACGCGATGCTCGGCGTGCCACTGCACGGCGCGGGTCAGCGTCCGGCCTTCCACGCTGCGGCCCAGCTCAACGAGCTGCTCGGCGGTGCGAGTGTGCGAGACGTGGGTGACTTCCTGGTCGATGATCGGACCCTCGTCCAGGTCCGCGGTGACGTAGTGCGCGGTGGCACCGATCAGCTTCACGCCGCGTGCATAGGCCTGGTGGTACGGCTTGGCGCCCTTGAAGGAGGGCAGGAAGGAGTGGTGGATGTTGATGACCCGGCCTTCCATGCGCTCGCACAGCGAATCCGAAAGGATCTGCATGTAGCGGGCAAGCACCACCAGTTCGATGCCGTAGTCCTCGGCGAGCTTGAGCAGCTCAGCCTCGGCCTGGGACTTGTTCTCCTTGGTCACCGGCAGGTGCACGAAGTCCACCCCGTAGAAATCGGCCATCGGCTTCAAATCCAGATGGTTGGAGACGATCACCGGGACATCGATGGCCAGGGTGCCGGCACGCTGGGCGAACAACAGGTCATTGAGCGCATGCCCGGCCTTGGAACACATGATCATGGTGCGGGTGCGCTTGGCGCCATCGTCCACACGGAGGGACATGTGGAAATCGTCGCGGATGGGCGCGAGCCCGGCACGGATCTGCTCCAGGGACTGCTCGGTGGCTACCTCGATGCGCATGAAGAAGGTGCCGGTTTCAGGCGAGAGGAACTGCTGGGACTCGGTGATATTGCAACCGGCACCCAGCAGACCTCCGGAAATGGCGTGGACGATGCCGGGGCGGTCGATGCAAGACAGGGTGACGATGTACTGGTTCATGGGTTCTAAGGTAGCGTCCGCCAGCGATGTTCTGCCAATTCCGTGAGCTACGTTGCGCTTGCCGCGAGCCGCTGAACGTAGTGCGCCGCCGCCATCGCGGCCTTCCTCCCGGCCCGGGTAGCACCCAACGTCGAGGCCGACGCGCCATAGCCGACGAAGAACAGCCCGGGCACCGCCACGGCGGCCACCCCGTCCTCCATCAGGATGCCGCCTTGAGCCGTGTGCAGTTTCAGATCGCGCAAATGCCGGTGGGCGTGCCGGAAACCGGTCGCCCACAGGATCGCATCGATCTTTTCGCGTGACCCGTCGGAGAAGACGACGGCGTCGGATTCCAGCAGGTCGATCTTCCCCCGCGAAACCAGCGCCCCGGAGGCGATCCCGGCACGCATCTTCTCGGTGAGCAGCAATCCGGTGGTGCCCACCACCGACTTCGGAGGCAGTCCCGCACTGGTGCGCTCGTTGACCTGGCGCTCCACTTCCTGGCCCCATTCGGCTCCGGTGGGTACGTCGCGCCAGTCCGGTGCGCTGCGCGTGGACCACAGGGTATCCACGCCGGCAGCGCGCAACTGCACGATGAACTGGGTGGCGCTCGCCCCGGCCCCGACCACCAACACGCGCTGCCCGGCGAATTGCTGCGGGGAGACGAAGCCATTTGTGTGCACCTGCGGACCATCGAAATGCCCGGGGTAGACCGGCCAGAACGGATTGGACCAGGTTCCGGTGGCGTTGATGATGGTGCGCGCCCGGTAATCCGCATCGGCGTGCACCACGAAGTTTTCTCCGTCGTTTTCGACCGAGGTCACCGGTGCGCAGTGGCGTACCGGCAACGCGAAGCGCTGTTCGTATTCCGCATAGTATTCGGACACCACTTGCGAGGCCGGTCGGGTGGAATCCTGCACTTGGAGCGGGAAATCGGGCAAGGGGTGGATATGATGCGCGTCGCCCAGCGTGAGGGTATCCCAGCGGTGCTGCCAGGCCCCGCCTGGTGCAGGGTTCGCGTCGAGCACCAGGAGGTCGATGCCGCGCTTGGCCAGATGGTAGGCGGCGGCAAGCCCGGCTTGCCCTGCGCCGATCACGATTGTCGAGTACACGCTTAAGGTAACCCTGCGCACTTCAAAGTCATTCCCGAAGCCATTTTCGCTACACTGGAACGCGTGACTGGCGTTAGGTGGGTAACCACCAGGGAGCTAATCGTGCGAGCCGCGCGCCTGGGTTTGCACACCACCCGCCTTGGGAACAGGGCACCTACGGAAGGAACAGCGTGAGCGCACGCATTCTCGACGGCAAGGCCACCGCGGCCGCCATCAAGCAGGAACTGGCCGAACGCGTTGCCAAGCTCAAGGCTGCCGGGCACACCACCGGACTGGGCACCATCCTGGTTGGCAACGACCCGGGCTCGGCCTGGTATGTCGGTGGCAAGCACAAGGACTGCGCCGAAGTGGGCATCGAGTCGATCCGCGTGGACCTGCCCGAGGAAACCACCCAGGACGAGCTGCTGGCCAAGGTGCGCGAGCTGAACGAGAACCCGGACTGCACCGGCTACATCGTGCAGCTGCCGCTGCCCAAGCACATCGATACGGACGTGATCCTCGAAGCTATGGATCCGGCCAAGGATGCCGACGGCCTGCACCCGATGAACCTGGGCCGCCTGGTCGCCAACGTCAACCGCCCGATGGCCTCCCCGCTGCCATGCACCCCGCTGGGCTGCGTGGAACTGCTGGCCCGCCACGATATCGACCTGAACGGCAAGCACGTGCTGGTCCTGGGCCGCGGCGTGACCATCGGCCGCCCTGTCGGCCTGCTGCTGACCCGCCGCGACGTGAACGCGACCGTCACCCTGGCCCACACCGGCACCACCAATCTTCCTGAACTACTCGCCCAGGCCGATGTCATCATCGCCGCTGCCGGCGTGCCGCACATCATCAAGGCCGACGCCATCAAGCCCGGCGCGATCGTGCTCGACGTGGGCGTCTCCCGCGTGGATGGCAAGGTCACCGGCGACGTTGATCCGGCTGCCGCCGAGGTCGCGTCGTGGATCTCGCCGAACCCGGGCGGCGTGGGTCCGATGACCCGCGCCATGCTGCTGAACAACGTGGTCGAGGCCGCAGAGCGCAACGCCAAGTAAACGCGACAAAACCGGCAGTCCGCCAATGGCGGGCTGCCGGTTTTGCGATTCCTACAGCGCGTCCTGGGGCACGGGCTGCCCCGCGGTCCGCTTGTCGAAGACCAGCGCGCCGACTTCCTGCTCGGCCTGGTTGCTGATACCCAAGTCGATGCCGCTGCGATCACGCACCATGCTGACCGCCGCCAGCGATATTGCGGTAAGCGCGAACAGGTACCAGCCGACCGCCGTGGTCCCGCCGGTGGCCTGCACCAGCGCGGTGGCGATCATCGGGGCGAACGCCCCGCCCAGGATCGCGCCGAAAGCGTAGGAAATGGAAACCCCGGAGAAGCGCACCGAGGCGGGGAACAGCTCGGAGTACAGTGCCGCCTGCGGACCGTAGGAGAAGCCCAGACCGATGGCGAACAACGCGAACGCCACGTAGAGCAGCGGCAGGCTAGCGGCGTTGACCAGCCAGAATAGCGGGAAGATGCACAGCAGCTGGCTGATGAAGCCGATCTGGTAGGTGCGCTTGCGCCCGATCCTGTCGGCCACGACCCCGGAGAGCAAGGTGAAGGCGAACCACATGACTGCACCGAAGGAGACGGCCAGCAGCACCTGCGTGCGGGTGAAGCCCACAGGCCCCTCAGGGTCCGTCATATAGGCCTGCAGGAATCCGCCGGTGGTCATGTAGCCGGCGGCATTGTTGCCAGCGAAAATCAGCGCGGCAACCAGCACCAGCAGCCAGTGCTTCTTGAACAGCACCACGATCGGCACGCGGGTCTGTGCCTTCTTCTGCGCGATCTCCTCGAAGACCGGGGACTCGTCCACCGAGCGGCGGATGAAGTAGCCCACCACGATCAGCACGAAGCTGAGCAGGAACGGCACGCGCCAACCCCAGGCCATGAACTGCTCGCCGGGGGAGATCACGCCGGTCATCAGCGCCATCATTCCCGAGGCCAGCAGCATGCCCAGCGGCACGCCGAGCTGCGGGTAGGCGCCGGCCCGGGCGCGACGGTCCTTCGGGGCGTGCTCAACGGCCATCAGCACCGCGCCGCCCCATTCGCCACCGGCGGAGATGCCCTGGATGATGCGCAAGAGCAGCAGCATGATCGGGGCCAGCACGCCCGCGGTCTCATAGGTGGGCAGCACGCCGATCAGCGTGGTGGAGGCGCCCATGAGCGCCAGGGTGAGCACCAGCATGGCGCGCCGGCCGATTTTGTCCCCGTAGTGCCCGGCCAAAAACGCGCCCAGCGGGCGGAAGAGGAAGGAAATGCCGACGCTGGCGAAGGAGAGCAGCAGGCCGATCTGCGCGCCGGCTGGTTCGAAGAACAGGTGGGCGAAGATCAGCCCCGCTGCGGTGGCGTAGATGAAGAAGTCGTACCACTCGATGGTGGTGCCGATGACGGTGGCGAAGGCGACGCGCCGCTGGCTGGTGCCGGGGTGCCGCTGGGTGGGTGTGCTCATGAGCTGACCTCATTGGGATGGGAGTGATGGTGGGATGCGCGGCCTAGGCCGCGACTGGTGTGGCGTTGGCCAGGTCCTTCAGGGATGCTCCAGCGAGCATCGCTTCGGTAATGCTCTCCCCGCGGGCCAGCAGCTTGCGGGCGGCAGCGTGGTCGGCGGGCCGGTTAATGGATTCCACCGCGACCAGCTGCCCGTCGCGCAGCCGGGCGATGGAGAACTTTCCGCTGCCCGGGTCGCCCAGCAGCACGCTGCTGTCGGTGGGCTCGGCCAGCCCTGCGATCTGCAGCCGATGGCGGCCCTGGATGCTCCAGAACCAGGCAACCTCCGAGTACAAAGTGGGCTCGCCGCACAGGGTGCGGGCCAGGCTGCGCGCCTGGTCCGCGGCGTTCTGTACCGATTCCAGGCGCACCCGCGTGCCGTCGCTGTCGAAATTGGCACAGTCGCCCACCGCATAGACACGCTCATCGGTGGTTCGCAGCGCAGCATCCACCAAGATGCCGTTCTCGCACGCCAGTCCCGAGGCTTCGGCCAACTCAATGTTGGGGAGCACGCCGATGCCGTAGACCACCAGGTCCGCCCGGTAGCTTTCCCCAGCGGTGGAGTGGACCTGCAGGTCCCCATGTGCGTCGATGGATTGCACGCCTTCGCCCAGGCACAGCTCGATGCCGTCTGCCCGATGGGCCTGGGCGAACCAGTCAGAGAGCTGGCGGGAGACCGAGCGGTTCAGCACCCGGGGCGCGGAGTGCAGCACCGTGGCATCGATACCGCGGGCCCGGGCAGCGGCCGCGAACTCCAGGCCGATGAATCCGGCGCCGGCCACCACGACCCGCTGGGCGCCGGTAAGCTGCCGGCGCAGGATTTCCGCGTCCTGCAGAGTGCGCAGCCCGATGACCCGCGGGTCCTCGGCGCCGGGGCAGGACAGCACCCGGTTGCGTGCGCCGGTGGCGAAGACCAGCCGGTCATAGCCGCGTTGCTGTCCGTCGGACAGGGCCACGGTACGCGCGGCACGGTCTACCGCGGTGGCGCGCACCCCGGTCAGCAGCTCGATGCGTTGCTGGGCGTAGAAGTCCTCCGAGCGCAGTGGCAGCGCCTCGGGCGCCTTTGCGCTGGCCACGAAGTCTTTGGACAGCGGCGGACGCTGGTAGGGCTGCTGCGCGCCCTGGTCGACCAAGGTGATGGGGCCGTCGTGGCCGTTGTCGCGCAGCGATTCGGCCAGCTGCACGCCGGCGTGGCCGGCGCCGATGATCAGGATGCTCTCGTTCACTTCACACCTGTTCGGAAGGGACGGTGACGTGGATGGACTGCAACGCGCCGCCCAGGGAAACCTGGCAGCCCAGGCGGCTGTGTTCCGTGCGCTCTGCGGTGGTGCAGTCGAGCATTTCGTCTTCGTCTTCCGAGAGTTCCGGAAGGCTAGCGGCATCCTCGGGGTTCACGTAGACGTGGCAGGTGGCGCACATGGCTTGGCCGCCGCATTCGCCGACGATTCCGGCGATGCCATTGGCGACGGCGGCGCGCATGATATTGCCGCCTTCGGCGACCTCGACGTCGGTGGCGGTGCCGTTGGGCTGTTCAAAGGTGATGGTAGGCATGGAAGGCTCCTTGTTTTAGGCGTCCCAGAGGACGGGCATTTTGGTCATGCCGCGGAAGACCCAGCCGGCATCGACGCTGGCGGTGGCCGGATCCAGCCGCAGGTTGGGCAGCTTCTCGAAGACTGCCGGCAGGGCGACCTGGGCGACTTGGGCCCGGGCGATCCAGGTGCCGGCGCAGAAGTGCACGCCGCCGCCGAAGGCCAGATGCGGCTTCTTCTCGCGGAAGATGTTGAACGTTTCGGGGTCCTCGAAGACCTTCGGGTCGCGGTTGGCCGCGCCTAGCACCACTCCGAGGCGCGCACCGGCTGGCAGGCTGATGCCCTCGAGCACCAGCTCCTGGGTGGTTTCACGCGGGTACATGCCGATCGGGGCGACCCAGCGCACCGATTCCTCGAAGGCCTTGGGGAGAAAAGCCGGGTCCTGGCGTACCGCCTGCAATTGCTCGGGGTTCTCCAGCAGCGCCCAAACGGTGGTGGCCAGCACGTCGCGCGGCTCGTTCAGCCCGCCGCCGATGGTCATCTTCAGGTTGGCGCGGATGGCTTCCAGCGGGATCGGCATGGAGGCCAGGTTGGAGAGCAGCGAGTGGTCCGGGTTCTTCGCCAGATAGGGGAGCATCTCGTCGATGGCCGCGTCGACCTCTGCCGAGGAAGCCTCTGCCTTGGCCCAGACCTCGGGGTCATCGGCGTAGTTGCCGGTGCCGTCGATCATGGTCTGGCTCCAGCGCTGCATGTCCTGCTGGGTGGCATTGTGGAAGCCGCAGATCAGCCGCAGGTTCTCCGCGGTGTACGGTGCGGCGTAGTCCCAGACGAAGTCCGAACCCGGCCCCTTGGCGAGCAGCTGGCCCAGGTACTTCTCGTTGTTCTGCGCGAAGATCCCGTTCCAGTGCTTCTTGATGGTGCCCGGGCGCAGGGTCGCTCCGTAGGAGTCGCGGTCCACCTGATGCTCCGGGTTGTCCTTGCGCAGCATCGAGTGGCCCATGGACCGCTTCATCAGCGAGTTGCGCTCGTTGGCGGAGAAGCGGGCTTCGTCCTGCTCGATCTCGTGGCAGGCGGCGTAGGAGGTCACCATGTAGCGGTTCACCGCCGGGACCCAGTGCAGCGGGGCCTCGGCGCGCAGGCGCTGGTAGATCGGGAACGGATCGCGGTACAGGTCCTCGATTTTTACCCAATCGGCGACCGGGGCCTCGCGGACTGCGGATTCGGTGCTGGCGTGCGGCACTGGTGCGGTGCCGGGGGTGGCCTGGGCGCCGGTGAACGGGCAGGTCGCTGGGGCGGTGCTCATGCTGTCTCCTTAGTGGTTCCTTGTTCAATCACTAGTGTGTGGCAGGCCATAACCACGGGTAAAATGGTTATATTCGAGGAATATCCACTGAATAAGCGAGGAATAGTGCCGAAATTTACGCTGCGTCAGCTCGAATGCCTGGGCGCCGTAGGACAGCTGGGCTCCATCACCGCCGCCGCGCAGTCACTGAATTTGTCAGCCTCCGCGGTGACCGGCGGGCTCAACGAGCTTGAACGCGTGCTGAACACGCAGCTGACCATCCGGCGCAAGGCCCATGGCGTGAGCCTGACCCCGGCCGGGCGCTACGTGCTGGACGAGGCACAGGGAATCCTGCAGGCCTCCGGGGACCTGGAGCAGATGGCCAGCGGTGCCGGGGAAGTGCTGGCCGGAAAGGTTCGGGTGGGCTGCTACTCGTCGCTGGCGCCCACGGTGCTTCCGGAGCTGCTCGCCGAATACGGGCAGCGCTACGCGCAGGTGGAAGTCGATTTCTTCGCCGGCACGCAGCAGGAGATCTTCCAGATGCTGGCCGCCGGGACGCTGGATCTGGCCTTCGTCTACGACTTCGGCCTGCCCGAAGGTATCGAGCGCACCCAACTGTTCCGCACCGAACCCTATGTGCTGCTGCCCGCGGGGCATCCGCTGGCCGAAGAGCCGAAGGTGCCGCTGGTGCGGCTGGCCAGCGAGCCGATGATCCTGCTGGATGTCCCGCCGAGCCGCGAGCACACGCAGAACCTGTTCGAATCCGCCGGGGTCGAACCGTGGATCCGCTACCGCACCGCCGACTTCGAGGTGACCCGCTCCATGGTGGCCCGCGGGCTCGGCTACGCGGTGCTGGTCCAACGCCCGGCGGTGGATGTTTCCTACGAGGGTCTGGACCTGGTGGTGCGCCCTATCCACCCGGTGGCCCGAACGGTGCGCGTCGCACTGGCCCGCCCCCGCGCCGTCGCCCCGTCCAAGGCGGCCACCGCCATGCATGACCTGGCACTAGAACTGCATTCGACGGACCCCGCTCACTGACCGGGCTACAGTCTGGCGGAGCAGGCAGCCGCATCCGCGGGCCAATGCCGCAAGGCCAACGCCCGGAGTATCCTCGGTGCCGCTGGTGGGCTTGGGGCGCAGCCGCCGGGAGGACCGCATTAAGACAGCGGCCGAACGCCAACGCCGCGAGCGCGACGAGGAGGGGAACGGCTGGTGCTTGCCCGCGGCATTCACGGGCACGGCCCGGGCTGGTAGCCCCGACCTTCTGGATCCTGACTGATCGGTGCAATCATCTTCGCAGCCCGCCGACGGCATGTGGCCCGCGCTGCGGCCGGTGCCGAATCGGTGCGGCGCGAACGCAATGCCCGCGGCGAGATCGAATAGACCGAGTTCCGCAAGCGACTGGATGTGCTGCGCACCAAGCTGAAATAGAAAAGCCCGATGGCCCGTTCGGAAACGGGCCATCGGGCTTATGCTTGCAGCGCCTAGGCGTCCTGGGTAGCCTTCACCGCATCAGCACGGCGCTTGTCGAAGACCAGCGCGCCCACTTCCTGCTCGGCCTGATTGCGGAAGGACAAATCGATTCCGGCCCGGTCGCGGATCAGGCTCACCGCAGTGAACGAGATCGCGACGACGATCAGCAGGTAGATGGCGACCGCGGTGGTGCCGCCGGTTGCCTGCACCAGCGCCTGGGCGATGGTCGGAGCAAACGCGCCGCCGACGATCGCGCCGATCGCGTAGGAGATCGATACGCCGGAGAAGCGTACCGAAGCCGGGAACAGCTCCGAGTACAGTGCCGCCTGCGGGCCGTAGGTCAGCCCCAGTCCGATGGAGAACAGGCCGAAGGCCAGGTAAAGCAGGCCCAGCGAGCCGGAGTTGACCAGTGCGAAGACCGGGAAGAGCGAAGCTGCCAGAACAATGAAGCCGATCTGGTAGGTGCGCTTGCGCCCGATCTTGTCGGCCAGCAGGCCAGCGACCAGGGTCATGACCAGCCATACGGCGGCGCCGAAGGCCACAGCGACCAGCACGTCGGTGCGCTCCAGCCCGACCGGGCCGTCAGGGTTGGTGGTGTAGGCCTGGAAGAAGCCGCCGGTGGTCATGTAGCCTGCGGCGTTGTTGCCGGCGAAGACCAGCGCGGCAATGAGCACCAGTGGCCAGTGCTTCTTGAACAGCACCAGGATCGGCACAGCGGTCTGAGCCTTGTGCTCGCTGATTTCCTCGAAGACCGGGGACTCGTCCACCGAGCGGCGCACGAAGTAGCCGACGGCGATCAGGATAATCGACACCAGGAACGGAACGCGCCAGCCCCATTCGAGGAACGCATCGCCGGGGGAGATCACCCCGGTCATCAGCGCCATGGTGCCCGAGGCCAGCAGCATGCCCAGCGGCACGCCCACCTGCGGGTAGGAGCCTGCGCGGCCGCGGTGGCCGTCGGAGGCGTGCTCGACGGCCATCAGCACTGCGCCGCCCCATTCGCCGCCAGCGGAGATGCCCTGCAGGATGCGCAGCAGCAGCAGCATGATCGGCGCCCAGATGCCTGCGGTCTCGTAGGTCGGCAGCACGCCGATCAGCGTGGTGGCTGCACCCATCAGCGCCAGGGTCAGGACCAGCATCGCACGGCGGCCGATCTTGTCGCCGAAGTGCCCGGCCAGGAATGCGCCCAGCGGGCGGAAGAGGAAGGACAGGCCGACCGAGGCGAAGGAGATCAGCAGCGCGATCTCCTGGCCTGCTGGTTCGAAGAACAGCTGGCTGAAGACCAGGCCTGCTGCGGTGGCGTAGATGAAGAAGTCGTACCACTCCACGGTGGTTCCGATGACCGTCGCGAAAGCTACGCGGCGCTGGTTGGCCTTGGCGGCCTTGGATTGTGTCATAGTGCTTCCCTTGCGAGTGGTACCGAGGCGTCGATCACTGGCACCTGAGTTTTGGGTCACTCCAGTGTGGCACCAAGCACAAGTAAGGTAAACTTCAAATATCTGCAAAACTTCTGAAGGTTGGCTTATGTATTCGATGCGCCATCTGGAAATCATGGCTGAACTTCCCGCACACAGCACGCTCGGTTCGGCGGCCAGTGAATTGAGAATCTCAGAATCGGCCTTGTCGCAGGCAATTACCGCCATCGAGAAGCATGCCGGGGAGACCTTGTGCCTGCGCCGCAAGGCCCACGGGATCCGGCTCACCGCTTCGGGTCAGCACTTCGCCGCCATGGCCCGGAAGATCCTCTCCGATGTCGGCGAATTGCGTGCAACATTCCCGCAAACCGAAGGAGCGCTGCGCGGGCCGGTGCGCTTCGGCTGCTTCGCTTCGCTCTCTCCGCACCTGATTCCGGCCACGCTGGAAGGGTTCGACCACCCCGAGGTGCAGCTCGATGTGCGCGTGGGCACCCACGAGGACTTGCTGCCGGCCCTGCGCGAAGGCGAGATCGATGTTGCTTTCGTCTACGACCTGCAGCTGCCCGCGGACATGGACAAGCAGAGGATCTACCAGACCGAGATGCAGGTCGTGCTGCATCCCGAGCACCGGCTGGCCAAGCTCGCCCGGCCGCTGGAATTGGCCGACCTGGTCGACGAATCGCTGATCATCTACGAGTCCGACCCGAGCACCGAGCACCAGCAGCAGCTCTTCGCCTCCCAGGGCCTGCAGCCCAGGATCGCCGCCTCGGTCCCGCAGATGATCCTGGTCTCCGCGATGGTGGGCCGCGGCCTGGGCTACGGGCTGCTCATGCGCCGCCCGAACAATGCCGAAGTCTCCATCGAAGGCCGCCCGCTGGCCTTCCGCGAGCTCAAGGCTCCCAACTACCCGAACGCGGTCGTGGCGATCACGCCCAAAGGAGTCCAGATCCCGGCCCGCGTCCAGGCGCTGATCGACCACTGCACCTGCGCGATGGCTGAGTCCTGGTAGACGCGCACCCCCGGGGCGCGCATAATGGCCACATGATTGGCACGTGGCAGGCCATGGTCATCGACTGCGAGGACCCCGATGCACTGGCCGGATTCTATGAACAGCTCCTCGGGATGGTGCGCATCGACAACGAGCCCGACTGGGTTTCCATTGGCGACGCGCCGGACCATCCTGCGCTCGCCTTCCAAGCGGTCAGCCCGTACGTGGCCCCGCAGTGGCCCGGGCATGTGCACCCGCAGCAGGCGCATATCGACGTGAAAGTCGCCGATCTGGACCTGGCCGAAGAACAGGTGCTGCACCTCGGTGCGCGCTGGACCGGGGAAGGGTCGAAGACCTTCAGAGTCTATCTGGACCCGCAGGACCACCCGTTCTGCCTGGTGAGCTGGTAGCCGCGTAGGCGATCTTCGCCGCCTGCAGCCGCGTCGAGACCCCGAGCTTGGCCAGCACCTGGGAGACATGCGTCTTCACGGTGCTCTGCCCGATGCCCAGCCGCTGCGCCAATTGCGGGTTGCTCAGCCCTTCGGCCAACCCGTCGAGCACCTCGCGTTCCCTGCCGGTCAAGCCATCAGGCAGCTTAGCGGTGCCGGGCTCCGGCGCCAGCGCCCGGGCCACGATCCGCGAGGTCACCTGCGGATCCAGCACCGATTCGCCCCGGGCGGCGGCACGCACGCCCATGATGATCGCCTGCGGTTCGGCGCTCTTGAGCAAGAACCCGTGCGCTCCGGCCTGCAGCGCGCCAAAAAGGTACTGGTCGTCATCGAAGGTCGTGAGCACCACGACGCGGCAGGTCCCATGCAGCGCCTTGGTGGCCTCGATGCCATCGAGCACCGGCATGCGCAGGTCCATCAGGATGACGTCGGGGGACAGGGCACGGGCCATGGAAATGGCCGATCGCCCGTCGGCCGCTTCGCCCACGACTTCCAGGTCTTCCGCGGCCTGCAGCACCAGCCGGATTCCCATGCGCACGGTCGCATGGTCATCGACGATCAGGACTTTCACGGCTTCTCCGTTGCTTCGGCCGGGCCAGGGAATTCGACGTGCACTGCGAAATCCGTGCCGGTGCGTACCTCGAACCGCCCATCGAGTGCGGCGACCCGGGTCCGGATATTCTCCAGCCCGGTCCCCGCCCCGGGGGCGCGGCCGGCGTTGGGCCGCAGGCCATTGCTCGCCGTGATCGCCAGGCCCCTCTCCTGGACCACGCTCAGTTCCAGGGTAGTGCCCGGCGCATGCTTGGCGTGGTTGACCAGCAGCTCGCAGACCGTGCGGTGCGCGGCGGTATGCACCGCAGGGCTGAAGCGCTGCGGATGCGCGACCCGGTACTCCCAGCGCACCGGGCTGCCGAATCCGGCCACCAGCTCGGGAAGATCCTCGATCCGCGCCTGCAGCGCAGGGCCCCCGGCATGCAGCATCCGCACCATCGCGGCCATGTCCTCCAAGCCGGACACCGACTCATCGCGGATGCTCTGCAACGGAGCCCGCACCGCCTGGGGTGCGGCCGGAAGCAGGGCGCCGGAGAGCAGGGCGATTGACGAGAACCTGGCCGAGAGCACATCATGCATCTCGCGGGCCAACGCAGTGCGCTCTTGGACGCGGGAAAAGTCGTGCTCGGCGACCAGCTGGTCCTCGCGGGCATCGGCCGCCGACTGGACGGCCTCTGCCCGCTGGGCTTCGGCCTTGGCCAGTTCCTTCGCGGTGCGCACATTCTCCGCCCAGAGCATCGGGGTGAAGAGGATGAAACCGGCCATGAGCAGGGCCAGCACCACCTCCTGCGGATTCCCGGTGCCCAGCCAGGTGGCGATGGCCAGCGAGATGGCGGCCAGGCACAGCAGCGCCAGCGCCACCGTCCGCGTGCGCACCGAACCGAGCAGGAACAACCCGAAGACGCATTCGAAGACCAGGAAGTACCCGCCCAAGCTTCCCACCGCCAGCAAGCCGGCGCCGGCGAGCAGCATGGCCACGGAGCTGGCTACGAGAAAACGGCGACGGACCAGCACGGCGGCCAAGCCGATGAGCAGCAAGACGATCCACTCGTACCCGCGGATCGCTAACCATGGGGGATTGGCCAGTCCCGAAAGATGCAAGACGACGGTGAGCACCAGATAGGTGCCGACGACCTCGGGTTCCTTGTCGCCGCTGCCCATCCGCCGAATGAAGTCCATGCTTCCAGCATCCACGAACTGGCTGCCCGCCGGTATCCCCCTTAAGGAGGAGAAGGCGCAGCCCACTGGCCGATACCGCGATCCGGCAGGCCGCGGAACAGTGGAACCCATGGACATCATGACAAGCAATCCCGAACTATCCCTTCTCATCCTGGCGCTGATCGATTCGACCAGCATCGGCACCCTGGTCATTCCGCTGTGGCTGCTGCTGCGGGGACGCCGCGCGGCCATTGCCAAGGTCCTGGCCTATCTGCTGGTGATCGCCGGCTTCTACTGGGTCATCGGCGTGCTGCTGCGCAGCGGGTTGCTGCTCATCGACCCGGCCATCTTCGAGCACCGGTTCTTCCGGCTGGCAGGAATGGCCGCCGGGGCGCTGATGATCATCTGGGCGCTCACCTACCGCACCGATGCGCAGAAGGAAGCCAGCGCACGGAAGAAAGCCATCGCGCATAGCGGCGCGGCACCGGCAGCGCCGGAACCGGCGGATGCAACCGAACAGGTGCCGCTGCGCCTGCGCAGCCGCTTGGGCACTGCGCTGGATACCCGCACCGGGTTGATTGCCCTGGCCCTGTTCGCCGGCCTGCTGGAACTTCCCACGATGCTTCCCTACCTCGCAGCCGTTGGCGTCATGCAGGGCGCCGGCTGGGGCACCGGCCTGCAGCTGCTCGCGCTGATCGGCTACTGCCTGGTGATGATCGTCCCGGCATTGGTGCTGGTTGGCGCGCTTGCGCTCGCCGGGCCGCGCATCGAGGCCTGGCTGCAGAAAATGGGGGCCAAGGCCTCGGCATACGCCCAGGAAACCCTTGGCTGGGTGGTGGGCATCGGCGGATACCTGCTGATTCGCGCGAGCCTTTCCGGGCAGGACCTGCACAGCCTGTTCGGCTAGCCACGCTGTGGGCGAAAGGGCACGGTTCCAATTGGCTTGAAGCGGGGTAATGATGCGAGAATTGACGGCATGGAACCTCTAGGCAGCAGCGCGAAGCAGGGCAGGAAAGTCACCCTGAACGCATCAACTTTGGCAATGTCCGTCATGGTCATCGTCCTTCTGGTGGCAGTGGTATTCGCTGCCAACTCCAACCAGATCGTCGGCTGGTTTGTAGTCGTCATCTCCGCCGGTTGGCTGCTGCTGGCCGCATTCATGATGTTCGGCCTCAAGCGGGGCGCCGAGAAGATCAACAACTCGCTGCGCGAAGCCACCGCGGCGGCCACCCCGCGCGCCCAGCCCGGCACCGTGGTGGTTGACGAAGCCACCAGCCAGCGCGACATGAAGCTGGATCACTCGTTCAAGATCGTCCAGGTCCAGGCACGCGTGATCGCCGAACAGCGCCAGAGCCGGGGCGAGGATCACGAGGGCATGATCGACCGGGCACTGGAGACGATCCAGATGACCGCGACGAATGCGCGGGACATGATCAAGCCGGCCAAGCCGATGGATGGCGAAATCATCGACTAATTGTCCAGGGCAACGCGCAAGCGTTGCCCTTTTTCGTTGCCCGTGTTCCGGCGCAGGCCAGATCAGCGCGTAATCGATCGCATAATTTTGTAAGCTGGAATAGTGATACCTACCAGTGTGGAAATTCTCAACAAGGACGCCGGCGCGCTGCGCGTCGCGTCGGTCAACGTCAACGGCATTCGCGCGGCCTACAAGCGCAATATGGCGGACTGGATCGCCGCCCGTGACGTGGACATCCTGTGCCTGCAGGAAGTACGCGCACCGGACAAGATCCTGCGCGACCTGATTGGCGAGGGTTGGCATATCCTGCATGCCGAGGCCAAGGACAAGGGCCGCGCAGGCGTCGCCGTCCTCTCGCGCACCGAGCCGGTAGCCGTGCGCGAGCACATCGGCGAGGACTACTTCGCCGAATCCGGCCGCTGGGTCGAGGCGGACTTCGATATCAACGGCGAGAGCTTCACCGTCGTCTCGGCCTACGTCCATTCCGGCGAGCTGGGCACCCAGAAGCAGGAAGACAAGTACCGTTTCCTGCAGCGCATGAACGTGCGCCTGGTGGAATTGAAGAACGAGAAGGACCACGTCCTGGTGGTAGGCGATTTGAACGTCGTGCACACCGAAAAGGACATCAAGAACTGGAAGCCGAACCACAACAAGCGCGCCGGCGTGATGGACGAGGAGATCGCCTACTTCGACGGGTTCTTCGGTGAGATCGGCTACAAGGATGTGGCGCGCGAGCTGGCCGGCGACGTGCAGGGACCGTACACCTGGTGGTCCTTCCGCGGACAGGCCTTCGACAACGACGCCGGTTGGCGCATCGACTACCACATGGCCACTCCGGCGCTAGCCGCCAAGGCCATCAAGTCCCACGTAGACCGTGCCTCGGCCTACGATTTGCGCTTCTCCGACCATGCACCGCTGGTCGTCGACTACCAGTTCTAAGGAAAACCATGGAAACTTCCCGTCCCCGCGTCCTGTCCGGAATGCAGCCATCGGGCGATTCGCTGCACCTGGGCAACTACCTGGGCGCGCTGGTCAATTGGGTCAAGACCCAGGATGACCACGACGCATTCTTCTTCATCCCGGATATGCACGCGATCACCGTCTCGCAGGATCCGGCGGAGCTGCGCGCGCGTACCCGAAAGACCGCTGCGCAGTTCATCGCCGGCGGCATCGACCTGGACAAGTCCACCTTGTTCGTCCAGTCGCAGGTCCCCGAGCATGCGCAGCTGGCCTGGGTGCTGAACTGCATCACCGGTTTCGGCGAAGCCAGCCGCATGACCCAGTTCAAGGACAAGTCCTCCAAGGGCGGCGCGGATGCCGCCAGCGTCGGGCTGTTCACCTACCCGGTCCTGATGGCCGCGGACATCCTGCTCTACCAGCCCGAAGGGGTCCCGGTGGGCGATGACCAGCGCCAGCATGTGGAGCTGGCCCGCGATCTGGCCAAGCGCTTCAACCACCGTTTCGGGCAGACCTTCACCGTGCCGGAGGCGTTCATCCCCAAGGAGGGCGCACGCATCTACGACCTGCAGAACCCGACCTCGAAGATGTCCAAGTCCGCAGAGTCCCCTGCGGGCCTGATCAACGTCCTGGATGAGCCGAAGCTGATCGCCAAGCGCATCAAGTCCGCGGTGACCGATGCCGGGTCCGTCGTGGCCTACGACAAGGCCGAGAAGCCGGGCGTTTCGAACCTGCTCGATATCCTGGCTGCCGTGACCGGCAAGAATGTGCCAGAACTGGTCAACGAGTTCGAAGGCAAGATGTACGGGCACCTGAAGGTGGCTGTGGCAGAAGCGGTGGTGGAGCAGCTGGCTCCCATCCGCACCCGTACCCTGGAGCTGCTCGATGATCCGGCGGAGCTGGATCGCCTGCTGCTTGCCGGTGCGGCCAAGGCGCGCGTCGTCGCGTCGAAGACCGTTGCCGATGTCTACCAGAAGGTCGGCTTCCTGCCGCCGCTGGGAGTCTAAGAGCCAATGGTTTTCGAGTACACCCTGGGCGTGGTGATCCCGGTGCCGCAGCCGCACCGCGAGACTCTGCGCGCGTGGCGCCAGGAATACGGGGGAGAGGCCACCGCGCCGATTGCCCCGCATATCACCTTGGTGTCCGGGTCGTACCTGAATTCCTGGGAGAAGGCGGCTGCCCAGGTGCGCCGGGTAGCCGCCACGGCGGAGCCCTTCACCATCCATCTGGGTCCGGCCCGGACCTTCCGGCCGGCCAGCGAAGTAGTCTTCCTGCCGCTGGAAACCGGAGCGGACGAATGCTGGAAGCTGCACCGCGCGCTGCTGGGCGACGCGCTGAGGCACGAATCGGCTTTCGCCTACCATCCGCACCTGACCATCGCGCAGAACGTGGCTGCACGGCAATTGGACGCCGCGCAGGCAGCATTGGGCGAGGCGCACCTGTCCTTCGCAGCGGATCGTATCCATTTGTTCGATACCCGTGGCGGGGATTGGAACTTCAGCGAGCAGATTCCGCTGGGTTCCTCGCTTGCCTAGTTCACCCTGCAGAAAACGCCAGCCTCGCGGCTGGCGTTTTCCGTGTCGGCTGGCGAGTCACTTCTGGCGGACGTTGGCCTCGATCTTCGCTCCGGTATCGGCGTCGATGTTCTTCCAGTATTGGATCGCGTTGGACAGCACCGGCTCGATGACGCCATCCAGCGCCCCGGTGACGGTGTCCACCAGTTCGGCGCGCTGGGCATCATCCATCACCTCGCGGACCAGGATGCCGGGTTGTACGAAGTCTCCGTCGTCCTTGCGCAGCGTGTAGGCCTCGCGGACCAGCTCGCCGTCGGACTCGAAGGAATTTTCCGCAGGTCCGGTTTCATCGCTCCATGAATCCCCGAAGGAGTTCGGCGCATAGACGCTGCGATCCCCGGTGTGATCGTAGGTCATGCTCCCCTCGAAGTTGTACGAGTGGACCGGGCACTTGGGCTTGTTCACCGGCAGCTGCTGGAAGTTGGTGCCGATGCGGTAGCGCTGCGCATCCGCGTACGCGAAATTGCGTCCCAGCAGCATCTTGTCAGGACTCATCCCCATGCCCGGGACCATGTTCCCGGGGGAGAATGCGGCCTGCTCGATTTGCGCGAAGAAGTTCTCCGGGTTCCGGTTCAGCGTCATGGTGCCGACCTTGATGCGCGGATAGTCCTTCTTGGACCAGACCTTGGTCAGGTCGAAGGGGTTGAACCGGTAGGTCTTGGCTTCCTCGTAGGGCATGATCTGCACGTACAGGTCCCACTGGGGAAAATTTCCGGCCTTGATGGCATCGAACAGGTCGCGACGGTGGAAGTCGGCGTCGGATCCGGCCAGTGCCTCGGCCTGCGCCCCGCGCATGGTCTCGAACTTCTCGGACTGCTTGTTCAGGAAATGGTACTTGACCCAGAATTTCTCTCCGGCAGCATTGACCCACATGTAGGTGTGCGAGCCGTAGCCGTTCATCTCGCGCCAGGTCTTGGGCAGGCCGCGCTGGCCCATGATGTAGGTGACCTGGTGGGCGGATTCCGGATTCTGCGTCCAGAAGTCCCACTGCATGGTTCCATCGCGCAGCCCCGAATCGGGCAGGCGCTTCTGGGAGCGGATGAAGTGCGGGAACTTCATCGGGTCGCGCACGAAGAACACCGGCGTGTTGTTCCCGACCAGATCGAAATTGCCTTCGGAAGTGTAGAACTTCATCGAGAAGCCGCGCACATCGCGCCAGGTGTCGGGAGAGCCGAGCTCGCCGGCAACGGTGGAGAAACGCATCAGCGTTTCGGTTTTCACGCCAGGCTGGAACAGGGCCGCCTTGGTGTACCGGGATACGTCCTCGGTGGTTTCGAATTCGCCGAAGGCTCCGGAACCCTTGGCATGCGGGCGGCGCTCGGGAACATTCATCCGGTTGAAATGCTGCAGGGTCTCGACCAGATGATGGTCGTGCAGCACGATGGGGCCGTTGGCGCCCACGGTCAGCGAGTTGCGATCGCTGGCTGCCGGGATTCCTGCTTGGGTTGTCGAGGTGGGATCTTCACTGGCCATGTTTGCTCCTCAGCTATGTGGTGCATTGGGAAAAGGGCGAGTACTGCCCATCATGCCACGCGAAGCGGGGGCGTTGAAGGGATGCAAAAAGGGCCCGAACCGTTGAACGGTTCGGGCCCTCAGCGCGTCCTTAGACGGTGCGCGCCAGAATTGCCTGCTTGACCTCGGCGATAGCCTTGGTCACCTGGATGCCGCGTGGGCATGCTTCGGTGCAGTTGAAGGTGGTGCGGCAGCGCCACACGCCTTCCTTGTCGTTCAGGATCTCCAGGCGCATGTCGCCTGCATCATCGCGCGAGTCGAAGATGAAGCGGTGGGCGTTGACGATCGCGGCCGGGCCGAAGTACTGGCCATCGGTCCAGAACACCGGGCAGGAGCTGGTGCAAGCAGCGCACAGGATGCACTTGGTGGTGTCGTCGAAGATCTCGCGGTCCTCGGCGGACTGGTAGCGTTCCTTGGTTGGCTCGTGGCCCTTGGAGATCAGGAATGGCATGATCTCGCGGTAGGACTGGAAGAACGGTTCCATGTCGACGATGAGGTCCTTTTCAAGAGGCAGGCCCTTGATGGCTTCAACGGTGATCGGCTTGGAGGTGTCCAGGTCCTTGAGCAGGGTCTTGCAGGCCAGGCGGTTGCGGCCGTTGATGCGCATGGCATCGGAACCGCACACGCCGTGGGCGCAGGAGCGGCGGAACGACAGCGAGCCGTCCTGCTCCCACTTGACCTTGTGCAGGGCGTCCAGCACGCGGTCGGTGCCGTACATGGTCAGCTTGAAATCTTCCCAGTATGCGTCCGCAGTAGCCTCTGGCAGGTAGCGGCGAACGCGCAGGGTGATGTCGAAGCTCGGGATCTCTCCGCCGCCGCCAACGCCTGGCTTCAGGTCGATCTTTGACGGTGGTTCTGGCAGTTCGGTGCTCATTAGTACTTACGCTCCATTGGCTGGTAACGGGTAAAGACCACTGGCTTGGTCTCCATGCGGATGCCCTTGATGTCCTCGGTGACGGCTTCTGCGTCACGGTAGGACATCGAGTGCTTCATGAAGTTCTCATCGTCGCGGTCTGGGAAGTCCTCGCGGTAGTGGCCGCCGCGGGATTCCTTGCGGTGCAATGCAGCAACGGTGATGACCTCGGCCAAGTCGAGCAGGAAGCCCAGCTCGATGGCTTCGAGCAGATCCAAGTTGAAGCGCTTGCCCTTGTCCTGGATGCTGATGTTCTTGTAGCGCAGGCGCAGATCCTCGATCACGTCGCGCGCTTCCTTCAGCGAACGCTCGTCGCGGAATACCTGGACGTTGGCGTCCATGGTCTCCTGCAGGATCGAGCGCAGGTCCGAGACGCGCTCGGTGCCGTTGCCGGTCAGCACGCCGTCGATCTGCGCGGTGACGAATGCTTCCGGGTTCTCCGGCAGCTCGACGAAGTCGGCGGTCTTGGAGTACTCGGCAGCGGCAACGCCGGCGCGCTTGCCGAACACGTTGATGTCCAGCAGCGAGTTGGTGCCCAGGCGGTTCGAGCCGTGGACCGATACGCAAGCAACCTCGCCGGCGGCGAACAGGCCAGGAATGACGGTGTCATTGTCCTGCAGCACTTCGGTGTTGATGTTGGTTGGAACGCCACCCATTGCGTAGTGCGCAGTGGGGTAGACAGGCACCGGATCGGTGAATGGCTCGACACCCAGGTAGGTGCGGGCGAACTCGGTGATATCCGGCAGCTTGGATTCGATGTGCTCTGGTTCCAAGTGGGTCAGATCCAGCAGCACGTAGTCCTTGTTCGGGCCGCAACCGCGGCCTTCGCGGACTTCGTTGGCCATCGCGCGGGCCACGATGTCACGTGGTGCGAGGTCCTTGATGGTCGGCGCATAGCGTTCCATGAAGCGCTCGCCATCCGAGTTGCGCAGGATCGCGCCTTCGCCACGTGCACCCTCGGTGAGCAGGATGCCCAGTCCTGCAAGGCCCGTTGGGTGGAACTGGAAGAACTCCATGTCCTCCAGCGGCAGGCCCGAGCGGAAGGCGATGCCCATGCCGTCGCCGGTCAGGGTGTGCGCGTTGGAGGTGGTCTTGAAGACCTTGCCGGCGCCGCCCGAAGCGAAGATGACCGACTTGGCCTGGAAGACGTGCAGTTCACCGGTAGCCAGGTCGTAGGAGACGACGCCGGCAACGCGCTTCTGCTTGTAGGCGGTGCCGTCCTCGCGGTAGGCATCTTCTTCGACCATCAGCAGGTCGAGCACGTAGTACTCGTTGTAGAACTCGACGTTGTGCTTGACGCAGTTTTGGTACAGGGTCTGCAGGATCATGTGGCCCGTACGGTCAGCTGCGTAGCATGCGCGTCGCACGGCGGCTTTGCCGTGGTCGCGGGTGTGGCCGCCGAAGCGGCGCTGGTCGATCTTGCCCTCTGGGGTTCGGTTGAATGGGAGGCCCATCTTCTCCAGGTCCAGCACGGCGTCGATGGCTTCCTTGGCCATGACCTCGGCTGCGTCCTGGTCAACCAGGTAGTCGCCACCCTTGATGGTGTCGAACGTGTGCCACTCCCAGTTGTCTTCCTCGACGTTGGCAAGTGCTGCGCACATGCCGCCCTGGGCCGCACCGGTGTGCGAGCGGGTTGGGTAAAGCTTGGTTAGCACTGCGGTGCGTGCGCGCTGACCGGATTCGATCGCTGCACGCATGCCTGCACCACCGGCACCGACGATAACAACGTCGTACTTATGTACCTGCATTCTTGATGCTCTCTTTTCTAAAAATCTGTGTGGCTATTGGCTGGAACTAGGGGAGTTCCAATTAGCACTGCGGCAGCTGGCTGCCGGCGACGCATGGATCGAAGGTGAAGATCACCAGGGAACCAAGCACGATGATGAAGATCGTGGCGACGTACAGGATGCCCTTGAGCCATGCACGGGTAGCGTGCTTCTCTGCGTAGTCGTTGATGATGGTGCGCACGCCGTTGGTGCCGTGCAGCATGGCCAGCCACAGCATGGCCAGATCCCAGAACTGCCACAGCGGCGAGGCCCACTTGCCGGCCACGAAGCCGAAGCTGATGCCGGAGATGCCTTCGCCGACCATCAGGTTGGAGATCAGGTGGCCGAAGATCAGGACGATCAGCACGACGCCGGAGAGGCGCATGAACAGCCATGCCAGCATTTCGAAGCTTCCGCGGGACTTTGGTCCGCGCTTGTACTTTGGATCAATGCGCTGGCTGCGAGGAGCAGGAATAGAAACGCTCATGGCTTAGTGGCTCCCAAATGCGATCGACAGGTGACGGATGGCGAAGCCCGCAAAGACGATGACCCAGAGGATCAATACGCCCCAGAGCAACTGGCGCTGGTACTTGGTACCCTGCTTCCAGAAGTCGACCAGGATCAAGCGCAGACCGTTGAATGCGTGGAAGAGGATTGCTGCAACCAGACCGGTTTCACCAAGTGCCATCCACGGGGTCTGGTAGGTGCTAATGATTGCGTCGTAGGCGCCGGCATCGACACGGACCATGGCCGTATCGAGCACGTGCACCAGCAGATAAAGAAAAATAACGACACCGGTGACTCGGTGTCCCACCCAGGACCACATGCCTTCATGGCCGCGGTATAGGGTGCCTGACGAAGTCTTCGACACTGAACTAAACCTCCAAGGCTCGCAACGGCGCATGTGTATATTGCACACAATGAGATTTGACGCACTTGTGCGAGCGTTCCTTGTGCGAGTCTAAACCACTTGGCTAGCTCCAATCTATTTCGTGTCTCGTTCCTGTGAGCATGTTCACCGAAAAGGGGTAATTATGCGCTAAAAGGCCGAAATCCCGCCCGTAATACCTCATGCGATGTTTTCGTATTTAATCTGTTGCACAGGTTTCAATGGACAGGATTATCCACCGAATGAATTAGTCTGGAAGGCGTGAATGCAGACCTATTAGCCCGATTCCACGGCGTGATCCCCGCCGGCGGCGTCGGCACCCGATTGTGGCCCCTCTCCAGGGCTTCCGCTCCGAAGTTTTTGCACGATCTGACCGGATCCGGATCCACGCTGATCCGCGCCACCTATGACCGCCTGGTCCCGCTGGCCGGCGAACGGATCATGGTGGTCACCGGGCGTGCGCACCGCGGAGCCGTAGTGTCCCAGTTGCCCGAGCTGTGCGACGAGGACCTGGTGCTTGAGCCGGAGCCGCGCGACTCGGCCGCCGCCATCGGCCTGGCCGCCGCGATCCTGTACCGCCGCGACCCGAGCATCATCATGGGCTCCTTCGCCGCGGACCAGGTCATCGAGCCGGTTGAGGTGTTCCAGGCCGCGCTGAGCGAAGCGATCCACACCGCTGCGACCGGCAAGATCGTGACCATCGGCATCCACCCGACGCACCCTTCCACCGGTTTCGGCTACATCCAGACCGGCCAGCCGCTGGAGGTGCCCAATGCGCCGTCGGCGCGCGGCGTGGTGCAGTTCGTGGAGAAGCCCGATGAGGACACCGCCCGCAAGTACCTGGCCTCGGGCGGGTTCCTGTGGAATGCCGGCATGTTCGTCGCGCCGGTGAGCCTGATGCTCAAGCACCTGGAAGCCAACGAGCCGGCGCTGTACACGGGCCTGATGAAGATCGCCGATGCCTGGGAAACCGATCAGCGCGAAACCGTGATGCGCGAAGTCTGGGCCGATCTGCCGAAGATCGCCATTGACTATGCGGTGGCCGAGCCGGCCGCCGCGGCCGGCGACGTCGCGGTGATCCCGGGCGTTTTCAACTGGGACGACGTGGGCGACTTCGCCGCGATCGGCCGCTTGAACAAGGCCAGTGCCGAGGAGGGCATCATCAACCTGGGCGGCGAGTCGGTGCGCGTGTATGCCGACAGCGCTACCGGCGTGGTCTATTCGGACCGCCCGCGCGTGGTGGCCCTGGTCGGGATCGAGGATGTGGTCGTGGTGGATACCGCCGACGCGTTGCTGGTGACCACCAAGGAGCATGCGCAGAAGGTCAAGCAGACCGTGGAGGCCTTGAAGGCCGACGGCGCTACCGAGGTGCTTTAGCACAGCAGGATTGCGAACGGGGCGAGCTGGCCGGCAACGGGTCGGCGCGCCCCGTTTCCCTTGCCTGATGTTGCGCAATGCGCCCGAACATTACGGAAAACTGTCATTTTCTGCACCGTGCCGAGTATCTTCAAAAGGTGTCCACCGTGAATGAAAATGGCAATCCGGCTTCCGTCAGCGACTTCACCGAGCCGCTGATCGACCAGCTGATCGGCTTCCGCAGGGAACTGCATCGCAACCCGGAGCTGTCCTTTGCTGAGCACCAAACCACCGAGCGGATTCTCGAAACCCTGCGTGCTGCCGGGCTGGCGCCGCAGAAAATGGCCGACACCGGCGCCTTCGTGGACATTGGCGAAGGGCCCATCCGCATCGCCTTCCGTGCCGACATCGACGCGCTGCCGGTGGTGGAGGAAACCAACCTGGACTTCGCCTCGATGACCCAGGGCGTGGCGCACGCCTGTGGCCACGACATCCACACCACCGTGATGATCGGCGTGGCTTTGGCCCTGGGCAGGATCCATGCCGCCGGCAAGCTCGATGGCTGCGTGCGGGTGATCTTCCAGCCCGCCGAGGAGAAGCTTCCCGGCGGGGCGCTGTCGGTGATCGAGCAGGGCTTGCTCGATGGCGTGCCGCGGGTGCTCGCGCTGCATTGCGACCCGCGGATCGACGCCGGGCATATCGGCACCCGCATCGGTGCGATCACCTCGGCCAGCGACACCATCCGCATCGAGGTCAACGGCCGGGGCGGGCACACCTCGCGCCCGCACCTGACCGAAGACATCGTTTTCGCGATGAGCCAGATCGCCACCCAGGTCCCGGCCGTGCTCGGGCGCAAGGTCGATGTGCGCTCGGCCGTCTCGGTGGTCTGGGGCCAGATCCACGCCGGCAGCGTGCCGAACGCGATCCCCGCCACCGGATACCTGGCCGGCACCATGCGCTGCCTGGACGGCGATGTCTGGTACGAGGCCGGTGAGCTGCTGGACCAGGCCGTGCGCCAGATCGCCGCTCCCTACGGAGTGGAAATCAAGCTGCAGCACACCCGGGGAGTGCCTCCGGTGGTCAACGCTCCGGCGGAGACCGCATTGATCGAGGACGCCGCGCGCCGCGAGTTCGGAGCCGAAGCCATCGAGCTGACTCCGCAGTCCATGGGCGGGGAGGACTTCGCGTGGATGACGCAGAAGGTTTCCGGTGCGATGCTGCGGCTGGGAACCCGCACCCCGGGCGGCAAAACCTATGACCTGCACCGCGGGGACTATATCCCCGACGAATCGTGCATTGGCGTGGGGGTTCGCATCATGGCGGCCGCCGCCATGCAGGCCGTGCGCGAGGCAAACGCCAAATAGGGCGTTGGCCACATCAAACCCGAAAGTTTTTAACATTTCTTTGACGCTTTAACAATTCGGTCAGTGACTTGGGCGTTGGCGTTAAGCGCTTGCCGTTTTGTGGCCCGTAAGTTATCTGTTTGTAATCTTTATCGTCTTTACCTGTGACATATCTCCGATAGGCTATGGAAACGATGGGAATGCTATGACTTTTGGTGTGCTCGAGTAAGGCCTAGGCAATGAAGCCTTGCACGAGGGTCAGGTGTCTTGCCTCCCGCATTATCTCGCAAGATTCTTTGGAGGAACAGATGCGCTTCGTATCGCGCAAGACCGGTATGGCTGCAGCCATGCTCGGCATCTCGGCATTAGCTTTGAGCGCCTGCGGCGCTGCACCGGAAGAGACCAGCTCGGCTGGCCAGTTCCCGGACTACGTCGGCTGCATTGTGTCCGACTCCGGTGGATTCGACGACCAGTCCTTCAACGAATCTTCCTTCCGCGGCTTGAAGAACGCCGAGAAGGACCTGGGCATCCAGACCAAGGATGCCGAATCCAAGTCGAACGCCGACTTCGCGACCAACCTCAACGGCATGGTCAACGCAGGCTGCGACCTGACCGTCACCATCGGCTTCCTGCTGGGCGACGCAACCGCTGAGGCTGCCGCGGCCAACCCGGACAAGAACTTCGCCATCGTCGACTTCCAGTACGAGAAGCCGATCGAGAACGTCAAGCCGATCATCTACGACACGGCCCAGGCTGCCTACCTGGCAGGCTACGCAGCAGCTGCCGCTTCGAAGACCGGCACCGTTGCCACCTTCGGCGGCATCAAGATCCCTACCGTCACCATCTTCATGGACGGCTTCGCTGACGGCGTGGCCAAGTTCAACGAAGACAAGGGCAAGGACGTCAAGCTGCTGGGCTGGGACAAGAAGAAGCAGGACGGCACCTTCTCCGGCGACTTCGAGAAGCAGGATAAGGGCAAGCAGATCACCAAGAACTTCATCGCTTCCGGCGCTGACGTTGTCATGCCTGTCGCCGGCCCAGTGGGCAAGGGCGCTGGCGCTGCAGTAGTCGAGGCCAACGACGGCGGCAAAGAAGCCAAGCTCGTGTGGGTCGACTCCGACGGCTTCCTGACCGCTCCTGACTACAAGGACGTCATGCTGACCTCGGTCGTGAAGACCATGGACACCGCAGTCGAAGATGTCATCCGCACCGACGCCGAGGGCAAGTTCGACTCGACCCCGTACGTGGGCACCTTGGAGAACGAGGGCGTTGCACTGGCACCGTTCCACAACTTCGATGAGGAAATCGGCGAAGACACCAAGAAGGAGATCGATGCCCTGAAGCAGCAGATCATCTCCGGTGAGCTGGAGATCGAATCGGCCTCCAGCCCCAAGTAGGTCTAGGCAAACCAGCCATGGAGCGCGTCACCGCTCGCCGCAATACAGCGGTGGGCAGGTGACGCGCTTTATGCCTGCCTAAGGGCCAAAACAACCTGCAAGCAAGAACCTCGCCAAACGAACAATGAAGATGGTGGAATCGTGAAACTCGAACTACGAGGAATCTCGAAAGCCTTCGGTTCTTTCTACGCCAACAAAGATATCGACCTGACGGTCGATGACGCCCAGATTCACTGTCTGCTCGGCGAAAACGGTGCTGGAAAGTCCACGCTTATGAACGTGCTCTACGGGCTGTACCAGCCGACCGAGGGCCAAATTTTGCTGGACGGGAAGCCCGTCGAGTTCTCCGGACCGGGCGACGCCATGGCCTCGGGCATCGGCATGGTGCACCAGCACTTCATGCTGGTCCCGGTCTTCACCGTGGCAGAGAATATTGCCCTCGGCGCAGAAACCACCAAGGCTGGCGGCGTGCTTGACCTGCAGGTCACCCGCAAGAAGATCCGCGAGATCTCCGACCGCTACGGCTTCGACGTGGACCCGGACGCGGTCGTCGAAGACCTGCCCGTTGGCGTGCAGCAGCGTGTCGAGATCATCAAGGCCCTGGTGCGCGAGGCCAAGATCCTGATCCTCGATGAGCCGACCGCGGTGCTGACCCCGCAGGAAACCGACGAGCTGCTGGACATCATGCGCCAGCTCAAGGCCAACGGCACCTCCATCGTCTTCATCTCGCACAAGCTGCGCGAAGTGCGCGCCGTCTCCGATGTGATCACCGTGATCCGCCGCGGCCAGGTCATCGATTCGGTCTCCCCGGAATCCTCCACCACCGAGCTGGCCAACCTCATGGTCGGCCGCGCCGTGGAACTGAACCTGAACAAGGCGGCAGCCACTCCCGGGCCGGCGGTACTGCAGGTCAAGGACCTGACGGTCGTCGACCCGGCGGGCACCACCACGCTGGACTCGGTCACCTTGGATATCCATGCAGGCGAGATCCTGGCGATCGCCGGCGTGCAGGGCAACGGCCAGACCGAACTGACCGAAGCGATCCTGGGCACCCAGCCGGTGACGGGCGGCTCGGTCAAGCTCGCCGGCCAAGAGCTGGTTGGCAAGTCGGTCAAGCAGATCCTGCGCTCGGGCCTCGGCTTCGTTCCCGAAGACCGTTCGGTGCACGGCCTGGTCACCCAGTTCTCCATCGAGGAGAACCTGGTGCTGGACCTCTACGACCGCCCGCCCTTCGGCAAGGGCATCTCGATGAACCTGGAGGCGATCAAGAAGAACGCCGCGCAGCAGATCCAGGGCTTCGACGTGCGTACCGATAATCCGCTGAACCCTGCCTCCAGCCTCTCGGGCGGCAACCAGCAGAAGGTCGTGATGGCCCGCGAGTTGAGCCGCGATTTGAAGCTGTTCATCGCTTCGCAGCCGACCCGCGGCGTGGATGTGGGCTCCATCGAGTTCCTGCACCGCCGCATCGTGGCCGAACGCGACAAGGGCACCCCGGTGATGATCGTTTCCACCGAGCTGGACGAGGTCATGGAATTGGCCGACCGCATTGCCGTGCTCTACAAGGGCAGGATCAACGGCATCGTGCCGGGCGACACCTCCCGCGAGGTGCTGGGCTTGATGATGGCCGGCGTTTCGCAGGAAGAAGCCCTGGCCCAGGCCGAATTCGCGAAGGCGGAGAACGAGCCGGTTGAAGCCCAGCCAGCTAGCGAGCATGACAACCAGGAAGGAGAAGCGCAGTGAGCGAGAAAGCACCTGTGGTTCCCGGCTCCGGCAAGCCGGGCAATGACCTCTTGCGCCAAATCACCCAGGGACCAGGCCTGGTCTCGGTCCTCGGCGTCATCGTCGCACTGGTCATCGGCGGCCTGCTGATTGCGGTCACCGATGAGAAGGTGGGCGAAACGGCCGGCTACCTCTTCGCCCAGCCTTCGGCCTTCTTCGGCGAATTCTGGCGTGCGGCCACCGAAAGCTATGTGGCGCTGTTCAACGGCTCGATCTACAACTCCTCGCAGGGGTTCAAGCCGTTCCTGGAGACCCTGACCGTCTCCACCCCGCTGATCTGCGCCGGCTTGGGCGTGGCCGTGGCATTCCGCGCCGGCCTGTTCAACATCGGTGCCCAGGGCCAGATCATCATCGGCTCGGTGCTGGCCGCCTACATCGGCTTCGCCTGGCACCTGCCCATCGGCCTGCACCTGCTGCTGGTGATCGTCTTCGGCCTGCTCGGCGGCGCGATCTGGGGCGGCCTGGTCGGCCTGCTCAAGGCCAAGACCGGCGCCCACGAAGTGATCCTCACGATCATGTTCAACTACGTGGCCGTGTACCTGATCGACTTCCTGATGAACACCCAGGGGTTCCGCCGTCCCGGCGAGACCAACCCGATCTCGCCGATCCTGGACAGCTCGGCCATCTTCCCGGCGATCCCCGGTTCGCGTTTGCACCTGGGCTTCGTGATGGCGGTGCTGCTGGTGCTGGCCGTGTCCTGGATGTTCAAGCGCTCCACCGTGGGCTTCGAATTCCGCGCCGTGGGCCACAACCCGGAAGCCGCGCAGACCGCCGGCATCAACGTGGCCCGCACCACCATCATCGCGATGGCGCTGGCTGGCGCGTTGGCCGGTGCCGCAGGCGTGGCACAGGTGGCAGGCACCGAAAAGGTGCTCACCGGCGGCATCGCCGGCTCGCTGGGCTTCGACGCGATCACCGTGGCGTTGCTGGGCCGCTCCACCCCGTGGGGCACCTTCTTCGCCGGCCTGCTCTTCGGAGCGTTCCAGGCCGGTGCGGTGAACATGCAGATCACCACCGGCACCCCGATCGACATCGTTTCGGTGGTGCAGTCGCTGATCGTGCTGTTCATTGCCGCTCCGCCGCTGGTCAAGGCCATCTTCGGCATGAACCGCAAGAAGAAGCGCAGCTCCAAGCTCGAACCTACTAAGGCAGGTGCCAAGTGACCTCTTCCACCTTGCAGCCGGCAATCAACGTCCTGCCGAGCAAGAAGACCCCGATCATCCTCTCGGTGATCGCAGTGATCGTCTTCTTCAGCTTCGGCCTGCTGGGCAACGACCAAGCCGCCCACTTCACGCTGAACAGCGCCGGCGACGCCTTCGAGCTGCCCGAACTGGTCTTCCCGGGCCGCATCACCAACATCGTGTTCGGCGTGCTGCTGCTGGCCATTGCCGCCTACGCGTGGATGCAGCGCAAGCAGGGCAGGATCCTGGCCACCTGGATGGTCGCCATCGCGGCGGTCCTGTTCGTGCTGGGCTTCCTGATCTGGGTGGTTTCCGGCGCCAACATCAACAGCATTTCGCTGGCCAGCCTGCTGGCCGGTGGCGTGGTGCTGGCCGTGCCGCTGGTCTTCGGTTCGCTTTCGGGCGTGCTGTGCGAGCGTGCCGGCGTGGTCAACATCGCCATCGAGGGCCAGCTGCTGGGCGGTGCTTTCACCGCGGCACTGGTCGCCTCGCTGACCCAGAGCGCCTTCGCGGGCCTGGTTGCCGCCGGCCTGGCCGGCGCCATGGTCTCGCTGGTCCTGGCGGTCTTCTCCATCAAGTACGTGGTCAACCAGATCATCGTCGGCGTGGTCCTGAACGTGCTGGTTTCGGGCATCACCGGCTTCCTGTTCACCACCGTGATGCAGGAGGACCCGGAGCGCTTCAACTCGCCAGCGCACCTGCCGGTCATTGAAATCCCGCTGCTCTCCTCGATCCCGGTCATTGGCCCGATCCTGTTCAAGCAGTCGGTGATCGGCTACCTGATGTACCTGGCCGTCTTCCTGGTCTGGTTCGGCCTGTTCAAGACCAAGTGGGGCCTGCGCGTGCGCGCCGTGGGCGAGCATCCGAAGGCAGCCGATACCCTGGGCATCAAGGTCAACGCGATCCGCTTCTGGAATGTCACCCTCGGCGGCATCGTGGCCGGCATCGGCGGTTCCTTCTTCACCCTGGTGGCCATCGACTCCTTCACCAAGGAAATCTCCGGCGGCCGCGGCTTCATCGCGCTGGCCGCAGTCATCTTCGGCCGGTGGAACCCGATCGGCGCTTTCCTGGCCGCCCTGCTCTTCGGCTTCGCCGATAACTTGCAGGTGATCCTGACGATCATCGGCACCCCGGTACCAAGCCAGTTCATGGCCATGATGCCTTACCTGGTGACCATCTTCGCGGTGGCCGGATTGGTGGGGCGTTCGCGCGGACCGGCAGCTGCGGGCGAACCCTACGTGAAGGAATAGCGATTTCCCATGAATAGCAACAACGCGCCGTGGCCGCAGCTCGAAGCTGCGGCTGCGGCCGCGCTGTCCCAGGCCTACGCGCCCTACTCCGAGTTCCGGGTGGGTGCCGCGGCACTGACCAGCGACGGCCGCCTGATTTCCGGGTGCAACATCGAGAACGCCGCCTACGGGGTCACCCTGTGCGCTGAATGCGCCATGGTGGGCCAGCTCTTCGCCACCGGCGGGGGCACCATGGAATACTTCCTGTGCTTCGGCCAGCTGCGCGAGGGCGAGCTCGAACTGATTACCCCGTGCGGCCGGTGCCGCCAGCTGCTTTTCGAACACCGCGGGGCGCAGCTGCTGATCAAGACAGCCCGCGGCATCGTGGGAATCGATGACCTCTTGCCTGACGCGTTCGGGCCGCAGAATCTCAACTTCTAGCGCCGGAGCACACCGGCCAACAGCAGAATGGAAGGTGCCTGATATGGCTACCGAGCAATTCAGTGCCGTCGAAGTCATCCGCGCCAAGCGCGATGGCGGCGAACTGAGCAACGAGATGATCGACTGGACCATCGACGCCTACACCCGCGGGGTCATCGCCGAAGAGCAGATGTCCGCGCTGAACATGGCCATCTACTTCCAGGGCATGAACCGCAACGAGATCTCGCGCTGGACCACCGCGATGATCAACTCCGGGGAACGCATGGACTTCTCTGCCCTCACCGACCCGTCGGGCAAGAAGCTGGCCACCACCGACAAGCACTCCACCGGCGGCGTGGGGGACAAGATCACCTTGCCGCTGGCTCCGCTGGTCGCCAGCTTCGGCGTGGCCGTCCCGCAGCTCTCGGGCCGCGGGCTGGGCCACACCGGCGGCACCCTGGACAAGCTCGAAGCCATTCCCGGCTGGAAGGCGGATCTGTCCAACGAAGCGCTGTTCTCCCAGCTGTCCAACGTCGGCGCGGTCATCTGCGCCGCCGGCACCGGACTGGCTCCGGCGGACAAGAAGCTCTATGCCCTGCGCGATGTCACCGCCACTGTGGAAGCCATCCCGCTGATCGCGTCCTCGATCATGAGCAAGAAGATCGCCGAAGGCACCGGCACCCTGGTGCTGGATGTGAAGGTCGGCTCCGGCGCGTTCATGAAGGACGAGGCCATGGCCCGCGAACTGGCCGAGACGATGGTGAACCTGGGCACCGATGCGTCGGTGAACACCGTGGCGCTGCTGACCAACATGGAAACCCCGCTGGGCCTGACCGCCGGCAACGCCATCGAGGTCGAGGAATCCGTTGAGGTCCTGGCCGGCGGCGGACCAGAGGACGTCGTGGAGCTGACCGTGGCCCTGGCCACCGAGATGCTTGCCGGGGCAGGCATCAAGGATGCGGATGTCCCCGGTGCGCTGAAGAACGGCAAGGCCATGGACATCTGGCGCAAGATGATCGCGGCCCAGGGCGGCGATCCGGATGCCAAGCTGCCGGTAGCCAAGGAATCGCACACCGTGGTGGCGCCCGCCGAGGGCGTGCTGATCAAGCTCGACGCGATGGACATCGGCCTGGCCGCGTGGACCCTGGGCGCAGGACGTGCCCGCAAGGAAGACAGCGTCCAGGCCGGCGCCGGCGTGCGCATGCACGTGAAGCCAGGTGCCTTGGTTCGCCGTGGCGAGCCGATTGCCACCTTGCTGACCGACACCCCGGCCAAGATGGAGCGTGCCATCGAGCTGGTCCAGCGCGCCATCATGATCGGTTCGGCCGATGACCGTCCGGACACCCGCCTGATCCTGGACCGCATCGCTGCCAAGTAGCCGAATCCGGATGGGCGCTCAAGGAGCCGGGAAACACGTTGCCGTGTTTCCCGGCTCTTTCGCTTGCCGGCGACCTATCCGCTGGCAATCAGTGCCCCGCTCCAGAAATATCGGGAGCCTGGTCGCCCTGCGAGTGCTCTTCCCCGGCCTCGCTGCCTGCAGCAGCTGGGCTTTTCTTTTCCGGAGGGCCCTGCAGGTCCGTTCGTCTTCGAAGTCGCGGTATCGATGGGCTGGCATCCTTGCGGTCCCCAGGCCAGCTGCCGCAGTGGAAGTTCCCAGAAAGTTCCCGGGAACAATAACGGCGTAGTCAAACGTTAGTCAGTTAACTCCTACCTGGGTAGCAGATGGGAATTGTCCACAACGCAACGTAAGCAGGATGCGCGCAGGTGAGTTCTCGAGCGAAAATGGAGAGACATTCAGCGCATGGAGCGCCTTGGGAAAGTAGATGTAGGCACGCATGGAATTAGTCAATGAGGCAATCACGCAGGCCGCTAGCGCATGGTGGATCCTGCCGTTATTGTTTCTGTTCTGCATGATCGATGCGATTTTCCCCCTCGTCCCGAGTGAATCATTTTTGGTTTCACTGGCCGCGGTCGGCGTCCACACCGGTGTTCCCAACCTTGTCCTGATCGGCTTGCTCGGTGCCGGCGGTGCCTTGCTCGGCGACCAGATCACGTACGCCATCGGACGCAAGATCGGATCCAGGGGGTTCAAGTGGATGCGCGGGCAACGCGCGCAGCGGGTGCTGAACTATGCCGAGAAGAAACTTGAAACCTCGGGCGCTCTGCTGATTTTCACGGCCCGATACATCCCGATTGGCCGAGTGGCCGTGAACCTGACCGCGGGCGCCACCGGATTCAGCCACAAGCGCTTCACCCTCTTCGACACCATCGGCGTACTGACCTGGGCTGCCTACTCCGTCAGCATCGGTGCGCTGGCCGGCAACTGGATGCACGACAACAAGCTGCTGGGCATTGCAGTTTCCATTGTCATCGCCGTAGTGCTCGGATTCGTCATCGACCGGATCGTCAGCTGGGTGCTGGATCGCCTGCATCGGCGCGCGGCGAAGCGCGAAGGGCACCCGGTGCAACCAGCCAGGCAGACCGTCCCGCCAACCCCTGACGAGGGTTAACCTCCCGTATTGATCAGGGTCACATAGTGGCTCGCAGATCTTTACCCGTTGGAGCTGTCAGTTCCGCGAAAATGCGACTAGGCTCAGTGGTGTGACTGAAGAAATGATTCATACTGACTACGATCCCGAATTCGATTTCCGGGATCTGCCTAAAGTTTCGCTCCATGACCACCTCGACGGTGGTTTGCGCCCTCAGACGATCATCGAGCTGGCCGCCGAGATTGGACACGAGCTGCCAGAGACCGAAGCAGAAGCTTTGGGCGAATGGTTCCGTGAATCAGCCGACTCCGGCTCGCTGCCACGCTACCTGGAAACCTTCGAGCACACCGTCGCGGTCATGCAGACCCGAGATGCGCTGATCCGCGTTGCCCGCGAATTCGTAGAGGACCTCGCTGAAGACGGTGTCATCTACGGCGAAGTCCGCTATGCACCAGAGCAGCACCGCCGCGAAGGCTTGAGCCTGGACGACGTCGTCGACGCCATCCAGGAAGGCCTGGACCAGGCCTGCGAGCAGCTCAACGCCGAGGGCCACCCGATGCAGATCGGCCAGATCGTTACCGCCATGCGCCACAGCGACCAAGGCGTGGAAATCGCCAAGCTGGCCCTGCGCCACCGTGGTCGCGGCGTCGTCGGTTTCGATATCGCCGGTGCTGAAGATGGCTTCCCGCCATCGGTAATGAAGGAAGCTTTCGACCTGCTGGCCGAGAACCTCTTCCCAACCACCGTGCACGCTGGCGAAGCAGCCGGCCTGGATTCCATCAAGGAAGCCATCCTGATCGGCCGCGCCCAGCGCCTGGGCCACGGAGTCCGCGTAGCCGAGGACATCGAGATCGAGTTCGGAGCTATCGACGAGAACGGCGAAGAACTCAGCGACGATACCGGCCTGGTATCGCTGGGCCCGGTAGCGAACTGGGTCCGCGAACGCGGCATCCCGCTGGAAGTCTGCCCGTCCTCGAACCTGCAGACCGGTGCTACCTCCAAATTCGGCGAAGGCATCGGGAACCACCCGATCGACCTGCTGGTCCAGACCGGTTTCAATGTCACCATCTCGCCGGATAACCGCCTGATGTCCGGCACCACCTTGTCCGACGAGTTCGAATTGCTGGTAGAAGCCTTCGACTACGACTTGGAAGATCTGCTGGATCTGACGCTGAACGCCGCCGAAGCTGCCTTCGTCCCGCTGGAAATGCGCGAGCTGCTCGTTGAGTACATCAACGACTACTACGACAACCTGCTGGATGACGAGGACTACGACGAAGACGAATACGAAAACGTCGCCGACTAGTTCCAGGACCCAGCCGCCAGGCAACCACCGAAGCCGCCCCTTGCCCAAGCAAGGGGCGGCTTCGCTGGTTCCAAGGGCAGGTGGTTCCTAGAACGGGTACTGCTTCTTGGTGGACTGCACGCCGACCCAGTGATCGGTGGTGAATTCCTCGATAGCCCACTCGCCGTTGAAACGGCCCAGACCCGAATTCTTCTCGCCACCGAACATCACATGCGGTTCATCATTGACGGTGATGTCATTGACGTGAGTCATCCCGGCCTTGATGCCGCGGGCAAAGGCGACGCCCTTCTCCAGGTTTTGCGTGAAAACGGCCGAGGACAAGCCGAATTCGGTGTCATTGGCCAGTTCCAGCGCATGCTCTTCGGAGTCGGCCTTGGCGATGCCCACGACCGGGCCGAAGATCTCCTCGCGGAACAGTTCCATGCCGCTGGTGACATCTGCGAAGACGTGGGGAGAGACCACACGGCCTGTGATCGAACCTGCCAGGACTTCGCGGGCGCCCTGGCCACGCGCGGTCTTGATCTTGCCGCTCACCGACGCCAACTGGGCGTCATTGATGATCGGTCCTACGAGGTTGGCTGGATCGGCGGCATCGCCATAGCCGAGCTTGCCGACCTGCTCGATGAACTTCTCGATGAAGGCCTCGTAGACCGGAGCCTGGACGATGATGCGGTTGATGGCCATGCAGATCTGCCCCTGGTGCAAGAACTTGCCCAGGGTCGCGGCTTTCGCTGCTTCGTCAAGGTCAGCGTCTTCGAGCACGACGAATGGCGCGTTGCCGCCAAGCTCCAGCGCCACGCGTTTCATGTGCTCGCCGCTGACCGCGAGTTTCCCGACGTTCTTGCCCACCGGAGTCGAACCGGTGAACGAAACCAGCGACGGGGTCCGATGCGCCACGAAGTAGTCGCCGATTTCCGAACCGGACCCAACCACTGCGTTCAGCACGCCATCTGGCAGGCCAGCCTCGGCGAAAGCCTTGGCCAGGACCAGGGCTCCCACCAGCGGGGTATCCGAGGCGGGTTTGAGCACCACCGCGTTGCCCAGGGCCAGGGCGGGCGCTACGGACCGGGCCGACAGCAGCAGCGGGAAGTTCCACGGGCTGATGACGCCCACCACGCCGACTGGTTCGCGGTAGACCCGGTTCTCTTTGCCCTCGGCATTGGAGAGCAGGATCTTGCCGTGCACGCGGGTGGGGAAGGTGGCTGCTTCGCGGATGGCAGCGATGGTGCCGCCCAGTTCGATGTTCGCCTTCAACTGCGTGGAACCGGATTCGGCGGTCAACAGCGCCAGGATGCCCTCGAAGTTCGACTGCAGGTAGTCGGCGGCCTGGTTCAAGACCTTCGTGCGCTTGCCGGGGGAGAGCGCCGCCCAGCCTGGCTGCGCAGCGGCGGCAGCGCCATAGGCGTCGTCGACGTCGTCGGTCGACGCCTGGCGGATCTCGGCCAGGAGCGAGTCATCAAAAGGGTTGGCAGTGCGCAGGATGCGCTCGGAGCGCCCCTCAACCCACCGGCCGCCGATGAAGAGTTTGGCTGGAAGCTGATCCAGGAATTCCAGCTGGGCGGTGTCTTGGACGGTCATTGGCAATCCTTCGCGTCGTCGGGATGAACTACGGCCATGCTAGCCCGAATGGGCAGCAATGGGCAGCTCCTTGGCCGCAGGCTGAAAGCCCGCTTCGATAGCATGTTCCTATGCCGGAGAACAGAACGCAGCTAGAGCAGCTCAACGCCACCGTACGGGCCCTTCGCAGCAGATGCGCCTGGACTGGCGCGCTGACTCACGAGTCGCTGCGCACCTACCTCATTGAGGAAAGCTATGAGGTACTGGACGCCATCGCCGAACGGAACCCAGCCCTGTTGAAGGAGGAGCTGGGGGACTTGTTCTTCCAGATCCTGCTGCATTCGCTGATCGCCGAGGAGCAAGACCATTTCGGCCTGGAAGATGTCGCCGAAACGCTGAATGCGAAGCTATTGCGCCGCAACCGGCATATTTTCGACGAGCAGGGCCAGGTCCGCCAGGACGTCATCACGGATGTGGATGAGATTATCCGCGTGTGGGATGCGGCGAAGCAGGCCGAACGCGCCGGCCAGCCGAAGAAGCGGAAGAACGCGGGACTGCCCGCTGGGCTGCCGTCCCTAGCGCTCGCGCAGAAATTGCTTGATCGCCATGCCAGAGCAGGATCGGCACAGCCCGCGGCCGGGCTAGTCACCGAGCAGATCCGTGAACGAATCGTCGACGAGTTCTCCCTGGCCAAGGAATTAATGGCCCTGTCAGCGAGGGCCGAGGAGCTGGGCCTGGATGCCGAATCGGTGCTGCGTGCGGCCCTGGGCCAGCAATACGGCGCGGAAACTGGCGCAACAACATCGCCCAAATCACCTTCGAAGCGCTAGGCTAGAGACAGGCAATGGCGCCGACGGTCTTATCAGCGACCGCTGGTTGACCTGCCCCAAGACCACCCCTTTTCTACAAGGAGTCCATACTCATGGCATTGATTGACGCCATTCACGCGCGCGAAATCCTTGATTCCCGCGGCAATCCGACCGTCGAGGTCGAGGTCCTGCTATCCGACGGCTCGCATGGCCGTGCTGCTGTTCCTTCCGGTGCATCCACCGGCGCTTTCGAAGCAGCTGAGCGTCGCGACGGCGACAAAGACCGGTACCTCGGCAAGGGCGTACTGGGTGCTGTAGAGTCCGTCATCGACGAAATCGCCGACGAGCTGGAGGGCCTTGACGCCACCGACCAGCGCGCCATCGATGCCACCATGATCGAACTGGACGGCACTGCCAACAAGTCCAAGCTGGGTGCAAACGCCATCCTCGGCGTCTCCCTGGCAGTGGCCAACGCCGCTGCAGTGAGCGCCAACCTGCCACTGTTCAAGTACCTGGGCGGCCCTAACGCGCACGTACTGCCAGTGCCACTGATGAACATCCTCAACGGCGGCTCCCACGCCGACTCCGACGTGGACATCCAGGAATTCATGATCGCCCCGCTCGGCGCGCCGACCTTCTCCGAGGGCCTGCGCTGGGGCGTCGAGGTCTACCACAACCTCAAGTCCGTGCTGAAGGAGAAGAACCTCTCCACCGGCCTGGGCGACGAGGGCGGTTTCGCTCCGAACCTGCCAAGCAACCGCGCGGCTCTGGAACTGATCACCGAAGCGATCAAGCGCGCTGGCTACACCCCGGGCGAAGACATCGCCCTGGCGCTGGATGTCGCTTCCTCCGAGTTCTACGAGAACGGCGCTTACCAGTTCGAGGGCCAGGCGCTCTCCGCCCAGGAAATGAGCGACTACTACGCTGGCCTGGTGGCCGACTTCCCATTGGTTTCGATCGAGGATCCACTGGATGAAGACGACTGGGATGGCTGGAAGACCCTGACCGACGCCATTGGCGACAAGGTGCAGCTGGTAGGCGACGACCTGTTCGTCACCAACCCGCAGCGCCTGGCCGACGGCATCGCCAAGGGCACCGCCAACTCGCTGCTGGTGAAGGTCAACCAGATCGGCACCCTGACCGAAACCATCGATGCAGTGACCATGGCGCAGCGTGCCGGGTACACCACCATCACCTCGCACCGTTCGGGTGAAACCGAAGATGTCACCATCGCTGACATCTGCGTGGCAACCAACGCCGGGCAGATCAAGACCGGTGCACCAGCTCGCTCCGAGCGCGTAGCCAAGTACAATCAGCTGCTGCGTATCGAAGAAGACCTGGGCGCCTCGGCGGTCTACGCTGGCCGTAGCGCGTTCCCGCGTTTCAACAGCTAATTTTCAGTAATAGCGAATAAGCTCGTCGGTAGTGGATACCGGCGGGCTTTTCGTTATTTAATGGAATTATCTTGCCAAGTCCACGGCAACACCGCAAGAAAAGCACCACGGGAATTGGGGGAGTATGGCTCAGCGACCACCGCGAATGCCTCGCCGTAATACTCCGGATCCGGCCGAAGAAGCCGTAATAACCCCGGTTGACCAGACGAAACATGACGGCGCAGGTTCCGAAGCTGAACCGCCTACCGACGCTCTGCGCATCGTCAGGCCACAAGCGCAGGCCAGGCAAACTCCTGCAACGCCGCGCCCACCGAAGGCCGCTCCCGCTGCGCAGAAGCCCAGAAGCGTTGCAGCACAGCCGAAATCGACGGCACGCCCAGCGTCAGATGCGTCACGTGAGCCGAAAAAATTTGCAGGAAATTACGCGCCGAAGCCGAAGGTGCCGCTGCGCGAACGTGCCAAGGAAAAGCAGAACGAACGCCGACGCGATGACCGGGTGAAGTTCTCTGCTGCCGTACGCCGCAAGCCGGGGCAGAAGCCGTCTGGCCAGAACCACGTCCCCAAGGGCGAACCCGTTGCTGCGCACCGGTTTTCCGGCCGTATCGCCGCCTTGATCGTGGTCCTGGCCTTCTTCGCAGTGATGCTCGTGCCCACGGTGAATTTCTACCGCACGCAGATGGCGGAGCTGAATGAGCTGAATGCCTCGATCGAAGCGCTGGAGACGCAGCGCGATGACCTCAAGGCAGAGATCGCGCGCTGGGATGACCCGCTGTACATCAAGCAGCAAGCACGCGAGCGGATAAACTTGGTAATGCCTGGTGAAAAGCTCTACATGGTGGTGGGTGAACGCCCTAAGGATGAAGAGACGCCCGCCGACGGCAACGGAAGCACCTTCGAGGTGCGCCAGGAACTTCCATGGGTTGATGCTCTGCTCGACTCCGTTCGACGTTCTGCCACTGACTAACCACTTTAAACACGAAGAGACTTATAACCGTGACTGAACAGCCAATCCGCGAAGCCCTTGACGCCGCCGGACGAGTACCCAGCGAAGCTGACCTCGACACCCTGTCCCGCCAGCTGAACCGCCCGGTGCGCGATGTGGTGGAGATCGGTGCGCGCTGCGTTTGCGGAAACCCTCTGGTAGCCACCACGGCACCGCGCCTTTCCTCGGGTATTCCCTTCCCCACCACCTACTACCTGGCGCACCCGGTGATCACTGCGGCAGTGTCGCGGTTGGAAGCTGCCGGGTTGATGAACGAGATGAATGACCGCCTGGGTGAGGACGCGCAGCTGGCGCAGGCTTATGTAGCTGCCCACGAGTCGTACCTGGCCAACCGCGATGCGATTGGCCAGCGCTCGGGGACCGGGGCCGTTCCGGAAATCGCTGGTGTCTCCGCTGGCGGCATGCCGACCCGCGTCAAGTGCTTGCACGTGCTGGTAGGGCACTCGCTGGCTGCCGGCGAGGGCGTGAACCCGCTGGGTGATGAAGCGCTGGCTGGGATTGCCCAGTGGTGGACCAAGGACAAGTGCTACTGCGTGGGTGCTTGGGATACCGAATCCGAGGCCCCGAGCCGTGACCGCTCGCGCCACGTGAAGACCCAGGAACAGCAGGACCCAGCGGCCAAGCGCGCAGAACGCGCCCGGAAGCGTGCCGTGCGTGAATCCGCACAGGGCGCTGACCAGGATGATGCCTAATGCGCGTGGCCGGTATTGACTGCGGAACCAACTCCATCCGTCTGCTGATCGCGGACATCGGGGCCGATGGCCAGCTGGTCGACGTGCTGCGCACCATGCGCATCGTGCGCTTGGGCCAGGGCGTTGACGCTACCGGCGCTTTCGCTCCCGAGGCCTTGGAGCGCACCTTTGAAGCTGCTCGCGAGTACAAGAAGCTGTGCGATGAGCATGGGGTGGAAGCCATCCGTTTCGCAGCGACCTCGGCGGCCCGCGATGCATCGAATCGCGAGGTCTTCACCGAGCGGATCACCAAGATCCTGGGCGTCGCCCCGGAAGTGATCAGCGGTGAAGAAGAAGCCTCCCTGTCCTTTGCCGGTGCGGCTTCGGTTCGGGACGGGCAAAGCGGCAAGAGCCTGGTGATCGACCTCGGTGGTGGATCCACTGAATTCGTTCTCGGTGATGCCACCGGCCCGTTGGCAGCCAAGAGCCTGGACATGGGTTGTGTGCGCGTTACCGAACGGTTCCACCAAGCGGGAATGCGTTCGGACCAGGCCTTGGAATTCATGGACAGCACCTTGGAATCCTTGGCCGGATCGGTTGACGTTGCGCAGGTCGACGCGGTGATCATGGTTGCAGGCACTTTCACGACGCTCACCGCCCAGGCCCTGGGATTGAAGCAGTACGAGTCGGAAAAGATCCATGGGGCGCAGCTGAGCTTCGCCCAGATGCGCCAAGCCACCGCCAGCATGCTTTCCTACAGCCGGGAAGAGCGCGCGGCACTGGGCTTCATGCATCCGGGACGAGTTGATGTGATCCAAGCTGGCGCAGCCATTGTGCAACGCATCCTTCATTACCTTGAAAAGGCCAGCGGGAACCGCGAAATGGTTCTGATTGCTTCCGAACACGATATTCTCGACGGAATCGCGGCTTCAGCTGCCGCCGCCTGAACCTGTCACCCAGTCACCGACCCAAGGAGATGTCTTGAGCTCAGCTTTGCGTGCCAGGAAAAGAATGGGCTTCCTCAAGCTCGGCTCTCTGCTTGTCGCAGCGCTGTTGGCCTTCACCCTGCTCAGCGTGGGCGTACCTGCCCGCGCTGACAACATGCGTGAGTCCGAATACTGGCTCAAGTCGTTGGGCGTGGCCGAAGCGCACAAGACGACAAAGGGCGAAGGCGTCAAAGTCGCGATCATTGATACCGGCATTGATACCGCGCATCCAGACTTGAAGGGTGCCGTGGTTGGCGGTGCTGATATGTCCGGCTCAGGCGGAGACAAGGGCAACAAGCCCATAGGCGTCATGAGCGAGCACGGCACCTTGGTGGCTACCTTGCTCGGCGGGCGCGGCAACAACAAGGGCGAAATCAAGCGGGTTAAATCCGAGAACGAGCGCTTGAAGGCCGCGTGGGAAAAGGCCAAGAAGACCGCCGAAGACGAAGACGAGGACATTCCCCAGGAACCTGAGTACGAAAAGGTGCCAAAGCTGAAGAGCGGCAAGGACGGCGTGCTCGGCGTCGCTCCGGCAGCAGACCTGCTGTCTGTGTCGCTGTGGATGGGCGAAGGCAACCCGGCGAAGATTCCAGTGGAAACCCAGATCCCCCGTGCCGTGAAATGGGCCGTGGATTCCGGGGCCAAGGTCATCAACATGTCTCTCGGTTCAACCAGCCCGGCATGGCCGGAAAGCTGGGATGACGCCTTCAAGTACGCAGAAGACCATGACGTGGTTATTGTTGCCGCTGCAGGCAACCGTTCGGGCGGCATGAGCCAGGTGGGCGCCCCGGCCACCATTCCGGGAGTGCTGACCGTGGCCGGCGTTGATGCCAGCGGCAAGGCTTCGCAGGATTCCTCGACCGAAGGCATTTCCATCGGCGTTGCAGCCCCTGCCGAGCAGTTGGTCGGCGGCTTGCCAGATGACGGCTACGCGCGCTGGTCCGGTACCTCTGGCGCGGCTCCTTTGGTGGCGGGCGTGGCCGCATTGATTCGTTCGGAATACCCGAACATGAAAGCTCCTGAAGTCATCAACCGCATCCTGAAGACCGCCAAGGACACCGGCACAGCCGGCGTGGACAACCTCTACGGCTACGGAATCATCGATGCGCAGGCGGCAGTGACGGCGAGCGTCCCCTCGGTATCCGAGAACCCGCTGGGCACGATCAGCGAGTGGATTCGCGTGCACCGCCGCGACACCCAGAAGACTGCTGATACCCCAGCTCCGGGCGTCTCGATGGAGAAATCGGACCTCAAGCAGGTCGCGGCGCCAGATCCGGTTCTTCCCGATGACTCGGCACCGGCGCTTCAGCCGTTGCTGATCGTCGGCGGGGGAGTGCTCCTGCTGCTGGTGATCATTGCAGGCATCGCCCAGACCCTGGTGCGTCGTCGACGCGAGAAGGCTGCGGCGCGGCTTGGTTCGGCTTCCTTGAGTTCATTGAAAGTCCCGGATCAAGCTGGCGGCCGGGATCTGTTCGACGAGATTCCCGAAGAAGAGAAGTAAATACCGGACAAAGCGGGGTGGAAACTGAAGATCCACCCCGCTTTTTCGCGCCTGCCGATGCTTAATTCGACAGCTTGGCGCGAACCTCGGCAGCCGGAAACGCCCACGCCTGGCGACGACGTGACACACCGAACGGAAATAGTTAGTGAATGTTTTCACTAACTCGAAAAATCCGCGTAGAATCAGCAGTATGTCGATCATCGAAACCTCCCAGAAGCGTCCGCGCATTCTTATCGTCGGCGGTGGCTACGTAGGCCTGTACGTCGCGATGAAGTTGCAGAAGAAGGTCAAGGCACACGGCGGCATCGTCACCGTTGTCGACCCGAACCCGTACATGACTTACCAGCCATTCCTGCCAGAAGTTGCCGGTGGCCAGATTGAACCACGCCACGTTGTGGTCTCGCACCGTCAGCACCTGAAGCACTCCGAGCTGGTCAACGGCCGCGTGCTGAGCATCGATCATGCCAACAAGAAGGCTGTCATTGCTCCGGTCAACGGAGAGCAGTTCGAGCTGGAATACACCGATGTCGTGATGTCCGCTGGTGCGGTTACCCGTACCTTCCCCATCGCTGGCCTGGCTGAAACCGGCATTGGCCTGAAGACCATTGAAGAGGCCGTCGCCCTGCGCAACAAGGTTGCCGAGCGCATCGAGTCCGCTTCGAACATGACTGATCCAGTTGCACGCAAGCGCGCCCTGACCTTCGTGGTTGTTGGCGGCGGCTTCGCAGGCATCGAGACCATCGCCGAGCTGGAAGACATGGCTCGCCACCTGATCGGCCTCAACGACCGCATCGATGCGAAGGAAGCACGCTTCGTCCTGATCGAGGCCATGGGCCGCATCATGCCAGAAGTCACCGCCGAGCAGGCCGAGTGGGTTGTCGATCACCTGCGCAGCCGCGGTATCGAGGTATTGCTGAACACTTCGCTGAACAATGCAGAAGAAGGCAACCTGGAACTGATCAACATGGCCGACAAGTCCCCAGCGGGCGAGTTCGGTTCCGACACCTTGATCTGGACTGCAGGCGTTATGGCCAACCCGATGGTTCGCTCCACCGATTTCCCAATCGAGCAGCGCGGCCGCATCGAGACCCGCACGGACCTTCGTATCAAGGATGCCAACGGCGAACCTCTGGAAGGCGCCTGGGCAGCCGGCGATATCTCGGCAGTCAAGGACGTCACCGGCGGCCTGCCGGACGGCACCTGCGTTCCCAACGCACAGCACGCAGTGCGCCAGGCCAAGCTGTTGGCGAAGAACCTGTACGCTGCGCGCTACGGTGTTGGCACCATCAAGGAATACAAGCACTCCAACCTGGGCGCAGTTGCCGGCTTCGGCCGCAACAAGGGCGTTGCCAAGGTTGTTGGCATCAAGCTCAAGGGCTGGCCAGCATGGATGGCACACCGCGGCTACCACGGCATGGCCATGCCTACCTTCGAGCGCAAGTTCCGCGTCGTTGGCGACTGGCTGGTTGCACTGGTCTTCAAGCGCGATGCCCTGCAGCTGAACAACCTCGAAGCACCACGCACTGCTTTCGAAGAGTCGGCCAAGCCGAAGAAGTAGGCTTGAGCCGTAGTTGATCGACGATGATGCGAGGGGCCAAGCAATTGGCCCCTCGCATACGTCAGCAAAGAAGGATTTTCTATTTGCTTTGCCGATCACGTAAAATTTGAGAGTCTTGCCCCTATGGTGGAATTGGCATACACGGCTGACTTAAAATCAGCTGCCGAAAGGCTTGTGGGTTCGAGTCCCACTGGGGGTACAGAATAAGGCCGTTGCTGTTCCGGATTTTCCGGTCAGCAGCGGTCTTTTCTTTTGCCAAAAGTGGGAGCGCATCCATCGTTCAACCCCAGGCATCGTGCATTCCACCAAAATCGGCTGCCAAGGCAACCTTGATGGTAGAACTTTCAAGAATATCGCTGACAGAGTAGTTTTTCTTCGGAAAAATGCCCTATATCATCCTTCCGACTGAGTGATTTCACAGCAATGCTCAATAGGATTAAGCAAAAGATCTTCAGCTAGCCACGTGCCGGCGCAATCGCAATCTATGGGGGAATGACATTGGGCAATCCAATTTTTGGTTCCAGCAGCCGCTCTGATGCTTGGGGAACCAAGCCTGGAAGTGCTGTTGGATTCCGTGACACCGCAAATATGAGCGCAGACCAGCTGCAGCAGATGTACCAGCAGCCTGCTGCAACCAGCGCCGACACCGGCCGCATGACCATCGGAACCACGATCAACAAGACCGTGCTCTGCCTGGCCTTGGTTGTTGTTGGCGCCGCGATTGGCTGGGGCATGCCGGCCCTCATGTTGCCAGGTGCCTTGGTTGGCTTTGTCCTCGGTCTGGTTAACGCTTTCAAGAAGCGCCCATCGCCTGTGCTCATCTTGCTGTATGCCGCAGCCCAGGGCCTGTTCCTTGGCGGTCTCTCCGGATTCCTTGAAAGCCGTCAAGGTATGCAGGGAATCGCTATCCAGGCTGTACTGGCTACCCTGTGTGTTGCCGGCGTAACCTTGGCGCTGTACCGCTCGGGCAAGTACCGCATGACTCCCAAGCTGAACAAGATGTTCATGATCGGCATGGTCGGTCTGATCGTCTTCTCGCTTCTCAACATGGTTCTGATGCTCACTGGCGTCATCGATGGCATGTTCGGCATGCGCCACGGCGTCCTCGGCCTGGTTATCGGTGTAGTTGCTGTACTGCTGGCAACTTACGCACTGGTTGCCGACTTCACCATGATCGAGGAACTGTCCAACCAGGGTGCTCCAGCCATCATGGCATGGCGCGGTGCCTTCGGCCTGACCATGACCCTGATCTGGCTGTACACCGAGATCCTGCGTATTCTCGCGATCCTGCGTGGCGACGACTAGCCGCAATAGCATAGCTCGCAAGGACCAGTGCCCATTTCGGGCACTGGTCCTTGTGCGTTAATCGCCTGTTCAAATATGAATTTTTATGATCGGCTGCAACCGCCTATGCCATGGAAAATGACAGCTGATTGGGCGCTCATGCGAAACCTTGGTTAGATTCTCCTGTAGCTATTCAGATACTCAACTCACAGCAGATTTGGCAGGAGGAACGCAATGGCAGTCGAGCAATCAGCGGGAAAAACGCCGGGGCTGGTGAAATCCTTGGGCAACTTGGATGCCCTGGCCCTAGGGTTCGGTGCAATGATCGGCTTCGGCTGGGTAGTGCTGACCGGTGGGTGGCTGGATAACGCCGGCACCATGGGCGCGGTACTGGCCATGCTCGTTGGCGGTGGCATCATGGCGGTCGTTGGCCTGACCTATGCCGAACTGACCGCGGCCATGCCGAAAGCCGGTGGCGAGCATAACTTCATCCTGCGCGCCTTGGGCGCCCGGCCTTCGTTTATCGGATCGTGGGCAATTACCGGCGGCTATGTCACGATTGTGGCTTTCGAGGCGGTTGCTTTGCCACGAACCGTGGAATACATCTTCCCGGGCATGAGCCAGATTCCCCTGTGGACTGTTGCAGGTTTCGAAGTAAACCTGACCTGGGCGTTGGTAGGCGTGCTTTCAGCGGTGGTGATCACCTGGATCAACATCCGCGGCGTGAAGCAAGCGGGCGTATTGCAGACGTTCGTGGTGCTCTTCCTGATGGTGATCGGCGTCTTGATGATCGTGGGAGCCTTTGCCGGCGGCGAAGCCAAGAACATGGAACCGTTCTTCACCCCTGGAACCAGCGGGTTCTTCGCCGTGCTGGTGGCGGTGCCATTCCTGTTCATCGGCTTCGACGTGATTCCGCAGTCCGCGGAAGAAGTGAATATTCCGGCCAAGCAAATTGGCAAGCTCGTAGTCGTCTCCGTAGTCTTGGCCACCATTTGGTACGTCATGGTTGTCCTGACCACATCGTCGGCCATGCCTGCATCGCAACTAGCTGGAGCTGACATTGCAACGGCGGATGCCTTCGGGGCCATGTTCGGTTCGGAGCTGATGGCCAAGGTGCTGATTGCTGGTGGCATCGCCGGCATCTTGACCTCATGGAACTCTCTATTGCTGGGAGCTTCGCGATTGGTCTACTCGCTGGCTCGAAGCGGCATGCTTCCTTCCTGGTTTGGCACATTGCATCCCAAGTACCGCACTCCAGCCAACGCCCTGGTCTTCATCGGCGGAATCTCCATGCTGGCCCCATTCTTCGGAGCTGAAATGCTGGGGTGGCTTGTGGATTCGGGAGCGCCAAGCATCATCGTGGCCTACTTCCTGGTCTCGGTCACCTTCCTCGTGCTGCGCAAGCGCGAACCCATGATGGATCGGCCGCTGCGCGTTGGCGGCAACGGAATTGCTGGAACTGTCATCGGCTGGACTTCAGTCCTTCTCACTGCCGCGCTCTTCAGCCTCTACATGCCCGGCATGCCGGCATCACTGAGCTGGGAACCGTGGGCCATCTTCGCCATTTGGTGGGCATTGGGCGCACTTTTCTTCTTCAAGGTACCCGCAGGCATCAAGCCCGGTGAAGACGCTGAGGAGAGGGTCCTTGAAGCGATCATGCGCCGCCGGAGATAGCACGCGCGAAGCGCCTGATGAGCTTTGGCTTTCAAGGTGGCATGAGCAATAAGATGCAGCCTGTGCAATCTGGTTACCCGTGGTAAGGGCAAATAAACATATTGAATTAGATTTCTAGGACCAGTGCCCATATCGGGCACTGGTCCTAGGTTTTTGTCACAATTGAGACATGGATCAAGAAGCTGTCTGGCAAACGCGATAGCGTGGTTCCATGAAGAGCAGCCGGTTGGAACGTCTACGACGTTTTCGTGTTTCACTTCCGAGTCAGCCGGCGGAAACTCCCGCCACGCCAAGGCCAGATTTGACGGATTTCAAAAGTGCCGAGGACATGCCGTATGCCATGCGCATGGCAGCGGCGTGGGCTTGGCGTTTCCTGATCATCATCGCAGCCGTGGGCGTGCTGGTGTGGGCGCTGTCAAAAGTCTCCTTGCTGGTCATCCCGGTTTTCATCGCGGCGCTGCTGGCAGGGTTGCTCTCACCGGTTGTGAATACGATGAACTCCAAGCTTGCGGTACCTCGCGGGTTGGCCGTCGGCATTACTCTCATCGGCTTCCTTGCACTGGTCACCGCAGGACTATCGATTGCAGGGCAAAAGCTTTCGGCCGGATTTACCGCCCTGTGGGCCCAAGCGCTTTCTGGCATCGAGCAGGTCCAGAACTGGCTGTTCAATGGCCCGCTCAAGCTGACCAACGACGACCTGCAGAAGGTGCTGGACGATACCCTCGTCCAGCTTCGCGGCAATGCCACCAACATCCTGAGTGAAGCAATCAGCTGGACCTCCGCGATCGGGCAGATCCTGACAGGCACATTGCTGGCCGTCTTCGCCTTGATTTTCCTGCTGCTTGACGGGCGCAAAATCGGTTTGTTCCTGGTGAACCTCTTGCCGCGCCGCGCCCGCCCGGCGATGGACGGAGCCTTGACCCGGGGCTGGGCCTCGCTGGTCACCTACGTGCGAGTCCAGATGATCGTTGCGCTGATCGACGCCATCGGCATCGGATTCGGTGCATTCTTCCTGGGCGTGCCACTTGCCATGCCACTGGGCGTCCTGGTCTTCATCGGCTCCTTCATCCCGATCGTCGGTGCACTGTTTACCGGCGCCCTGGCAGTTTTGCTCGCTCTGGTAGCCAATGGCTGGGTCAACGCATTGATCATGCTGGCCGTAGTGCTGCTGGTCCAGCAGGCGGAGTCCAACATCCTGCAGCCACTGATTATGGGCAAGGCAGTAAGCCTGCACCCGCTGGCAGTGGTCCTGTCAGTAGCCGGCGGCACCATGCTTGCAGGCATTCCGGGTGCGCTATTCGCCGTTCCGCTGCTGGCGGTGGTCAACGCGGTCGTGAAATACCTGTCGGGCCGAACTTGGGAAACCGACCAATTCGTGATTGAGCACTACGGAAGCCAAGTAGTGGCGCAGAGCCCGAAGGCGAGCGACCCAGCGAAGGCCGCCCCGCCGGCTGCAGCTGCAGGCCCTGCCGCCGCACCAACAGCTTCGCCGGAAACCCGGCACCCTGAGTCCACAGCAGATGAGGAATAATCCATGAGCACCGAACCTACTTTGCCGGTTACGCTGGCTGATATCGAAGCCGCCGCTGAAGTACTCAAACCGGTTATTGCCCGCACCCCGGTGGAGCATTCCCGTGTTTTGTCCCAGCATGTTGGCGCCGAAGTTTTCCTCAAATGCGAGAACATGCAGCGCGCCGGATCCTTCAAGGTCCGCGGTGCCTATGTACGCATGTCCAAGCTCAGCGACGACGAGAAGGCCCGAGGCGTGGTCGCCGCGTCGGCAGGCAACCACGCGCAGGGCGTCGCCCAGGCCGCCAGCCACCTCGGAATCAAGGCGCGAATCTATATGCCACGGGGCGTCGCCTTGCCGAAACTGACCGCGACTCGTGATCATGGTGCTGAAGTCGTGCTTTTTGGCGACACCGTGGATGAAGCGCTGGCCGAGGCGCAGCGTTTTGCCGACGAGTCCGGGGCAGTCTTCGTGCATCCTTTCGACCACCCGGACATCATTGCCGGCCAAGGCACCATCGGCTTGGAACTGCTCGAACAGCTTCCTGAGGTCGACACAGTGCTGATGGGTGTCGGCGGCGGTGGACTGCTGGCCGGCGTCGCCATTGCGCTGAAGGCCAAGGCCCGCGAACTGGGCCGCGAGATCAAGGTGGTGGGTGTCCAGGCGGAGAACGCCGCGGCCTACCCGCCATCCCTGGCCGCTGACGCGTTGGTCCCGCTGGATAACGTGCACACCATTGCCGACGGCATCGCTGTAGGCAAGCCAGGGCAGCTGCCTTTCGCGATCATCAAGGAATTGGTTGATGACGTGGTGACGGTATCGGAAGATACGCTCGCACGAGCTCTGGTGGTGCTCCTGGAGCGCAACAAGCTCGTGGTGGAACCAGCCGGTGCGGTGGGCGTCGCGGCACTGCTGGAGAACAAGCTGGAAGCGCACGGGATCAATCCGGCAACCACCGCGGTAATCCTTTCTGGCGGCAACATCGATCCGTTGCTGATGCTCAAGGTGATCCAGCGTGGCCTGTCAGCGGCCGGCCGCTTCTTGACCATACGCATGATGCTTCCAGACCGCCCCGGCTCGCTCGCGCAGATCTCCAACATCATCGCCGAATCGGATGCGAATGTCACCCGTCTGGACCACACCCGTATCGGTGGTTCGCTGTCCATGGGCGATGTCGCGATCACCATCGACCTGGAAACCAAGGGCCATGAGCATTCCAAGACGGTGCTCAATAACCTGCGCGCCGAAGGCTTCGACCCGCAGATCACCAATACTGCCGGCGGTTCAGTCGCCTAGCGCATAAGCAGCAAAGTCCGAAGGCCGCCAACCCAGATGGGTTGGCGGCCTTCGGACTTTGCATTGCAGCCTAGTTGCTAGGACTGGTAAGGCTTTGCAGAGATGATCTCAACCTTGATGTCGCGGCCGTTTGGAGCCAAGTACGACAGCTTGTCGCCGACCTTTGCGCCGTGCACGGCAACGCCAATAGGGGACTGCTCGGAGTAGACCTCGAGGTCGGTGTCGCCGGCAACTTCGCGGGAGCCGAACAGGAAGGTGGTCTCGTCGCCAGCGATATTGGCGACAACCAGCATGCCTGGCTCAACAACACCGTCATCGGCAGGAGCATCGCCTACATCGGCGCGGCGCAGCAGATCCTTCAGGTAGAGGATGCGCGCTTCGGCCTTGCCCTGCTCTTCACGGGCGGCGTGGTAACCGCCGTTCTCCTTCAGGTCACCTTCCGAACGTGCCTGCTCGATACGGGCAACGATCTCGGCACGTCCCGGGCCTGAGAGGAAAGTCAGTTCGTCCTGGAGCCGATCGTAGGCTTCCTGAGTCAGCCAAACGACAGGTTCGTTGCTGTTGGTGCTCACGTTGTACTTCCTTTGGTCAGTTAGGACTTCGCTTGGCCTTGGGACCGATAAGTGGTCCTAAAGCCGAAAGCCACCGAAACGGTGGCGTCGACGAAGTCGGATTCGGTACGGATCTGAGGGCTCGCACGTTATGGGCGATGCAAGCAAAGACCCCGCCAGGCTCATGTCCTAGTACTCAGCTAGAACCATGCGCCGATGCGGGGCGAAACGTATCTTTTCAACGATAGTAGTCGCCAAAACGATTTAAGCCCAATAGATTCAGCTATTAGGGGATGAAGAAGCTGAAATATTAACCCTTGTATTCCTGCGGAACCTCGTAGCAGGACTCCACGCCAGCGGTGGTCGCCAGGTTGTCGGTGTGCAGGTCAATCTCCAGGCGTTGGGTGATGTGCCCGGTAGCTTCTCCAGGATCAAGCAAAATGGAGTCGTATCCGACGATGGCCTTGGATTCGTTCATCGCACGAATATCGCACTGCACACGGTGCTTGGTGTTGTATTCGACTGCGACGATGGCCTTGGCCTTGGTTGCGGAAATGACCTCGAACTCGATGTCCTGCGCGCTGATGGCGCTGTAGTTGTTGAAGCCGACATAGGCGGCCCCCGCAACGCCGACCGAGAGCGCGGCAGCAATTAGCCAGTTACGCGTTTTCCTGGGAAGACTGCGTTTCTTGGGGTTGTTGTAGCGAGCCGTTAAGCTTGGATCAGACATTATTTGCCTTGCACCACTCTCTTGCCTGGCGGCATTTGAACTGGGAATGCCGTACGTTGGTTCCTTACTCAAGTTTACCGTCTTTCAGCATGGGGGAATAACCGGTGGTCGGCTGTGAGTTGTTATGGATGACGGACAGATTCGAAGCTTCGGGCCGTCCAAAAACGTGGCATAAGGAAAGAAGATAAGTGGAGATTCACGACGTGAAGAAAATTGCTCCTTCGCAGGGTCTGCGGCTCATGGCTATTCACGCGCACCCGGACGACGAATCTTCAAAGGGTGCTGCAACGATGGCTGCCTATGTTGATGCTGGCGCAGAGGTGATGGTCGTTTCCTGCACCGGCGGTGAGCGCGGGGATATCCTCAACGCCGCCGCCGGCGAACTCGCCCATGCGCACCGCGACCTCGCGGGCGTCCGGCGCACCGAGATGGCTGAGGCAGCCGCAGTGCTGGGCGTCAAGCACCGCTGGCTGGGCTATGTGGACTCCGGCTTGCCGGAAGGGGATCCGCTGCCGGAGCTGCCCTTTGGCGCCTTCGCCTTGCAGCCAGTTGAAATCGCTGCTGCCGGCATCATCAAGCTGATCCGTGAATTCCGACCCCACGTCATCACGACCTATGACGAAAACGGCGGATACCCCCACCCGGACCACATCCACTGCCATAAGGTTTCAACCTTTGCCTTTGAGCACGCGGCTAATCCGCAGATGTACCCGGAACTGGGTGCGCCGTGGTCGGTGAGCAAGTTGTACTACGACCGTGCTTTCGCACCGGATCGTTTCCGCACCTTGCACTACGCGATGCTGGAAGCAGGTTACGAGTCCCCCTACACCGAGCGCGTTGCGCTGTGGGAAGCGGACGAGGAAAACCAGATGTTCAAGTGGGTTTCCCCACACACCACGACCACCCAGATCAACTGCGCGGATTTCTTCTCGCAGCGCGATCAGGCGTTGCTGGCCCACAGAACCCAGATCGACCCGGAAGGTTTCTTCTTCGCCGTACCGGAACACGTCTACGCGGAGCACTGGCCGTGGGAAGACTACACGCTGATTTCCTCCAAGGTAGCTACCGAGTTGCCCGAGACCGACCTGTTTGCCGGACTAAGATAGTACTAAGCGCTTTCCAGTACTAGAAAAGAGTTGTCTTTACATCGTGAATACGATCTTCGAATCCCTGGCTCTGACTTCCTCGACCCTCGGTGTCGGTACGGAGACCAGCAGCGAATACGGTCCAGGATTCCTTGGGTTCATTTTCACCGCAGCCTTGGTGGTTGCCGTGATCTTCCTGATTCGCGACATGGTCCGTCGAGTGCGCCGCGTGCGCTACACCTCGGAAGCCGAGGCAAAGCAGCAGGAAATGGTGGCCAAGGGAGAAGAGCGCAAGCTTCAGGAATCCGAAGAGCCGCACGACCCGAAGACCGACGAACAGCAGTAGGCGCTTTGTGAGCTGCGCGATAGCATGATTGCGTGGCTCAACGACTCGCTGGCTCATCCAGCCAATACCTCAGACAGCATTCGCACCAACTTGTCGACTGGTTCCCCTATGGGGACGAAGCCTTCGAACAGGCCCGGTTGCGCGACGTACCGGTCATGCTTTCCATCGGCTACGCTGCCTGCCATTGGTGCCACGTGATGAGCCACGAGTCTTTCGACGATCCTGAAATCGCGGCGCTGCTGAACGAAAACTTCGTAGCTATCAAGGTGGACCGCGAAGAGCATCCGCTCGTGGACGACACCTACATGCTGGCTACCCAGGCGCTCACCGGTGCCGGTGGTTGGCCGATGACGATTTTCGCCCTTCCTGACGGGCGTACCGTGCATGCCGGCACGTACTATCCGAAGACGCCCCGTGGCAAGACTCCGAGCTTCCGCCAAGTGCTCAACGCCGTCCACGAGGCCTGGGAAACCAAGCGCGCTTCGCTGGAAGAGCAGGCCCAGATGCTCGCCACGCATTTGGCAGAACTCGGAAGCCGCCAGAGCTCGCTGTTGTCGCTGCAGTCGCAGCAACCAGCAGAGCAGGCCTTCGGCGCAGCACTTGATCGATGGGTTGCCGCCACCAAGCCGGAAGGCGGCTTCACCCCGGCGCCTAAATTCCCGCCGACCTGGGCTCTGAAGACACTGTGGCGTGCAGTGGTCACCACCCCGGACCGCGCTGCCGAGGCCTTCGCCGCAGCGGCCACCCATCTCGAAGCGATGTTCCTTGGCGGCCTGCAGGATCATGTTGATGGCGGTTTCGCCCGTTACTGCGTTGATGAGAACTGGTCGGTCCCGCACTTCGAAAAGATGCTCTACGACAATGCCGGCCTGCTTTCACTGGCGGCTCGCACCAGTGTCCTGGCGGCAGAATTCGCCCGCAAGTCCGAAGGGGAGATAGCCCAGCGCGCGCAGAATCTCGCCGGGCTCGCCCAGCGCAGCGCCCAAGGCATTATCGACTTCCTCAACGAGGAACTGCTCACCGCATCTTCGGCCGCTCCAGCTTTCGCGGCTTCCCTGGATGCCGATTCATCCCGTGATGGCCGCCAGATCGAGGGCGCGTACTACACCTTTAGCCGCGAGGAAATCGCGCTGGTCTCTGACCCTTTGATTCAGCGGCTGCCCAAGGGGCTGTTGCGTTTCGCGCCGGTGGCCGAGGACCCGCAGAACTTCTGCTTCTCGCTGTTGAGGGTTCCTGAAACGAACGAAATCGGTGTTCTCCATGAGCTGCGGGATGCAATGCGCACGCTGCGCCGCTCGCGAATTATGCCGGTCCGCGATGAGAAGGTGATCGCCGGTTGGAACGGGCTGGCCATCGAAGCCTTGTCTGAAGCCGCGCTGCTCCTGGACCAGCCAGAAGCCTTGGCGCTCGCCGAGAAGGCAGCAACCTCGGTGTGGACGATGCAGTGGGATGAAAATGCCGGACGGCTGGCCCGCGTGAGCTTCGCCAATCGTGCTGAGCACGGCAATGAAGGCACCTTGCAGGACTATGCCGCCCTGGCCCTGGGATTCTTGGCGTTGGGCCAGGCCACCGGGCACAAGCAGTGGGCCGAGCGTGCCAGCGACTTGCTGCGACGCGCTGCCGACTTCGTAGACCCGGAAACCGGGGTGCCGCGTGACGCGGTCCAAGCCGATGCGCGCATCGCAGCCCAGCGCAGCAACATTGCTGCCGTCACGGTGCTTGATGATGCGCTGCCGGCCTCGGGTGCGCTCTACGCCAAGGCGCTGGCGATGCATGCCCTGCAGTCCATGGCGGCGGGAGACTACACCGAGGCAGATGCGGCGGATTTGGAAAGCGCCCGCGTACTTTCTGCCCACGCCCTGGCTTTGGCCAGCGACGCGCCAACACAGGTAGCGACCGCCTTGGAAGTGCAGTGCATAGTTTCCAGCCCGGTCCAGTATCTTGCGCTGTCGCAGTGGGATTCGGCAGAAGCCAAGCGCGTGCGTTCGGTGGCGTTGAGCCTCGGATTGAATGTGCGCCACGATCCGTCGCTACCTGGTGCGGCCCAGACCGTCCAGATCCAGCCTTGCCGCGAAGAGCTTTGCCAGATGCCTGTAGCCGGGATGGACGGATTGTTCTCGCTGTTCGCTTCCGGAAAGGGTGCCTGAGCCCGGCAGAATGTGTCCATCGTGGACGCGTTGAAGCGGGCAGATACCCATGCTGGGCGATAAATAGCGGTAGATTTAGAACCTAGAGTTTTTGGAATCTATCGAAAGGCAGGGACAAGGTGCAGCTTCCGAACCTTGCGTACCGTTACTACGAACGGCGCTTGGCGAAGTCCCTCCCTGCCGACAAGCTTCCGCACCATATTGGCGTAATGGTCGATGGCAACCGCCGGTGGGCCAAGCTGGCCGGCACCCCGACCATGGCAGGCCACCAGGCCGGTGCGGACAAGATCCTGGAGTTCCTCGATTGGTGCGAGGACCTGAACATCCAGATGGTTACCTTGTACATGCTCTCCACCGACAACCTCAATCGAGAAGCCAGCGAGTTGCGCGACCTCTTGGAAGTTATCGGCACGACCCTGGACCGTCTGGGAGAGACCAACCGGGTCAAGGTCCAGCAGGTGGGAGCCAAGGACCTGCTGCCTGAAGACCTGGCGCAGAAGCTTGCCGCGCTGGAAACCGTTACCGCCAACCGCACCGGCGTTCATGTGAATGTGGCCATCGGCTACGGCGGACGTCGTGAAATCCTTGATGCTTTCAAGTCGCTGCTTTGCAAGGCCGCCGAGGATGGACGCACGGTCGAGGAACTTGCCGCCGGACTGTCCACTGAAGACATCGAATCGGCACTGTACACCAAGGGCCAGCCAGACCCGGATTTGGTGATCCGCACCAGCGGGGAACAGCGTCTCTCCGGCTTCTTGACCTGGCAAAGCGCCTACTCGGAGTTCTACTTCTGCGAGGCGTTGTGGCCGGATTTCCGCCGCGTGGATTTCCTGCGTGCGTTGCGCGACTTCGCTGATCGCCAGCGCCGCTTCGGCACCTGAGCCCCGAATGGTGCACCCGGCTCAGCTGTTCAGCTAATCGTTACCTGAACGTAGTCCCCAGGTAGCGCTTCAAGGTCTATGGTGATCATAAGGCCGGGGCAACAAGACCCAGCTGATCGAAGGGTTCCTCACTAGATGACCAAATGCAGCGCCAGCCGGAGCAATTGCCGGAATCGCCTTGGACATCCGGTGTCGGGATTCCCCACTTACGCGTGGGGAGAGTCCCCACGCCGGATTCGAGAATGGGTGCGCTGCCATGACACGAACAGCCGAACAGGGTGTACGAACCTACGTCATTGATACTTCGGTTTTGCTTTCTGACCCGAAAGCCATGTTCCACTTCGATGAGCACCATGTCGTGATCCCGCTGACTGTCGTCACCGAGCTGGAACATAAGCGCAAGGATCCTGATCTGGGCTTCTTTGCACGCCATGCCTTGCGTGTGCTGGACGAGCTGATTGCCAGCCATGGGGGATTAGCCCAAGCGGTGCCCGTGTCCAAAACTGGTGGAACACTGCGCATTGAACTGAACAACATCGCCCCGGAAGTCCTGCCGGTGGGCATGCGCTCAGGCGATAACGATTCACGCATCCTGGCTGTCGCCAAGCACCTGCTGGATGCTGGCCTCGACGTTGCGCTGGTCACCAAGGACCTGCCGATGCGCATCAAGGCCTCTGCCATGGGCATCCATGCCGAGGTGTACCGCAATGAGCTGATCGCCTCGACCGGGTGGACCGGCATACAGCAGCTGGAACTGGGCGAAGAGACCATGGCCAAGCTCTACGAACATGAACAGCTTCTGAACCACCCTGCGGTCGCCGATGAACCGATCAACACCGGGTTCGTCATCACATCCCCGCGCGGAAGCGCCCTGGGCCGCAAGGTTGATGCGAACACCTTGAAGCTGGTGCGCGGCGACCAGCAGGCCTTCGGATTGCATGGACGCAGTGCAGAGCAGCGCATCGCCTTGGACCTGCTGATGGATCCATCCGTGGGCATCGTCTCCCTGGGCGGCAACGCCGGAACCGGTAAATCGGCGTTGGCCCTGTGCGCCGGAATGGAAGCAGTGCTTGAACGCAGGGAACACCGCAAGATCACCGTGTTCCGTCCGCTCTATGCCGTTGGCGGCCAGGAACTAGGCTACCTGCCGGGCTCCGAGGGCGAAAAGATGGGACCTTGGGCCCAAGCGGTCTTCGATACCCTCGGCTCGATCGTGTCGAAGAATGCCATTGATGAAGTGGTCGAACGCGGGATGCTTGAAGTCCTGCCGCTGACCCACATCCGCGGGCGTTCGCTGCATGATTCCTTCGTCATTGTTGATGAAGCCCAGTCGCTGGAACGCAATGTTCTGCTCACGGTGCTATCGCGCATCGGGCAGAATTCCAAGGTGGTGCTCACCCATGACGTGGCTCAGCGCGATAACTTGCATGTAGGCCGCTACGACGGCGTCGCCGCGGTCGTGGAACAGCTCAAGGGACATGCCCTCTTCGGGCATGTGACCCTGACCCGTTCCGAGCGCTCTGCTATCGCCGCGCTAGTCACCAACCTGCTCGATTCGCCCACCTTGTCCTAGGATTGGCGCTCGCTGCGCAGCTCCCACGGAATCGGCGCCCGCACGTCGGTAAGCGTGGGAGCTGGGGCGGTGAACAAGGAATCGATGTAGTACTCGTTCTGGGCCAGGACCTGAAGCGACAGCTCCGGGGCCACAGGCATCCCGGCCTGGGCGGAGAGCACCCGGCGGCTCAGGCAGACGCCTGTTGCCAGATCCAGTACCACGAGGGTTCGTGTCCCGGCGGGAACGAGAGGACAGTTGGCCAGTGCGGGCTGGTAGTTGTGTCCCGCAGTGAGAACGGCGGCTAGAGCAGGCCGGTTGCCATGGGTGATCTCTGCGAGCTCGTGAATGTAGGTGGGGTGGTCGAAAGCGAGATCATGGGCGGCAGGCTCGGTGCCGGCAAGTTCCACCGGATCGAGCATTGGTTCCCAATGCTCCAAGGGCAGCAACCCATTGAAGCCAGAAATTTGTGGACGGCGCAAGATCAGGTGGTCTGAGGTATAAACCGGGGAGGTCAGCGAGGCCGGCAGCTTCCATGAGGAATTGGTGGCTGCGACGTAGCCTCGGCTCCGGTCTGCGGTGAACTTCTCCTTTTGGTACACCAGTTGCCCCTCGGCCGAGCGCACGGCTATGGCTTCTCGCTGGCGGAGGATGGCGGTCAGCTGGCCTTCCAGGCCTTCGTCCGGTTTGGCGTAATGCTCCGGGACCTGGACCTGGAACTGCAAGGAGGTGCTCAGCCATGGGGCGGACCGGGCCAAGGCACGGAAACGACGACGGGCCGCCGACTCAGGGGCGGATTGCCCGGGGAAAAGAACTGGAACTGCTGGAACGTCCATACTCCAATTGTAGAAGCGGCTGAATTATTCACAAGAGGAAGACCCCTCTGCCGAAGATCCAATGAGGTGCCTATGCTCTATGCATGTCAGAAATTTGGAACGTGGCACAGGAAAGCCCGACCACCGCAGCACTGGTTCTCCTCCAGCTAGCCTGCTTTCTTGGTTTCGGGTTCCTCCTGTCCAAGGAAGACATGGCGACGCATCGTTTGCCCAACCGGCTACTGGCTTACTGGTTGGCGGCCAGCATCGTGGTGATCGCGCCGCTGGGGATCTTCCGTTCTGATGGGCATGGGCTGCTGATGAGCCTTTTGGGGTTGCTGCTGCTTGGCGGAGGCTATCTGCTCCTCGCGCTGATTTCCGCTGGGGCAATGGGCATGGGCGATGTGAAGCTGGCCGGCGTGCTGGGGATGAATCTCGGATACTATTCCTTGCCCAGTTTGTTCTTCGCGACCTTGCTTGCCTTCCTGCTGGCCACCGGCTGGGTTATCGGGGGCGTGGCGGTGCGGAAATTGACGCTGAAATCAGCGGTCCCTTTCGGTCCCTTCATGCTCATTGGGTCTTTAGCAGTGCTGCTTATGGCACGATGAAATCATGGCAACTCCAGAATTCGTAACCCATCTTCGAGAACGCATCGGTCATGAACTGCTATGGCTCTCCGGGGTGAAAATAGTTGTCCTCCACGACAGCCGGGTGCTGTTGGTGCGACGTGCTGACAATGGCAAATGGACCCTGCCGGCAGGAATTATTGATCCAGGCGAAGAGCCTTCGCATACAGCACACCGCGAAGTGCTGGAAGAAACCGGCGTCGAATGCGAAATCACGGACCTGTTGGGGGTCGGGGTGACAGCTCCCACGGTGTATCCCAATGGGGATCACGCGCAGTACCTGGATGTAGTTTTCAAGGCTCGGCACCTTTCCGGCACGGCGAAGGTCAACGATGACGAGAATTTGGAAGTGGGGTACTTCGAACTGGCTGACCGGCCAGAACTCCCGCCGCTGCACGAACGGGCGCTGCAATGGGCACTGGACCCTCGGCCCGGTGGCTATTTCGCCAGTTGACGTTTTCTGCCTTCAAATCCGCTGTGGCATGCGTGAATGCCACCGGCATGAGCTTAGACTTGCTCCATGACCGGGATTGGACTGATTGAACCTTCTGCCGCACTGCATGCTTCCTTCATGCGGAGCACAACCGAATGGGCGGGGGCGGAGCAGGACGGGGCCTCGGTCTTCTACGCTGCCAAATACGGTTGGGATCTGCGCAACGCAGAAGACTTCGCGCAGTGGGTCCAGCTGCTCAAGGATCTGGAAAAGCCGCACTTCACGCCACCGGATGGCTTCGTTGCGCAAAGCACCCTGTGGCTAGCGCACGACGATGAGTACTTGGGCGCGGTCAGCTTGCGTCACGAGCTGGGCAATGATTTCCTTCGCGAAGTCGGCGGGCACATCGGCTACGGTATACGCCCGGGCGCCCGTGGCAATCGCCTGGCCAGAACCGCGCTCGCCGGATCCCTGGAACAAGCCCGCAGCCTTGGCCTGCCGCGGGTCCTGCTTACCTGCAACGACTCCAATACTGCTTCGGCGCGAACCATCGAAGCTTGCGGCGGAGTCCTCGAACGCGTCACTCCGGTTGCCGAAATCGGGCCCCGCTTCGGCTCCACTGAGGACCTGCGACGCTATTGGATTGAACTGAGCTAGTTCGCTGGAAGCACCTCGCGGAATACGCGCAACGTATTTCCGCCCATGATGGCCGCGATTTCCGTATCCGAATAGCCGCGATTCATCAGTTCCTGGGTGATGACAGCAATCTGGCTGGCATCCCATGCGACGGTAGTTGCTCCGTCGAAGTCGCTGCCCAAACCGACGTGTTCGATTCCTGCGACCTTGATGACGTGCTCCATCGCGTCCACCACCGAATCCACATCCAGGGTGCAGACCGCAGCGTCCCAGTAGCCAATTCCGATAACGCCGCCGGTCTCGGCTATGGCCTGGATCTGATCGTCAGTGAGGTTCCGGTTCACATCGCAGGTGGCTTGGACACCGCCGTGGCTGAATACCACGGGTTCAGTAGCCAGGGAGAGGACTTCATTGAAAGCCGCGTCGCTGGAATGCGCCAGGTCGACGATGACCCCCATCTCTTCCATGCGCTTGAGTGCAGCACGGCCAAGGTCGGTGAGCCCTGATTTCTCGACCCCGTGTTTGGAGCCGGCCACCGAGTTGTCGAAGAAGTGCGTGAACCCGGCCATGCGCATGCCATCGTTGAACAGGACATCAACGTTCCTGACGTCGCCCTCAAGATTATGCAGGCCCTCTACCGAGAAGAGGCCCCCGGTGACCTGCTGGCCGCTCTTGCGGTCCTTGAACAGTTGGTCGAGCTCGGCGGTGGTGGTGATGGTGCGCAGGGTGTCTTGCGAGTCGGCGGCGTCGTCGCGCAGTTTCTTGGCCTGGTAGCGCGAACGCTCCAGGAGCGAGAACCAGGTCTGAGGCGGTTGCAGCTGGACAATGCCCAGCAGCGTGATGTTATCCGATTCGGCGCTATTGGAGTCGTAATTCTGGCCGACGGGCGACTTGGAAACCGAGGAGAAGACCTGCAGGGCGACATTGCCTTCTTCCATGCGCGGCAGGTCGACATGGCCGCGGTCCGAGCGCTTGAGCAGCGAACGGTCCCACATCAAGGTGTCGGCATGCATGTCGGCAATCTGCAAGCGCGAATGCAGTTTCGCGGCGTCGTCGCCGACCGCTGGCAGACCCGTGGCCTCGATCTTATTGCGGGTGTTTTCCACGATGCCGGGAGCAAAAGCGAAGAATGCGGCCAAGAGGACTACCAGCGTGCCGGAAATCCAGAGGCCAAGACGTTTAAAAGAGCGAGATGTGGTGCGGGTCATAAGTGGAGGCTAGCAGATGTTACCGGTAAGTAGGAGTCTGTTTTTCCGGGTTAAAGTACGCTACCGCGACCCGATGCCGAGCATCGAACCGCGGTAGCAGCAGGGGTGGAGCAGCAGGGAATTAGTGCTTGCCTACCATGGTGGAAACATCCAGAAGCTGGTCGAGCTGTTCCTCAGTGACTTCACCGCGTTCAACGAAGCCCAAAGCGATGGTTGCTTCGCGTACGGTCAGCCCCTCGGCGACAGCCTTCTTGGCGATCTTGGCTGCGTTTTCATAGCCGATCAGCTTATTCAGCGGGGTGACAATCGATGGGGAAGCCTCGGCCAGGAAGCGCGCGCGTTCCACATTGGCCTTGATGCCGTCGATCATCTTTTCGGCCATCACCGTTGAGGTGCTGGACAGCAGGCGAATGGATTCGAGCAGGTTGGAGGCCATGACCGGGATGCCCACGTTCAGCTCGAAGGCGCCGTTGGTTCCGGCCCAAGCGATGGCCGTGTCGTTGCCGATGACCTGGGCTGCTACCTGGATGGTTGCCTCCGAAATGACCGGGTTGACCTTGCCGGGCATGATGGAGGATCCGGGCTGCAGATCAGGGATCGCAATTTCTCCCAAGCCGGTGTTGGGACCGGAGCCCATCCACCGCAGGTCATTGGCGATCTTGATCAGCGAGATAGCGATGGTGCGCAAAGCTGCGGAGGCCTCGACCAGTCCGTCGCGGTTGGCCTGTGCTTCGAAATGGTTGCGCGCCTCGGTGATGGGCAGGCCGGTGTCTTCGCGCAGGAACTCGATGACCTGCTGCGGGAAGCCGTCTGGGGTGTTGATGCCGGTGCCTACCGCGGTGCCGCCCAGGGGAACTTCGGCAACGCGTGGCAGGGCCGCTTCGATGCGTTCAATGCCGTAGCGTACCTGTGCTGCGTAGCCGCCAAATTCCTGGCCAAGGGTGACTGGGGTGGCATCCATCAGGTGGGTGCGGCCGGATTTGACCACATCCTTGAACTCGGCGGACTTCGCCTCCAGCGAGGAAGCCAAGGTTCCGAGGGCCGGGACCAGGTCATTGAGCAGAGCTCCGGTGGCGGCAACATGCACGGACGTCGGGAAGACGTCGTTGGAAGATTGCGAGGCGTTCACGTGGTCGTTCGGGTGGACCTCGGTGCCGCTGTCCCGGGCCTTCAAGGCACGGGTGGCCAATTCGGCGAGAACTTCGTTGGTGTTCATATTCGAGCTGGTTCCGGAACCGGTCTGGAATACGTCGATGGGGAAGTGCTCGTCGTACTGCCCGGTAGCGACCTGATCGGCTGCGGCCACAATGGCCTCAGCGCGTTCTTCGTCGAGAACGCCGAGCGCCAGGTTGGCTCGTGCGGCGGCCTTCTTGACCTGGGCCAGGGCCTTGATATGCGAGGATTCCAAGGTCTTGCCCGAGATCGGGAAATTATCGACGGCACGCTGGGTTTGCGCGCGGTACAGGGCCTGAGCCGGAACTTGGACTTCGCCCATGGTGTCATGTTCGATACGGAAATCGTCACTGTTAGTCATGAGCCCAGAGTACGCCCGAACCGTCATCGAATGACAGGTCTCTGACGTAAACATCACAACCAACAGTGACGCTTCACCGAATTGGGAATAAAAGCCGTTTTACAAGGCTTTTCCTGAAGCTTGGAGCTTCTAGTCGAGGCCCAGGCTGGAGACCAGCTGGGCACGGCCATCGTGCAGGTGGTAGGCAACACCGGCGACCGCGGTGCGGCCCTCTTCGATGGCCAGCGCGATGATGCTGGACAGGTCGACGAGGCGGTCGGTGGTCTGCTTGACGTGCTCGACAACGGTGCCGTTCACGTCGGTGATGCCCTTGCGTTCGGCGGCATGGACTGAAGGGGTGATGTGCTCGACCAGGTCGCGAACGAAGCCCTTGGGCATGTTGCCAGTTTCCTTGGCCTGGATGGCGCTGGTAATCGCACCGCAGGAGTTATGCCCGAGGATGACGATCAACGGCACATTCAGGGCGTCAACGGCGAATTCCAATGAACCGAGGCTTGCCGGATCCAGGACATGGCCTGCGGTACGCACCACGAACATGTCGCCCAAACCCACATCGAAAATGATCTCTGCCGCAAGGCGGGAATCAGAACAGCCGAAGATGACAGCGAAAGGTTCCTGGCCGGAGATCAACTTCTGCCGTCGAGCACTGTCCTGGTTGGGGTGCTGGGTATCTTCGTTGACGAAACGGAAATTGCCGGCGCTGAGCTTTTCCCAAGCCTCTTTAGGCGTCAGGGTCGGTTGTGTTGATTCAGAGAGCATGACTCAGATTCTACGGGATGCTGTTCGAATATCGAATATATGACTGGCTTTTCCCGTGAACGTGACTTAATCCAGCTCGCTAGCGACCTGTTCGGCAACACTGTTCAGCTGTTCGGCCGAGGTGTCACTGGAAAGTACGACGGTGGAGTCCTTGAACTCGGAGATCAGGTACGTGTTCTGGTCCTTGGTGCGCACTTCCCACTGCGCTCCGCCGATGGTGCGAGTTTCGGTTGGCGTCGCCGCATCGGTGATCAGGGCTATCCATGTCGGGTTGGCGTCAGCAGCTTGGCGAACCCACACGAAGTTCTTGTCTTCGAAGACGAGGCCGCATTCCCAATAGGGAACACCCTGTGCAGTGTTAGCCTGCCAGCGAGCGAAGTTCGCATATTCCTTGTCGCCCAGTTCCGGGGCGAAGATCTCAAAGCCAGAAATCTGTTCCGTCTGTTCCGCGGTGGCCTGCAGGTTGACGTCGCTTTCAAACGCGTCGTCCTTGGGCGGCGGGTTGAGCATGAGCACCGGAATGAGTATGGCAACCGTGAAGCCGATGGACAGCACCATGCCCTTGAAGGTCTGGTTCGCGCGCTTGGCCTGCTTCTCGGTGAGCTGCGGCTTGTACGGCAGATCCTCGAAGGTGGCATTCGGATCGTCGAGGCTTCGAGGGGACGCAGCAGGCGTCTCGGTACCGTTGGCCGTGTTGCCGGTAGCCGGGATGCTGTTCTCGGTGTTCTTCTCAGGTTGCACGCCTTCCATTCTCCCCGAAGATTCTGTGGAATTCGAACCAGAGTGCCCAAACGCACGTCGAACTATGAGCAGGCACTCCCGACACGAACTGTAAAGCGAAAACTCTAGAGGATAGAATGTCCTTGTTTGCATAGGCGCAATGACTACGACTCAGTGATGGGATCTTTCGTGACCGAAAAGAACAATTATGCCCACCTTTCTCCGCGACTGTCGGTTTCCGACGCGGAGCCGGACCGCAACCTAGCACTGGAGCTGGTGCGTGCAACCGAAGCGGCAGCCATCGCTTCCTCGCCGTGGGTCGGATTCGGTGACAAGAATGCCGCAGACGGTGCCGCAGTCGACGCCATGCGCGGCCTGCTGTCCACCGTGAACTTCAACGGCGTTGTCGTGATTGGCGAAGGTGAAAAAGACGAAGCTCCAATGCTGTTCAACGGAGAACAGGTTGGCAGCGGCACCGGCGCCGAATGCGACGTCGCAGTCGACCCGATTGACGGAACCCGTCTGACCGCACTGGGCCTGAACAACGCCCTGTCCGTGTTGGCCGTAGCCGACCGCGGTTCGATGTTCGACCCCTCCGCCGTGTTCTACATGGAGAAGCTGGTCACCGGACCAGAGGCAGCCGAGCTCGTTGACCTCCGCCTGCCAGTGAAGCAGAACCTGCACCTGATCGCCAAGGCCAAGGGCAAGAAGGTCAGCCAGGTGACTGTGACCATCCTGGACCGCCCACGCCACGCTGGCCTGATCGAGGAGATCCGCGCGGCTGGCGCCCGCACCAAGTTGATTATGGATGGTGACGTTGCCGGCGCCATCGCCGCAACCCGCGAAGGCACCGGCGTTGACGCGCTGATGGGTGTCGGCGGCACCCCTGAAGGCATCGTGACCGCCTGCGCTATCAAGGCGCTGGGCGGCGTGATCCAGGGCCGCCTGTGGCCAACTGATGACGATGAGAAGCAGAAGGCCATCGACGCCGGCCACGAATTGGGCCGCGTGCTGACCACTAACGACTTGGTGACCTCGGATAACTGCTACTTCGCAGCGACCGGCATCACCGATGGCGACCTGCTGCGCGGTGTCCGCTACAAGGACAACCGCATCCACACCCAGTCGATCGTCATGCGTGCCAAGTCCGGCACCATCCGCTTCGTCGAGGGTGAGCACCACCAGGATAAGTGGGAAGCCTACACCCGCTAATCCGCATCTGATTGCAAAACTGCGAGCCATGGACTTGATTCAAGTCCATGGCTCGCAGTTTTGCGTTTGGCCCCCGATGGCGCCACGAAGGGCCTCAGGGCAGTGCAGCTAGTCGATCTGGGCGCTGGCTGCGAAGAGCTGGCCCGGAACGGTGCCCTGCAAGATGGCGGTGGCTGGCAGTTCGGCCGCGGTGAGGAACAACGACTGCCCGCGGCTGATGCTGCGTTCGCCTTCACGCGTGGCTACCAGGAACTCACCGGCAGTGCACAGCAGCACAGCGGCACCGTGCAGCTGCAGATCAGCGGCAAGGCCCGGCTCTATGGGATCGAGTACCTGGAGCTGGAACTCTTCGAAGTCGGGCTTGTACAAGCGGTCATGGGTATCAAGGGCCACCGGCTCCAGGATCGGGGCAGGGGAGGGGACGGCAATGGTGACGTCCAGCAGTTCGGGAACATCGATATGCTTGCTGGTCAGTCCTCCACGCAGCACATTATCCGAATTGGCCATGACCTCGATTCCCAAACCGCGCAGGTAGGCGTGGACGTTGCCGGCGCCCAGGCTGATGGCCTGGCCAGGTTCCAGGAAGATCAGATTCAGCAGCAGGGCGACCAAGACCCCCGGATCGCCAGGATAGATCTTGTTGATCGAGACTAGCTCGGCGAAATGGGCGTTGCCGTGCAATTCGGGGCTGCCTGCCACTGCTTCGCTGATCTGCGCTACCAGCTGGGAAATTTCGTCCCCCGCGGTCAGCACATGCTTGAAAGTCCGGGCCAGCGGATCGGTGCCCTGCAGCAGGTCGAGCAGCTGGCCTATCGGGGCATGCTCCGAGTCCGGCAGCTGCGCGGCCAGGATCTGCAGGTCTTCAACAATCTGCGCTGGTTGCCGGAAGCCCGATAGCGCCACGAAGTCGGTCAGGGCAAAGAGCATCTCCGGCTTGTGGTTGTCATCGCGGTAGTTGCGGTCAGCAGCATCCAACGGCTTGCCGTCCGCGTTTTCCTGGGCGAAACGCTCTTGCGCCTGCTTCAGCGTGGGGTGCGTCTGGATCGACAGCGGCTGGGTCGCCGAGAGCACCTTGAACAGGTACGGCAGACGTCCGTAGCGCTGGGCGACTGCTGAACCTAGTATGCGCTCTGGATCCTGGGCGATGAAATCATTGAGCGCTGTCCCGCTATCGGAGATCCGGCTCGGGCACCCGGGGTGGGCACCGAGCCACATCTCGGCCTGCGGGGTGGTTTCCGCGGGCAGATCGAGCAGATCGGAAATCTGCGAAGCAGATCCCCAGTGGTAGTCCCTAATCGCGTTTTTCAACTCGAACACGTCTTTTGACCATAGCCTTTCAGGAGCGGTAGTTGGGTCGCATGGCGGTCGGGGGGGTCTTAACCGTTTACGGAACCGAGCATTCGTCGTTATTGGCCGCGATCTCTGAAATCAACGTGCGGTAGCCGGCCATTTCCAATTGCACCAAGTACTCTTCGGTGATCGGGCTGCCATCTGGCTGGGTGAATTCCGGGCTGTCCTCTTTCGACAGCTTCGGAGCATTGTTCACGTCAGTGGTTTCGGGCGCTTCTTCGGAAGCCTGGGTTGTTTCTTCCGGAGCCGAGGACTTGGAGGTGTCCTCGCTCTTTTCAGGATTGTCCTTCTTCTTTTCCTTCTTCTTCTCCGGCTCGTTCTGCTTTGCGATCAACGTCTGGATACGCTCTTGCAGCTTGTCGAAGTTGGGGTAGGTGGAGAAGCTGCGTTCGAAGTCCGGCGCACCGAGGGTCAAGCGGGCCATTGGCTCCTTGGAGACCTTCTCGGCCAGGGATACGAAGGAACCGAGCTGACCTGCTGGAATGTCGGTTTCAACCAGCTGTTCACCGGCGGACATGATCGAAGTGAAATTGCTCAGGATCGTTTGCGGCTTGAACTGCTTGATGATTCCCTGCTGCAAGCACTGTTGGCGCTTGATGCGGTGGTAGTCATCGGTGAAGTCGCGTGAGCGAGCAAACCACAATGCCTGCTTGCCGGTGAATTCGTGGGTGCCCGGTGCGAACCAGTGCGTGCGCACGGTGCTGTTTTCGTGGTACTTCCCGTTGTATGGAACCCATCCGCCGGAGTCGATGGTGACACCGCCCAATGCGTCGACAAACTGCTCGAAACCGGCCATGTTGATCATGACGTAGCCCTGGACAGGAAGCCCCGTGGTGCCTTCCAGCGCGTCCATGGCAGCTTGCGCGCCGACGTTCTTCACGCTCTCGGGGAAAGCATCGGCGTGCTCGGTTTCGGCATTGCGGTAGATGGCGTTGAAGATGCATTCGTCGCCGCAGTTGTAGCCTTCGGGCCAGATCTTCTCCATGGGCGAGCCCGGGGCGAAGCGTGCGCTCTGGAAGTTGCGCGGCACCGAAATCAGCAGGCTCTTGCCGGTTTTGGCATCAACAGAAAGCAGAGCCGAAACGTCGGTGCGGACGCCTTCGCGGTTGGCACCGGAGTCGGCACCGAACACTGCGATGTTGTAGCGCCCGTCGACTGGCTCGAAGGCGGGCCCTTCATCGAATACGGCCACAATGGTTTCGCGTCCGGTATTCAGCAGCGAGGCGCCGTAGATGAAGACACCGCTGGTGGCCACCACGGCTGCCAGGGTGAAGATGGTAACGATGGCACGCATGCCAGGGGCCAGCAGCTTGGGCCGGATAATCACCAAGGTGTTGGTGAACATGATCAGCCAGCCCAGGGCCAGCGTGCCGAGCACGATGATCAGGAACAGCTGGAAGTTCGGGTGGGCAACCCAGCCGAGAATGATCGAACGATCAATGAAGTACAGGGCAACCAGCGCAAGAATGGCCAGCCAGCAGGCCATGGTGATGGACACTGCGATCCGTCCAAGCTTGCGATTTCCCGCGACCAGCTGAGCGCCGCCGGGGAAGAAGATGGTCAGCAGGACCAGGATCAGAGCCCGCTTGCTGCGCTGCGGAGAGCTGATGGTCTCCGGCTGGCGCAACGGACTTGGTGCGCGATGACTGGCAGAACCCATGTACTTTTGGACTTTCCCTAGGAAGCGAAATTCTCGTTGGCAACTTCAGCGCGCAAAGCCGAACCCTTGGCATGGGCTTGGTCGCGCAATGAATCTGCAAACTGAAGCAACTTTACCTGTAACGATTCGGCTAGCTCATCGGTTCCCGCTGCGAGCATGCGCACAGCCAGCAGGCCGGCATTGCGTGCTCCGCCAATGGAAACAGTTGCTACGGGGACTCCTGCAGGCATCTGGACGATGGAGAGCAGGGAGTCCATTCCATCTAGTTTAGCCAGTGGAACTGGAACTCCGATCACCGGCAGCGGTGTAACAGCTGCAAGCATGCCCGGAAGATGCGCTGCACCGCCTGCGCCGGCGATGATTGCGCGCAGTCCGCGTTCGTGGGCTTTCTTGCCGTAATCGATCATTTCTTCTGGCATGCGGTGCGCCGAAACGACGTCCGCTTCAAAAGGGATTCCGAACTCGGCCAGTGCCTGTGCGGCCAGGCGCATGACCGGCCAATCGGAATCAGAACCCATTACGAGGCCGACCAGTGGTGCTTCAGACATGAGATATTTCCTTGCGGTGTTCTAGTAAGAGCCGCTGCCCGGTACGCGGCAGCGGCTCTTGATCAAAATAAAGTCTAGACGGCGGCTTCGATGCCGTCGCGGATGAGCGCGGCAACCTTATTGGCCTGCGAACGAAGTTCATCTACGCTTTGTCCGGCGTTAGCCACAACGTTGACGTGGCCGATCTTGCGGCCCGGGCGCACGGACTTGCCGTAGGCATGGACTTTGACTTCTGGCGCGGCGGCCAAGGCGGCTTGGAAAGCCGAGTAGAGGTCCTGGTTGGCGCCGCCGAGATAGTTCTTCATCACAGTCACGCCCAGCTCGCGGGTTTCGCCCAGCGGCAGATCCAGGACCGCACGCAGGTGCTGCTCGAATTGGCTGGTGACCGAACCGTTCATGGTCCAGTGGCCGGTGTTGTGCGGGCGCATGGCCAATTCGTTGATCACGAAACCGGCTCCTGAACCCGGGGTTTCAAAGAGCTCTGCGGCCATGACTCCGGTGACGCCGAATTCTTCGGCGATGCGCAAAGCCGCATCGGCTGCGGTGGCTGCGGTGGCTTCGTCAATATCCTGGGCAGGCGCGATCACTTCATCGCAGACTCCATCAACCTGGACGGTGTGGACCACGGGCCAAGCCTTGGCCTCGCCTGAAGGGGTGCGGGCTACCAACGCGGAAAGTTCGCGGGAGAACTCGACCTTGTCCTCGGCCAGCAGCGGGCCATGGGCGAACCAGTCGGCGGAATCCCTGGCATCTTGGGCATTGTCCAGCATGCGCACGCCCTTGCCGTCGTAGCCGCCGCGCGGGGTCTTGAGCACAATGGGCCAGCCGGTCTGCTCACCGAAAGCGATCAGGGCATCGACATCGTCAACCTTGGCCCACGCAGGGTTCGGAAGTCCGAGGCGTTCGATGGCCTCGCGCATGACCAGCTTGTCCTGGGCATGGATCAGCGCAGCCGGACGGGGCTGGATGTTGACGCCCTCATCGATCAGGGTGGTCAAGAATTCGTTGGGCACGTGCTCGTGGTCAAAGGTGACGACGTCCTTGCCCTTGGCGAATTCACGCAGGGTTTCGAGGTCCTTGTAGTCGCCTACAGGAGCGTCGGGAACGCTTCGCGCAGCCGAGACATCAGGACCTTCGGCAAGAACATGCAGTTCGAAACCTAGGTTCAGGGCCTCGGGGGCCATCATTCGGGCTAGCTGCCCGCCACCAATCACACCAATTTTTGGAAAGCTCACGATTACAAGGGTATCGAAAGCGACGTTGAGAATCGCATGCGCGTTGTCTGATTACTCTCACAATTCGGTCAATTTCCAGAAAGTGCCGATAAAATAGCAAGATCGCGCGCTTCTCGTAGTGCTTAGCGCGCCTTGTTACTGCTAGCCAGACGGGAACAATATTCCCTGGAGGACAATTGCTCGAGCGCATCAAACTCAAAATAGCCGGACTCATCTCGTTGCTGTGGCGCGAGGTGGCGAAGTTCGGCGTCGTCGGTGGCGTTGCGTTCATCATCGACTCGGGGATCTACGTCTGGCTCCTGCACGGTTCCATGAGCGATTCCCAGGTTAAAGCGAAAATCATTGCTGGCGTCGTTGCGACGATGTTCTCTTGGGTGGCCAACCGCTACTGGACCTTCCGCCACCGCCGCCAGGCCAATGTGGTGCGCGAGCTCGTGATGTTCATCATCATGAATGCCATTGGATTGGGCATTGCCGCGGCCTGCGTATGGGTCACCAAATACTGGTTGGGCTTGACCGATCCGACCTCGGTGTTCATTGCCGGTTCGGTAGTCGGCTTGGTGCTCGGCACCATCTTCCGCTTCTTCGCCTACCGTTTCTGGGTCTTCGGCAGCGCGATGGATGCGGAGGAAGAATTCGCCCACGACCACGAAGTTCTGGGCAATCACAAGGCCGATACCGGCGCTGACGCAGCGCATTCCGCTGGCCAGGCCGATACCGGCACGGTACCGACGGTGGCTCGCTAATCCGCTGGTCGGTAGTCGAAGTCAATGCGTTCGCCGTCGCGCAGGCGCTGGGTCACTTCCATCCCGTCTTCTACTAGCACAATTCCGTCACCCGCTGCCCACTGGCCAATGGCGAAGGGCAGCAAGGAGAGCACGGGTTGCTGCGCACGCACTAGAATTGTTCCTTGCGCCTTGGCTTCGGTATCGAATAACGCAGCAAGGCTGACCGGGGCGTCACCATTGGTTGCGATGGCTGAGGCATCACCAGTTACTGGCGAGGGATAGAACTGATCCCCGTAGGTACGCACGGAGGCATTGAAGTCTTCTGCGACAGGGCCGAGATCCGAGCCGAAGGACAGCGCGAGAGCTGCCGGGTTCACGGCAAGGATTTCAGAGCTGCTGGGTATGCGCTCATCATCCGGTTGGGCTGTCACCCACACCGATGCCTGCTGTGCATCATCATGCCCAGCATCGACCAGCGTGGCGCCATGGTGCAGCGCGGCCAGGGCCACGACCAGGGACTTCCAATGCGCCGGCAAATCGAGCACCACGATCGAGTCTTCATCGAGGTCGAAAACCTCGCCCAAGAGATTGGCGCTTTTCGCGACCCAATTGTCAAATACCCGTCCGGACAGCTCGATGCGTTCCCCGCTGACGGAGTACCAGGTGAGCCATGGGGAGGCTGAACTGCGTCGCGGCGCGAGAAGATTCTCGACAAATGTTCGTGATTGTAGGCTATTGCTCATTGGATGTCCTTAAATTTAATTACTGAGAATTCACCGAGAATTCAGCCAAGACGGGACTCGCCCACCTCATGTGCGTCTTTTGACGGCGTGTTGTGCCGGGAGTTTCCTGAGAACTCTTCTTAGAATGACCTCCCCGCTTGACTCTAGCGGAGTTACACGGCTGTAATTAGATGGTGAGTCCGGGCAGGTTCATCACTTTTCGCTAGTTCGATGGAATAAATGCTGCCGGATGGATCGGGAGCAATGACGGCCCGATCTCCTCAAACCAATCGAAAGGTCAACATCACCATGGCGAATCTGGAGCAGGGGTACTCCGAATTTTCGACCTCGGCTGTTGCGTCGGCTCAATACGGGCTGGAGGACGCACCATCCGACTGGTTTGTCGATCCTCAAGCCGGTGAGTCCGCACGGGTTGCAGTTGCAGCCGATCTGGAGACCGCGGCCGACAGCTTCCTGAAAGAGCACGACACGTTATCCGACACCGAAGAAATCTCCTCGGTTGGCTCGTGGGCTCCTGAGCTCGACGAGGATGACGAAGTGCGCGAAACCATCAAGGCAGTTTGGCTTGGTGTTGGCGGCGAAGTTGACGAGGGCGAGCTGGGCTGGCAGGCCCGTGCTCTGTGCGCACAGACTGACCCCGAAGCGTTCTTCCCTGAAAAGGGCGGATCGACTCGCGACGCGAAACGTGTCTGCGGCGCATGTGTTGTCCGTTCGGAATGTCTAGAATATGCCTTGAGCAATGACGAGCGCTTCGGAATCTGGGGAGGGCTCTCAGAGCGCGAACGTCGCCGTCTACGGAAACGAGCAATCTAATTCGTCCGCCAATTCACGTCACCGCCATCGTTGCTTCGCACGATGGCGCTGACTTTTTACCACGCACTTTGGCCGCACTGCGAAACCAGTCCCGGCCTATCGAACGCTTCGTCGGAGTTGACGCTTCGTCCTCTGACGCATCGCTAGAGGTCCTGCGGGCGAACTTGCCTTCCAACTCCGCCTTGCTGGTGGCCGATGAAGGATCCCTGGGGCTGTCGCTGGAAGTAGCGGTTTCGCAACTGCCCGAAGCGCGTTCGGACCGTGATGAATGGCTATGGATTATCCATGATGACTCCATGCCTGCTCCCGACGCGCTGGAACAGCTGACTCGGACCGTTGAGGCCTCCGAATCGGTATCCATTGCCGGTTGCAAGCTGCTGGACATCGATAACCCGCGCCACCTGGTCGAGGTGGGGTTGAGCGTGGACCGCAAGGCCCAGCGCCTGACCATGATCGATATCGACGAAGTCGACCAGGGCCAGTACGACGGACGAAGCGATTACTTTGCCGTGTCCTCGGCTGGCATGTTTATCCGGCGCGAGATCTTTGAGCAGCTGGGCGGATTCGATCCGGCTATTCCGGGCCGTGGCGACGACGTGGACCTATGCTGGCGCAACCGCCTGGCCGGTCACCGCGTGGTCGTGGTGCCAAGTGCCAAGATGTACCACCAGGTCGAGGTCGTCGACTCGCTGGCAGGCCCGCGCGAAGCCAAGCGCTCGGAAGTCTTCCAGCGCTTGAAGTTCGCTTCGCCCTTGGAACTGCCGTTCTTGTGGATTGGATTGCTGCTCGGCGGCATCGGCCACTTCCTCGTAGCATTGCTGGCCAAGGACCCGGGGCATGGCTTCAGCCACCTGGCTTCGGTCTTGCGCGGACTGTTCTCCCCGGGCAAGCTGGCCGCGTCACGACGCAACGTCGCCCAGATCCGCGAAATTCCACGCCGCCAGGTCCGTAAGCTGATGGTCTCCGGCGCACAGGTGCGCGAATACCGCCGCAATGTGAATACCGGGCGTGCCGATAGCGAGGTCTACGGGGATGGCAGCGGCGCCGACGCGATGGTTGAACCTAGCGGTGACAACTTCTCCGACTTCGTGCGAATCGCCCGTCCGCCGCGCACCACCGCAGTACTCTCGCTGATTCTGGCGCTCTTGCTCTCCGGGGCCGCTTCGCTGGTTGCTTGGCGCAGCCTGCTTGGATCCACTGCTTTGTCCGGCGGCGCGCTGCGCCCGCTATCCAACAACAACCAGGAAATCGGCGCCAACGCCCTATCGTGGTGGCAGAACATCACCACCGGATTGAGCGCTCCGCCGGATAACTCCGATGTGCTGTTCTGGCTTTTCTCGCTGGTGACTTTCAACCATGCCAACGAAGCTTCGATCTATCTCTTCTTCGCCGCGATGCCGTTGGCCGCCCTGACCGCGTGGTGGGGCATTGGCGCGGTGAGCCGTTCGCGTGCTGTCCGGTTCTTCGCCGCATTGATCTGGGCCCTGTTGCCTTCGCTGGTCTCTTCGCTGGCCTCGGGACGAGTCGGCTCGGTTTTGATCCACATCTTGCTGCCGCTGTTCTTCCTGGCAATTATCCGTGCCATGAATGCCCATGTGGCCATCGAAGGCGCGAAGCCCAAGAACCCGAAGCAGCAATCCGTATCCGCATGGACCGCTTCGGCTAGCGCCGCCTTGCTGCTCTGGGTGATCTCCGCCGGTTCCGTTTCATTCTTCCTGACCGCCAGCATCCTGATTTACGTTTTGGCCATCTTCTCGGTGCGCCGCGCACGCAGCCTGTGGTGGATCCCGCTGCCTGCAATCGTGTGGAATCTTCCGCTGCTGTTTGCCGGCCTGGGCGATCTGCGGCTGCTGTTGACCGAGCCCGGCGCGGCGCGCGCGTTCTCGCCAGCTGCCCCATGGCAGATGCTGCTGGGCTTCCCGGAATCCTTCAACGCCAACGCCTCGCTGGTGGGTTGGGACTTCCTGCCCGCCGGTCCGTGGGCCTTGGTCGCCGCACTGCTGGTCGGTGCTCCAATCATCGTGCTGGCTGTTTTCGGGACCTTGAGTTCTTCGCTCAGCCACAGTTCCAGCATGCGCCGGAACTCCCGCCGCCTGCTGTGGGGCGCAGTCCTGTCGCTGGCAGCGGGATGGGCCGTCGGTTTCGTCCCGTTCACCTTGGACTCGCACACCGCGGTGAGCGCCTACACCGGTCCGTTCGTCTCCTTTGCCATGTTTGCATTGCTTGCAGCTGCCGCCAACGCGCTAGCTGCCCTGCGCCATGAAGATCAGCCGCGCTCGATGCGGACGCAGGGTTCTCGTACGGCGATGAGCCTGATGGCCGCATTCAGCGTGCTCGCGGTTCTCGCTTCCGGCGCCGTGCTGCTTGGCGCCCAGCTGAATCCGGCCGCGGAGTCCGAAACGCTGACTTCCCTGAATTCGGCTCAGCAGGTCCACAGCTCCCAGCCTCGCACCCTGCCTGCCACGGCAGCCGATGCGGGCCGCTCCGAATTCCAGAAGCGCACCTTGGTGCTCAGCCCGCGTTCCTCCGGTGAAATCGACAGCCAGTTGGTTTCGGGTTCCGGTGAAACCCTGGACAGCATCAGCCGCTACTCGCAGGTCAAGCAGCTGACCGGACCGCTGCTGGATCCTGAACGCAATGAAGCTTCTGCCACCGCGCAGGTTCAGAGCAAAGCCGTAGCGATGCTGCTCTCCGAGTCCGCATTGGATTCGCGCGAATCGCTGCGCGACTTGGGCGTGGGCTTTGTCGTGCTCAACGAGACTGGTGAATCTGTCCCAGCGACCGTGCGCATCCTGGATGCGGCAACTGGGCTGGCATCGGTCGGCCAGACCGACAGCGGCTGGTTGTGGCGAGTGGATTTTGAAGCCGATGAAGAGAATCAGGGCGCTGGATTTGCCCGCGTTGTCGCTGAAAACGGTGACGTGAGCGTATTGCCGACCCAGCGTGGCAAGATCGCCAATCTGGAAATTCCGGCTTCTGATGCCAAGCGGACCCTGGTCCTTGCAACAGCGTCGGATCCGAAGCTGCGGGCCAGCGTTGATGGCGAATCCCTGCGTTCGGTGTCCTATCCCGAGGATTCGGAAACTCGATGGGCCCAGGCTTACGAGCTTCCTGCCGAGGGCGGCAAGCTGACGTTGTCGCACAAGGACTCCACGGCCATACCGGTTCTGGTGCTCAGCGCGATAGTTCTGCTGATTACCGTCCTCTTGGCCATTCCGGTGCCAAGCTCGCGGCGATTCGCCAACTACCGCAACAACGAATACCGCTTCCGTGAACCACGCGACGAAAATGAAGAACTCGCCGACGGCTCGGCCGTTTTGGCGGCCGCCGAAGTCCAGAGCCCGGCTACCGGCACCATGCCACTGAGCCGCCGCGAGGCACGCGAACGCGCCAGCGAGATTCGTGAGAACTTGACCCCGAAGCTCAGCGACCGGATTTCGGACGCCGATGCCGAGCAGGAGAAGAAGTAGTGAGCGACGAGAAGAACGTGAACTCAGCGGATTCTGCTGACAAGCCAACTGAACAGACTCCGGCCCCGAAACCGGCCTCCGCGCAACCAGAAGCCAAGGACACCACCCCAGTGTCGGCGACACTATCGCGTGCTGAGACAAAGGCTGCCAAGGCCCGGGCCAAGGTCGATGCCAAATTGGACAAGGCCCGCGCCAAGGAAGCCCAGGCCCGCGCCAAGGCCGAAGCGAAGAACGCCGAGAAAGCGGCGAAGGCTGAAGCCAAGGCCGCTCAGCGGGAAGAACCAAAAGCAAAGCCGCAACCCGAGGCGAAGTCAGGGAACAAGGACGCCACGGCAACCGTGCCCACCGCGCAGGCTGCCGAGGCGAAGGCTCAAGGCGAATCGGCGGAACAGAAGCCGGCTCCCAAGCCGGACTCCGTTCAAGCCGGACCGGTGCAGCCTGAGGCTGCGCACGCCAAACTGCCTGCAGCTGATGCAGCCGCCGCGGGCACCACTGATGCAGCTGCGCAGCCGGAACACTCCCAGGGCGCCGAGCCTGCCAAGAACGCCGGCCCAGCCGCGGCTGGAAGCAAGACGGGGCCTGGTGCCGCCCAGGACGCTGGACCGAAGAAGCCTGCAGCCCAGGACCCTGTAGTTGTTCCCGAACCAGTCAAGCCGCCGGCCGCAGAAGCGGCTAGGGCTTCCGGGAAGCAGAACGATGCCGGGGACTCCTCGGGGCAGCAAGGCGCAGCTGCGCAAGTTGCCGGCGTGGCAGCCACTGGTGCCGCAGCTGGCGCTGGTTCCACCGAGGCTGAGAAGAACCAGCCGGCCGGCCCGAAGCCTGGAGAAGAAGCCGCGAAGGCATCAGAACCGGAAGATCCGAAGGCTGCCAAGCGCCGCCATCGGCTGGAGAAGGTTCGCGCGCGGAACGCCGCGAAGGAAGAACTTGCCGCTGCCAGTGCGCTGGCTGCGCCTGCAGCCGGGCCGCAGGCGGAATCGGTGGACGGCAACGTCTCGAAGCGTCGCCAGAAGCTGGACAAGGCCCGCGCCGCGGCCTCCAAGGATGCGGCAGCCGCGCCGACGCGCAAGAAGACCGGAGCGGTTCTGCTCAGCCTGGTAGCCGTTGCGGCTGCCGGCGCTGCAGTGGGTGCCGGATCAATTTTTGCCCCGGCACCGGCCGAAAAGTCGTTGCCAGCTGCCGTGACGAACCTGCCCGCAGGTGACTCCAGCAGCGTTTGCTCGGCAACCCCGCAGCTGCTCAAGGGCGTGGAAGGCACCGATGCGCAGTTCGCCCCAGGTGCCAAGGACATTTCCAGCAACCTGCGCAGCATTGCCGTTTCGGATCTGGCCAAGCGCATTCCGGGCTCCTCCTTCACCAAGCTCGACGGCAGCGGCGCGCATGAGCTGACTGGACGCATCCCTGAGGATGAAGCTGCCGAGGCCCGTGGCGCTGATGATGAGGGCCTGACCGGCCGCGCCAGCAAGATTTCAACTGCCAACGATATCGATGACGCCCAGGTCTACACCTTGCAGCCGCTGGGCGAACTCGCTTCGAAGGGCAGCGCCGTGCGCAGCTACCAAGCCAAGGATGGCGACCTGGCAGGGCTTGCTGCCGCAACGTGCCAGGCCCCGGCGTCCAACTGGCGATTCACCGGCCTGCAGACAAGTACCGGATCCACCAGCGTGATGCATTTGGCCAACCCAACGCATACCACTGCCCAGGTGTCCCTGCGGCTTCGAGGTCCAGACGGCTTGATCGACACCTCGACGCTGCAGAACATTGTCCTGGCAGCGGGGGAGAGCCGGGCCATCGTGCTCGGCGGCTACGCGCAGAACCTGAATTCTGTTTCGGCTGAAATCACCAGTGTTGGCGGAAAAATCACTGCGTCGGTCCAGCAGGCCGCCCTGCGCGGTTTGACCCCGTCGGGTGTTGAACTGGTCAGCGCCAACGCGACGGCTTCCAATAGCCAGGTGATTCCGGGAGTGTGGATCGAGAGCAAGGAGAATATTTCCAAGCTCAGCAATGACAACAAGTCCTTGGTTCCACAGCTGCACGTTGCGGCAACAGGCTCCTCGGGCGCTGGATTCAAGGTGAAGGTCCTGGGCGAAGACGGCGAAGTCGCCGCCAGCTTCGACGATAACCTCGCCGTCGACTCCGACGCGACGAAGATTGTGGATCTGACCCAGCTGGCTGGTGGCTATTACACGGTAGTTGTCGAGTCCGATGCTCCGGTCACCGCAGCGGTGAAGATGGTTCGCGGTGCGGACCCGAAGGACTCCTCGGACACTGCCTGGGCGGTGAGCTCCAACGCGCTAGCCGGTACGCAGGCCATGCCGCTGTCGGCTAATGGCACTGGGAAATTCGCCATCGCCGCTGTAGCTGCAGACTCAGCGGTGGAAGCAGTGGTGGTTAATAAGGACGGCAAGCTGGAGGAACCGAAGAAACTCCAGATCAAGGCAGGGCAGAATGTTGTCTTTGATCCGAAATCTGTCTCCGAAGATGCCCAAGCAGTCATCTTCTCGACAGATGCCAACGCTTACCTGGCCCAGCTGGTGCTCGGTTCCGAACGTTCCATCGCTTGGGCTGCCATGCCACAGGCGAATGCCGGACGCGACGGCATTGTGGTGAACATCGGCGGCTAGGAATCCGCCATTAAGGAACTGGATAATTGAAGACCCCTTTCGCATGGCTGGCTGAGCGAATCACGCTGGAACGCAGTTCGCTCAAGGCAGCTTCGCTATCGGCAATGATCGCAGCGATTCTGATTATTGTCGGCGGCGGTGTCGTTCGAGTCACCGGGGCAGGACTAGGCTGCCCCGACTGGCCAACCTGCACCGGCGGCTCCATCGCGCCAACCGCTGAAATGGGGATTCACGCGACCATCGAGTTCGTCAATCGGCTGCTCACCTTTGTCCTGTGCGCAGCGGTTGGTTGGGTCATCATTGCCGCCCGACTGCAACGCGAACCAGTTCCGGGCATCACCCGATGGGCGTGGTTCCAGTTCTGGCTTGTTGTGCTCAATGCGGTCATTGGCGGGATCACCGTCTGGGTGAAACTGAACCCCTACGTAGTTGCCGCCCATTTCCTGGCTGCGACCTTGCTGCTCACTGCCGCTGCGGCCACCTGGGACAAGGTGCAGAATCTGGGAAACGCCGGCTCAAAAGCCAGTACGGATTCGCTGAAGTCGCTGGGAACCTGGTTAGTTGTTCTCAGCGCCCTGCTCGTCATCATTGGCACCGGGGTGACCGGCTCAGGTCCGCATGCCGGAGACTCGGTCGAGGTCCCGCGGATGGGCTTCGACTGGCTGCAGATCACTCTCGTGCATGCCGCAGCAGCCGTGGGCGCACTGGTTGTTGCTTTGGTGATGTGGCGTCAAGCAAGAAAAGAACAAGTACCGGACGTGGCGCACAAAGCCAAGCTCTACCTCTGGGTATTTGCCGGACAGGGGCTGCTCGGAGCGATCCAGGCCATGACCAGCCTGCCAGAGCTGCTTGTGGTCGCCCACCTGGTTGGTGCTGCGCTGGTATGGATCGGTGCCGTGCGCGTTGGCCTGGCCTCCCATGCGCCGGGACGTGAAAGCCGGATCCAGGCCAGCTAGAGAAGATGGCCCTAGTAGTCCGGATCCTCAGGGAAATATGCGGGGTCCACTTCCGAGATGGGTTTCATCCAAAGCTGCGCGACCTCGTGCACCACGCACTGATGGACCAGATCCAAGAGTTCGCCGGTGTTTTCCGCAATCTGCTCAATGGGCAAGCGATAAATGATGATGCGCGCTGGGCGGCTAGCCGAAGCTGATTTTGATGATGCAAGCGGCACCCGCTCGCCCAGTGCAGCAGCCTGTTCCAGCAGCTTGTCACTGGGCACCGGATCAATCAGGAAATCGATCTTTTCAATTTCTCCGGGCCAGCGTTCCGAGAGCCTTTGCGCACTGGCCATCACGGCATCATCAAATCGTTCCGGCCGTGAACGGTAAGCAGGAAGATGCATGGGCATCAGCGGGCCACGCCGCCCGCGTCCGTGGCGGTGGCGACGGGAACCGCTTGGCGGATCAGGCAACTTGGAGTTCATTAACTCAGCCTAGCGCTTGCGACACTGTGCCGGTGCCCATCAGCCCGCAAATGGGCGAAGATCCCAAGGATGTGCTGACCAGCCGAGTAGAATGGCAAACGTGGAAGGTCTTCGTCTTTGTTCTCGCCCAGCCTGCCGTGAAACGGCCCGCGCTACTCTTACCTACGTATACGCAGATTCAACTGCTGTTCTTGGGCCTTTGGCGACGTACCCGGAACCGCACTGCTACGACCTGTGCGCCCGCCATGCGAACCGTCTGACAGTTCCCAGCGGGTGGAGCCTGATCCGCGGCGCCATCCCAGATGTGCTTGAACCAGAAGATGAGCTGAACGCGTTGGTGAATGCCGTCCGCGATCGCGAGCCAAAGGTTCGCGAACCTCGCCACGCATCGGATTCGCCCATTGATTCGGTCCGTCCCCGCGATATCCGTGCACAGCGCTTTGACACTCGCGTCCGCTTGGCTGTGCTCCCAGCTGGCGACGAAGAAGCCTAGACCTTCTTCTCGAAGAATTCTTGAACCTGCATCGGCACTTCGGCGGCATCTGCAGCACCTCTTTGTGTCCTAGCTGAAATCCAATTGTGGTGTGGTAATCCGTCAGATGACTCGCCTCGCTGGATATGCTAAAGGCGCGTGCGCCGTACTCGGCCCGTAAAGCAACCCCAAAACAGCACACCATCGCGCGAATTGCAGGAGGACTCCTCATGGCTGAGGCGGCGAAAAACCCCACTGGAGGGCAAGGAACTACGGGCCAGCCGGCACCGGCTGCCACTGGCAACATGCCAAGCCCACAGACCAGCCTGAGCCAAAAAGCTGAAGAGCTTACTGCGCGCCTGGAAAAGCACAAGAACCAGGCCCAGGCAAACGCCGCTGCCCAAAAGGAAGAAGCCCGCAAAGAGGCCATCCGCCGCGCGATGTCCGGCAAAACCGACGCCGAGACCAAGAACCCAACTGCAGCTCCTGCAGCCAAGGCGCAGCCTGCCCCCGTGAAGCCAGCGGCAGACAAGCCTGCCGCGACCCCTGCGGCCAAGCCAGCTGAGGCCAAGCCTGCTGCGGCCAAAGCCCCGGCAACCAAGCAGCCGGTCAAGCCAGCGCCCGGCAAGCCCGCGGCGTCCAAGCAGGCAGCCGCCAAGCCAGTTGCGGCCAAACCTGCGGCCGCGAAGCCTGCCGCCAAGGCGCCCGCTGCGAAGCCGGCCGCTAAAGAGCCAGTAGAAGATGTCATTCGCGCCATCAAGCTGCCGCACGAAATCGAAGCTGAGAAGCAGGTGCAAAGCGAAGCCGCCGCCGGTGCTGGAAAGTCCGCTGAGCCGCAAGCCAGCGAGAAGGCAACCACCGCGCAAAGCGTGCCACCGGTGTCTGCTGCTCCGAAGACCGGATCCCTGCCAACAACAAAGGCTGCCGTTGCCCAAGCACGTAACCGCGTCTTTGGCAGCTACGCGCCAGAACCGGAACCTTCCGAAGCGGCCGTGAAGCGCCGGGTTGCGCGCGAACGGGCACTGAACTCGAAGCCGGCCCTGGGCCGTACTGCCCAGGTGATCGTGGCTCTGGTCTTCCCGTTGCTGACCTTGATCGCTGCCATCCGTTTGGTTGCCACGCCGGCTTTCCTGGCCCTGTCCTACGGCCGCCCTGGATTCCCAAGCGATTCCTTTGGTTTCACCGATTCTGAACGCCTGACCTACGGCAGCTACGGTGTGGATTACCTGAACAACTTTGCCGGCCCCGAATACTTGGCCGGCCTGAAGCTTTCCACCGGTTCAAGCATGTTCACCGAAGGGGAAGTCCAGCACATGGTGGACGTGAAGAACCTCATCGGGTTCGCCTATATCCTCGGCGCTGTTCTAGCGGTCATCTTGATCATCGGTGTTTGGTACCTCGCCAAGCGCTATGCAGGCGGCGTACGGCGTGCATTGTTCTCGGGAGCGATCTTGGCCTTGGCGGGCATTGCTGCGCTGGCCGTCTCCGCGATTGTGGGATGGGACAATTTCTTCACCCAGTTCCATGCCCTCTTCTTCTCCGACGGCACCTGGACCTTCAACGTCAGCGATACGCTGATCCGCCTGTACCCAGAGCAGTACTGGCTCGATAGCGCCATCGGCATCGCCGTGCTGGTGCTGGCCACGATCGTCGCTGTGTTGATCAGTTGCTGGCCAACCGGCCGCCGCCGTGAGGCGGCCCGGCTGCGCCAGGAGGCCCGTGCGTTCGGCATTGGCAACTAGCTGGCACAAGGCTTAAAGCACTGGGGGAGCAGTTCATGGTGAACTGCTCCCCATTGCTTTACGCAGTGGGAATTACTGGCGGTAGAGGGCTTCCACGCGGCCTTCGAATTCTTCGAGAACGCTCTGGCGCTTGAGCTTCAACGAGTTGGTCAGGTGCCCGGAAGCTTCGGTGAATTCCTCTTCCAAGACCACGAACTTGCGAATGGACTCAGCCTTGGAAACGGTCAAGTTAGCGGTATCCACGTAGCTCTGGATTTCGGCGATCACTGCTGGGTTGATCGCCGCCTCAGCCAGGGTCATGGCTTCAAGCCCCTTGGCCTTGGCCCACAGCACCAGTTCTTCGGGATCCAGGGTCATCATGGCCGTAATGAATGGGCGCTGTTCGCCAGCCAGTACGCACTGGGAGACGATGCGTCCGGCGCGGACCATCTCTTCCAACGGGCCAGGTGAGACGTTCTTGCCGCCGGCGGTGACGATCAGTTCCTTCTTGCGGCCAGTGACCTGGAGGAATCCTCCATCATCCAGGACACCGGTGTCACCAGTCTTGAAATAGCCGTCTTCATCGAAGACTTCAGCCGTGGCGGCAGGATTGTTGTGATAGCTCGCGAAAACCCCAATGCCCTTGACCAGGATTTCACCGTCATCGGCGATCCTGATGGAGGTGCCGGGAAGCGGACGTCCCACGGTGCCCACGCGGATTCGTGATGCTTGATTCACGGTGGCTGGGGCGGTGGTTTCGGTCAGGCCGTAGCCTTCGAGCAGTTCAATGCCAGCGCCGCGGAAGAAATGAGCCAAGTCCGGGTTCAATGCACTGGCTCCGGAAATCGCGTAACCGCAGTGGCCGCCAAAGACGGCCTGCAACTTCGGGTAGAGGACCTTGCTGAACAAGGCATGGCGGGCACGCAGGCCCAAGGGCATGCGAGTCTTGAGGCCACGCGCACGCGCATCACGGATCTTGGAAACCTCGATGGCTGCCTGTTCTGCCTTGAGGAACAGCTCGGCCTTGCCGCCACGTTCGGCCGTGGCCAAAGCGGTGGTGCGAATTTTCTCGAAGACGCGCGGCACGGCCAGCAGGAAGCCGGGCTTGACCGCGGACATGTCCTCGACCAGATTGGCCATGGAACTGGAATGCGCAATCACCGATCCGCCGTGGATGCAGGTCTGCTGGACGGCACGAGCCAATACGTGGGCCAGCGGGAGGAACATCAGCGTTCGGCGCTCTTCACCGAGCACTTCGAGCATATGGCCGGCCAGATTATGCGCCACCATGGCAAAGTTCGAGTGGGTCATATTGCAGCCCTTGGGACGCCCGGTGGTACCCGAGGTGTAGACCATCGTGGCCACGTCCTGGAGGGTCATGGAAGCACGGCGGGATTCGACCAGCTGCTCATCGACTTGGTTGGCAGGAACCATCAGCTGATGCAGGCCAGCGGAGGGAATAAGCGTCTTGTCCGCCGTGTCGGAGCCTTCAAAGATGTGGGTGCGAACCGGTTCGCCCAGCTGAGCCGCCGCCTGGCGGACGTTGGCGCGCAGCTCGTGGTTTTCGGCGAAAACCACGCGCGCACCGGAGTCGCGCAGGATCCATTCGATCTGGAAGGCGCTGGAGGTTTCGTAGATGGGAACCGTCACGCCTCCGGCGAACCACACCGCTTCCTCTGCCAAAGCCCATTCATAGCGGGTACGGGAAATAATGGCGACCTTGTCACCGGGCTGCAGCCCATCATTGATCAGCGCCATTGCCAGGCGCTTGACATCAATGAGGAAATCACCGGCACTGAGATCATGCCAGGTGCCGTCGCGCTGCACGCTGAACAGTGGTCGTTGCGCCCCACGTGCTACGCGATCAAGGAGTAGGCTCGTCGTGTTTACTTCTGGTGCTAGATCAGTGAGTAGCTCGACGGTTACTTCTTGCATTGAAGAATTGTCCTTTGGGATTTGATGGTCGTCTTAGTGGCCTATTTCATGGAAACAGGTGGCCAAGCCACGGGCAGCCTAGCCCCAGCTGGGGAGCCACACGTGCAAGCGCCAGTAATCATCCGCGATCATTTCCCCACTCCATATCGGCCAGAAAAAGGCCGACGTGACTAGGAATAGCGCCATGAATATGGTGAGTACGATGATGCGTGATCGGTGCGCGGCACTGGAATTAGGGTCGCGTGGAATGAACCTGCCAATCATATACGTCAACGCGAGCACCATGAACGGAACCAGTGGCAGGGTGTAGAAGAAGAACATTGTGCGTTCTGGGTACATCAGCCACGGCAGGAACCCGGCCGCTACCGATGAGAGGATCGCTCCGGCGCGCCAATCACGGGCGCCAGTCCACCACAGAATCAGCAAGAACATGCTGATGGTGCAGGCCCACCACATCAACGGGTTAGGCAGGTCGGTAATAACCTCGGTGCAACGCTCCAGCCCGCAGCCGTTGGCGCCCTTGTCGTAGCCTTCGAAGTAGAACAGCACTGGACGTCCGGCGAAGGGCCACGTCCACGGCGAGGATTGCCAGCCATGCTCGGAGTCGAGCCCGGTATGGAATTCGTAGCCAGCCTGGTGATAATGCCACAAGGAACGCAACGGCGAGGGCAGCCAGCTAATGCCTTCGCCGGGATTCTCCTCGGCCCAATGGCGGTATCGGCCGCCCTGGGTGATCAGCCACCCGGTCCACGTGGACAAATAGGTCAGCAGCACCAGCGGCAGCATGGTGAAGAAGGAATAGATTCCGTCGCGGATGAATGCCGCCGACTGCCACTTGTGAACTCCTGCGGTGCGCCGCGCACCAAAGTCCCAAAGTACCGCCATGAGGCAGAATACAGCTACGAAGGACAGCGCCGACCATTTAATGCCAACTGCGCCACCGAGCATGATCGCTGCGATCAGCCGCCATGGGCGCCACCAGAGCATGGGGCCATGAACGAGCAGGAAGTCATCTGGCCGGTTACCCTCGGGTACTGAAAGCTTCCGGGCAAGCACGGTTCTGCCATGTATCCGGTCTTTGAGCAGGGCATAAAACGCGGCAAGCACAAAGAACATCAAGAAGATGTCCAGCAACGCGGTGCGCGACATGACTATGGAATGGCCGTCGATGGCCATGAGTAAACCGGCGATGCCGGCAAGGACGTGGGAACCGAAGAGCAAGCGGGCGCACAGAGTGACTAGCAGGACCGAGAGGGTGCCGACGAGCGCTGTGGAAAAACGCCAACCGAAGCCATTGAAATCACCGAAGAGGAGCATGCCCACGCCGATCATCCACTTGCCCAGCGGCGGATGGACGACAAAAGAAGCTTCAGCTTCCAGCTGCGGGTCCCCTGCGATGAACTTTCCGTCGCTGTCGTCAGCCCATTCGCGCTCGTATCCGCTTTGCAGCATCGCGAAAGCGTCCTTGACGTAATAGGTTTCATCAAAGATCAGCAGGTGCGGGTGCGCCAGATTGACGAAGCGCAAGAGGCCGGCAATCAGTGTCACGACCAGCGGAATGATCCACATCAGCGGGCCGCTGGGAGCCACCACAGGCAGGAGCCGTTGTTTCAGGCTCTCGAAAGTGAAGGCCTGTCGCGCCGAGCGTACGTGGCCGGAGTCCGGAGTGTCTAAAACCGAGGTGCCCATCACCAATTCATGCTACCGGTGGAAAGTCCAGAAAGTGGGCTTTTCCTGCGTCGCGTAGGCTTAAGAATGTGCAGAACTCAGATAATGAGGGCGTAATCGTCCTGGGAGCCACCCCGATTGGCAATTTGTCCGACGCCTCCCCGCGTCTGCGGGAGATTATGGCCAGTGCCGATATCATCGCCGCGGAGGACACCAGAAACTTCCACCACCTGGCCCATGCCCTGGGCATTAAAATCACTGCGAGGGTGATGAGCTTGCATGAGCATAACGAGGCTCACAAGCTCTCCGATGTGATTGACCTGGCCGCCGAGGGCGCGACTGTGCTGGTGGTTTCCGATGCAGGAATGCCGGCGGTATCGGACCCTGGCTACCCATTGGTGGCCGCTGCCTTGAGTGCTGGCATCCGTGTCACCGCGGTACCGGGCCCTTCTGCGGTGCTCACCGCGCTGGCCCTGTCCGGATTGCCAACTGGCCGTTTCACCTTTGAAGGCTTCCTGCCGCGCAAGGCGGGGGAACGCCGCAAGCGCCTGGATTCCTTGCTCGCCGAAGATCGCACCATGGTGTTCTTCGAGGCTCCTCACCGGCTGAGCGACTTCCTTGATGCCGCTATCGAAGCATTTGGCCAAGACCGCCAGGCCGCCGTAGCCCGCGAGCTGACCAAGAAGTTTGAAGAGGTCCGTCGAGATTCACTGGCAAATCTGCGCGCATGGGCAGAAGATGGCGTACGCGGAGAAATTGTTGTGGTTGTCCACGGAGCCCCGGAAGCCGAGGCCGCATCCATCGAGGATTTGCTTCCCAAGGTTGCAGCCCTCGTGGAGGAAGGCATGCGCATGAAGCAGGCCGTGGCCGAAGTCGCCGAAAAATTCGGCGTGCAGAAACGCGAGCTTTATGAAGCTGTTCTGGCAGCACGTCACGAAGCGGGAAAATAGCCGAAGTCGCATAGGCTAAATGCACAATGAATGCTCGCGTTTATCGTGCAGACGGCAATTTACAGCCACCACCTGCCAGGAATAGCGTAGACATCAAAGACGATTAGTTTTCATTATTTTCTATCAGGAGATGCTCGTATGTCGATTACTGCCCAGCGCGAAGCGGAACTGCTTGCCAAGGTGCCAACCGGCCTATTGATTAATGGCGAATGGAGGGATGCCTCCGACGGTGGCACCTTCGACGTGCTCGACCCGGCTACCGGCGAGAAGTTGCTGACGCTGGCCAGTGCTACGAGCGAAGACGCAATGGCTGCACTGGATGCAGCTGACGCAGTCCAAGCCGAATGGGCACTGACCGCACCACGCGAACGCGCGGAGATCCTGCGCCGTGCTTTCGACCTTGTCACCGAGCGCAAGGATGACTTTGCGCTGCTGATGAGCCTGGAAATGGGCAAACCACTGGCCGAGGCCTATGGCGAAGTAACCTATGGCGCCGAATTCCTGCGCTGGTTCTCCGAAGAAGCCGTACGCCACTACGGCCGCTACCTCACCACCCCCGAGGGCAAGAACAAGGTACTGGTCCAGCACAAGCCGGTTGGCCCATGCCTGCTGATCACCCCATGGAACTTCCCGCTGGCCATGGCTACCCGCAAGGTCGGCCCGGCAGTAGCGGCAGGCTGCACCATGGTGCTCAAGCCAGCCAAGCTGACCCCGCTGACTTCCCAGCTTTTCGCAGCCACGATGATGGAAGCAGGCCTTCCAGCTGGCGTGCTGAACGTGGTCTCCGGCGCTTCGGCCTCGAAGATCTCCGGCCCGCTGATGCAAGATGACCGCCTGCGCAAGGTTTCCTTCACCGGCTCGACCCCGGTGGGCAAGCAGCTGATGAAGGACGCCGCAGACAAGGTCCTGCGCACCTCGATGGAGTTGGGTGGCAACGCACCATTCATCGTCTTCGAAGATGCCGATCTGGATGCCGCTGTCGAGGGCGCCATGGCAGCCAAGATGCGCAACATGGGCGAAGCCTGCACCGCTGCTAACCGCTTCCTGGTCCATGAGGACGTTGCCGAGGAATTCACCGCCAAGTTCGCTGCAGCGATGAAGGCCCTGAAGCCAGGGCGCGGCACCGAAGCCGACACCACGGTAGGCCCGCTGGTCGAGGAAAAGGCCCGCGACGAAGTCCACTCGCTGGTTGAAGCCGCCGTCGCCGCCGGTGCGACTGCCATCACCGGCGGCGCGCCAGTTGACGGCCCGGGCTACTTCTACCAGCCAACCGTGCTGGCCAATGTCGCCAACGACGCCAAGATCCTGAGCCAGGAAATCTTCGGCCCAGTGGCACCAGTGACCACGTTCAAGGATGAGGCCCAGGCTATCAAGCTGGCCAACTCCACCGAATACGGTTTGGCTTCCTACATCTACTCGCAGGACTTCAACCGCATGTTCCGTGTTTCGGAGCAGATCGAATTCGGCCTGGTTGGATTCAACGCTGGCGTGATCTCCAACGCCGCGGCACCATTCGGTGGCGTGAAGCAGTCGGGCCTGGGCCGCGAAGGCGGCGCCGAAGGCCTGGAGGAATACACCACCGTGCAGTACATCGGCATTGCCGATCCTTACGCAGCCAAGAAGTAGATTCTCCAGCTCGCGCCAAGGCCCGACCGGATTCTTCCGGTCGGGCCTTGGCCGGTTAAACCGATGGCTACATGTCGATTCGCGTGGATTCTTCCGAGCGCGAATGACGCGGGTGCACCGAAGCAGGGAACAAGAATGCCCTGATTCGTTGGATAAAGGACAGCTCGCTGCGCAAATTGCCCTGGATCGCGTGCAAGGCGTCAAGCAGCGGAGCGGCATCATCAGCGCTGGGATGCCTGTTGGCGTAGAAGCTCTCTTGGATGACAGTTTTCAGGGACTGCAAATCCTTGGCGACTTGGGGATGGTCTTCGCCCAGCCGGGTAGTGTAGTCACCGGCCGACTCGTGGCTGCCAGCCGGCCCCCGGTAATCGGCCCCAATAGCCTGCAGCTCGGCCAGCAGAGCTGGAGCGGCATCATGGCCGCCACGGCGCACGCGTCCTAGCCGCTCCTCACGCAGGCGATGGCGCCGCCACGGGGCAACACCCAGTGCCAGGAAAGCCAGCAACAAGACCGCTGGCAACAGCCACACTGCCTTTGTGCCCTGCGTCCCAGAATCTGCGGACGGTGCCGGCGCAGAAGGCGCGGCGCTGGCCGGTAGGCTCGGGTTGCCGCGCTCGGTGGGCACTTGGGGTGCAGTGCTTTCTTGCGGGTTCGACGTAGGAGTTGGTTCCGGCGCGTAACTTGGCGAGTAGCCCCGACCCGGGGTGGGCTCAAACGGAATCCAACCCAGCCCGTTCAAATACAATTCTGGCCACGCGTGGGCCTGTTTCCCGCTGACGGTATATCCGGTGAGCTCGGTACCTTCTTCCAGGCGCCGTTCCAGCATGCTCTGGGCGGTGTCCCCGGTGATTTCGAGAGTGTCTCCGCTGGCTTCACCGGGTGCATACCCCACGGCAATGCGCGAAGGGATTCCGGCTTCACGAGCCAGCAGGGCCATCGCCGAGGCGAAGTGCACGCAATACCCCTGGCGCCGGGCCAGGAATGCTTCGACAACTCGACGATTGGCCCCGTCGTAGCCTTCGCGCAGCGGGGTGCGTTCGGAGTACACGAAATTCCCGGAACGGAAGAAATGCTGCAAAGCCACGGCGGTATCAATGTCGTTGGCAGGCTTCCCCTTCTTGCCGAAAACCTCATCGAGGGTTTGCTGCAGCAACGGTTCCAATCCGTTGTCAGGATCCTGCGGAAGACGCAGGTATTCCTCGGGCAGCTGGTCGCTGGCGTCGACTCCCATGTGCCCGACATTGCGGACCATTTGCGTGCTGATGGCCAAATCCGCGTAGGCCACTGAAATGTCGTTGGTCGATGCCATGGCGTCGCCAGTGAGCCTAGCCACCGAGGTCTCGTAGGTCCAGTTCCAATCCCCGACGATGCCCTGCACGAAATAGGATTGGTTGGGCAAAGGAAGGACCGGACTGCTGATGCCATCAGGCCAAGTCATTCGCAAGACTTCGTCGGTGCTGTTGAACGTGCTGAAATTCGTTGACACCGCGGAGGTGCCATCAAGCGTGTGCTGCATGGAGCTTTCGCTTGGTTCCCAGCGGTCTGCGGAAAGATCCTTGATCACCTGAGTGCGCAGGTAAGGCGCTTCTTCAGCAGTTGTGTAGTAGTCCAGGATGGGAACACCGCTGTTCGAGCGGAGGTCTCTTCCGAGGTTGATCAGCGGATCGACATTGCTGGCCAGCAGATCACCCGAAGGACGTTGCCCTTCGGAGAACATGCCGCTGCGGAAACCAGGCATCCAGATGCTGGCCGCCAAGAGGGCACCGACACAGGCCATCACGCTGACACCCAGAATTCCCAGTGTCCTGGGCGCGGGAAGCATCACTTGGGAATGCTTGGAAGATGCAGGGGCAAAGAGATACGGAATCAGCGCAATATAGCCGAGCACTGCCGACAACAGCAGCGCGAGATAGCCAATTCCGGCGCCTTCCTGCTTGAACAGCGACGCGATGATCGGCGCCAGGGACAAGGGAATGATGATCAGCATGGCCATGCGCCGCGAGCTGGCCAGCATTTCCACGATCAGGCTGATTGCCAAAGTGAAGCACAATACGCTGAAAGCCACAGAGCGGGAATTGGCTACCGGCGGCACCTGGGTAGCTAGCTGGATTCCCGCTTCACCAAGCACATTCCACACCCATTGGGCGAGAGGCAAACCGTAGATGTTGCTTTCCCGGGCATCGCTGAGCGCAATGGACGCCACGGCGACGATTGCCGCAGCAGGAACAGCACTCCAGCGCAAGCGCCGGACTGCGCGCAGCAGACCGGCGCACAGGTGCACGGCGAAGACCGGGAGGACCAAGGCCGGGAACCAGCTGGAGCCTTCAATGACCCCGGACAGCGAGGCGGCACCCGCTAATACAGCGACTGCAAGGCAGCAGGCAGCAGCAACCCGCACGAGCAGAAGCCGCATCGCGGGAGCCGAGCCAACGCTCGGTGCCGGGTTTTCAGGAGTCGGGGCCAGAATGCTTGCCCCAGCACGGCCAGCGCTCATCATCCCCACATCTCGTCTATCGCCATATCGCCGGGAAGAATATGCACTTTCCAGCTGGTGCGAGCCAATTCAAGTTGTATCTGCCCATAGCGTTCAGGGTGGCTGACCAGCAGGAAAACCTCGACATTGCGCACGGTGCGCGAGAGCGTAGCCAGCCAAGCTGCCTGCGGCGCAGTGAGCTCTCCGAGGATCATGATGACCGGTTCTTCACGGAACACCAAGAGCTCCTTGCGCAGGGTATTGCCCAGAATCTCGGAACCGTTGGCTTCAACTGTTCCGTTGGCCAAGGCCAGGTCCGAAGTTGCGGCATGGAAGTCTTCAAAACTGTTCAGCGCGCCGAGCTCGGAGACGCTTTGCGGGTCCCGTTGCGCCAACGAAACCCCGGTGAGGTCCCGGAAGGCGAGCTGGTAGCCGCTAGTGGCATATCTCAGGCCGATGCTGCTGGCCAACGACAACGCATTTTCAAAGCGGCGGCTGCTGGTGAGTGCTTCGGCGTGAGCCTGCGGCAACGAGATCCTCAGATCCGATCCGCTGTGATTCCAATGCTCGAAGGAAGTGTCCAGGGCCAGGAGCGCCTGCGCGGTTGCCACGCGGTTTTCCTGGCGGACCATGAGCTTTCCGTGCCGGGCGCTGGCTTTCCAATGCACCTGGCGGACGGAGTCGCCTTGCTGGTAGTCGCGCGTCGCGACATCGTAGTAGTCGGTGGTGGTGCTCCTGGAGAATTTCGCATCGCCAGTGAGCGTTCGTTCGCCGAGCGGGGCGAAACGATCCAACCGGTGCAATTGGGAACGCACGGGAATCTGCAGGCTCGCTCCGGTGCGCACCATTCCCTGTATCAGCCCCAGAGGGTCCACGACTATTTGCTGGGCTGGTCCCACAAGGTGGATCCCGCGTGTGCGGAACACCAATTCGTATTCGATTGAACCCGGGGCCTGGAATCGTGGGCCGGGCCCGAAATCCTCCGGCAATTGTTCCTGGATGATGGAACGCTCAGCACACGACAAGCGGAACTTGCTGACCTCGCCAACGCTGGGAACCGCCGAGAGCAGCTCCCGGTGGATAATCGTGCGTCCGCGCAGGCGCAAGGCCAAACCCCAGTTCGCCATAGCCAGCGCCACCAGGGCCAGGCCCAAAGCCATCATTTCGTGCCGGCCCAGGAGATATGCCACGAACACCAGCAGGCCGCCAGCTCCGGCAGTGCACCAACCGCGCACGGTGAACAGATCAAGGTGCCAACGTCGCAGGGCTGTCGCCGAATTTTCGGTGCGCGTCCAGGACAGGGCATCGCGCGAATCGTAGCGGGGAATCTTCTCCATGGCTGCCCGTTAGCTCACGGGGGTGCTGGCAACAAGCTCTTGGATCACGGCGCTGGCATCCAAGCCGTCCGCAACCGCTCGCCGGGTCAGGATCAACCGGTGGTTCAGCACCATCTGGGCCACGCTGCGAACGTCTTCTGGCAAGACGTGGTCGCGTCCATGGATCGCGGCATGGGCTTTGGCCGCGCGAACCCACTGAATCAGTGCGCGAGGCGAGGCCCCCAGCGCCACCTGCGGGTGCTCGCGTGTGGCTCGGCCCAGATCCACTACGTAGGCGCCTAGCCGTTCGGTGACCGTCACCGCTTTAACCTGCTCAATCATGTATCCCAGATCAGCCAGCTGCACCACGGCTTGCAGTGCTTCCAATGGGTCGTACTGGTGCCGGCCGGTGAGCATGGTGATTTCGGCGTCGCGTTGTGGGTAACCCAGCGAAAGCCGCGCCATGAATCGGTCACGCTGCGCCTCGGGCAGGGCGAATGTGCCCTCGGATTCCACCGGGTTCTGCGTGGCCACAACCATGAAAGGCTGCTCCAGTCGATGGGTGATCGAATCGACGGTGACTTGCTTTTCTTCCATGCATTCCAGCAATGCCGACTGGGTCTTGGCATTCGCACGATTGATTTCATCGGCGATGACGATATTGGCGAAGACCGGTCCGGGATGGAAAGTGAATTCGTGAGTCTGCGGGGAGTAAACCGAGACACCGGTGACGTCACTGGGCAAAAGGTCCGGGGTGAACTGGATGCGGTGCACCGAACCATTGACGCTGCGCGCCAATGACTTGGCCAGCATGGTCTTACCGACCCCGGGAACGTCTTCCACCAGCAGGTGGCCCTGTGCCAGCAGAACCGTCAATGCGCTAGTCACCGCCTCCGGCTTGCCGGTGATGACGCTCTGGACAGCATCGAAAATGCGCTGGCAATTGGACTGGAATGCCGAATCAAGCGACGGCACTGTTCGGTTTGCACTCATGCGCGGTTCCTCCTGAAGAACGAATCGTTGGCAAGATCGATCGCCGCAGCATTCATTCAATTGGGTCTTGCATCACATCATATGGGGATCTTTTGTCCAGCAACAGAGCCTAACTACCGGGAGCTGAGCACCTGATTGTCGTTGCTACCCCTAGTGGTGCCACAATTAACCACAGATTCGATCCCAGTATTCACGCGCAAAGGATAACCGTGTCCAAGAAGAAGCACACTGATCCCACCCTGGTTCCCGAGGCCTACCGCCCGACGGAGCAAGCCGCTGCAGCAGAGCAGGGGGAGCGGTCGCGTGCTTCTGGCAATGAAAAGGGCGGAAGCCAGCGCAATTTGCAGTACCCGGAAGCGCCAGAAGCGCTTCCAGTGCCAGTGGTCGATAACCATACGCATCTGGATTTCCTTGACGGAACTGTGAAGGTCACGGCTGCCGATGCCCTGGCGGCGGCGGCAGCTGTTGGCGTGAAAGGGCTGATCCAGGTCGGCTGCGACGTGGAGTCATCGGAATACGCGGTCCAGGTAGCTAACGAGTACTCGAATATCCTGGCCGCGGTAGCCATTCACCCCAACGATGCCGCGCGTCTGGCTGAACGCGGGGAGCTGGAAGGAGCGATCGCGCGGATCGAAGAACTTGCCGCGGATCCGCGGGTGCGTGCAATTGGCGAAACCGGGTTGGACTACTTCCGTACCGGTGAAGACGGACGTGGCGCCCAGGAGCATTCCTTCCGGGAGCATCTGCGCATTGCGGTGGAGCAGGGCAAGGCCCTGCAGATCCATGACCGGGATGCCCATGAGGACGTGGTTCGTGTGCTCAAGGACGCGCCATTGCCGGGGAAAGTGGTCTTCCACTGCTTCTCTGGGGACGCGGCATTAGCCCGGATCTGCAACGACAACGGCTGGTACATGTCGTTCTCTGGAACTGTGACATTCAAGAATTCGCATGATCTTCGCGAGGCCTTGGCGCTGGCGGATCCAGAACTGCTTCTGGTAGAAACCGACGCACCGTTCTTGACGCCGCACCCCTTCCGGGGCCGCCCGAACGCCAGCTACATGATTCCGTACACGACTAGGTTCTTGGCGGAAACCAAGGGGATCGATCTGGCCGAATTCTGCACCCGGATCGATGCGAATACGCGAGAAGTGTACGGAGAATTCTAGACCCGGAGGTTGTGTGTCTCGTTACAGGACACTTGCCACAAATATAACAATTCGGTTACGGTGGATGAGATGTCCGGTACCGCCCCCGCCTATTTTCGGCACGGTGTGTTCAGGACAGCCTGATCCTCACGCCTTGCTGCAAGTGGAAACACGGCGCAACTTTGACTGAAGGACAGGCAGCGAACACTGCCGGGCCCAACCGGAGATCCTGACAGGATTCCCGCAGTTGGGTCTACAAACGATGGGGACCTCATTACCGTGACTCACTTGCTCAAGAAGACCTGGGTGAAATACCTGGCTCAGGCGCTCGCCGTAGCTGTGGTTATTGCCGGTGCTGTTTTCTATATTTCTGGCCAGAAATCGGTCGTCGTGTCGGTGGACGGCCAGCGCCAGGAAATCACCACCCGTGCTGCCACCGTTGGCGCACTGCTGGAACAGCAGGATGTTGCCTTGGCTGAGCGCGACGAGATCTCCGCAGCACTGGATTCCGAGCTTGCCGACCAGCAGCTTGTTGATATCAAGCGCAACAAGTCGATCGAAGTAACCGTGGATGGCACCGAGCGCGTTGTGCACACTACCGGCATGACCGTTGCCGACGTGGTTGAACAGCTCGACCTGGATAAGGATTCCGAGGTTTCCCTCGATGAGGACATGCAGCTCGCAGCCTTGAGCGATGAATTGGAAGTCATCACGCCCAAGGAAATGACCCTGGTCGTCAAGGACAAGAAGAAGAAAATCGCAACGACTGCTTTGACCGTCAAGCAATTGCTTGCCGACGAGAAGATCAAGGTCGACGGCAACGACGAAATCAACGTCAAGATCAAGGACGAAACCGACAAGGACGTCAAGGACAGCGTCAAGCTGGCCGCGGGCACCACTGTCGAGGTGATCGACGTAACGGTCAAGACGTGGGACGAAACGCGCGACATCGACTTCGAGACCAAGAAGGTCAAGGACAGCTCGTTGGATAAGGGCGACACCGAGGTCAAGACCGAAGGCAAGAAGGGCGAGCGTGAGCTGACCCTGCGCCAGGAAACCCGCAACGGCAAGAAGGGCGAGGAAGAAGTCCTCAAGTCCAAGGTCACCAAGAAGCCCGTTGCCGAGGAAATCCGTGTTGGCACCAAGGAAGAGAAGAAGGAAACTTCAACTTCCAAGAACACTCCAACCCCGAGCAGCATTTCCTCGACCTGGGCTGCACTGGCCAAGTGCGAATCCGGCGGCAACTGGTCGATCAACACCGGCAACGGCTACTACGGCGGACTGCAGTTCTCTGCATCGTCGTGGCGCAATGTGGGTGGCACCCGGTACGCACCGCTGCCGCACCAGGCAACTCCGCAGGAGCAGATCGCTGCAGCTGAAGTGCTGCGTCGATCAGGCGGCTGGGGCCACTGGCCATCGTGCTCGTCCAAGCTGGGCCTGCGCTAAAAGCAAAAGCCGAATAACAACGCGACGCGTCCACCATCACGGTGGATGCGTCGCGTTGTTATGTTTGGATCAATTTAGCTGAACTAGAATTGGATTTGTGATGTCTAAGGAATCTTTGCCGCTGCTTGGGGCCACCGAAATCCGTCGTCTGGCCGAAGAGCTGGGAATCCGCCCTACCAAGACGCTGGGGCAGAACTTTGTAATCGATGGGAACACCATCCGCCGCATTGTCGCCGCCGCCAAAGTCGACCCATCCGAAACAGTGCTGGAAGTAGGCCCGGGCCTAGGTTCCCTGACCCTGGGCATCATGGATGCCGCCGCCAAAGTCGTGGCCGTGGAGATCGATCCACCCCTGGCAAAGCGACTGCCGCAGACCATGGCCGAGTTCCGCCCTGGCCGAGAAGACGATCTGACCGTGATCCTTTCCGACGCCATGAAGGTCACCGAACTTCCCGGCGAGCCAACCTCGCTGGTCGCCAACCTTCCCTATAACGTTGCCGTCCCGGTGGTGCTGCACCTGCTGGAGCACTTCCCGTCCATCCGCAATGGCTTGGTCATGGTGCAGGACGAAGTTGCCGACCGGATGGCCGCCACCCCGGGCAATAAGATCTATGGCGTCCCATCGGTGAAGGGCGCCTGGTACGGAACCATGCGCAAGGCTGGCGTGATCGGCATGAACGTCTTCTGGCCAGCTCCGAAGATCCACTCCGGCCTAGTGGGGTTCACCCGCGACAAGGACCGCAGCGATGCCCCGGATCGCAAGGAAGTCTTCGCCATCATCGATGCAGCCTTCGCCCAGCGCCGCAAGACGCTGCGCGCTGCCCTCTCCGGCTGGGCAGGCTCCGGTGCTCGTGCAGAACAGATCCTGGTTGCAGCAGGCATTGATCCGAAGGAACGCGGCGAGAAGCTGGATATTGACCAGTACATCGACATTGCCCGTGCCGCACAGGATATTCCGGCTGAAGCTCCAGCTAGCGAGGCATAAGCATGTCTAAGCAGCGTGTCATCGCGACCGCACCGGGCAAAATCAACTGCTACTTCAAGGTCGGTCCTCCTCGCGAAGACGGATACCACGAAGTGGCGAGCCTCTACGTTGCGGTTTCCCTGGCCGAGCAGATTGAAGCGACGCTGCGCACCGACGGGGAATTGCAGCTGAGCCTGGAACCGAATTCCCCTGTGGTCTCCGAACCGGAAAGCTTTCCGCTGGGTGCAGGCAATCTGGTGCACCAGGCAGCCCAGCTGCTTCGCGAGCACACGGGCTGCAGCCTCGGAGCGAACCTGCACATCACCAAGCGCGTCCCGATCGCCGGCGGAATGGGTGGAGGCTCTGCAGACGCGGCGGCCACACTGGTAGCCTGCAACGAGTTGTGGGGAACCGGGTTGGACCGGGAAGAACTCGGCCGCTTGGGCGCACGCCTCGGTGCTGACGTGCCTTTCGCCTTGATGGGCGGGGCCGCCATCGGCCTGGGCATCGGCGACAAGCTTGCCCCGTTGCTGACTCGTGCCAAGACCCATTGGGTGCTGATCCCGGCCAGCTTTGGCCTGTCGACCCCACGAGTCTATGGCATGCTCGATCGCTTGCGTTCCGGCACGGAGATCGAAGTCCCGCAGGAAATCGATCCGGCGGTCATCGAAGCGCTGATGGCTTCGGACGCGCCAGCCTTGGCCCAAGTACTCGCCAATGACCTGACCCAGGCTTCCTTGGCCCTTGCCCCGGAACTAGGCACCATGCGCGATATGGCAGAAGGCGCCGGTGCCCTGCGAGCCATGGTTTCCGGTTCGGGGCCGACCTTGGCTCTGCTGGTCGAAGATGCCGAGCATGCTGAAGAGGTCATGGCCCAATTGGGCGATGAGGTGGGCGTCGCTACCATCCCGGTGACCGCTCCAGCGCCCGGAGCGCACATCACCGTTTCCGAATAATTTTTCCGGAAGTCCCTGTCTGGCCTTGGGCCGGGCAGGGATTTCCTGCATCATTTTCCGCCACCCCTCTTGTTGCGCCCTGGGCCCGGCCCTAGGCTGAGTCCCAAGGCAATTATTGAGAGCCATTCATTTTGGATCTGGGGCGGAATACAACATGCTCAATGGACACGTTTCGCACTGGTGGGAAAACATCGGCCTGCCAGAGCCACGCCAGCAATTACGCGGTCAGGGCACCGCAGATGTCGCCATCATCGGTGCCGGGTTCACCGGACTGTGGACCGCCTATTACCTGGCCAAGGCCAACCCGGATCTTCGCATCACGATCCTCGAAGCCCGGCACGTGGGCTACGGCGCCTCGGGGCGCAATGGGGGATGGCTGACCAACACCATCACCGCTGCCCGCGAACGCTACCTGAAATCCCATGGCAGGCAAGCAGTCAATGACTTCCAGCTGGCCATGAACCGGACCGTCGCCGAGGTCATCGAGGTGTGCGCTGCCGAGGGGATCGATGCAGATATCCTGCAGGGCGGCGAACTCGAAGTTGCCTACACCCCTGCCCAGGAAAAGCGCTTGCGCGCCGATGCCATGGCCGACGCGCAATGGGAACACACGCACACCGAACTGCTTGAAGCCGAGGCAGCGCAAGGCAAGGTCAACGTCGCCAATGCCCGGGCCGGGCTGTGGCATCCGCACGCGGCCAGAATCCATCCTGCAAAACTGGTACGCGGACTCGCCGAAGCCGTGGAGCGGCTCGGCGTACGGATCTATGAAAACACCCGCGCCACCACACTGCGCGCACGCCGCATCGAATTCGACGGTGGGTCATTGAACGCCGAGTACATCATCCGTGCCACCGAAGGGTTTACTGCCGGGCTAGCAGGACACAAGCGCTTGTGGCTCCCGATGAATTCGTCCTTGATTGCCACCGAACCGCTAGCTCCATCCATCTGGGACGAACTGGCATGGAACAACGGCGAGGTGCTGGGGGACTACGCCCACGTCTACATGTATGCCCAGCGCACCGCGGATCACCGCATTGCCATTGGAGGCCGGGGAGTGCCGTATAAATATGGTTCGCGCACGGATGCCGATGGCCAGACGCCGCAAAGCACCGTGGAGGGACTGCAGGAAATCCTGCACCGCATGTTCCCGCAGACCCGGAATTCGAGAATCGATCATGCCTGGTCCGGGGTACTGGGAGTGCCGCGGGACTGGGCCGCTACCGTTGGGCTGGACCCGGCGACCGGACTGGGCTGGGCCGGCGGCTATGTCGGCACCGGGGTCGGCGCAGCGAACCTGGCCGGACGAACCTTGCGCGACTTGATCCTCGGGGAAAGCACTGAATTGGCCAATCTGCCGTGGGTCAATCACCAGGTGCGCAAATGGGAGCCGGAACCACTGCGCTGGCTGGCAACCAAGGGGCTCTATGCAGCCTATGGTGCCGCAGATCGAAGCGAACTGAAAGGACGGGGGAGCTCCTCGCCGCTGGCCGTGCTGGCCGATAGAATCACCGGAAAGCCTTGAGCGCTGGCACTGCGGGACATAGGCTGTGGCCATGGGACTTGATAAACGTGGAATCTATGTTTGCGCACTAGCACTAGTGCTCATTATTTCTGGCGTCTTGATGATCACGCTGATGCAGGCCGGAATCCTTGGCTGGGCACTGCAAGGTGCCGGAATCATCGTCATGGCCATCTCGGTGGGTGCGGCGCGTACGCCCAGGGCCCGTGCCTGAGGTGCGCGAGGAGCCCATGGGCGCCTGCAGCTTGTCGGCACGCGGCCAGAACTACCTCCTGCGCGAAGCACGGGCAACGGATCTTGAACAGATCATTGCCTTGATGGCAGATGATGAGATCCGTCGTGCAGAGCATGCGGACGCTGGGGACGCCGGGGAACAGTATTTGGAGGCTTTCAACGAGATTCACGCAGACCCAGCGCATACGCTGATCGTGGTGGAGGGCAATGACGGAGCCATTGCCGGCACGATGCAGCTGACCATGTTGCCGGGTCTTGCGCGCAGGGGAGCTAAGCGGATGCAGATCGAGGCAGTGCGCGTGGCCAGCGCGTTGCGCGGCGGGGGCCTGGGAACGGAAATGATCCGCTGGGCCATTTCCGAAGCCGAAAGCAAGAGAATTCCGCTGGTCCAGCTGACAAGCGACGCGCAACGCCAGGACGCGCACCGCTTTTACGAGGGGCTAGGATTTACCGCGTCGCATGTGGGCTTCAAAATGCACCTGGCTATAAGCCCTTGATCTTGTAGATTCGTTGCAATCCGGAGGTCGTCTGGCCCCATTCGCTCTTCGCGGCCCGCTGCTGGTGGGCCTCGAAAGCGGCACTGTCTTCGAATTCCTCGTGCACCAGCCAGACCCAGGGATCGCCGGTTTGCGTGACAGAGAAAGAAATGCAGCCGTCTTCCGCCTTGGTGAGGCGTATATGCTCCGGCAGCAATTTCTCCACCAATTCAGCCTCAGCCGCGTCCGCGCACAGCAACCGGCCCTCCATGATCACAATTCCTATGTTCGCCAGTCTGCCACGATCTTGAGTGGATTGGGGAAAAATCACAGTATAAGGAGATGGCCCGGAAACCAGTATTTCCGGGAATTCTTTTTGGCCGACTTACGCAGGTGTGATTGTTAGCTTCGTTTGACGGTTAAGTCGTAACTTCGATTGGCGGCTTTCCAGCAACGAGGCGGATATGAACCACTAAAGTTCACCTCCTGGCGGATTGGCTGCGGCATAGCTTACGACGGCTTGAGCTGCGGCCTGGACGGCTGCTCGTGTTTGCCGTTGAGACACCAGCCACATCGTAATCTCGAGCGGGAGGCCAAGTATTGGCCGCCAACGCCAACCAGGCAACTGGCGTTGGGCTGTCATCTGGCTGACCAGCGCCACATCGGCATCTGCAACCTCCGCACTTGCCCTGGCGTGTTCAACGAACTGCGCAAACTGCCACTTTGGCTGCACGCCCGCCTCCAAGGCACTGCCGAGAATCCCCTCCTGTTGCGGCGTCGGCACCTGATCCCGCGAGTGGATAAGCACACGAACGCCGTCCAAGGAGGGCACAGTCAGCTCGGCCTCATGCATGAGCGCCGAACCAGGTCGTATGGCCAGGCCAAAGGCTTCCTGGCGTAGCTTCCACGAGGCGTATTCGTCAGGGGGTTGCTGATGGAGCATCGCCAAGTTTTGCCTGCCCTCACGAAGCATGCGTAATTGAACGGAGCTGTTGGCTTCGATCAAGGTCGGAGTGCAGGCTGGCGCAAGGGACGCACCGCCGAAGACGCAGCACGCCTGGTCGGGTGGAGCCGTGCCACGTTCTACCGTCATCTCGGTGATCCAGGGATAAACACGGGCACAGAGTAACTTTTCAATTCACAAATGCATGCAAGTATTCACATCGACCGAAATTCCATGTCAGCAAGGTCTCGCAACGGGCTTGTACGCACGACTAGATGTTGCTACTTGAAGCCCATGGTTGCGAGACTTTCGAAGCGTTGAATTTTCAGTGCTTTTGATGCGGGGGAGCGGTGTTCGAAGAGACGTCTTGCAACCTATTGGTTACAAGACATGTCGCCGAATGTATTTACCTTGTTTGTCTTCTTATTTAGGTAGCCCCCGGGTCTATGAAAAAAGCAACCGTTGCATCGAGGGGTTCACTTAGAATCAGCCCATTGCATTCGACGATCGAGTGGCCGATACAGTCGTCAGCAGTAAGGCGCTTTTAGAGGTGCCGGAAATTAAGAAACCCGCCGGATGCCGGCGAACAGCCTTTGTACGCGTACTTGGCCACGAGGGATTTACTAAATAACTGAGTCAGCAATAACTGTGTCAGCGGAAATGATCGACCTAGAACTCGTGAGTTAGAGATTTAGCGCTCATGGGTTAGAAAGGGTGAATTTTGGGGTGAATTTAACCCGTGAGCCGACGAAAGGTTATTTTCAGTTGGACACTCTTGAAGTACTTGCAGTTCTGTGAAGATGGTAGATAATTCACGAGCTCCAAATTGGGAAGAATCACATCACTTCTGACGCGTGATTATTTCACCTTCCCTTCGTGCTCCAGTGTCACGAAAAGTGAAATCCTCTGGCGCGAATGACTTCAATTGCTACTCACCGAGAGAGCTGTTCTAAATATAGCCATGTCAAAATCATTTTCCAACGCCAAATTTAGTAAGGTATGAAAATTTTCAAATCGAAACGCGTACTTGGCTCAGCATGAATGTATCTGAGAGAGAATAGCGATCTTCGATCATAAAATCCGTGGTTGCGAGCTTCTGGAAATCTAGCTCGTATGCATAACGCGCAAATTCGCATAGTAATCCTTCCCTGACCTCAGCTATTTCCAACCTGATAGTCCCATTTATCACCTTGCTAGACTCGCGATGTCCACAGTGGGGGAAGTCTGCGTTTAGGGAACCAGACGGGTGTTTACCACCCTGCTAAACAACGGTAATTGGGAATATGAAAATGCGAATAGAGCACGAATCTGGCGTATCAAAACGCTGGAAATCTATGCTTGCCTCGTTCCTTGCGATAACCGTCGGAATTGGAATGGCAGGTGTAGCGCCAGCAGTGGCCGCGCCTTCCTCCGATTCGTCTGTAGCAGATACAGCTGTCGCAAGCGCCGACTCGCAAGAAGGCGGACCGGAAGGTCAAGAAGCAAGTGATTCAAGAGCGGACAAAGAGTCCACAGCAGTCAATAATATTCAGGGCACAATAGCACCGCAAGTTGGTACTCGTGCCGCCGCCGGTGCTGGCATGTTCTTGGAAAAGAATCTGACCAGTAATGAAGTGATTCGTCCGGGCGATTTCGTCAACTACGAGATCAAGCTGGGCTGCTCCTCAAACACTGAACCGTGTAGCGATGCGTTTCTGATTGATGCCCTTCCTGAACCATTGGTGCTGGAAAGCATTAATTACAACGGGTTCGCGAAGGATATTACCGAAGAACCCTCGGAAGATGGCACTTCGGTAAAGCTGACTTTCAATGAAACCTCTGAGGACCGCCCCGGGAAAATCGGTATCAACGATGGCACCGACTACACGATAACCATCGTGGCAAAGTTCCCCGATAACGCGGACCCAAAATTCAACGGCCAGCAGCTGATTAACGAAGCAGAACTCACTTCTGACCTTGGATCCATCAAGGACCCAGCCGAAGCTGTTGTTCCGAACATTGATCTGGCTCCCAACGCCGAAATTACTAAGCAGTGGTCCGAAGATGTGCTGGAGCAAGGAGCTGATAAGAACATCAGCGCGACGCTCGGAGGAATCAAGAACACCTCAAAGGTGGGCGCAACTTCGCTGATCATCGAGGAGCCATCAGGCAATTCCGCTCCATTCGCTTCAGTTGAATTCACCGGATTCGGTGACATTGTCTACCCCGAGGGTGCCGATGAACTCGTCGTTTCCTACTTCGTGGGTGACGCGCCAGAACCTCAGGTTCTAGAAACCGCCAACCCTAACGCACCGCCTGTATTCCCGGAGAGCTTTGATCTAAAAACCATTACCGGGTTTAAATTCGTCTTCACCTCAACGAAATCAACCGACACCGAAGGCGGAATCATCGCCAACGGTACAACTGGATCGATTCCACTGAACACCGTCCTACGCGATGGTGCCGAAGCCGCTGTGGTCGCGAATGAAACCAACATCATCGCTGTACTCCCTAACGGCGAACAGAATGACCCTTTCACTGCTGAAGATAGCTTCGTGATTGAGTCGGCAAACTACACGGTAGATGCCACGAAGTCCTTCTCCCCGGAGTTGGTCGTTGCTGGTGATGCCGCAGAAATTGGTGAAGGGCGCAATGCTTCTACGGTGAAGCTTGGACTGACCAACACCTCAAATCGAAATCTCACTAATCTAACTTTGAAGGAACCCGCAACGGGTACTTCACCGTTCGGCGAAGGTATTGATTTCGACCAGTTCAACGGCGGCACCTGGCCAGCCGGAGCCACCGCGGGTGTGCTGACGGTTGACGGCATAGAATACCTACTTGAGAACAATGACGGAAAGATCTCCTTGCCTGACAATCTTCCTGCGGGTAGTGACGTCAAGGGCTTTGAAATCTCCTTCGACGGCACTTTCGCCCCTGGATCTGGATACGAGTTCGAATTCGGTGTTCTGGCAACCGCAGTTTCTCCCGACGGCTACAAGAACGTTGTTCTGGGCCAGGGCACTCCCTCTGGAAACCAAGATGTCGTCGAAGACGAAGCCGATGCGACCTTGCTGGTCCAGGAGCCAAAATTCGCGTTGATCGGTGGCAAGGGGTTTACCCCTCACCGCATCGAAGGTATACCGGGCGACAAGACTACCGTTTGGCTAAACACCAAGGTTGATCAGAACAACACCAACATGGACGTCCGCGAGATCGTGCAGACCGACGACTTCTCATCAATGGTCCCCGCACTCAAGGCCAACAGCATCTCGGTGCCGGCTACCCAGGGGGCCACTAAGGTCGTTGTAAAATATAAGGATGCCAGCGGTGATTGGCATGACTTGGTCATCTCCGAAGACGGCAAGGCAATCGAAAACACCATCTTGCCCGAAAGTGCTACCGGAGTTCAGATTACCTACACTCGCGATTCAGGCTCGTTCCCGCACGACAAGGATGTGCAGGCATTAGTCAACTTCGAGGTCATTACGGAGCTATCCGATGAGTTGAAGACCGACAACGTCTTGGGTGTCAACAACGGTGACGATACCGAAGGGTCAGTCTGGGTCGACAAGAAGATTCAGCTGCAAAGTTCGAAGTCTTGGGACCCGAGCGTCATCGTTCAGAAACCTGTTTCCGAGGCGCCGACGAACAAGAACCCAACGAGCGCCTTGAGCCTATGGGCGAAGAACACTTCAACCTATGGTGTCGACAAGCTGTCGATCGTTGATTCGAAAGACGGCGAGGTTAATCCTTTTGACTACGTTGACATTACAAGTATCAGTGTGCGACTGTCTGACGAAGCACTCCAGGATCTAGCCCACCTGACTTTGAAGACCGCTGCTGGGGACCTGAACTTCACCGGTGCGGACGCTCTGACCCCAACGCTTTCGGACGGACGCAGCTGGGAAGAAGTCACAGCATTTGAATTCAGCCTCGCGAAGGACGGCGAAAAGCTGGTTCCACGCGACGCCGAGTTCTGGCTCTCTGTTGGCACCAAGCTGCGCGATGACCTCCGTGGCTCGGATCCGGCACAACCCATCGACGCAGCATTGGCCGAGCTTGACCGTATTGACGGCAAGCGCGGCTACGTTCTGCCTAACACGGCTGTAGCGACCGTTCAGCGCGGTGACGAATCGGCTGTCAAAGAACCACAGGCACCGCTGGAGATCATCACCGAAAACTCGGTGGATCTCAATGCAACTTTGACCAAGACGTTCAACCCCGAAGGCCCGATCGACTTCTTTACCAGCAACGGTAACCCCGCACCGGTAAACGTCACCTTGAACGTTAATAGCGGAACCCACAAGGCCGACTATGTTCAGATTGTGGATCAGGATCCAACATTCTGGAACACCTTCGACTTCGCCGGGTGGGATCCCGTCCCAAACAGCCGTGTCTACGATGTCACCATCGAGTACTTCACCGGTGCGGAGTATGTGTCGAAGGATGGAACGCTGGTCGCTGAAGGCGGCGACTGGACTACTACTGCGCCTGCTAATGATCAGGTTCAAGGCGTTCGAGTCACTGCTGAAGGTCGGAACTTTGAAGAACTTGTCAGCAATGACACGACCATCAAGTTCAATGTTCTGCCGCGGTACACCCTGCGCAGTGGTGAACTGATTGCACTCGAAGACGGTCAGAGTAATCCTGGCGAAACCCAGGCACTGGCAACCGAGAACACTGCTTCGGCAGAGGTCTCCCGTCTGGGCAAGGATCGTGACACCGACGACGCAACCGACGATCTGGTATTCAACCCGGGAAAGACCCATTCCGAGGTTTCTAAGACTTCGGATGCTCGCAACGGTCAGATCGCGCCGGGCCGTGAGTTGAACTACACGTTCACGGCCACCAACAACGGTACCGACGCGATCTTGAATCCTGTCATTACCGATATATTGCCAAGCGATGCTCAGGGTCCGAAGCTGATTCTTGATCCTGAATGGCAGTCGCTGACTACGTATTCTTTTGACAAGAAGTTCAACCAAGCGCCGGAAGGCAGCGCGGTTGATACCTCGAAGGTTGTTGCGGTTGAAGAAGGCAACTCTCTGAAGTTCAGCTTCCCCGAGGGAACCAAACTGTACCCGGGCGAATCGATCACCGTGAAGCTCCCAACCACGGTGCGTGGAGGGCTGAACGCGAAAGAAAAACTGGAGAACAAGGTCACCTTCAGCGGTGACAACTCCGAAGAGAGCAGCGATGACAATCTCGTTTCGATCATCGAAGGCCAAGCCTACTCATCACGTAAGCTCGTTCGCGAGGTTCTGACAGGTGGACAGACCGAGAAGACCGGCGTGTACAACGTCAACTCTAAGGTTGAAAACGCTGACACCTGCTACGAATTTGAAGGCGGATTCTATCGTTACCCATGCATCGTGGAGACCAAACCGGGCGGTATTGCCGAGTGGAACCTCAGCGTCACCAACACCGGTAACGTCAACGCGCAGCACATGGAAATTCTGGATATCTTCCCCTACATCGGTGACACCGGTGTAACGGGTTCCCAAGCCAGCACCCCGCGTGGTTCCCAGTGGATTCCAACCCTCTTGGACATCAAGCTGCCAGAAGTGCCTGCAGGAACCGACATGGTGCTCTCTTACCTGACCGGCGACCCTGCGCTGTGCAAGCCAACCGGCGCAAATATGCAGGATCCATGGGCTGGTTGCGACGGAAACTGGACCACCGAGCGTCCCGCTAATCCGAAGGAAATCAAGGGCATCAAACTTGTCCTGGATTCGTCCGAAGGGTTTGCGCCAGGCGAGAGAGTATCGCTGACCTTCACCACCGTTTCGGAAACTGAAATGCCCGAGGGCGCTTCGGACTTCGCGCCGGCGTGGAACTCCTTTGGTTACGCAGCCCAGGCTCAGGTAAATGGCCAAACCGATTACCGCAGCCAGGAGCCAATCAAGACTGGTATCACCTTCAAGCCTGAGGAGAAGGAGAAGGTCTCGGTCGGTGACTACGTCTGGATCGATGAAAATCGTGATGGTCTGCAGGATGAGGATGAGAAGGGCATCAAGGATGTCGTTCTGACCCTCGCCGGGCCGGATGGCAAGGAAGTTACCGATGTCTTCGGTAACCCAGTGCTGCCGACCATGACCGATGAGAACGGCCTTTACATCTTCGAGAACCTACCAGTCCTCGAAGACGGACAGTCCTACAAGGTGAGCATCGATCGCGAAGCGTCGAAGGAACCGTTGGCTCCTTACATTCCGACCATCGAGACAGATGATAGCCGTGAGAATGACTCCTCGACGTGGGAAGCAACCTCTACCGGTCTGACCGAAGACGGCCAGCATGATCCAACTTTGGACTTCGGATTTGTTACCCCGAAGGTCTCCGTTGGCGACTTTGTCTGGATCGATGAAAACCGTGACGGAATCCAGGATGAAGATGAGAAGGGCATCAAGGATGTCGTTCTGAAACTCGCTGGACCTGACGGTGAACCAGTAGTTGATATCAACGGCAACCCCGTTGAAGCAACTATCACCGATGAGAATGGATTCTATGAATTCAAGGACCTGCCGGTACTCGAAGATGGACAGTCCTACAAGGTGACTATCGATCGGGAAGCTTCTAAGGAACCGTTGGCTCCTTACATTCCGACCATCGAGACTGACGACAGTCGTGAGAATGATTCGTCGACATGGGAAGCCATTTCACAGGGGCTGACTGAAGACGGGCAGCACGATCCAACCTTGGACTTCGGATTTGTTACCCCGAAGGTTTCCGTTGGTGACTATGTCTGGATCGATGAAAACCGTGACGGAATCCAGGATGAAGATGAGAAGGGCATCAAGGATGTCGTTCTGACCATCACCGGGCCGGATGGCAAGCCAGTAGTGGATGTCAACGGGAAGCCTGTTGGGCCAACCACCACCGACGAAAACGGCTACTACGTCTTTGACAACCTGCCGGTTCTCGAAGATGGACAGTCCTACACGGTGAGCATCGATCGTGAAGCGTCGAAGGAACCTTTGGCTCCTTACATTCCGACCATCGAGACTGACGACAGTCGTGAGAATGATTCGTCGACTTGGGAAGCCATTTCGGAGGGTTTGACTGAAAATGACGATCATGATCCAACGTTGGACTTCGGTTTCGTCACGATTCCGAAGGTTTCCGTTGGTGACTATGTCTGGATCGATGAAAACCGTGACGGAATCCAAGATGAGGATGAGAAGGGCATCAAGGATGTCGTTCTGAAGCTTGTTGGACCAGATGGTGAGCCAGTAGTGGATGTCAACGGTAACCCTGTTGAACCGACTACTACCGATGAGAATGGTTTCTACGAGTTCAAGGATCTTCCTGTACTTGAAGAGGGGCAGTCCTACAAGGTGATCATTGATCAGGACGCGTCGAAGGAACCATTGGCTCCTTACGTGCCAACCAAGGAAAACGGCGCCGATCGAGATAAAGATTCCTCGACTTGGGAAGCTGAGTCGGGTGACCTGACTGAAGACGGTCAGCGTGATCCAACCCTGGACTTCGGGTTCATTGCTCCGAAGGTCTCCGTTGGTGACTACGTCTGGGTCGATGAAAACCGTGACGGAATCCAAGATGAGGATGAGAAGGGCATCAAGGATGTCGTTCTGAAGCTTGTTGGACCAGATGGTGAGCCAGTAGTGGATGTCAACGGTAACCCTGTTGAACCGACCACTACCGATGAGAATGGTTTCTACGAGTTCAAGGATCTTCCTGTACTCGAAGAGGGGCAGTCCTACACGGTGAGCATTGATCGAGAAGCGTCTAAGGAACCGTTGGCTCCTTACGTGCCAACGATTGAGACCGATGGTAGCCGTGAGAATGATTCGTCGACTTGGGAAGCCATTTCGGAGGGTTTGACTGAAGATGGCGAGCATGATCCAACGTTGGACTTCGGTTTTGTTATTGCTCCAGAGGAACCACGGGTCTCCGTTGGTGACTACGTTTGGGTTGATGAGAACAACGACGGACTACAGGATGAGGATGAAAAGGGCATCAAGGATGTTGTTCTGACTCTTGTTGGTCCAGATGGCAAACCTGTAGTGGATGTCAACGGTAATCCTGTTGAACCGACTACTACCGATGAGAACGGTTTCTACGAGTTCAAGGACCTTCCTGTACTCGAAGAAGGTAAGTCCTACACGGTGAGCATCGACCGAGAAGCATCTAAGGAAGCTTTGGCTCCTTATGTGCCAACTGTTGAGACGGAAGATAGCCGTGAGAATGATTCATCGACTTGGGAAGCCAAGTCGGAGGGTCTGACCGAAGATGGTCAGCACGATCCAACCTTGGACTTCGGTTTTGTACTGAAACCTGAGCCGGTCAAGACTTATGCCGTGGGCGACTATGTCTGGGTTGATAAGAACAATGATGGGTTGCAAGGCGATTCTGAAGTTCTTGATGGCGTCAAGGTAATTCTGCTTGACGGTAACGGTGAGGAAGTTTCCTCGACGACTACCGATAAGAATGGCCGCTATATCTTTGATGAGCTGCTGGCCGGCGATTACCAGGTCAAGTTCGAGCTGACTGCCGAGCAGGCTGAGAAGTATGAATTTACTTCGCAGGATGCTGGGGAAGATGATGCGAATGACTCGGATGCTGATCCGAAGTCTGGCCTGACTATCAAGTTCACCTTGGATGACGAGAATTCTTCGTTGACCAAGGATTACGCCGATCAGGAGTTCAAGGCTACTGAGGGTATCGACCCAACGTGGGATGCCGGTGTGGTTCTGAAACCAGAACCAGAGCCGACTGAACCAACTGTTGAGCCGACGGAACCTACGACTCCGACGGAACCTACCGTGGAGCCGACGGAACCTACGACTCCGACGGAACCCACGACTCCGACGGAACCTACGGTGGAGCCGACGGAACCTACGACTCCGACGGAACCTACGGTGGAGCCGACGGAACCTACGACTCCGACGGAACCGACGGAACCTACGACTCCGACGGAACCGACGGAACCTACGACTCCGACGGAACCGACGGAACCTACGACTCCGACGGAACCTATCGTGGAGCCGACTGAGCCGACTGAGCCGACTGAGGAACCTTCGGTTTCCTTGGGCGATTATGTATGGGTCGATAAGAACCGCGACGGAATTCAGGATAAGGACGAAGACCCAATTGAGGGTGTCGTGCTGAAACTGATCGGCCCGGACGGCAAGGAAGTTGTTGATGTCAACGGGAACCCAGTCGGTCCGGTAACCACTGACGAGAATGGCTACTACAACTTCAAGGATCTTCCGGTCTTGAAGGATGGAGAGTCTTACACGGTGGTCATTGATCGGGAGGAATCCGCTGATGCTTTGGATGGCTACCTGCCAACCAAGGAAAATGGTACCGACCGGGATAAGGACTCTTCGACTTGGGAAGCTAAGTCTGAAGGTCTGACCGAAGATGGGGATCACGACGGGACTCTCGACTTCGGCTTCTATCTAGACGAAGATCCTGAACCGACTCCGACGGATCCAACTGAGCCGAGCCCGACGGATCCAACTGAGCCGAGCCCGACGGATCCAACTGAGCCGAGCCCGACGGATCCAACCGAGGAACCTGCAGAAGATTCAACCGAGTCGCCAGAGAAGAGCAAGGATCCTTCACAGGATCCAACCTCTGCTGAGAAGTCTGATCAGCCTTCAGGCTCGGACTCTGTGGATGGTTCCGAGGAACCGCAGCAGACGCAGAAGCCAAAAGACGATGGACTGGCTAGCACCGGTTTCACTGCCTTGTGGCTACTGGCGCTTGGTTTGGTCTTGACGGCGGCTGGTTTAGTTTTGGCTCGACGCACTCGCGGACGTCACAGCTAGTCAGCTCTTGAAGTAATACAAAAAGCAATGCCCGGATTTCCCATTTAGGAGATCCGGGCATTGCCTATTCCTAGCAATATTTCTCGACCGTGTGAGCTAAAGTCCGGCGGTGCCCCTGTGTCAAAAAACTACCCGGAACTCCTTCCGAAAGATCCCAAGTCAAAAGATATAATTTGGGCATGGACCCCCAAACGCAGTCAAGGCCTCCCGCTGAAGAACTTGTTGCCGAGATTTTATGGGACCGGATAGCCCCAAGCCTCGATCCGGAGATACGCTTGTTGTTGATCTATGCGCCGCAAGAATCGAATCGGCACCGGGTGGCTCTACGATGGCTCGATGGCCAAGGCGAGCTGATCAACGTGGGTATTCCGCCCGAGGAGATCTTCGATAAAATTGCCGAACAGCAGATGCGTGCACCCAACACACGCATAGCGGTCATTCTTCCTGCTGATTTTCCCGCCGCCAAGATGCTGCGCCATTTCAATGCTCACGTTGTTGATTTCAAGGATCTTTTCTTAACCGCTTCAGATATATCCACGTTGACCGGAGAAGATTTCCCTGATGCAGAAAGATTATGGCAACTGACCGGTGGTTGGCCTGGTTGTGTGCGTAGTCTCTTGGCGGATTCCTCTAATCAAAATGCTGCAGTCAATGCGCTGCGTCGTGCAGCCTTGCCATGGATTGATGCTCTTGATCCTGAAGGCATATTGAGGGAGTGCGCGTTCCTTCCTGAACTTACTGAAGATCTCATGGTAGCTTTCTATGGCGATCGTTATCCAAACCCTCCAAGTATCTCGGCCCTTAGCCGCGCGGCCATGGCACAACGCTCTCTGTCCGGGGACTGGGCTATGCCCCAATTGCTTCGGCAGGTGATTATTGACGACTTGGAGTGGCGGGAGCCCCAGCGTGCACAGTGGCTCCACGAGCACGCCATCGAATCCATGCATGCGGCTGGAAGAACCGGCGAGGCCGTACGTTCAGCACTAGGCAGACATTCGTGGCGGGCTCTTTCCACCGTCCTCGTCGATGGGTGGGTGGACCTTTTTACCACTGAGCCACGTCTCCTATTCGAGGCAGGCACCCGGTTGCCTCGATGGGCTACTCGACGATCGCAAATCTATGGTCCTGCGATGAAGATCGCTGCCGCGGCCGTTAAAGACCGGATGGTTATTCCTTTTCCGACAACGGAGCCTGACTATTTGACGGATCAGACTGCCCAATTGCTACGCGAGCACACCATCGAGCTCTATAGGCAACCGAAATCTGAGGCTATCTTCGCGGGCTTGGTTGAGTTGGGAATACTGAGGTTCCACGGCCACTACGGTTCCGAAGGGGCAGATGCCGCACGCCGTCTACGTCGTGCGGTCCGGCAGGCAACAGCTGCTGGCAATGTCAGACCATCGTTGGCAGCCATGGCTGAATTACATGCCGGAATGTCGATGGATATCGCCAACGAACGCCCTGCGGCGGCAGCCGCTTACGAATCTGCGTGGTCCTTGGCCGAGGTTACGGAAAACCATTTTATTGCCGCGGATGCAGCATCCAAATTGTCGCTGGTTCATGCTCAGGAAGGCAACACCCGTGCTGCTCGTCGCTGGCTCGTAAGCTTCCGCCATCATCATTCCAAGGTTCGTTGGGGTTCGGCAATGGTCGGTCGAGCTGCAGAACTTGCCGAAGCATTCGTGGCTTTCGCCGAGTTGGATATCGGAAAATTGGGTTCAGTACTTGGTCAACTGCCAGATGAGCCTGATAACGATGAGTTTTGGGCGGTGCACGCGCTGCTACTTGCCATCCATGCGGCATCGACTGATCGAGCAGAGGCAGCGCACCGGATTCTGGGGGCACTTGTGCTCTCCCGCCCCTATGCAGCCAATTCACCCATGGCCGGTAGAGCCTTGCATCATGCCGCAGCATTTCTGGGTGTTGAGGGTGGTTTCAATGCGTTGAACCATCAAGGCGCGTCCACAATACCCGCTTCTTCACCTGAACTCATTGCAACCCGTGCGCTGTATCGACTGTATCGGGGGGACCGCAACGGGGCTCTTGCTGTTCTGGCGGCAACGCCGAGCTTAGTGACTGGAGCCCGGCACGATAATCTGATCCGAAATACGCGGCTAGCAGCACGTTACATTGGGGTGCTGCCGGAAGGCGTCCTGGAGGACATTGCAAAACGACATGCATTGGATGGTGAGCTGATTGATTTGGCCCCGTTTTGGATGAGCGGGAGCATGTTGGAATTGGAAGAGTTGCTGCAACTTACTTCCGATCAGCTGGGCAGATTGAAGATTTTTATGCCACCCACCAGTGTCGAAGTCAGGCCTGTTTTGACTGATCGTGAACTCAGTGTGCTCGCAGGCCTGCGTGCGGACCGTTCACGCGGTCAGATCGCAGATGAGCTTTTTGTCTCGCCTAATACTGTTAAATCCCAGATTAGTTCTCTATACCGCAAGTTGGATGTGAATTCAAAAGCAGAAGCACTAAAAATTGCCACACGTTGGGGGTACTAATCAGCGCCTGGTAAGCCCCAAGAGATATCCAATGAGCCTAGATGTATCAATACTCATGGGAAGAGTGCTTTACGGATAGGCGGTTTATGGAACTGGGTTTAACTACGAAATGACTTGGAAAATCTGTTGATTTTTCAACTGTCGAAAATATCGTCAAGGGAAGTTGATTGATGTGTCGTAAACGACGATTTTGACACGCACCGCCGATGCTTTAGTTTTCAATTGAAACTGTCCATTATGTATATTGTGTACACAAATGATATCGTAGAACAATGAACTCCATCACCTCCTCTGTCACGATTCGCGCACTTCGCGATGGTCTTGCTGATGCTGTTAGCCGTGCTAGCTATGGGCATGAGCGTGTGCAGATTACGAAGAATGGAAAGCCTGCTGCGGTCCTCATTGGACCTGAAGATTTTGAGCTTTTGGAGCAACTGGAGATGTTCCGGGATGTCGCCGATTATCGAGCCGCCAAGCTGGTCGATGATGGCGAGCGCATTAGCCTCAGCGAACTGCGCGCTGAGCTCGACGCGTGACCTCTTGCCGCGTCGAATTTACCACTTCGGCTGCTAAAGAACTGAAGAAGCTAGACCCTGGTATACGGCGTCGCGTTTTGTTAGGTATTGCTCATCTGGAGAGGGATCCTCGTCCTAGCGGGTGTAAGAAACTAGTAGGTGAAACTAACGCGTGGCGGATTCGTATTGGTGACTACCGGGTACTTTATGAAGCGATGGACGAGGTTCTTGTCGTCACGGTCGCCCGAGTGGCGCATCGTCGCTAGGTTTATAGGTAGTCGTCGCCTGAATTGTCAGCTAGCCGCGTCTGGGGCTCCGTTATCAATGATTTCTAGTCGTTGAGCGATTCATTCGCTTTGGCCTTATTTAGGCGGATCGCGCATGGTTCATGCAGGCATTGCGAGATATCAATGCCGTTGCTCGACCTTCGCCCGCTGCGGGGTGAATGATCCTGAGACTTTCAGCTGTGTGTAATCACTCCACATAACCGGCGTACGAACACAATTCCCCGTGGCGCGCTCAGCGCCACGGGGCAGTTGCCAGTATTCAGCTCAGGTCGTCGCGTGCCCTGAAACCGACATCAGCGCCCGTGCCGTCAAGCCCATGGTCAGGCGCCACTTGAGGGAACCAGGCCAAGGGTTCTTGATCCATTCCCCCTGTGCTTCGACTGGAACGATGGGCAGATTCACCTTGGAACCGGTTACGCCGGACAAGATGTCGTTGTGCGAGACGACCATGTCATCTTCGGTGCACGTATTCAGGTCGATGAAGCTGCCTGGGTTGCGTTCGTAGGTGGGGAACTTGCCGCCCGAGATGGCAATTTCAATCCTTTCTCCGGGTTGGACTTGGACCGAGGTCGGGCGCATCTCGATGGTGTAGGTGACTTCTTCGCCTGGCACCACGGCCTCGGGCTTGTCCCGGCCATTCCGGTACCGTGCGCGGGTGATGCCTTCGCTGTAAAGCCGCGAGGTTCCATATGCTGAAACGACATTCAGCTCAACCAGCCAGTCGACGTCTGTAGAGGAGGTTCGAGCTTTGAGCTCGACGCTTGGCCATCCGGTAATCTCGACCGGGACAGTAAGCACGTCCGATTGGTAGACCAGGACACCAGGATGGTCGTGATGCGCTCCGACATCGGGCAGGCCGCCAACGACGGACTTGGCATCGTATGGGTTGCGCGGATCGTAGTCGAATGAGCATTCACCTTCTGGACCTGGATCTACGCTGAGCCTGTTGTCGGCGCGAAGGTAGTGGGAGGTGATCTTGGTTCCAGCGATGGGCCACTGTTGCTCAGCGCGCCACTTGTTGGCACCCAAAACGTAGATGTACGCCGATGGGCTCGACTCATCTCGCTTGCTGTCTCGATTGCGCGATGCGATCCAGTCGAACACGATCTGGTTGGTATCCACCGTGCTGCCAGGAAGTTTGACGTCAGACAATTTTTCGCTGACGAAGTTTCCGTGCTGCCACGGGCCGACGACCAGGAGCTGATCGGTCGATGTCATCTCGCTGGCCAGCTCGAACTGCCGCACCGTATTGCGGGTAAAGAGGTCGAACCAACCGCCAATGTGGGCGATTGGAACTTCGATGCGTGCCGCTTCCTCGCGCTCGACGCAGCTCTCGGAAAAGAACTGCGGATCATCTCGGTGGTTCAGGCGGTCTTCCAGCAACGTCGGGAAATGACGGAAGAATGGGAAATCGGACATTGGAAGCCTACGGTATTTTGCCGCTGGATTTGCATTCAAGGCGTCGAGTTCGTCCTTGATCGCAGCACGCTCCGGCTCGGGCTTGGTCGCGATCATGGCTGGCCCGACGATTGGGTTGGTGGCCCATCCCAAGACGTCCTTGATCGACATCACTCCATTTTGGAAAGTGCGGGTGGTGTATTCATTGTTTGCAGTATATTTTTTTCCAGTCGAAACGTCAGCGCACGATCTTTGGCCCGACGTCTTCGTCTCTATTTCGTCGGTGGTAGCTTCTCTTGCTCGGCCACTGGCCGTCATTTTTCTACTCATGAAGTTCCGCACTGGATTAGAAAGTCTCTTGGAAGCGATAAAAGACCGTTTGCCCAGCATGGAAAGCCTGAAAAGTCCTTGGCTTGAGGCTTCGTGGAGCACCGCTGCAGTCAAAGTCCTGTCCGAAGGAATCAAGAGTTTAGGTCAAGAGCAGACTGTTGGCTCTGAGCCATCGGACGAGCTCTCATCGCAACTCGCGAAGGTGAAACCATCGGCCGGGGTTATTAACGCATTTCTCGAGGTTGAGCGGCAAGTCGGAAAGTATCTTAAGGCTGTTGGTTCCTAGCCCTCACGTGCTGGATCGTCCATCACCGCCTTTCGACGAGATTCCTCCGCCCCCAGTAATCTGAAAAAATGCTGTGACCGAACTAGCTTCGCTTCGAAATGCCGCCGCTCATGGGGTGGGAGATATAAGCCTTGAATCAGCTCTGGAATACATCCGTGTGGCGTCGCAAGTAGCTGGAGAGCTGGATTCCCTCACCAATGAATCGTCGACGGGACTGTCGCAGGGACCCTTCTAAAGGCGCACGGCAGTGATATTTTAGGAACCGTACACAGCCAGTAACGTGGCAAGCCAGTACCAAATAAACTAACAGTAGCGTCGCCTTAACTCGTCTGCGTGTGTCTCAACAACGACCGTTTCCGGACCCTCCAGCTCAGTCACAGTACGCAGACGCTATCCGAGCAGCTCGGACAGTTCCAGCCACCGTTCTTCCAATTCGTCGATCTGCGCTTGATACTCGTTGATCTCAGCGGTGAACTTGCCCAGCCCTTCATAGTCGCTCTGGTCATGATCGGCCATCTTGGCGTGGACCTTGGCGATCTTTTCCTCTAGCTGGCCGACCTTGCGTTCATTGGCATTCAGTTCCTTCTGCGCGGCACGCAGCTCTGCGCCCGAAGGGCCAGCAGGCTTGGCGGCAGTTTCGGAAGAAGCCTGCGAAGGATTGGACCCGCCAGTGGAACCTTCGGCAGCTCGCAGCAACAGGTACTCGTCCACGCCGCCGGGCACGTGGCGGAAGTTGCCGTTCAGGATCGCGTACTGCTGGTCGGTGACGCGTTCGAGCAGGTAGCGGTCGTGGGAGACCACGATCAAGGTGCCGGGCCAGGAATCCAGCAGGTCTTCCAGGGCCGCCAGCATGTCGGTATCGACATCATTGGTGGGCTCATCGAGGATCATCACGTTGGGCTCATCCATCAGGATCATCAGCAGCTGCAAGCGGCGGCGCTGGCCGCCGGAGAGTTCAGCAACCTTGGTCGACAGGTGTGCCGAGGAGAAGCCCAGGCGCTCCAGCAGCTGGGCCGGGGTCAGGTCCTTGCCATCCACATTGAACGTGGTGCGGTAGCGGGCGAGGATTTCGCGGACCTTGTCCTGGCCGATCTGCTCCAGTTCGCGGAACTGCTGGTCCAGCACGGCCAGCTTCACGGTCTGGCCGCGCTTGATCTTGCCGCCAGTTGGCTCCACGGTCCCGGCGATCAGGCCCAGCAAGGTGGATTTGCCGGCACCGTTGGCACCGAGCAGGCCGGTGCGTTCGCCCGGGCCGATGCGCCAGGTGAAGGGCTTGAGTACTTGCTTGGCGCCGAAGGAGACCTCCGTGTCCAGCAGGTCGATGACGTCCTTGCCCAGCCGGCTGGTGGCCATCTTCTGCAACTCCAGCGGGTTGCGTGCCGGCGGGACATCGGCGATCAGCTGGTTGGCTGCCTCAATGCGGAACTTCGGCTTGGAGGTACGGGCCGGGGCGCCGCGGCGCAGCCAGGCCAGTTCCTTCTTCATCATGTTCTGGCGCTTGTTTTCGGTGACCGCGGCGATGCGGTCGCGTTCCACGCGCTGCAGCACGTAGGCGGCGTAACCGCCCTCGAAGGGCTCGACCAGGCGGTCGTGCACTTCCCAGGTGGTGGTGCAGACCGCGTCGAGGAACCAGCGGTCGTGGGTGACGACCATCAGGCCGCCGGCGTTCTTGGACCAGCGGTTATTGATGTGCTCGGCGAGCCAGGAGATGCCTTCGACATCCAGGTGGTTGGTCGGTTCGTCCAGGATGACGACGTCCCAGTCCTGCACCAGCAGCGCGGCCAGAGCCACGCGGCGGCGCTGGCCGCCGGAGAGGGTGCTGACCTTCGCTTCCCAGTCCAGGTCGGCGACCAGCCCGGAGATGATGTCGCGGATGCGCGCTTCGCCGGCCCACTCGTGGTCGTCCATCTCGCCCACCACGCAGAAGTGCACGGTCGCTTCGGGATCCAGGGTGTCCGACTGGTCCAGCACGCCCACGCGCAGGCCGTTGCGCTTGGTAACACGCCCGGAGTTGGGCTCGATCTTGTCAGAGAGCATGCCGAGCAGCGAGGACTTGCCTTCGCCGTTGCGACCCACCAGGCCGATGCGGTCGCCATCGGAAATGCCGATGGTTACCGAGTCGAAAACGACATGGGTGGGATATTCCAGATGTAGGGCTTCGCCCCCGAGTAAATGAGCCACAATTTCCATTTTACGTTCCGGGAGCAAATCGAGGCCCTGGCAGGACCATCTGAGCGTGTGCCGTGCCAGGGGGCTTGGGCATTTTAAAGCAGAGAATAAAAGTGAGTTTAGCTACGGTGTTTTGCGATTTCGCACATCGGGCTGATCATGGCAGAATAATTAGCGTGCTTGTCGGGCATGACCTGCGCAAGCCATTTTCCGCCCTGGTGTAATGGCAACACGCCAGCCTTTGGAGCTGTGCATTCTAGGTTCGAATCCTAGGGGCGGAACCAATGATGAAGCGTCACGCAAGTGGCGCTTTTATTTTTTAACCAGTTTCAGCGCACCCCGGAGCTCGCGATAGACTTGCTTTGAGGTTTTACTTCTCTGCCCAAAACCTTGAATCCAATTTGCAGGAGAATGCACTTGAGTGATCAGGTCAACGCACCAGTAGCTGTCATCGTCCTAGCCGCCGGCGCTGGCACTCGCATGAAATCGGCGAAGCCGAAGATCATGCATGAAATCGCAGGTCGGTCGATGATTGGCCACGCACTCTACGCGGCTTCCGCGTTGGAGCCGCAGAACCTGGTAGCGGTGGTCCGCCACCAGCGTGATCTGGTCGCAGAGCACATTCTGGGACAGTTCCCTTCCATCACCATTGCCGACCAGGATGAAATCCCGGGTACCGGCCGCGCCGTGCAGTTGGGCTTGGAAGCCGTGGACCCATCGCTTGAAGGCACCGTTGTGGTGACCTATGGCGATGTGCCGTTGCTCACCAGCGAGGTGCTCCAGGAACTGGTTACTACGCACGAGTCGAACCGCAACTCCGTGACCGTGCTGACCACCGAATTGGATGACCCTAACGGCTACGGCCGCATCCTGCGCGATGAACAGGGCGAGGTGGCAGGAATCCGCGAGCAGAAGGACGCTTCGGCAGAAGAACTGCTGATCAAGGAAATCAACTCCGGCATCTACGCTTTCGATGCCCAGATCCTGCGTTCGGCGCTGACCGAGGTCACCACCGAAAATGCGCAGGGCGAAATGTACCTGACCGATGTGCTCGCCATCGCCCGCGCACGCGGTGGCCGCGTCGCCTCCTCGCAGATCGCTGACCGCTGGCAGATCGAGGGCGCCAACGACCGCGTCCAGGTTTCCAATCTGGCCCGCATCTACAACGAGCGCAAGACCGAATTCTGGATGCGCCAGGGCGTGACCATCGTTGATCCGGCGACCACGTGGATCGACGCTGACGTCATGATCGGCCAGGACGCCACCCTCAAGCCAGGCACCCAGCTGCACGGCGAGACCATCATCGGCGCCAATGCCACTGTTGGCCCGGACAGCACCCTGACCAACGTGGTTGTTGGCCAGCGCGCTACCGTGAAGCGCACCGACGCCACCGACTCGCGCATCGCTGATGGCGCCTCGGTTGGCCCGTTCGCCTACCTGCGTCCCGGCACCGACCTCGGTGCGGATGGCAAGATCGGCGCCTTCTACGAAACCAAGAACGTCACGATTGGCCGTGGCTCCAAGCTCTCGCACCTCGGCTACGCCGGAGATGCTGAAATCGGTGAATTCACCAATATCGGCTGCGGCAACATCACCGCAAACTACGATGGCGAAAAGAAGCACCGCACCAAGATCGGTTCGCATGTGCGCACCAGCTCCAACACCGTATTCGTTGCCCCGGTTGAAATCGGGGACGGCGCCTACACCGGAGCCGGAGCCATCGTCCGCAAGAACGTCCCGGCCGGTGCCTTGGCACTGTCTGTGGCACCGCAGCGCAACTCCGAGGGGTGGACGCTGGAAAAGCGCCCAGGCACCTCCTCGGCTGACGCAGCGTTCAAGTCCTCGCTGAACTCTTCGGCTTCCGAGTAATTCAGCTACAGACTTCATTTCCTCGACAACAACCTCATACGTGATAGCGAAGCGAGCGAGAAAGCAAACCCCATGAGTGAAATCAGCCATAACGTCGACAAGAAGCTGGTGCTGGCCACCGGTCGTGCGCACCCTGAGCTGGCTGCAGAAGTAGCCAAGGAACTCGACACCGAACTGCTGCCGTTGAACGCCTACGACTTCGCCAATGGCGAGATCTACGTGCGTTCGGATGAGTCGGTTCGCGGCAAGGACGTTTTCCTGCTGCAGTCCTACCCAGCACCAACGAACAACTGGCTGATGGAACAGCTGATCATGATTGACTCGATGAAGCGTGCTTCGGCCCGCCGCATCACTGTCGTGGCGCCGTTCTACCCTTACGCGCGCCAGGACAAGAAGGGCCGCGGCCGCGAGCCGATCTCGGCCCGCCTGGTTGCCGACCTGTTCAAGACCGCCGGTGCTGACCGCGTGATTTCCTGCGATCTGCACACCGCACAGATCCAGGGCTTCTTCGACGGTCCGGTGGACCACCTGTTCGGCTTCCCGTTGCTGGCTGACTACATCAAGTCCAAGGTCGATGTAAATGAAGTCACCGTGGTTTCCCCTGACACCGGCCGCGTGCGCGTTGCCGAGCAGTGGGCAGATCGACTGGGCGGCACCCCGCTGGCCTTCGTCCACAAGTCCCGCGATCTGACGGTGCCTAACCAGGCCGAGTCCAAGACCGTGGTTGGCCAGGTGGAGGGCCGCATCGCGATCCTGATCGACGACATGATCGACACCGGCGGAACCATCGCAGGCGCTGTGCGCGTGCTGAAGGAAGCCGGCGCCAAGGACGTCATCATCGCGGCTACCCACGCGGTCTTCTCGGATCCGGCTGCCCAGCGTTTGGCTGATTGCGGTGCCCGCGAGGTTGTTGTCACCAACACCCTGCCAATCCCTGAAGAGAAGCGTTTCGAGAACCTCACCGTGCTCTCGATCGCCCCGACGATCGCCCGCGCGATCTCGGAAGTATTCCACGACGGTTCGGTCACGAACCTGTTTGACGGCCGCGCCTAGCAGCCCTCGTTTCGCAAAGCCTCTGGCCGGCACCTTAGGGTGCCGGCCAGAGGCGGTTAAGCGATCATTGACAGTGCCCGTAAGAGGAACCCCTTCTGGGACAGCTCGAAATAAATGCCGGTGTCGCTCTGCTTCATGCTTCGTTCCGTGTGGTGGAGCGAGGATTAGCCAGTGATCGCTTCCGCAACTAGCCTGGCGTCCTGAAGGTTGGCCAATACGAACTGATAGCGGTAGCCCTTTGAATCCGAGAAGGTCACGGCAGCGGTTCCACCCATATTCAGTCTCGTGAGGGAGCCGTGTTCATGCGTCGTGACGGGCCAGTTCACCAAGCCAAGGTTCATGCCGTTATCCGTTGAAACCGAAACTTCATGCACGTCCTGTAGTGGCACGACCCGCTTCCAGGCAGGACCGGTTAGAATGACCGCTTGATCATCAACCGTCACCGTGATCCTTGCCAGCCTCCAGCACCACATGACAGCAAAAATCAGGGCAACAGCAACTAAATAGAATCCCCAAAGCGATTCGATGACAGCTACCACGGCGAAAATAACCGCAAGGATTGCAAAGATGAGGGAACCGCTCCACCGCTGCCAACCGGGCAAGCGTTCTGCGAATCTGAGGCTTTCCGTCTCTGCTTGGGGTGTCATCGCGCTTCATCTCCTGATGGTTGGCGGCGGTTTGGAAACCACCAGTCTCACAAGAAGAACCCTATCGTTGCTTGCTGACTTGGCCCAAAGCGCTGATGTAGAACGCGGAGTAGTGCCGTATCGGGGCATCCGGTCGTCACCGGCCAGGGTATCCCTTAAGGGGAACGTTCACTGGGACTAGAGTTTCGAGATGTCCAGAATTAGCGCGTGTTTTTTGCCTGTTTTCTGTATACGAAATAAGTCGCTGCTGAACAGATCGCGGCAGCAAGCGAAAGTGCACCCCATAGCGGATTGACCGGAAAAGCAAAACCCGCAGCGACCAGGAGTAGGACAGTTGCACCAATCGATAGTGATTTCATTACACCAGACTATCTAATTTCGAGAATAGGCACGTCCAGCTGAGGCAATGTGACTTTCTGGGGAGTTCGTTGAGAGTGTCCCGCAAGCCGGTCGTCATACGGGATATACGTGTTCTTGACTCGGCTAATCTTTGAAACACCGAGTTTTCAAACACTTCGGATTCCCATATACCCCGCCCGAGAAAATGCCCGGTGAAGGTGCCTTATACAGACACGGAAAACTATTATTTATGGTGGATCAAGGACCAAGAGGGGCAGCATGGAACTTGGCATACGCCAGGTCGCTGTGGGAGGGCTGGAACGCGCTGAGCTACTGCAACGCATGGTCCAAACAGGGGTTCAGCTTAACGACTACGCCAAAATGCTGTTAGCCCACCGGATTTTCGATGAGGTTGTGTCGGCCCCAAAAGGTGACCGTGGTAAGTCGTAATCTGCGACAGCTTGGTCTGTAGGTCGGAGCAACGTTGACTCAGGTCCTTGAACGCGCAGTCAGCGTCGGATTGAAGTTGTGCCCCGCCATGACCGGCCCGTATCTGCGACTGGATTTTCTGGACCAAGCGTCTTCCAGCAATTCAGTGCTCAGTGATGGGAAGAAGCCGGCTGATTCGTTGGCCGTCGCTTCCGCGGCACCCGGCGATCAGGAATTCCCGCGCGGATTCTATCTGCGGATGGTGGATGGAGTGCCGCGGCTGCGCGGTTATCGCTGCGATGACGCCCACGGCTTTACGCTGGACGATACTTTTATTTTCCAAAGCCGTTGAGCGGAATCCAGGAATAGTGGCGTTCGCTACAGGTTTTCCCGTTGGCGATGGCAGCTGGTAGAATTGTTGACTGTGCCCAGGCGAGGGAAACACCAGCAATGGTGGGACCGTTATCGACAAGGCCGGAAAAGCTCTTTCATCTCCTAGATGTTGGATGCTTCCCGAGTCCACGCAAGGGCCTTAACGAAGCATTCATTTCCTAAGGAGAATTATCATGGCATCTGTCAACCTTGACGCCGTTGTACGTAGCGATTTCGGCAAGGGCGCTGCCCGCCAGGCTCGCCGCGATGGCCAGATCCCAGCAGTTGTCTACGGTGCAGGCTCCGAGCCACAGCACGTACTGCTTCCAGGCCGCGAAACCACCCTGGCCGTTCGCGACCGCGGTGTTGAGCTGGTTCTGAACATCGAAGGCAAGACCGTGAAGACCACCATCAAGGACATCCAGATCCACGCGCTGAACCGCACCGTTGATCACATGGACCTGATCATCGCTGCCTAATTACAGCGAACTAGGTTTTAGCTGAGCATCATGAGTGATGGAACTTGGCTCGTAGCCGGACTCGGAAACCCCGGGTCCGGCTACGCTGGCAATAGACACAATATCGGGCAGATGGTGCTCGATGAGCTGGCTCATCGAGTCGGCTCGAAATTCAAGACTCACTCCTCGCGTTCCCAGGTTGTCGAAGGACGCATGGGGGTTGGCGGTCCACGCATCGTGCTGGCCAAGCCCATGGTTTTCATGAATCTTTCGGGCGGGCCGGTAGCTAACGCGGCAAAGTTCTTCGGCATCGATGCCGCCCGGCTGATTGTCGTGCACGACGAGATCGACATTCCCTTCGATACCATCAAGCTCAAGCGCGGTGGCGGTGAAGGCGGGCATAACGGCCTGCGGGATATCTCCAAGGCCATGGGCTCCAAGGACTACCTGCGCGTGCGCGCAGGCGTTGGGCGCCCTCCGGGCCGCATGGATACTGCCAAATGGGTTTTGCAGGACTTCTCCAAGACCGAAAAGGCCGATCTTCCGTTTCTGATCGACAATTGCGCTGACGCAGTGGAATTGCTGATGAACTCGGGTTTGGAAGCTGCCCAGGCAAAATTCCATATCAGCTGACCGCTGATCCCTATGGGGCGCGGTGAAGCCAAGCGGGGACCGCTGGGGACTTGAACGGTCCGCAGCGGTCCTCGACTTCATTAAATTAGGAAAGCTATGGACCGAGGCGTTCCTTACTAAGGCCTAACTTAGATGTGCTTCGAGGCCCGGAGTGGAATAATTACCCAATGTACCCCTTGCCTAATAGGCCTGTGACGATTCTTTGCCACGGCCTGCCGGGCATCCATGACAATTATTCGGAGGACCACGTGCACACGATGACCGGTCAGCCAGAAGCCCTTGAGGCGTTGACAGCTGGAGAAGTTGAGCGCATCAAGGCCGACTTTGAAATTCTGGAGCACCAAGTCAACGGCGTTGACGTTGTGTACCTGGACTCCGGCGCCACCAGCCAGAAGCCGCGTTGCGTCTATGAAGCCGAGCAGCACTACTACGAGAACGCCAACGCAGCAGTACACCGCGGTGCGCATTCCTTGGCAGTTGAAGCGACCGAGATCTTTGAGGAAGCCCGCGAGAAAGTCGCCAAGTTCATCGGTGCACGCACCAACGAACTGGTGTGGACTGCTAATGCCACCGAAGCGCTGAACCTGATCAGCTACTCGATGTCCAATGCCTCCTTGGGGCGCGGGGGAGAGGCCGCGGCCCGATTCCGCTTGGGCCCGGGCGATGAAATCCTCACCACCGAACTTGAACACCACGCGAACCTGATCCCGTGGCAGGAACTGGCTTTCCGCACCGGTGCTACGCTGCGTTACGTGCCAGTCACCGAAGACGGTGCACTGCGCTACGAATTGCTTGATGAGCTGGTTACCGAGAAAACCAAGCTCGTTGCCTTCACCCACGTTTCGAATGTGCTGGGCACCATCACCGATACCCAGAAGTTCGTTGACGCTGCCCGCAAGGTCGGCGCCCTGACCGTGCTGGACGGATGCCAGTCCGTGCCTCACCTGCCGGTCGACGTGAAAGCCCTGGACGTTGACTTCATGGCCTTCTCCGGCCACAAGATGCTCGGCCCAACCGGAATCGGCGCACTCTACGGGCGTGAAGAACTGCTCAACGCAATGCCACCGTTCCTCACGGGTGGATCGATGATCACCGTGGTGGACATGGAGCACGCAGAGTACATGCCATCGCCGCAGCGTTTCGAAGCCGGTACCCAGCGCATCGCCCAGACCCACGGCTTGGCTACCGCAGTCAGCTACCTGGATGAAATCGGCATGGGCCGTATCGCGGCCTGGGAAGAGCACCTCGGAGCGATGCTCTATGAAGGCATCTCGAAAATCGAAGGCGTGCGCGTTTTCGGTCCGGCCGACGCGCAGCGTATCGGTACTGTCCCGTTTGAAGTGATCGGGGTGCACCCGCATGATGTCGGCCAGTACCTTGACTCGCGCGGCATTGCGGTGCGCGTGGGCCACCACTGTGCGCAGCCGCTGCACCGCGCCCTGGGCGTGAATTCCACGACCCGCGCCAGCACGTATCTGTACAACACGGAAGAAGACATCAAGGCCCTGCTTGAGGCCTTGAGCTCCGTGCGCGAATACTTTGGAGTTTAAATGAACGAATTGGATCAGTTATACCAACAGGTCATCTTGGACCACTCGAAGCGCCGCATCGGTTCGCCGCTGGTCGAGACCACCGAAGGATTGCTGCACGGCGAGTCCCACCAGCACAACCCGATCTGCGGCGACCAGATCCGTGTCCGCGTAGAGCTCGATGAACAGGAGCATTTCACGTCGATGAGCTGGGAAGGCGATGGGTGCTCCATCTCCATGGCTTCTGCTTCGGTGCTGGCCGAGATGCTGCCTGAACTGACCAAGGAAGAATTTCTTGGAAAGCGGGACTATTTCCGCGAGATGATGCGCTCCAAGGGAAACTTCCAGCCGGATGAAGAGGTGCTGGAAGACGCTGCTGCCTTCGTCGGCGTCTCCAAGTTCCCCGCACGCGTCAAGTGCGCAATGCTCGCTTGGGTGGCCGCTGAGGTCGCGATGCACGAGGCCCGCAAGTAATAGCAAAACCAAACAGCTCGGGCGCCGGCTTCCACATGTGAAAGCCGGCGCCCGAGCTATTTCTTCAGGATTCCAGAAGGCTACTTTCCTTCGTCGTCCTGCTGGTACACATCAGGGATGCCATCCTTATCGGCATCGCGGGTCTCTCGCTCGTGCAGGACCTTGTATCGGCGGTTACGGGGAATCAGCCACAGGGCACCGAGGATCGCTGCAATGAATGAACCAGCCAGGATTGCTACCTTGGCATGCTCATAGTGCGCCGACTCCAAGCCGAAGGACAGTTCGGAGACCAGCAGGGATACGGTGAAACCGATACCTGCCAGCAACGTGACACCCAGCAGGTCGCCCCAGCGGGCATCCTTGTCCAGCGAGGCCTTGGTGAACCGGGTCAGCAGCCAGGTCGAGCCCATGATGCCGATCGGCTTGCCGAGCACCAGACCCAGAACGATGCCCCAGAACACTGGATCGGTGAGCAGGCCGCCGCTGCCATTGTCAGGGGAAATCACGGTCACGCCGGCGGCGAAGAAAGCGAAGATGGGAATGCATATGCCGGAGGACAGCGGGCGGAAACGGTGCTCGAATCGTTCAGCCAGGCCGATGCCGTCACGGCCATCGGTGCGCTTGACCGGGACACAGAAGCCCAAGACCACACCGGCGATGGTGGCGTGGATGCCGGAGCCGAAGACGAAGATCCAGGTAATGACACCCAGCGGCAGCAGGATTGCCCACGCGGCCCACGCACGCTTGGCGAAGAACTTGCCAAGGAAACGGGCAAGGACCGTGAAGAGAATGATGGGGATCAGCGACAGGCCCAGGTAGGACAGCTTCAGGTCATCGGTGAACACGACGGCGATAATGACAATAGCAATCAGGTCATCAACGACGGCCAACGTCAGCAGGAAGATGCGCAGCGCTGCGGGAAGCGCCGAACCAATCACCGCGAGCACAGCCACGGCGAACGCAATATCGGTTGCTGTCGGAATGGCCCAGCCACGCAACAGCTCGCCGCCACCGGACATGGAAGCGATAGCGACAAAGATCAATGCCGGCACCAGCACGCCGCCAAAGGCGGCCGCGACCGGTACGGCTGCCGTTTTCGCATTGCGCAGGTCGCCAATGACGAATTCTTTTTTCAGCTCCAAGCCGGTCAAGAAGAAGAACACTGCCAGCAGTGCATCGGCAGCCCAGTGGCCGATGGACAGGTTCAGATCCACACCGAAAAGGGTCGGTCCGAAGTGGAAATCACGCAGAGCGAAGTAGGACTCGCGCAACGGGGTGTTAGCCCAAACCAACGCCAGCAAAGCGCCGGCGATGAGAACCATGCCACCGACGGTCTCCTTGCGCAGGATATCGCCGATACGGACCGATTCTTTATAGCTGGGGCGCGAAAACAGGTTCTTGCTGGAACCCGAAGACGGAGTTTGGGTCATACGTGTAACTCGCTTACTTCGTTAAATGGATACTTCTCGCCGACCAGACTTCCCGGCACACCTGTCTTTAACCCTAGCGCCAACAGTGCTTCAGAGCACAAATCCCCGGACGCTTTGCGAGAAATCGCACGTCCGGGGATTGAATGTGAAAGGAAACTATTTGGAGTGGCTTATTTCGAAAGCCAGGCATTGACCTGAGCGGCCTGCAAATTCAGTGCCTTGCCCAGGTATGGCTCCGCAGCCGAAGCCAATTTGCCGCCGATGAATGGAATTGACGAAGAAACCTTGGCGTCAATGGAGAACTCGGAAGTTTCGCCCTGGGCCTTGAGCTGTTCGGTGCCGCTGACGGTCACCGGAACACCAGCAACGGAGATCTTTACCGTAGCCGAGCGGTTGCCGGCAGCATCTGGTGCCGTCCACTGGTCTACCTGGGTGATCTCGATGGTCGCGCCAACGAACTTGCGGGCGATATCCGGAACGCGATCGGTGGGGACCGAACGAACGGTGGTCACGGTGAAGGCGCCTGCGGTATCGCCGTTCACGGAGAAATCGGTCAAGGAACCGTTGGCGACCTTGGTCAGGTGCTCGGCAAAGCCACGATCGCTAAGCGTAGCGATGACCTGGTCTGCAGGGTGGGCGATCTGAGTGCTTGCGTTCAATGCCATGAAAGCTAATCCCAATCTGGAAATCTAAGTGGCCGGGCAACGAAATCGCAGGCCCGGCAACGGACAGTATTAACACTATCTGCAAAGCCGCATTGGGTAGGCTAGGACTGCACCCAAAACAGCATATTGACGTTTCCGGCCGTGGAAAAACATTTACGGTCGGCGTTCGTGGTGTCGTTTCGACGTAATACAGTATGAATGCACCCGGCCAAGCGTCTGCATGAGAGGACCCGAACCCCCATGAGCCTAAGCGGACTTCATGATTTCCTGCGCGAGGAACCTTCCTTCAGGCGTATTGGGCAAAGCGCAGCTCATGACTACCCGACGCGCATCGAAGAGCTGGAAATCGCGGCCCCGCAGGGCATGCGACCGATCCTCTCGGCGCATATCAGCCAGGCGCTGCGTGAAAGCAAGCATTCGGGGGTGACGCTCATCGTCACCGCGACCGGCCGTGAAGCCGAAGAAGTCTCCAGCTCACTGGGTGCCTACCTCCCGGCAGGCCAGATCGCTGAGTTCCCTTCTTGGGAAACCTTGCCCCATGAGCGCTTGTCGCCGCGAAGCGATACCGTGGGACGCCGCCTGGAAGTGCTGCGCCGCCTGCACGACCGGGATGAGAGCCTAAACATCATCATTGCTCCAATTCGTGCCGTGCTGCAGCCGTTGGTCGCCGGCCTTGGCGAATTGCGCCCGGTCATCCTGGAACTGGATGCCGAGCCGGGCTTCGATAAAGTCATCAAGGACTTGGCTGCTGCGGCTTATGCCCGAGTGGACATGGTGACGCACCGCGGCGAGTTTGCGGTGCGTGGTGGCATCATCGATGTTTTCCCGCCGACATTGGACCATCCGGTCCGTATTGATTTCTTCGGGGACCAGATCGACTCGATGCGATTCTTCGCCATCGCAGATCAGCGGTCCACTGATGATCCCGGTCCCACCCGGATCATTGCCACGCCCTGCCGTGAAATGCTCATCACCCCGCAGGTGATGAGCCGGGCAGCGAATCTGAAGAACCATTTCCCGGCGGCCCAGGAAATGCTCACCAAGATTGCCGGCGGCATCGCTGTTGAAGGCATGGAATCCTTGGCTCCGCTGCTGGTGGACAAGATGGTTCCGCTGCTGTCCTTGTTGCCGGAATCGTCCATTGCGCTGGTGATGGAGCCAGAGCGCGTGCGCGCCCGCGCGCATGACCTGAACGCCACCAATGCCGAATTCCTGGCTGCCGCGTGGGCTTCGGCTTCGGATGGAGCCAGCGCTCCGTTGGATCTGACCACCGCGGATTCCGAGCGAAAGCTGGCTACCGGTGATTTTGCCTCGCTGGCAGAAACCGTAGAACACGCACAAGCCGCCAAGGTTTCCTGGTGGGCTATTACCTCCCTGGGTGCCGATGACGAGCTGGATTTGGGCGCGGCCACCATCCGTGTCCCGGCCCGTGAACCGCACGGCTACCAGGGCGACATCGAGGCGATGATGGAATTCATCGCCGGACGCGTCAAGGACCAATGGCGTTTCGTCGTGGCTACCGAGGGTCCCGGCCCGGCAGCCCGCCTCTCGGAGCTTTTCGCCGAGTTCAAGATCCCGGCACACAGGGTGGATGACCTGTCCGCGGAACCCACCGCTGGACTGATCGAGATCACCCAGGCCACCGCCGGCCGCGGGTTTGTCTTCGAGGAACTGAAGCTGGGACTGCTCACCGAAGCAGACTTGCTGGGCCGCTCCAGCGCGTACCCGAACCGCAAGGGCCGCAAGCTGACGGTCAAGCGCAAGCGCAATGCCGTTGATCCGCTGAGCCTGCAGGCCGGGGACTACATCGTCCACGAACAGCACGGCATCGGCAAGTTCGTCGAGCTGGTGGCCCGCAAGGTCAATGGCTCGGGCAAGGATGCCAAGCGCGAGTACCTGGTGGCGGAGTACGCCTCTTCCAAGCGCGGAGCCCCGGGGGACCGTCTGTTCGTCCCGATGGACCAGCTGCATATGGTCACCCGGTATGTCGGCGGCGAAGCGCCGACCTTGTCCAAAATGGGCGGTTCGGACTGGGCCAGTACCAAGTCCAAGGCGCGCAAGGCCGTCAAGGAAATTGCTGGCGACCTGATTAAGCTCTACTCGGCACGCATGGCCAGCCGTGGCCACGCCTTCGCATCAGACACCCCGTGGCAGAACGAGCTGGAGGAAGCCTTCGCGTTCATCGAGACTCCGGATCAGCTCACCGCCATCAACGAGGTGAAATCCGATATGGAGAAGGAAATCCCGATGGACCGGTTGATTTCCGGTGACGTGGGCTTTGGCAAAACCGAAATCGCGGTTCGCGCCGCCTTCAAGGCCGTCCAGGACTCCAAGCAGGTTGCCGTGCTGGTTCCTACCACCCTGCTGGCTTCCCAGCACCACCAGACCTTCACCGAACGCTATTCGGGCTTCCCAGTCCGCGTGAAGACCCTCTCGCGTTTCCAGAGCGCCAAGGAATCGAAGGAAATCCTGGCCGGCCTCAAGGACGGCAGCGTGGACATTGTCATCGGCACCCACCGCCTGCTCTCCAAGAACGTGGGGTTCAAGAACCTGGGCCTGGTCATCATTGACGAGGAACAGCGCTTCGGAGTGGAGCACAAGGAAGAGCTCAAGAAGATGCGCACCAACGTGGATGTGCTGGCGATGAGCGCCACCCCGATCCCGCGTACCTTGGAGATGTCGCTGACCGGCATCCGCGAAACCTCCACCTTGGCGACCCCGCCCGAAGAACGCCATCCGGTGCTGACCTACGTGGGTCCACGCAGCGACAAGCAGATTTCCGCGGCCATCAAGCGTGAGCTGATGCGCGATGGCCAGGTGTTCTTCGTGCACAACCGGGTCAGCTCCATTGAGCGGGTAGCTGCCGAATTGCGCGAGCTGGCCCCCGAAGCGCGCGTGGAGGTAGCGCACGGCAAGATGAGCGAATCCCGGCTGGAGCGGATCATCCAGGACTTCTGGGAGAAGAAATTCGACGTGCTGGTCTCCACCACCATCATCGAAACCGGCCTGGATATTTCCAATGCGAACACGCTGATTGTGGACCGCGCGAACAACTACGGCCTGTCCCAGCTGCACCAGCTGCGCGGGCGCGTAGGGCGCGGCCGTGAGCGTGCCTACGCCTACTTCCTGTGGGATGTAGAGAAACCGCTGGGGGAGGTCGCCCTGGAGCGCCTGAAAGCCGTTGCCGCGCACAACGAGCTTGGCTCCGGCTACCAGCTGGCCATGAAGGACCTGGAACTGCGTGGAGCCGGTAATCTGCTGGGTGGCGAGCAGTCCGGGCATATCGCCGGTGTGGGCTTCGACTTGTACCTGCGCCTGGTAGGCGAGGCCGTGGCCGATTACAAGGGCGAAGGCGAGGAAGAAGCCGCCGAGATGAAGATTGACCTGCCGGTCAATGCCCACCTGCCACACGACTATGTACCTGGTGAACGACTGCGTTTGGAAGCCTATCGCAACATTGCCCAGGCCGAGACCGACGAGGCGCTGGGTGAAGTCCGCGATGAGCTGGTGGATCGCTATGGCAAGCTTCCAACTCCGGTGGAGAACCTCATGCGCGTCGCGGCCCTGCGTATTCGCGCGCGTGCTGCGGGGCTGCATGATATCCAGCAGGTCGGCAACCACATCAAGCTGGCTCCGGCCAGAATTGAAGACCTGCCAGCTTCGCGCCAGGTGCGCTTGGAACGCCTGTACCCGGGGGCTGCGAACAAGCCGGCGCTGAATTCGATCTTCATCCCGAAGCCCAAGACCTCGCCCATTGGCGGACGGGACTTGGCCGACGGGGAGATCCTGGAGTGGGCGGAGAAGCTGCTCTACGCTATTTTCGAGCCAACAGCCGCACCGGCAGCAAAGGACTGATTCGGTTGAACTCGCGGGCCAGTAGGATGCCTTTTCCGGCAGGCTGCTGGCCGGCGTTTGCTACCGCTGGCCCGAGGCAGCAGGCGAGGCCAGTTCTCCGGCGTAGCCCTTGATCGCCCGGGCGTAGAGCGAGGCATGGCGCGCTAATGCGCTGACCGCCAGCTGGACCGCTTCGGTGGATTGCCCGGCATCGTGCAGGGCCAGAACCAGGAAGGCCTGGGCGTCGGTAAAGATCGGTGAATCGGCAGTGATCTGCTGCAACAGTTCGATGGACTGGGTGTACTGCCCGAGATTGCGCAGCGTGCTGGCTAGCTGGAGCAGCGCTTCATCGTGCCTTGGCGCTTCCAGCCCAGCTTCCAGGGCAGCCCGGTAGGGGCCGACCGCTTGTTCTTCTTCCCCCAGGTAGTCGTGCAGGGACGCGACCTCGAAGAGCACCCGCGGATCCTGCGGATCCTTGCCCTGCACCAGGAGTGCCAGTTCGGTGCGCAACTGTTCAGGGCGTTTGCCATTGGCTGAGTTCCAGAACTCTTCGATGCGCTGATCCCATGATTCCATGGGGCCAGTCTAAGCGAGGCAAGGCAGCTTAAACGCAAGAGAGGGAAACCCGGACACGGGTTTCCCTCTCTTGAAAAGTTCTAATTAATTCTGGTGGGCGTTAGCTGCCGCAACCAGATCCTCAGCCTTTTCCGCGCGACCCATCAGGTGCATCGGGATAGCGAAAGCCAAGAACATCAGAGCGAAGCTGACCAGGGTCGGCCACCAAGCAACCTCAAGGGTCCAGTAGCCCAAGGTGTAGACGCCAGCCGAGAACATCACGAAGAAGATCACGAGGTTGACGATATTGCCGACAAGGCGGCCTTCACCGGAATGGGCAGTGTTCTTGCCGTTCGAGTACACTTTTTCTCCTTGGGAAAACGGATTGGTGCGATTTCCTAGTAGCTGGAACCGCTTTGCTCTCCCTCTAGGATAGCAACTCCTGAGCTAGAACCTAGCCGGGTCGCACCGGCCGCAATCATGGCCCGCGCGGTTTCAACACTGCGAACGCCGCCCGAGGCCTTGACACCCATTTCCGGGCCGACGGTCTTGCGCATCAGCTCGACGTCTTCGACGGTCGCGCCGCCGGTGGAGAAACCGGTGGAAGTCTTGACGAAATCAGCGCCAGCGGCCTTTGCGGCCTCGCAGGCCAGGACCTTGGCTTCCTCGGTGAGCAAGCAGGTTTCGATGATGACCTTCAAGATGGCTCCACCTTCATGCGCGGCCTGCGCAATGGCGAAGATCTCGTTGACCAAGGCATCCCGATCGCCACGCAGGGCGGCGGCAACGTCGATCACCATGTCGATTTCGTTGGCACCGTCTGCAACTGCGTGCTTGGTTTCGAATACCTTGGTATCGGTGGCCGAGGCACCCAGCGGGAAACCGATGACCGAACAGGTCAGTACGTCCGAGCCTTCCAGCTCGCGCGAAACGGTGGAAACCCACAACGGGTTGACGCAGACCGACTTGAAGCCGTACTTCTTGGCTTCGTCGCAGATCTGCACAACTTGTTCGCGGGAAGCATTCTGAGCCAACAAGGTGTGATCGATGTAGCTTGCGATCTCGCGGGCGCTTAGTTCAGTCATCATTTCCTCTAACAATAAAGATTTCAATCATTTCAAATGAAGGTCTCGAAGGGGTAAGCCTAGTTGGCATTCAGGTAAGCTGCCAATTCATCCTTGATTGCCAAGACCTGCGCGGTAGCGCGTTTGCGGGCTTCAGGGACCTCGGCCAGATCATCGACCGGCTCAATAGTTTCCAAGTAGCACTTGAGTTTCGGTTCCGTTCCCGAGGGCCGAACGATCACGCGGGCACCGGAAAATGTATGCAAGACCATGGCGTTGGTCGCAGGGAGCTTCTCGGTGCCCCTGGACAGGTCGGTCACCTCGGAAACCTCGGAGCCGCCCAGCGAGGCCGGAGCGTTCTTGCGGATCTTTTCCATGAGCACCGGGATCTGCGCCAAGTCGGTGAAGCGCAGGGACAGCTGGTCGGTGACGTGCACGCCATGCTTGGCGGCCAGTTCATCCAGGCGGTCCGGGATGGAGCTGCCCGAGGCCTTCAACTGCGCAGCCAGATCGGCCAGGACGATCCCGGCAGAAATCCCGTCTTTGTCGCGCACCAGTTCCGGGGCTACGCAATAGCCCAGGGCTTCTTCGTAGCCGTAGCCCAGGTCCTCAACGCGTGAGATCCACTTGAATCCGGTCAAGGTTTCTTCGTGCTCGCGTCCGGCGTCCTTGGCGATGGCTGCCAGCATGCGCGAAGACACGATGGAATTGGCCAATTTCTTGCCCTCTGGCAAGGTCTTGGAGACCTGGTCTCCGAGCAGCCAACCTACCTCATCGCCGCGCAGCATCCGCCAGCTGCCGCCGTCGAGGATGGCTGCCGCGCAACGGTCGGCATCGGGGTCATTGGCAATGACCAGATCAGCACCGACCGTGCGGGCCAGTTCCAGCGACAGGTCGATGGCCCCTGGCTCCTCGGGGTTAGGGAACTTCACGGTAGGGAAGAGCGGATCGGGGTGTTCCTGCTCAACGACCATGTGCACGTCGTCGAATCCAGCGTTCAGCAGGGCTTGGCGCATGGTGTGGCCACCCACGCCGTGCATTGCCGAAACCACAATTCGCAGATTCTTGCGCACCAGGCCCTGCGGCTGGTTCGCTTCGATGATCGGGTGGATGGAAGCGAGATAGGCTGCCTCGATATCGCCTTCTTCGCCTGGGGCCGGGAGCACTTCCCAACCGGACTGTGCCAGCGGGATCTGCGCCACTGGCTGGTCTTGGTCAATCAAGGAAGCGATCTGCGCATCGATGGGGGAGACGATCTGAGCCCCGCGGCCCGACGCATCGGTGATCCTGCCGCCCACGTATACCTTGTAGCCGTTGTCCCGCGGAGGGTTGTGGCTGGCCGTGACCATGACGCCGGCTTCCGCGCTGAATTCACGAACGGCCCAAGCCAGCACCGGGGTCGGCAAGGCCGAGGGCATCAGCAGCACCTCAAAACCGGCAGCGGCGAAGACGGCGGCTGAATCCTTGGCGAAGGCATCCGAGTTGAAACGGGCATCGAATCCAATGACGACCTTCGGGACATATCCGCCGTTGGCCTTTTCGCCCAGGAAACGGGCGATGCCCGCAGCGGTGCGCTGGACCACCACACGGTTCATGCGCATCGGGCCGGCGCCCAATTCGGCACGCAGGCCTGCGGTGCCGAATTCCAGGACTCCGCTGAAGCGGTCGGCGATGTCCTCGAAGGCCAGCGTGTCGCCGTCGGTGACGCGCTGGATCAGTAATTGCAGTTCTTCCTGCGTTTGCGGATCGGGATCCTGGGCTGCCCATTGTCCCGCCGCATCAAGCAACTGGATTTTCTGCGTGTGATTCACTGATTTCCCTTCGAAGGACACTGACTGCTTCTTTGCGCCGATAATGCGAGGCTTAGAGCTTCGCGATGATCTGTGCCAGCAATTTGGAGATGCGCGGACCGGCGGCCTGGCCGGCCTCGATGACTTCCTCGTGGCTCAGCGGCACCGGGCTGATGCCGGCGGCCAGGTTGGTCACCAGGGAAATGCCGAAGATCTCCATGCCTGCATGGCGGGCGGCTATTGCTTCCAATGCGGTGGACATGCCGACCAGATCAGCACCGATCACCTTGGCGTACTGGACTTCGGCCGGGGTTTCGTAGTGCGGTCCGGTGAACTGCGCGTACACGCCCTGATCCAGGGTCGGATCAACTGCGAGGGCAATCTCGCGCAGGCGCGAGGAGTACAGGTCGGTCAGGTCAACGAAGGTCGCGCCCTCCAAAGGGGAGGCGGCAGTCAAGTTGATGTGGTCCGAGATCATTACCGGGGTGCCTGGGGTCCAGTCCGGATTCAGGCCTCCGCAACCGTTGGTGAGCACCAGCTGCTCGCAGCCGGCAGCTGCCGCGGTGCGGATGGGGTGGACGACAGCGCGCACGCCGCGCCCTTCGTAGTAATGGGTGCGGGCACCCAGAACCAGGACCCGCTTTCCAGTGGACGTCAGGATCGAGGAGATGCTGCCCTTGTGCCCGGGTACGGCCGGGGCATGGAAGCCTGGAATGGAGGCGGCATCCAGGGTGTGGGTGGTTTCGCCGATGAGTTCGGCGGCCTGGCCCCAACCGGAGCCCAGGACCACCGCGATGTCGTGTTTTTCGACGCCGGTCTGTTCGGCGATTGCCTGGGCAGCTTGTGCCGCCAGGACCTGTGGGTCATTTTGCATATCAGTCACGGGAAATACGCTACCGGTAGCGGGGCGCTTTGTCAGGTGAAACTAGTGCTTCAGATTCAAAATCACGTTCCGGGATCGTGCTTCGATGTGCGCAATCACCGTGCATGGTGAACAATAGTGAATGTGAGCGCAGATCGTAGGAATGAAGCAACCCGTTTAGTTATTCTCGGCGGAGGACCTGGCGGCTACGAAGCTGCCATGGGTGCAGCCCAGCTGGGCGCCAATGTCACCGTCGTGGAGCGTGCAGGCATGGGCGGTTCAGCGGTGCTGACCGACGTCGTGCCCTCCAAGACCCTGATCGCTACGGCGGACGCAGTGCGCCGGGTGAAGCACGCAGAGACCTTTGGAGTCCACGTTGACGGCCTCGACTCGGCCGTCACCGACTTCTCGGTGGTGAACCACCGCCTGCTGGATCTTGCCAAGGAGCAGTCCTCGGATATCCGCACCACCCTCGAACGCGCTGGCGTGCGCATCGTGATCGGCGAGGGCCGCTTGCTTGACGACCACACGGTTGCCGTATCGCATCCGGATGGTTCCGAGCAGGAAATCGAAGCGGACGCCATGCTGATTGCCGTGGGAGCCCATCCGCGCGAACTGCCTACCGCCAAGCCTGATGGCGAGCGAATCTTCAACTGGACCCAGATCTACAACATGAACGAGGTGCCTGAGCACCTGATCGTTGTAGGCTCCGGCGTTACCGGTGCCGAGTTCGCTTCGGCGTACAACTTGCTCGGTGCCAAGGTCACGCTGGTTTCCTCACGCGACCGCGTGCTGCCCGGCGAGGATGCAGACGCGGCGGGCGTGCTGGAAGATGCTTTCAAGGACAACGGCGTCAATGTTGTTTCCCAGGCTCGCGCCGAGGGCGTGGAGCGCCAGGGCGACAGGGTGCTGGTCACCTTGGCGGACGGACGCGTGCTCGAAGGCAGCCACTGCCTGGTTGCAGTGGGCGGCATCCCCAATACCGCCAACATGGGTCTGGAAGAAGCCGGTGTGCAGCTGACTGACTCAGGCCACATCAAGGTCGATGGCGTTTCGCGCACTACCGCAACCAACATCTACGCTACCGGCGACTGCACGGGCGTCTTCGCCCTGGCTTCGGTAGCAGCCATGCAGGGACGCATCGCCGTGGCCCACCTGCTCGGCGACTCGGTAAAGCCATTGAACCTGGATCTCGTGGCATCCAACGTCTTCACCTCCCCGGAAATCGCTACCGTGGGTGTGACCCAGCGTGCGGTTGCCGAAGGCAAGTACCAGGCCAACATCATCAAGGTTGACCTGAACACCAACGCTCGCGCCAAGATGATGAACGTGGACCAGGGCTTCGTGAAGATCGTTTCCCGCAAGGGCTCGGGCACCGTCATCGGCGGTGTTGTGGTTGCTCCGCGTGCGAGTGAGCTGATCTTCTCGCTGGCATTGGCAGTCCAGAACAGCCTTCATGTTGATGACGTGGCTGAAACCTTCACCGTTTACCCGTCGTTGTCCGGTTCGCTGGCTGAAGCGGCACGTCGCCTGCACCGTCATCGGTAGGTTCTGAAGAACTTTTCCAGGGCGGCATTTCCCTTGCATTCAGGGAGATGCCGTCCTTCTGCCATTAATGCCGTAATACAAGCTCTTGTGACGCCATTCACTTTGGCGACCGACTCTGATATAAGTGTAAAAACTGTTTTCTCAGGTCACGTCTCAATATGTGGAAGCGCATATTCCTGCTAGTAGGCCCGTGAATTGCTGTTTGCTGTTCAGTTTCATTTCATCTGGTGTCCAAATACTGGACATCAATATCCGAATACTGGTCACCGAGGTTTACGATTATGGCAACGTAAATGAACATCTGACTCGTACTTTCACTCTAAGGAGCAGCCTCCATGTCGCAGGCTAACCAAGCAGTGGCGCCGAAGGAAAACACCCGCGGTCGCGTGCTGTTTGCCAGCATGATTGGCACCACTGTCGAATTCTTCGACTTCTACGCCTACGCCACCGCGTCGGTTCTCGTTTTCCCGGCGTTGTTCTTCCCTAACGCCTCCACCATCAACGCGATCCTTTCATCGTTCGCGATCTTCGGCGTGGCTTTCGTGGCTCGTCCACTGGGTTCGATCATTTTCGGCCACTACGGCGACAAGCTCGGCCGCAAGGGCACCCTGGTGGCGTCGCTGCTGCTGATGGGCATTGCCACCTTCCTGATCGGCTTCCTGCCGCCGGCCGCGGGCAACTGGACCGTTTTGGCTCCGACCGCACTGGTGCTGCTGCGCTTTGCCCAGGGGCTGGCGCTGGGCGGCGAATGGTCCGGCGCTGCGCTGCTGGCAACCGAGAATGCGCCGAAGAACAAGCGCGCCATCTACGGCACTTTCCCCCAGTTGGGCGCGCCCATCGGCTTCATCATCGCGAACCTGATGTTCGTGGCCCTGCAAACCTTCTGCACTGCAGAGCAATTCATGGCATGGGGCTGGCGCGTTCCGTTCTACTTCTCGGCAGTCATGGTGATCATCGGCCTGTGGGTACGCCTGAAGCTGGTTGAATCCGCGTCCTTCAAGAAAGTCCTGGACCAGAAGAAGGTAGTGAAGTCGCCGTTCGCGGTGACCATGAAGAAGCACTGGCGCCCAACCCTGGCCGGTACCTTCATCATGCTGGCAACCTATGTGCTGTTCTACCTGATGACCTCCTTCACGTTGACCTACGGCACCCAACCGTCTACCGTCGAGCAGGCGACTGCTGCCGCTGAAGCCAAGGGCAAGGCCTTTGACGCCGCAGGCTTCGTTCCGGGCTTGGGCATTGAACGCCCGACCTTCTTGACCATGCTGATCATCGGCGTCGTCTTCTTCGGCATCTTCACCGTGGTTTCGGGCCCGTTGGCTGAGAGGTTCGGCCGCCGCAAGTTCCTGATCTGGGTTACCGCGGGCATCTTCGTCTTCGGACTGTCGTGGACCCTGTTCTTCGGTCCAGGCCAGGGCGCTGCCATGGCCGGGCTGATCATCGGGTTCACCCTGATGGGTCTGACTTTCGGTCCGATGGCTGCGTATCTGCCTGAGCTGTTCCCGTCCAATGTCCGCTACACCGGCTCGGCTGTTGCCTACAACATGTCCTCGGTGATCGGTGCGGCTCCTGCTTCCTTCGTGGCTGTAGCCCTGTGGAAGGCCGGTGCGGGCAACACCACCGGCGTTGGCCTGTACTTGGCACTTGGCGCGGTACTGACCTTGGTCGCGCTGTTCATGACACGCGATACCTCTGACATGGACATGGAAGAGTGGGTCGAGTAGTTCGACAGTCTTGCTGAGGGAACGGCTCGGCGAATCATCAAGCCATGATGATTCGCCGAGCCGTTTCCCGTTTCCGTGCAGCCTGGATGAATACGAGCTGAAAAGGGCCATCGACCCCTGACAACTTGATGCGCGGCATGGAAGCATGGGACGCGGAATATCCAATACCGAAAGGGAACGCTCATGCGTATTGCAGTTGCGGGAGGCACCGGCGCTATCGGCACGCTGGTGGTCGAGAAACTCAAGAGTGCTGGCCACGAACCAGTGGTGCTCGCACGGTCCATGGGATGCGACCTGGCGAACCGCAACGCGGTAAAGCAGTGGTTGGTTGACTGCCAATCGGTCATCGATGTTTCCGGAGTTTCCACCACCAGCTCTGCTGCATCCATGCGGTATTTCACCCAATCGACGGCCAACCTCGTCAGCGTGGGGCGCGAGTCCGGGGTGCAGAACCACGTGGCGCTCTCGATCATCGGAGCGGCCACAGTGGATTCCAGCTATTACGCGGGCAAAGCCGTGCAAGAGCGGATGCTGCAAATGCTTCCCGGTGGCTATACCCTGCTGCGCACGACCCAATTCCACGAATTCGTTGGTCAGAATATCAAGCGTCTGGGCGCGGGTCCGGTGCAGATGGCGCCGAAAATGAGGATGCAGCCCATCGCGGGCATCGAAGTGGCCGCGGCACTAGTGGATCTTGCTGAGGGGCCGGCGCAGGGCGTGGTGCAAGACCTTGCTGGGCCGCAAGAAGAGTACGCTCCCGCCCTGTTTGCCAAGTACCTGCAGGCCCAAGGCAGGTCTCCGAAGATGGTTGAAGTGCCTGTTCCTGGCCCCATGGGCAAGGCCATGCGTGACGGGGGACTGCTGCCAGGCGGTTCCGCCCGGCTGGGCCACGAAACCTTCGATGCCTGGCTAGCTCGGCAGTAGCCCGAACCAGCCTCCTTATTCAGTATCCACTGGCTGGCATGCGGGAACTTCCAGCCTCCGAATAGCCGTGACAAAACAGGCGGATTCTGGAAGCATCACGTCATGGACGAAAAAGAACCGCATGTTCCCTACAATCCCACGCCTCGGGACTTTCCCGGCTTTGCGATGCCGGCTTCAGTGCCGCAAGGCATGCGGCTGGAGCTGAGCCGTTCAAGGATCAAGGATGGGCAGGAGGAGAACTTTGGAGCCTGGATGGATATGCTCAATGCGCGCTACGAGGAATGCGAAGCATCCTTATCGGCACAACGGGCAGCGCTGGAAGCAACATTCAGGCATGTGGAAGCCGATGGTTCAACATGGATCTACCACCTGAGCCTGGTAGGCGAGAACGGCGGTGGGCTCGATGCGCAGCAGGATATCGATGCGGCGCACGAGGCGGCTAGCCGCCAGGCGAAAATGCCTGGCTGGGAAGAGCTTGAACCGAAGTTCCTGCTCATGCCCGATCATCTCAGGGCATCCATGGCGCACTGGGCAGAACATGGACAGGTGCCAGAGTAGAAGATTCCAGTTGCAGAACGACGGTGGGCCTGGACATATCTGTCCAGGCCCTGCGTCGATACCAACGAGTGCTACTTGGCTTCTTCGATCGAAGCGATGACCGCGCCCGAGGACAGGGTCTCGCCCGGGGCAACTTCCAAGCCGCTGACCACGCCATCACGGTGCGCAGTAATTGGCTGCTCCATCTTCATCGCTTCCAGCACGACAATCAGATCGCCCTGGGCCACGGCCTCGCCATTCTCAACGGCAACCTTCACGATGGTGCCCTGCATCGGCGAACGCAGTTCTGCGCTGTTCGCGCCAGCGGAGCTGGCTGCCTTGCGGCCCGGCTTGCGCTTCTTCTTGCCTGCGGCCTTCTCGGCACCGTTGGAGGATACCGAGCCCAGCGACGAAGGAAGGGTGACTTCCAGGCGCTTGCCGCCAACTTCAACGGTCACGCTGGTGCGCTCGTCTTCGGCTGCGTCCTCGCCGTCCATTGGCATCGGGTGGGGCTCGATGGCGGTATCGAATTCGGTTTCGATCCAGCGGGTGTGGACCTTGAACGGCCCCTGGGCCGGAACGAACGATGGGTCGCTCATCACTGCACGGTGGAATGGCAGCACGGTAGCCATGCCCTCGATCTGGAATTCTTCCAGCGCACGGCGGGCACGAGCCGCAGCCACTTCACGGGTGCTGCCGGTGACGATCAGCTTGGAGATCATCGAGTCGAAGTTCCCCGAAACGCTTTCGCCCTGCTCGATGCCCGAGTCAACGCGAACGCCGGGCCCCGATGGCAGGTTCATCTTGGAGATGGTGCCTGGGGTCGGCATGAAGTTGCGGCCGGCATCTTCGCCGTTGATGCGGAACTCGAAGGAGTGGCCGCGGATCTCCGGGTCGGTGTAGCCCAGTTCTTCGCCGCGGGCGATGCGGAACTGCTCGCGCACCAAGTCCAGGCCGGTGACTTCCTCGGAGACCGGGTGCTCAACCTGCAGGCGGGTATTGACCTCGAGGAAGGAAATGGCGCCATCCTGGCCTACCAGGAATTCGCAGGTGCCTGCGCCGTTGTACTTCGCTTCGCGCAAGATGGCCTTGGAAGCTTCGTACAGCCGGGTGGTCTGCTCTTCGCTCAAGAACGGGGCCGGCGCTTCTTCAACCAGCTTCTGGTTGCGGCGCTGCAGCGAGCAGTCGCGGGTGGAAACGACAACCACGTTGCCGTGGATATCGGCCAAGCACTGGGTCTCCACGTGGCGCGGTGCATCCAGGAAACGTTCGATGAAGCATTCGCCGCGGCCGAAAGCGGCTACAGCTTCACGCACTGCCGAGTCGTACATCTCGCCGATTTCTTCGCGGTTGCGGACCACCTTGATGCCGCGTCCGCCGCCACCGTAGGCAGCCTTGATGGCCAGTGGAAGTCCGTGCTCGTCGGCGAAGGCGTATACCTCGTCGGCCGAGGCCACCGGATCCTTGGTGCCGGGAACCAGCGGAGCGCCCACCTTTTCAGCAATGTGGCGGGCCTTGACCTTGTCGCCGAGCTGGTCGATGGACTCTGGCGAAGGGCCAATCCAGGTCAAGCCCGCGTCAATAACAGCCTGGGCGAACTCGGCGTTCTCCGAGAGGAAGCCGTAGCCCGGGTGGATCGCGTCGGCGCCGGAGCGTTCAGCCGCGTCCAGGATCTTCTCAATGCGAAGGTACGATTCAGCGGCGGTGGTACCGCCCAGCGCGTAGGCTTCATCAGCCAGACGCACATGCAGGGCTTCGCGATCCGAGTCGGCATAGACCGCAACGGACTCGATTCCTTCATCGCGTGCGGCACGGATAATACGCACTGCAATCTCGCCGCGGTTGGCGATAAGCACCTTCGTCAATGGATTCATCATGAACCTTGTCTTTTAAAAATAGGGTTTCTCAGCTACGAGCCTATCGTTTTTGTGGGAACTATATGTAGTTATCGCCTAGAACGAGGGTGTTAGGGCGAATTTTTTGGAGGAATCCTACAAAGGAGCTTCGTACTGGCTCTTCGCGGAACCTGCCCCGCGAGGCTTGTAGACCCTGTCGCCCGCGAGGCCTGGAAAGGGGCGCGGCTCTCCGCTGGTGTGCCGGCAGCGCTGGCATCTGCCCTAGTCTTCGCGCACCCGGCGAACTAGGCTATCGCCAAGATGGAAAACAAGGAGGCCGCCGTGGGAAATCGAGGCAAAGCGCTCTGTGCGCTGCTGGCTGCTGGACTGCTCGCCTTGGCCGGTTGTTCCAGCGCAACCGGCATCCCGGCGCTTGACCGCGATCCGGCTGGAGCCGACCAGTGGCCGGGGGATAGGAGCCACTTGGAGAACCTTGGGATGCAATCCGTGCGATTTCTGGTCACGCACGGCAACGCCGACTACTTCGCCACCGCATCGGCAGATGAGCAAACGGCTTGCCTGTTCAAATTCGCCCAGGGAGAGGCTTCCGCAGCTGGCGGATGCGGCGGGGCCGGGGACGCGGATGCCATCGTCGAAGTGAGCGCCCCTGGAACGAGGATGATGCTGGTCCGGGCCGGAGCCGACTTCTCGGACTTGGAAGAGGCGGGCTGGACCAGGATCCACGAGAACATTCTGGTGTTCTAGCTGGCCGGAAGCCAAGGGATTCCTGAAGGGCCGCTTGACGCCTGCAGGATTGGGTTATCCAAGGTTGGCGCCCATGGTGTACACCACAGGTCCCTCTGCTATCGCGGTGCGATGCAATACCTCGAAACCGTGCCGCTCGTATAGGCGGACGTTTCTCTCGTTGGATGTTTCCAGCGACACCTCGGGATAGTCCGACGCGGCAATATGGTTCAGGCACCGGCTGATGAGTGCCGAACCAAGACCCCGTCCAACGCTGGATCCAGCAACCCCAAGCGTGGCAAAGTCCCACGCGTTCTCAGGCCGCTGTGGCAGGTCGGCTCCGTAGGCGATCTCCAAGCGATCGCCCATCAGCTGCGAAATCTCTTCCTGCATGCCCAAGCCAGGCTCTGGACAACTTGGTGGCAGGAGCGCAGCGACACCGTCGAGGTCCTCGCTGACCAGGACGACTCCATGCTCCAGAGCGTGGGAAAGGTAGACGGCTTGAAGGCGTTCCAAGCGCTCCAGGTAGCGATCGGCTGGAATGCTCCACCGTGTCCAGGGGTAGAACGCAAACGCCTCGGCCAAAGTAGAGGACGCACTGGGAATATCCGCGCGGCGCGCGGAACGGATAGCTGAAGTCACATCCATATCCTAGCCAAGCCAACCCGGCCTCCCGCCGTGCGCCGCCACGCCATGGTTCCGGCCTGGCATGAATCAGCCCTGGCAGCTACGCCTGCCGTTCGCGGTGCCGCCTGACGGCCGCGCGATTGGCGCAACGCACCGAGCAGAAACGCTGGCGCCCGTTGCGTGTCACGTCCACAACCACGTGGCCGCACGGTGCGGCCTCGCAGCGCCGCAGCCGGTGCATGCCCCTGGTGGTCAGGTGCAATGCCGTGCCCACGCAGAAGACCGAGCGCAGCACCTGGGGCATGCTCTGGCCGTCATCGCGATAGTGCAGGTGCCAACCCTCCCCATCGTGGTCCACCAGGCGCGGATAGGCGGAAGCGCGAGCCGCCTGCAAATTCAGCAGCAGCGCCCGCTCGGGATCGGACGGCGCATCAACGATGTCCAGCCAGTCATCCACCACCGCGCGCGTTTCGGCATAGTCCGAGGCGAACCGCGGAAAAGGCATGGTCATGCCGCTCTGCCGGGTGCGTTGTTCGATGCCGTCGCGGTCCGATGGCCAGTCATTGGCCAGAGACGCAGCGAGGAGCACCGCATATTCTCCGTAAGGGTTGAGTTGCATAAGAACATTACATCATGCTGGAGCCATGACTATTGCACAGCACAGCCAAGCCGTTGATTCCGGGCAGGAAACCGATGTCCATGAGCACTGCTGGGAGATCGGATCCAGCCATCGGACTTCCGCCGGGATTGTTGAATACTTCCATTGCCGCCGCTGCCGGCGCCACATCATGATCCAGCGTGGGTTCGGGCGCGAACAGACGCTGCTGAGCAGGGAACTGCAGGCATGAAAATGGTGCCATCCGCTTTGGGGCGGAAGGCACCATCTGCCGGCCGGAACCGGATTATTTCCAGAGATCCACGATGCTGATCCCGGCTTGGGCCAGCAGGCCGCGCAGCACGAAGACATCCAATCCGACGACGTTCTGGAAGTTGCCTTCGATGGACTCGATGAAGGCTGCAGCCAGCCCGTCAATGGTGAATGCCCCGGCGCAGGGCAGCGGTTCCCCGCTGGCGACGTAAGCCTCGATCTCGGCATCATCCACGGTGGAGAAATGCACCACGGTGGAAGATACCTGGCCGCGGGCCTGTTCCGGATTGGCGGGATCAATCAGCCAATGGCCTGAGTGCAGTATTCCGGTAGAACCGCTCAGCTGCAGCCATCGTTCGCGGGCTACCTCTTTGGTGTGCGGCTTTCCGTAGGCCGCACCATCAAGTTCGAAGACCGAATCGCAGCCCAGCACCACGGTGCCATCCGCATGATCTGCCTGGGCCACGTTCTCGGCCTTGGCACGAGCCAGCAGCAATGCGGTCTGCGCTGGACTCTGCTCGCCATTGCGGGCCACTGCGGCTGCCAGCACCGCATCTTCATCCACCTCGGAAACTTGGGTGGTGAACTTGATGCCCGCATCGGCCAGAACCTTCTTGCGTCCCCACGAAGCGGAAGCCAGCAGCAACCGGGGTCCTGTTTTCATCTGTTCGCTCATACGGCGGCGTTCTCCTTGGCCTGGTCCTGGCTGGAACTATCAGCGGAATTGTTTTCCCCGGAATCCAGCATATCGTTGAGTTTCGATCCTTCAACATCAACATCCGGCAGGATCTTGTCCAGCCATTTAGGCAGGTACCAGGCCTTGTCGCCCAGCAGGTGCATCACTGCCGGAATGAAGGTCATGCGGATGATGAACGCATCGAAGAGCACACCGAAAGCCAGCGCGAAACCGAGCGGGCGGATCATTGCCAGGTGCGAGAACACGAAGCCGGCGAAGACCGAGATCATGATCAGCGCGGCGGCGGTGACAACCGGTGCGGCCATCGAGAAACCGGAGCGGACCGCGTCCTTGGCCGGCTCGCCGTGAGCGTAGCGTTCGCGCATCGCCGAGACCAGGAAGACCTGGTAGTCCATGGCCAGCCCGAACAGGATGCCGGTGAGCAGGATCGGCAGGAAGCTGAGCAGCGGACCGGGAACGTTCACATCGAAGAGGCCGGAGAACCAGCCGAACTGGTAAACCATGACGCTGGCGCCGAAGGCCGCGGCCAGCGAGAGCAGGAAGCCGCCGGTGGCCAGCAATGGAACCACGACCGAACGGAAGACCAGCAGCAGCAGGATCAGCGACAGGCCAACCACGATGCTCAGGTACGGGACCAGGGCGGCGGTGACCTTTTCGGAGACGTCAATCTGCGCGGCAACCTGGCCGGTCACGGCAATGTCGGCACCCGTGGCCTCGGAGAACTCCGAGTAGTCCGCACGCAGCTGGTGCACCAGCGCTTCGGTAGCTTCCGAGGAAGGGCCATCGGTAGGGATCACCTGGATGGCTGCCAAGGTGCGGTCTTCGGTCATGGTGACTGGAATTGCGGCCACCACGCCGTTGTATTCGCGCAGTTTCTCGGCCACGTCGAGGCTAGTTTCCTCAGCTTCGCGCTCGCTGAGCCCGGCAGGCAGATCAGCTAAGACCAGCAGCGGGCCGTTGTAGCCGGAACCGAACTTGTCGCTGGTTTGCTCGTAGGCCTGGAAGGCCTGCGAATCGGCAGGTTCCGCACTGCCATCAGGCAATGCAGTTCGCATCTGCGTAGCCGGCAGGGCGATGGCACCCAGGACGACTATCACCAGCAGGGTCACCGGAACAGCGATCTTGGTGACCATGCGAACCCAGCGAATGGAGAACGATTCCTTGATCTGGGGATTCTCGGCATCCGCGGCTGCCTTCTTGCGGGCCCGCTTGGAAACCAGTTTGGTTCCGGCCAGGGACAGCAGTGCTGGCAGCAAAGTGATGTTCAGCAGCACCGAGCAGAACACGGTGAACGCGGCCGACAGGCCCAAGACGGTCAGGAACGGAAGTCCTGGAACAGCCAGTGCGGCCAGTGCGATGATCACGGTCAGACCAGCGAAGACTACAGCGTTGCCGCTGGTTCCGACGGCGCGTGCAATCGACTCTCCGACCTCCATGCCGGACAGCAGCTGCGAACGGTGGCGGTGGATGATGAACAGCGCATAGTCGATGCCCACTGCAAGGCCCAGCATGAGAGCCAGGGCAGGGGTAATCGAAGCCATGTCAATCAGCGAGGAGAAGGCCATCGTAGTGCCCACGCCAGCGCCCACACCGAGGATCGCCAGCAACAGCGGCAGTCCGGCGGCGACCAAGGTTCCGAGCATGGCGATCAGGACAATGGCAGCGATGACCACACCAATGATTTCTGAGGCTCCGAAGACCTGGGACATGTCCTGCATGATCTCCTTGGAGAACAGCACCTCCACGCCGTTAGCCTGGGGACCTGCGGCGATAGCCTTGATCTGCTCGCGGTCATCGGGAGTCAAAGCGTCGGTCTGGACCTTGAAGGTCACCTGAGAAACTGCAGTACTGCCGTCTTCGGAAACGAAACGCATATCGGAGCTTGCGCCCACCTGGCGCGAAGCGAATTCCAGTTCAGCTCGGCCGGATTCCAGATCCTTCAGGCCTTGCTCTATGTCCTTCTCGCCCTGCTCAAGCTCGGCGGTCTTTTCCTTGATGGTTTTTTCGCCGTCTTCAAGCTGCTTCTTGGCTTCTGCCAGCTCGGCCTTGCCTGCAAGGAACTGGGCCTTCTTGGCATCGAATTCACGTTGCCCGGCCTCCAACTTGGCCCTGCCGGCATCGAGCTCGGCCTGGCCCTCGCTCAGCTTCACCTTGTTGCTGGCGATCTCAGTTTTCGCTGCATCCAGCTGCGCCTTGGCATCGTCCAGCTGGGTTTTGGCGGCACCGAGCTGGCTGCGGTTCGCTTCCAGTTCCTGATGGCCTGCCTTGGCCTGGGCCTGTCCAGCGTCGAGTTCCTTGCGGGCGGCGTCAAGCTGCTTCAAACCGGCTTCGGCCTTGGCGATCTGCCCCAGTGCGGCGGTGGCCTGCTGCTTGCCGGCGGTCGCTTGGGCGATGCCGGATTCAGCCGAGGTTTTGCCGGCTTCGGCTTCGGCGAGACCGTCCTGCAGGGCATTCAACGCAGCGGTGTATTCGGAGATCTTCTTTTCATCTCCAGCTTCTTCAGCGGCATCAAGCTGCTGTTGCACGCCTGCAACCTGGATCTTCAGATCATCGATAGCGGCTTCAGCCTCGGCCAGTCCGGCCTGTGCGGCGGCCAGGCCATCTTCAGCTGACTTCAGACCCGTGGTGGCTTCTTCCTTGCCGGCCGACAGGGTTGCGTCGAATTCTTCGCGGGAAGAGTCGCCCAGCAGCTGTTCCATGCCAGCCTGGTACTCCTTCTCACCCGCGGCGAGCTTGGCGTCAGCGGCATCGAGCTTCTGCTCGCCAGCGTCGAACTTTGCGCGGCCAGCGTTGTATTCGGCCGTTCCGTCCTTGTACTCGGCTAATCCGGCGTTGTACTTCGCTTCGCCGGCTTCCAGCTGGGCACGACCCGAAGTCAGCTCGCGCTGGCCGGTTTCCAGCTGCGCGCGGCTATCGGCGAGCTGCTTTTCGGCGGCGGCAATTTGCGGCTCGGCAGCCTGGATTTCCTTCTGGCCGTCAAAGTACTGTGCCCAGCCATCGGTGAGTTCCTCGCGGCCTTCCTTGAGCTGCACCTTGCCATCGGCAATCTGCACCTTGGCATCGTCAAGCTTTTCCTGGCCGTCAACGAGTTCCTGCTGCGCTTTCTCCAGCTCTGGCTGCGCCTTATCGAGCTGTTCCTGCAGTTCGAAGGGGCTCATGGCTTCGACTACCTGGGACTGCATGGCCAGCTGTTCCAGGGACTCGGCGACGGCCTGCTTCTGGGTTTCGTTCAGCGGCCGGTTCGAGCTTTCACGGAACACAATCGAGCCAGAGCCGCCGGCGAGATCCGGGAGCTCTTCCTTCATCCGGTCGAGGGTGCGCTGGGTTTCAGTTCCGGGCAGGGTGAAGGTATTCGATAGCTGGCCCATGAACAAGCTGGCGCACAGGCCGATGAAGATGAAGGCCGCCAGCCACATTGAAATGACGCGGTAGCGGTGCAGGTGTGCCCATCGAGCGAGGCGGTAGAGGAGGGAAGCCATGAGCTTAGATGTCCTTCAAGGTGCTAGTGCTGGTCAGCGGCAAGGCGGTAAAACCCTGGTCAAGGGTTTTCATGGCCTGGGTAATCAAGGAATGGAAGACGGAGATGAGCTCGGGGGAAATATCCAGACCGTGAGTTTCGGTAGCTGGCAGACGCTCGATCCACTCATCAAATGCTGCTTGGCCTGCGCCGAGCAGAGCATGGGTAAAGACTCTGATGGAAAAACTGTCGGCCTGCGGATAACGGCGGGCGACTTTTTCGATGACTTCCGTGGTGGCTGTCCGCCATTCGTTCATCGTGGCGGGGAAGCCGCAGTTGGCTTCTTCCGTTCGCAAGAATGCACCAAACTGGGCCACTTGCCCGAGCATCTGCGACACGTCATCAGACTTGAGCGATTCGATGATCGCTTCGACCAGAGGCATGGAGTCGGTCAGGTCGCTAATGGAATCCACCATGGTTCCCAGAACCTGGTGCAGGGGATAGGAGAAGACCGCATCTACTGATGGAAAATAGTTGAAGAGTGTACGGCGCGAAACACCGGCCGCTTCAGCGATCTGCGTAGCGGTAAGCGCCGTGGCAGAGCCTTTGCGAAGCAGGTCCGCGACGGCTTCAACGATGGCTTGTTTCGTTGCTCGTTTGTTTAGTTCGCGGCGGGTGCCGGTACTCGGGGAAGTCACATAACTTACACTACGTGCAAAGTTGCACCCTGTGCAAAGTGAATCCGTGTGACCTTTAACCGGAAATCGGCGCACGAGCAATAGTGCTCGTGCGCCGATTTCCTTCAGCAATGCCTACTTGGTTGCAGCTGCCTCAGCATCTGCCGCTGAGATGCTTTCATCAGCGAAGGGGTTGCCATTGCGTGGTGCGTTGTACATGTCGATGTCCAAGATGCCCTCGCGCTTGGCGACAATGGTTGGAATCAGTGCTTGGCCGGCGACATTTACCGCGGTGCGGCCCATATCAATGATCGGGTCAACGGCCATCAGCAGGCCAACGCCTGCCAGCGGCAGGCCCAGGGTGGAAAGGGTCAGCGTCAGCATGACGATGGCGCCGGTAGTGCCTGCGGTTGCTGCCGAGCCCAATACGGAAACCAGCGCAATCAAGAAGTAATCGGTGAGGGACAGCTCAATACCGAAGAACTGGGCAACGAAGATTGCTGCGATCGCCGGATAGATGGCAGCGCAGCCGTCCATCTTGGTAGTCGCGCCCAGCGGCACTGCGAAGGAAGCGTAGCCCGAAGGCACCCCGAGGTTGCGTTCGGTCACGCGCTGGGTCAATGGCAGGGTGCCAATCGAAGAGCGTGAAACGAAGGCCAGCTGCACTGCAGGCCATACACCCGAGAAGTACTGCTTGATTGACAGGCCATGTGCGCGGACCAGTACCGGGTAGAGCGCGAATAGCACCAGTGCCAAGCCGACGTAGATCGCAACGGTGAACTTGCCCAGTGCGCCAATAGTGTCCCAGCCATAGGTGGCAACAGCGTTGCCGATCAGGCCAACCGTGCCGATCGGCGCGATGCGGATGATCCACCAGAGGACCTTCTGGATGATCGCCAGGATAGAGGCCGAGAACGCGAGGAATGGTTCGGCCGCCTTGCCAACCTTGAGGGCAGCGACGCCCACGGCGATGGCAATGACCAGTATCTGCAGGACGTTGAAGCTGATCGAGGTGGAAGCGGTTGCTTCATCAACCAGCTTGGTGCTCGCGCCCAGACCCAGGAAGTTGGCTGGGACCAGGCCAGTGAGGAAGCCGAGCCAGTCGCCGGTCTTGCCATCGTATTCATCTGGCATGCCCTGGCCGGTATTCGCTCCGGGGCGGAAAACGGTGCCAAGAACCATGCCGATGATTACCGAGATCAAGGCAGTGATGGCAAACCAGAGCAGGGTCTGCCACGCAAGGCGTGCCGCATTGGTGACCTTGGCCAAATTGGCAATTGAGGCGACAACCGCAAAGAAGATCAGTGGGATCACTGCAGTGCGCAGCAACGCAACGTAGCTGGAACCAATGATCGACAGGGCTTCACCCAGCCCGTTGGGTTCCTCGGCGGTGCTGCCGGTGTACTTGGCTAGGAGACCCAGTAGAAGACCAGCAATCAGCGCCGCAATGATCTGCGGGCCGAAATTGGTCATCCAGCGTGGAAGCTTAGATGAAGGTGCGGTAGTAGACATGCGTTCAAGATTAGGGCGCTTTTCTTCGCCGGCGGCAGTTTATGTTACGCAACATGACGGTATTTCGCCGTTTGTGCTTTATTGCACTGAAAAGCGGTGTCTAGGGTCACTGGACCGGCGAAATGACGCACGATTTGTGCAAAGACTTCGGTGCGAGGACACAGATCTTCACATGGGAATTTTTGGCTCCGTGCCATTGTTGCTGGACTAATCGCCGCGGCTGTGCTTGAAGAAGCATCGCTCACTTCACGCAGTTTGCTTTCGTATCCTGGACGCGAGCATGCCGCGAAGTGCGACCAGCAAGCAAGTGGCAGTTCCTCCCAGTGCCGCCCCGCCGGCAACGGCAAGGACGACACCGGGACCGCCGGCGCCGATAAACCCCAAGAGGTGAATTCCCAGCCCCAGGACCAGCAGGGTTGCTGCAGCGGCGGCACAAATGGCAATGCTGAACCAATGCAGTGAGCTGGCCTGGTAGAAGGTTCGGCGCCGAAGCTTCAATATGAGGATCCAAAAACAAATCAGGGCAATCTGCAGGAAAACAAGCCCGGCCGTCACTGTGCACCGGTACGGGGTCGCCAGATGGGCCACTTCGGGATGAATGTAGGTGGTCTCCTCGATGAACATCGGCAAAATCAGCACTTGGCCAAGGAGCGCCCCGAGGAAGATTGCGATGAGTGCGATTCGGGCGGGTAAAATAGCGAGACTGGTCATCTAATGATTGTCGGCTATTATCTATCGTTAATCAATAGCTTGTAATCGTTTATCCCTGGAATATGAAGCTGGGCTCTTCAGTGCTGCTTCCGTGATCTTGACCTGTCGGAACCATATGGAAAGGTAGAAGCCAGCAAGGCGTGGGGAATCCGTGGTTGCTGCATGGGCCGGAACTGAAAGAAGGAAATAATGCGGGTTTATATCACTAGTGTGTGCGTGGATGATCAGGCGAAAGCTAAAGCGTTCTATACCGAGGTGCTGGGCTTCAAGGTCAAGCACGATATCCCTGTGGGCGAATACAGCTGGCTGACCCTTGTTGCAGCGGACCAGGAGCAAGGTCCTGAAGTGCTTCTGGAGCCTTCAGCACACCCTGCCGTTGGGCCGTACCGTTCAGCACTGAAAGCAGACGGCATCCCGGCAACTTCCTTTGCCGTTGATGATGTCCAGGTGGAATTCGAGCGTCTTAGCTCACTGGGCGTGAAGTTCACGCAAGAACCGACGGATGCCGGACCCGTCGTGGTTGCGACCTTTGATGACACGTGTGGCAATCTGATCCAGATTTCCAGCTACAAGGGATAAAACGAATGGCGGTCCTGCCAATAAGCAGGACCGCCAAGCCGATTTCCTGGAGGCTACTTCACTAGGGCGCGCTTCAAGGTATCCAGGCCAACTGAACCGAGCTTCAACGCCGCGGTATGGAATTCCTTGAGCGAGAAGTCCTCGCCCTCGGCGGCCGCGAGATCGTCGCGGATCTGCTCCCAGAGCCGTTGGCCGATCTTGTAGGACGGAGCCTGGCCTGGCCATCCCAAATAGCGGTTGTACTCGAAGTCCAGCTGACCCGTGGACATGTCCAGATTCTTCTCCAGGAACTCATAGCCGTTTTCGGCGTTCCAGGTGCCGGTGCCCCACTGTGCAGGAACTTCCAAGCCCAGGTGAACTCCTATATCAAAGACCACTCGCGCGGCTCGAATGCGTTGCGCATCGAGCATGCCCATGTAATCGCCCGGGTCATCGAGGTAGCCCAGCTGGTGCATGAGGCGTTCGGAGTACAGCGCCCAGCCTTCGCCCTGGCCGGAAACCCAGCACATCAATCGGCGCCAGCTGTTGAGCGTGGAAGCCTGCATTTGGGCTGTACCGATCTGCAGGTGATGGCCGGGAACGCCCTCGTGATAGACGGTGGTGAGCTCGGCCCACGTGGTGAATTCATCTTCTCCAGGCGGAACCGACCACCACATCCGTCCCGGGCGGCTGAAGTCTTCTGATGGGCCGGTGTAGTACACGCCGCCATCCTGGGTCGGAGCGATCATGCATTCGATGCGGTCCATTGGCGCCGGGATGTCAAAGTGCTTGCCCGACAAGTCCGCCATGGCCTGGTCAGCCTTGCCCTGCATCCACTCCCGCAAGGCGTCGGTGCCTGAGAGCTTGCGCGCCGGATCCTCGTTGAGGATCTTCTTGGCTTCCTCGATCGTGGAGCCCGGTTTGATCTGCTGGGCGACGCGCCGCTGCTCGGCGATGATGGCATCGAGTTCGCCGACGCCCCAGGCATAGGTCTCTTCCAAATCCACTGCGGCGCCCAGGAAACGGCGGGACATCAGCGAGTAGTACTCTCGGCCCACCGCGTCTTCGGCCGGTGCCTGTGCCAGGAGTTCATCTTGCAAGTACGCGGTGAGTTTGCGGTAGGCCTTCTTCGCGGCTTCGGCTCCGGCTTCCAGCTGTGCTTGCAAAGTGGTATCCACTGCGGTGCCGGAGGTGGCCAACTGGTCGAAGAATCCGCCATCCTTGGCGTAATCGGTGGTTTGCGTGATCACTATGGACACTTGGCGCTGCGCCGCAACCAGATCATTTGAAGCGGAATCACGCAAAGATGCGATGTAGCCGTCAATCGCAGCCGGAATGTTGGACATTCGCTGGGCGATGAAAGCGTAGTCCTCGGAGGACTCCTGCGGCATCAAATCGATGATTGAGCGGATTTCCTGTGCCGCGCTGGCGATATTGTTCAGCTCGGTGCGCCCGGTGAACAGGATTTCCAGTTCGAGGCTCAATCGCTCGGTCATCGCGTCAAGCGAGACTTCGTCAATTGCGTCGACCGCAGTGGCGTTGGCCAATGCGCCCAAAGTCTCCCGCAGTAAGCTGATCTGCTGGGTGGTGCCAGCAGGGGAGTAGTCGCCATAGGTGGTCTCGTAGCCTGGCAAGCCAAGGGAAACTCCCCATTCCGGGGTCAGTTCAAGGGACTTGGCGAAGAAGGCTTCGGCGATCTGGTCGATTGCCGAAGGCTCGCGGTGCGGTGCAGAGGATGTCATGTAACTAACAGTAGTTGATATGAAAGATTTGTTGAAGACTTTTGCGCAGGTTCGTTCTGAACTGCTTCCGCGGTCGTCTAGCAGGTGCTTCCAGGCGCGGGTTATGCCGCTGGACCTGCCGAAAAGGAATTAAAGGGCATCTGCGGTCGCATAGGCGGTTCCCGCTGATGAAGATGAAGCACGCGAATTGTATTGCGTTGATGAATCGCCCAGTCAGTGCCCATGGGGAGAACTCTCCATGGCGGAGGTTTTGTCAGTTCGTTAGAATTGGAGGGCGTTGAGTCTGGCTATGGGGAATAAGGCCGGATTCTGGCGCACACTCGTACCAGCAAACCAAGGACTGACCTCTAGATGGCCAAAGCCGCTTCGACCGGATGGACCGGACTGCTCAAAAGCACCGGGTTCAAGGTGACTGCGATCCCAGTCGTGGCGGCCCTTGCCGTCACCGGCGCCATTATCTATCCGGGCTTCGAAACAGCTGACGTGGAACTCAACGACGGTGGTGTCTGGGTAGTCAATCAGTCCGAAGGCAAGATCGGGCATGTCAATTACCAGTCGCGCACCATCGACGGTGGCGTTGCCACCCCGCTGGCCAACTATGACCTGGTGCAGCATGAAGAAAGCGTGCTGGTACGCAACCTGGAACAGGCCTCGCTGACCACTATTGACCCCGCGATGGTGCAATTTGCTGGCGATAACAACCTGCCAGCTAACTCATCCTTCTCCTTCGGTGCGTCCGTTGTCGCCGTCACCGACGCGGAACACGGAACTGTCCAGGCCAGCAACCTCGAACAGATTGCCGATTTCAAGGGCGAAGGCGCCGAACCGCTGATCGAGTCCAAGGGCGAAGTCGCCGCCGTGGTTGGCGCCGACGACACCATCTGGGCCGCAGACCTCGGCGCAGGAACCCTTTCCAGCTTCACCCTGGACGACGACGGGAAAGCCGAACTCGCCCAGGAATTCGAAATTCCGGAACTGGCCGAAATGAAGGAGCCGCAGCTTTCGGCCGTCGGCAAGATCGGCGTGGTCTTCGATGAAGCCACCGGCGAACTGGTCACCTCGGAGGGCAACTCCGCAATTCTCGAGAATCCTGCCAACGCCCGGATCCAGTCTCCGGGCCCGGCAGCCGAGAACATTGCTGTGGCCCTGGACCAGTCGCTGGCAACGGTGAGCCTGTCCGGCAAGGACACCAACTATGAGCAGCTGGAAACCGCTGGCACCCCTATCCAGCCGGTGCGCGTGGGAACGTGCACCTACGCGGCCTGGCAGACCAGCGGCGAGTATCTGCGCTTCTGCGATGACCCGGCACATAACCAGAGCACCGCAATTCCGGAAATGCCAGAAGGCGCTGAACTGGCGTTCCGCGTCAACCGGGACGTGGTCGTGCTCAACGACGTGCATTCGGGGCAAGTCTGGTTGGCCAATGAAGGCATGGAAATCGTCAGCAACTGGAGTGATCTGGAACCGCCTGCTGGCAAGGGCGAAGCCAAGGAAGAAGAAACCAAGGAAATCACCGACGCCATCGAGCTGCCCAACCGCACCGAGGAAAACAAGAAGCCGATCGCCGAGGACGACAGTTATTCGGTACGCCCCGGCCGCACCACCTTGCTGCCGGTGCTCTATAACGACGTGGATCCGGACGGCGATTTGCTGACCGCGAACCTGGAAGGCGCTGCGCCCTCGGTAGGTGCCGTGCAGCCGGTCCATGACGGCACCGGATTCCAGATTGTGGTCCCCGAAGATGCCAGGGGCGGCGCGAGTTTTTCCTACACCACCAAAGACGGTCGCGGGGGACAGGACACCGCGACCGTCAAGCTGAACGTGGTGGACGATGAAACCAACAAGGCTCCGGAACAAAAGCGCACCACCGTGCTGCGCGTGCAGCAGGGCGAGTCAGTCAGCCACAACGTGCTCGCTGACTGGACCGACGCGGAAGGCGATGACCTCCGCTTGCTCGGTGGAACCTCCGATGGCGATGACGTGATCCGCGTCCAACCCGATGGCACCTTGACCTTCCAGGATGACGGAAAGAAGCTGGGGCAAAAGGAATTGGCCATCCAGGTTTCCGACGGGCAGGAGGGCACCAAGGGCCGGATACTGATCGAGGTCTTGGCCGACGCCACCGTGAAACCGGTGACCGCGACCGATCATGTGGTGGCCAATATCAATGAATCCGCCAGTTTCTCCCCGCTGGACAATGACACTGATCCCAGCGGAGACGGACTGCGGCTGGCCGGGGTGGATGATGTTCCCGGGTTGGAAATCAAAACCAACGCACAGACCGGAACCGTGACCGCGCGCGCCGAACGCGCCGGAACCTACTACGTTGAATACATGGCCACCAACGGCCCGGCCAGCGCCCCGGGCCTGGCCCGCATCGATATCAAGAAGCCGGAAGAAAATGCCGAGGATCCGATCGCGGTACGCGATGTCGCCTTGCTGCCTGCCGGCCAGGATGTACTGGTCAACGTGCTGGGCAACGACACCGACCCGGCCGGTGGCGTACTGGTGGTAACCGGCGTGCAGACCGCCAGCGACAAGCCGTTCTCCACCTCCGTAGAACGCAATACCTTTGTCCGCATCACCGACGTGCGCGGCCTCACCGACCCGACCACCATTAGCTACACCGTGTCCAATGGCTCTCGTGAAGCGACCGGTTCCATCCGCGTGATTCCGATTCCGGCACCACCACGCATGGATCCGCCGCAGGCCAACCCGGACACCGTCACCGTCCGCGAGAACGACGTGGCCACCGTCAAGGTTCTGGAAAACGACATCCACCCGAACGGCGGAGAGCTGCTCTTGCGTCCCGAGCTGGAAGAAGCTGATGATCTGGGAGAAGGGTCCCTGATCTCGGTTGCCGACGAAACGATTCGATTCCGCGCCGGCGACTTTGGCGGCAAGGCCAAGCAGGTTTCCGCGGTCTACACCGTGGCAGGACCTGATGGCCAGGAAACCAGCGCCAGCGTCACCTTCAACGTCCTGCCCGAGGCAGAAGCCAATGACCTGGAAAAGAACACCCCGCCGAACCCGGAACCAGTCACCGGGCGGGTCTTCGCCGGCTCCAGCACCAACGTGCTGGTCCCGATTGACGCTATCGACCCCGATGGCGACTCGGTCTCCCTCGTGCAATTCGGCGATTCCCCGCGCATGGGCACCGCGAAGATCCGCGGGGCCTCCATCGACTACACGGCCAACCCCGATGCCTCGGGCACCGATGAATTCAGCTACGTGGTGGAAGACCGTTTGGGTGCCCGCGCCACCGGCACGATCAAGATCGGCGTGGCACCGCTTGCCGAATCGAATAATTCCCCGGTTGCCGTCAACGACTTCTTGACCGTGCGCCCCAACCGCCCGGTGGCGGTGGACGTGATGGACAACGACACCGACCCGGATGGCGACCCGATCGCCTTGATGAGCGAAGTCTCCACCGAAGCCAGCACGGAGGTGGAAGTCATTGACGGCCGCGTCACCCTGACCTCGCCCCCGGAAGACGGCAACGTTTCGGTGCGCTACATGATTTCCGACGGCCGCGGCGGTACCGCGGCGGGCACGCTGAGCATCAAGTCCGATCCAGAGGCCCAGCTGCTGGCGCCCATTGCCCGCGATGACCGGGTTTCCTTGGAAGAAGTCATCGGCGATGAACAAGTGACCGTAGATATCTTGCGCAATGACGAGGACCCGGATGGCAGCTCCAGCGAATTGGAGATCAGCTTGCCGGATAACCCGTCTACTGCCCAAGTCACCGAAGATGGCCTGGTCGTCACCGCCACCGAGGACGCGCAGATCATTGCCTACACCCTGACCGACCCCGACGAACTGGCTTCTACTGCCTTCGTCCATGTGCCAGGCACCGCTGGAGCACGGCCAATCCTGCGCAGCGGGCTGAATCTGCAGGTCGAGGCGGGACAGGTCCTGCCACTGAACCTGGATGACCTGGTCCTCGTCCGCGAGGGACGCACCCCGCGCTTGACCACCGAAGAGTCGGTGGCCTCGATGCCGCAAAACGACGGCGAGCTGGTGAAGTCCGCCACCGAGCTTTCCTTCCGTGCACCGGTCGATTTCGACGGCTCGGCTACCGTCAGCTTCGAAGTCACCGACGGCACCGGCCCCGACGATGAAATGGGCCTGAAGTCCAAGCTGACCCTGCCAATCAATGTCACCCCGGCTCCGCGCCAGAACGATTCCGAGGAACGCCAGAACCAGAACGAGGAAGGCCAACCGGAGGAGGAAGAGCCAGAGGAAGAGGAAGAAGAGCAGCCGCAGGAAGAGAACTTCGCTCCGACCCTGCAGGCCAATGCCTTGGCCGTGGGCCAGGGCGAGGAGCCAGCCTTCCTGGACCTGCGCATGGCCGCCAACGATGCCAATGAAGACGACGTTCCGAAGTTGAAGTTCGCCATCTCTTCGGTGGATATCCAAGGTGTCCAGGCCGAACTGGTCGAAGAGCATAACCTGAAGGTCAGCGCCGGAGCTTCGACCCCGAAGGGCACCACCGGTACCGTCACCGTCACGGTCAGCGACGGTGTGAACCCGCCGGTTCCGGCCGCCATGAACATCACCGTGACCGGCTCGGTCCGCGAGCTGCCGGTAGCTGTGGCCGATAACGTGGCCGATGCGGCCCAGGGCAAGACCGAAGTGGTCGATGTGCTGGCCAACGACCACAACCCGTACGCGGATGAAGGCCCGCTGCGCCTGATCAACGCCCGCGCCCTGGAAGACACCGGGGAAGTGGAAACGAGCGGCGACAAGGTATCCATCACCCCGAAGGACAACTTCGTGGGCACCATGCGGGTGGAATACACCATTGGCGATGTCACCGAAGACGTGGCACGCAACGTCATCGGTACCGTGACGCTGAACGTCAAGGGCGCCCCGGAAGCCCCGGGCCTGCCACGCGTCCAGTCCACCGGGGATGAGAAGGCTGTGCTGCAGTGGGATCCACCGGCCAACAACGGCTCGCAGATCACCCACTACACCGTGACCGGCGGCGGGCACACCCAGCGGTGCGCCACCACCACCTGCACCATCACCCCGCTGGCCAACGACACCGTATACAACTTCACGGTGACCGCCGCCAACGAGATCGGCCAGTCCCCGGCCTCGGCGCCGTCAGCCGATGCCCGACCGGACGTGGAACCCGAACAGCCTGCCGCCCCGACCGGCACCGACGGCGACCAGCAGGCGGCCTTCAAGTGGACTGCCCCCGCCAGCCGGGGTTCGGCCATCCAGAGCTACACCTTGGAGATCTCCCCGGCACCGGCCAACGGCGTCACCCAGGTCACCGGCATTACCGGCACTTCCTATACCTGGAAGGGCCTGAAGAACGGCACCGATTACCAGGTCCGCGTGCGTGCGGTGAACAAGGCGTCCAAGCCATCGGCCTTCAGCGCCTACTCGGCAGCCGTGACCCCGGCTGGCAAGCCGTTCAAGCCGTCCGCCCCCACCGCGGCCCGCAAGGAATCCGCGGTGGATGGCGGCGTGGTCAACGTCGCCTGGAACGCACCGGGCACCAATGGCGCACCGATCACCGGCTATGCCCTGCGCGTCTACAAGTCCGGAACCCTGGAGAAGACCATTGGCTCCATTGCGGCCAACCAGACCAGCCAGTCGGTCACCGGCCTGAGCACCTCGGGTTCCTACACCTTCACCATCGCGGCAACCAACCGCAAGGGCAGCTCGGAACAGAGCTCGAATTCGGTGGCGGTGACCCCGTACGGGCGTCCAAAGGCCGTGTCCAGCGTGAGCGCCAAGGCCACCGGCGCCAATCGCATGGTGCAACTGGGCTTCCAGGCTCCTGCGGCCAACGGCTCGAAGATCACCGGATACCAGTACTCCGCCGATGGCGGAGGGTGGCAGTCCTTCGGCGGCCCCGGCTCGGTGATCGACACCGGTTCCAACGGCACCGCGCATACCTGGCGCGTGCGTGCCTTGAATGCTGCCGGCCCGGGAGACCCCAGCCCGGCCAGCAACCAGACCAGCGCCTACGGTCCGCTGCGCGACAACGCGAAGATTTCCTCGTCGCATGGCGATAACTGGATTTCCTTCAGCTGGAATACAGCCGCCGGCGAATCCAACGGACGCAAGGTCACCCAGACGGTAGCCATTGGCGGGTCTAACACGGCTAACGACGGTACGGAGAAGGTCAGCAACCTGGGCTACTCCACGAGCCGCACCCTCAAGATCGTGGCAACGGATACCGAAGGCCAGAGCAAGTCCTGGTCCAAAACGGATCAGACCAATCCTAAACCGGCCCGTTCGGTGAAGCTGTCCGAAGGACCGTTGTACAACGGCTACGCGAACTCCACCTGCCCGCCGAACTGCTACAAGTACCACGTGGAGCTCTACGACTTCGACCCGGGCACCCACACCTACCTGGCGCAGTGCTACCACTCCAAGGGAATGTTCTCGGATAATTACGTGACCTTCAACGTCGACGGCAATGGCCGGGCCTCCAAGGACCTGCCATGCGTGATCGAATCGGGATATGCCCAGCCGTACTTCGCGAAAATCGACGGCACGGAATCCGACCGGGTTAATTTCAGATAAGCGCGGCATCGACCGAGCATCAAGACGTACAGAAAGAACAAACACTGCCATGACCATGAGCACCGAGCAGGCCAACTGGTTCTGCGATACCTTCGCCAAATTGGTGTCCAATGTCGGACTGTCCGTGCTGGGCAAGGACCAGGCCATCAAGCTGGTGCTAACTGCCATGCTCACCGAAGGGCACGTGCTGCTCGAAGACGCACCGGGCACCGGCAAGACCATGCTGGCCCGCTCGCTGGCCGCCACGGTGCGGGGCAGCAACTCGCGCATCCAATTCACCCCGGACCTGTTGCCCTCGGACGTCACCGGCATCACCATCTACGACCAGCGCAGCGGGCAGTTCGACTTCCACCATGGACCGATCTTCGCCAACCTCGTGCTGGCCGATGAGATCAACCGCGCGTCTCCAAAGACCCAGTCGGCGTTGCTGGAAGTCATGGAAGAAGGGCGGGTCACCGTCGATGGCACCACCTACCCGCAGGCTCGCCCGTTCATGGTGATTGCCACCCAGAACCCGATCGAGCAGGCCGGTACCTACCGGCTGCCCGAAGCCCAGCTGGACCGTTTCCTGATCAAGACCTCCATCGGGTATCCGGACCGGGAAGCCACCGTGGCGCTGCTTTCGGGCAGCACCCAGCGTGACCGCTCGACCGCGCTGAGCGCCATCATCACTACCGAAGCAGTGGTGGAAATGGCCGAGCTGGCAACCACCGTGCATGTGGACACCGCCGTGCTGGAGTACGTCGCGGCGCTGTGCGAAGCGACCCGCGAAGTTCCGGAAACCCGTTTGGGAGTTTCGGTCCGCGGAGCCCTGGCGATGGTGCGCGCGGCCAAGGTGTGGGCTGCCAGCCAGGGACGGAACTACGTGCTGCCGGATGACATCAAGGAATTGGCGCCCTATATCTTCACCCATCGCCTGGTGCTGGACCCGGAAGCGGAATTCACCGGCACCACCTCCGCCCAGGTCATCACCTCGGTGCTGCGCAAGGTCCCGGCCCCAACCCGCCGTGGCAATGAAGACTCCGCTCCGGCCGCCGGCAAGGACCAGGACGAGCATTAATGAGCAGACGAGCTAAGCGTTCTGCACGGAGCACCAGGCTGAATCGCAGGGCCGAAATGTCGCTGACCATGGCCAGCGAAGCAATGCAGGTGCTGCGCGAATACCTGCGCCCTGCAACAGCGCGGGTCAAGGAATTCAGCACCCGTTTCCTCGCACCGGTCACCACGGTCATTTCGCCGCTGGGCTTCGTGCTGCTGGGTACAGCGATTCTCCTGTGGATCCTGGGCGCCAGTTTCGGCTGGCAGGAGGCCCTGCTCGGCGCCTTCATGGCCACCTTGCTGCTGCTGGCTTCCGTGGGATTCATCCTGGGCCGCAATGATTTCAGCGTGGACCTGGACCTGCACCGCACCCGTGTCGCTGTGGGGGACCGCGCCGTTGGCGCCCTGCAGGTGGCCAACCAGGCCTCGCGCAGCGCAGCGCCGGTGATGATGGAACTTCCGGTAGGCCATGGTGCCGCCCAGTTCCGGATCCCGCGCCTGGAGCCGCAAGGAACGCACGAAGACCTGTTCACCATCCCGACCCAGCGCCGCCAGGTGCTGGAGGTGGGGCCGGTCCGCTCGGTCCGCCAGGACCCCTTCGCCATTCTGCGCCGGCAGGTGAAATGGACCGACCGCTACGAGCTGTTCATCCATCCGCGCACCACCGCGCTCGATGGCTCCTCTGCTGGTTTCATCCGCGACCTCGAAGGCATGCCCACTTCGGATCTCTCGAACTCCGATGTGTCCTTCCACGCCCTGCGCGAATACCAGGCAGGAGACGACCGCCGCCATATCCACTGGAAGTCAACGGCGCGTACCGGTGAATTGATGGTCCGCCAGTTCGAAGAGACCCGGCGTTCGCACCTGGCACTGAGCCTGAGCACCAATCTGGACGAGTACTGCGAGGCGCACGCAGAGGAAGATTTCGAACTGGCTATTTCGGTCGCTGCCTCCATCGGGCAGCAGGCAGTGGCGGAACAGCGCAAGCTGGCCATCGTGACCCAGCAAGGTCCGGTGCGCACCGACAGCGGCCGCATGATGATGGACTCGCTGACCCGCATCGAAGCAGCCGCTGGCCAGCGCGAGAACCTGGTGCAGGTGGTTCGCCACACCGCCGATATCGTGCCCGGAGCGTCGGTGCTTTTCTTCCTCACCGGCACCAGGACCAGTGCAAAGTCGCTGCGCGAAGCCTGGATGCATGTGCCTGCCGGAGTGCGCGCCATCGCTATCAGGTGCGAGACCGGCATGGAGCCGACGCGCTCGAACATTGGCGAGCTGACGGTACTGAGCCTGGGCAAACTGGAAGAACTCGGCTTGATGCTGCGAAAGGCCGTGGCATGAAACAGACTTTGCCCCTCTGGCGCTTCGGCGTTGACGCGGCCTGCCTGGGATTGGCCCTGGTCCTTGGTGCCCTGGGTCTCCTGGACGCCTACGGCGCGAGCTTGAACTTCATCCTGGCTGCCGTGGGCGGAATTGTTGCCGGTCTTGCTTTGGCCTGGGCCAATGTGCACTTCAAGCTGGGCACGTGGCGGACCATGGCCCTGTTCGCACTGCTGTACCTCGTACTGGGCACGCCGTTGGCGACTCCACGCGAGGCTGCCTTCGGAATCTTGCCCACCGGGCAATCCCTGCGCACCTTGCTGACCGGCCTGGTCTTCAGCTGGAAAGACATGCTCACCGTGGCGCCACCGGTAGGCTCCTACGGCGGCGTACTGATCGTGGCCTTCCTTTCCGCGCTGCTCACCGCGCTGCTGGCCGGCTTGGCGGCCTGGCATTTGCGCTCGCCGTATTGGACTTTGCTGCCGCTGCTGGCGATGTTCGTGCTGGGTATTGTTTTCGGCACCCGCGACGTGCCGATGCCGATCGCCCGTGGCGTCGCCTTGATTGCGGTATTGGTCGGTTGGCTTGCCTGGCGGCGCTTCATGGACACGCGCATTTCCGGCGGATTCAGCTCGGTGAACCACGAGCAGCTTGATTCCCATGGCGGCCAGCAGATGTTGCTGCGCCGCATCATCGCCGGAGCCCTGGTGCTGGCCGGAGCCGGCGTAGCGACCGCCGCGGCCACTCCGCTGCTGGCCCCCGAAACCCCGCGCCAGGTGTTGCGCGATGCGTTGGAACCACCGGTGGATCTCTACGATTATCCAAGCCCGCTGACGAGTTTCCGCAAGTATGTGAAGACAATGGCTGACGACACCCTGCTGACCGTCAAGGGCTTGCCAAAGGACGAGCGCATCCGCTTGGCCGCATTGGATTCCTACAACGGCATGGTCATCAACGTGGATCCTTCCGCTGGTGGCAGTTTTGCCCCCGTGGGTGATGCCAGCGATATTCGTTCTGCCCAGACGCTGGAAGGCCGCGAAGCGGCTGAACTTGAAATCTCGATCCAGGACTATGAAGGGGTGTGGGTTCCTTCCGGAGGCAAGCTCATGGGCTTGGATCTGGCCGGCGGTCGTGAAGATGAACTGGCCCGTTCCCTGTTCTACAGCGATACCTCTGAAAGCGCGCTGAGCTCCATTGGCCTGGAGAAGGGCGATGCCTACACGGCTAAGGTGCTCTTCCCCGCCAAGCCGAGCGATGACCAGCTCAATGAACTGGATTTGGCGCAGTTCCGCATGCCAGAGCTGGCCAATGTGCCAGCCACGGCGGGAGCCAAGGCCGCCGAATTCACCGGTACGGCACGCGGCGACCTGCAGCGCGTGCGGAGCATTGAAGCCATGCTTTCCGGAACCGGATTCTTCTCCAACGGCACCGAGAGCCAGGTTCCCTCGCTCTCCGGGCACGGAGCGGGACGTATCACCAGCCTGCTCGATGCCGAGCAGATGATCGGCGATGACGAGCAGTATGCTGTCGCGATGGCGCTGATGGCCCGCGAGCAAGGGATCCCTGCGCGCGTAGTCATGGGTTTCTACCCGGAGGAATACGCGCCGGGGAAAGCCGTTGAAATCAAGGGGTCCGATGTTCATGCCTGGGTGGAGATCGCTTTCGAGGAAATAGGCTGGGTTGCTTTCAACCCGACGCCGAATGAAGACGAGCAGCCCACTCCTCCGGAACAGGAACCCAAGGCTGTGCCGCAGCCGCAGGTGCTGCAACCGCCACCACCGGCGCAGGAAGAAGCGGATTTGCCTCCGCAAACTGCACCGGAGCCGCAGGAAGTCGAAGAGGAACCGAAAACCTTCTGGGAACGCTGGGGCCAGGTCATCATTGTCGCCGGCATTTCGCTGGGTTCGGTGCTGCTTGTGCTCTCGCCGCTGCTGCTGGTTGCCTTGCTGAAGCTGCGCCGCAGGCAGAAGCGTTCTCAAACCGGCAGCGCCGGTGACCGCGTGAGCGGTGGCTGGCAGGAATTGCTCAGCCATGCCACTGACCACCGAATCGCGACTGCCAGCGGTGCGACCCGGCGGGAAAGTGCCGGCGTGCTGGCCGACGGTTTCCCGGCGCTGTCCAGCCCGGTGCAGTCGCTGGCGCAGCGTGCGGATGCGGCGAACTTCGCGCTTGAAGAACCGACCGAAGAGCAAGTGCGGAAGTACTGGGAGGATGTCATTGCGCAGACCCAGAAGATGCAGGAGCCGCTGGGCTTCTTCGGCAAGATGCGGGTGAAATACTCTCCACGCTCTCTGATACACGAGTTGGCGGCTAAAACGGTCACCAGGGCACGAACATTGCAACGGAAAAACAGGAGCAAGCCATGGCGGTAAAAATGGACCTGGTAGATGCCCGAACTGCGCAGCGGCTGCTTTCGTGGCTCGTCGACTTCCTGCCAGTACTGGTCCTCTCGGCTATTTTCCTGCCGATGATCGGATCCAGGATGGTGAACTCGCTGGATGCGCCGCAGATCATGGGCGAGATCGCCGGAACGTACATCCTGTACGGCGTCCTGGCTCTGGCCTACACGGTGTTCTTGTGGTGGTGGGAAGCTGCTGCAGGCAAGAGTCTTGGCAATGTGCTCCTCGGGTTACGCACCGCTACTGTGTCAGGCGAGCGCCCGGGCTGGGGCAAGACCATTATTCGCCGTTTGCTGATAGCCGTCGCGGGTATCGTTCCGATCCTGGGACCGGTGCTTATGGTGATCTCCAACCAATTCGACGCGAACGGCAAGAAGCAGGGATGGCACGATAAGGCGGCCGGGACGCTGGTACTGGATATCAAGGCTGGACGGGATCCGCTGACTACCGGTGGTACCGGGGGACCGGGGTCTTTCGCGCCTGAGCCGCAGTATGCTCCGGGCCGTCGCTTCGTGGGCGAACCAGAAGAAGAGCCCGGCAAGTCCTCGGGAGTCATCGATTCGGTGCCAGGCGCCGTGCGCGCCACTGCGCCTGAGGCGCTCAAAGCGTCTCGTCCCCGTCCTGCCTCGCAGCCTAAGCCGGAGGCGAAGATCGTTGAAGTCGCTTCGTCCAAGTCCGGTGGTGACCCGGATGCAGATCTCGGTCACACGCAGATTCGTTCGCAATCGCCTGATGCCTTGCATCTGCTCTTTGACGATAGCCGGTGCCTTGACCTTGCTGGCAGCATCTTGATCGGACGCAACCCTTCCTACGCAGAGGGCGATGCAGGTGTTCACCTGGCCGTGGTGGATGATCCGGAACGCACCGTCTCCAAAACGCATCTGCTGATCGAGCCGGGAGTAGGCAGTGTCTGGGTTACGGACCGGGATTCGGGCAACGGCTCATCCATTGTCGATGAAGACGGAAACGTGCGCGAACTTGTCCCGGGCAAGCCGGAACAGGCAATGATTGGCCATACGGTGTACTTCGGTGACCGCTACTTCCAGGTGGAACGTCCATGACAGATACTAGCCCGGCAGCCAGCCTCAGATTCAGCCACGGCCAGGCAACTGACCGTGGACTGCGCCGCGCCCTGAACGAGGACAGCTTGCTGGCCTCGGAACGGTTGCTGGCCATTGCCGATGGCATGGGCGGGCATGAGGCCGGTGAAATAGCTAGCGCCCTGTGCCTCAAGATCCTGAGTGCAGGATTCCAAGACGCCGGCACCAATCTCGATCCGGAAACCCTGGACGCGCTGCTGCTTGAAGCTGACCGCAGCATTGTGGAGGCAGGCTCCGGCCGAGCCGGAACCACACTCACCGGGGCCGTGCTGATTGATGCAAGGACCTCCAGCGGGCAGGAAGAACAACCCGAACTGCTGGTCTTCAACGTGGGCGACTCGCGCACCTACCTGTGGGCCCAAGGATTGCTGCAACAGGTCAGCATCGATCACTCCGAAGTGCAGGAGCTGATGGATATCGGCCAGCTGGACGCCGCGCAAGCGGCCACCCATCCGCGCCGGCACGTCATCACCCGCGCATTGGGGATCAACGCCAACAGCCAACCCGATTACTGGCTGGTGCCACTAGCAGGGCACGAACGCATTCTGGTCTGCTCAGATGGGCTGAGCAGCGAAGTCGGCGACGCCGCAATCCAGGAGATCCTCTCGCGTTTCCCGGATCCGCAGCAGGCGTCCGAGGAACTGGTCCAAGCGGCCATCGACGCCGGAGGACGCGATAATATCAGCGTGATCGTCGCCGACGTGCAGTATGGGCACCCCGATGATGTTGGCATTACAATCCCACGCATATCGACCACGAGCCACCAAGAGGAGAAATCATGAACGGCCTGAGTTACATTCCCGGAGACTGGTACGCCCTGGTGAATAACCAGCACATCGTCCTGCTTCCTGCCAGCGCCAGCGCCGAACAGGTCAACGTTTTGTGGTCCAACCTCGTTGGGAAGACGACGGTGGAAGCACTGCTCTCAGAGCTGTTGCCGCTTTACCAGATGAACATTGCCGAGCTGCCGAACTTCGCTTTGGTTTCCCGGGACAGGGCACCGCATCTGGTCTTGCGGGGAGCCCCAGAATTTACCGCACGGACAGCTGCCGGTGACGAGCTGGTCAGCGGTGCCGGCATTGCGACCTGGACCGAACGCAAACTTGGCGAGTCGAAGTCATGGACTTTGAGCACCGGTTCGGCGAATCCTGAAGCTGCGTTCGCGCTGCCAATTAGCGAAGGCATTGTTCGAGTATCAAGCCTTGAGTGGGGCACCGAAGGGGACGCCGCTGCTGGTGCGCCCGCCGGTGCCGCATCCAAATCACCTGCCACCCCTTCTGCTCCGGCCAAAGCAGCTCCAAGCGTGATGGCGCCTGCCGCCGCTGCGGCCAAGCCTGCTGCGGCTCCGGCAAAGGCGCCAGCGCCAACTGCGGCTAAGCCTGCTGCTGCGCCCGCGCAGGCAAAAGCCCCCGCAGCAACGGCGGCTAAGCCTGCGGCGGCCCCCGCTGTTGCCAAGCCGGCGGCTGCTCCGGCAAAAGCTCCAGCGGCAGCGAAAGAGCCAGCGCCAGCTGCGGCTAAGCCTGCGGCGGCCCCCGCTGTTGCCAAGCCGGCGGCTGCTCCGGCAAAAGCTCCAGCGGCAGCGAAAGAACCAGTGCCAGCTGCGGCTAAGCCTGCGGCGGCGCCCGCGCAGGCAAAGACCCCCGCAGCAACCGCGGCCCAGCCTGCTGCTGCGCCCGCGCCGGCAAAGGCCCCAGCGGCAGCGAAAGAACCAGCGCCAACTGCCGCCAAGCCGGCATCCGACCCGGGCGCCGCCGCGCCGTCCAAAGAAGCAGGAGATCCCAAGGGCCCCGCAGCTGTGCTGGCACGAGCAGCCAAGGCAGCCGACGCGGCCAAGGTATCTGCACAGGGTGCCGGGGATGAGCAGACAGATGGCACGGCAACGAGTTATGCGCTGCCGCCGACCGAAGTCTCGGAAGAAACTCAGGATCCAGCACAATACGAGCAGGAAGCCTACTCGGAGGAACTATCGCTGGGCGGACAGCTGCTGGGCGCCAGAGGTGCAGCAGAGACCGTCTACGATACCGGCCAGGGCGATGATCTGGACACGATTATCAAACCGCGCCCGGGAAGTCCTGCCTCTTCGGCGCGGCCGGTTGAACCAGCCGACGACGAGCACACGATCATCCGCGGCTCCAGTGTTCCGAAATCCAGCGCCGCTTCAGGTTTGGACGCCAAGGACGGCACCGAAAATTCGGTGTCGCTGAATGAATTCATCTTGGCCCGCTCTTGCTCCAAGCGGCATCCCAACCCTCCAACTGCCTCGACCTGCCGGGAATGCGGCGAGCGCCTCACCGGCCAAGCGCAGCAAGTTCGCAAACCGGCCATGGGGCGCATGATTGTCAGCGATCACAGTGGCGCCCGCGAATACGCCCATGAACTGAACCGCTCGGTGATCCTGGGGCGCCAGCCAAGCGCAGCAGCCATCAAATCCGACACCGAACCCCGCCTGCTGAAGGTGGAAAGCCCAAGCGGTGATATCTCCCGTTCGCACCTGCATGTGCGAGTGGAAGGATGGCATGTGCAGCTGGTTGACCTGGGTGCGACTAATGGCACCGTGCTCCTGCGCGAAGGGCAGCGGCCACGGCGCCTGTCCCGGCACCAGGAGATCATGCTGATCAACGGCGATGTTGCTGATCTGGGCGATGGCGTGAGCATACGCTTCGAGGATCTGGCGTGAGCCTGCGGCGCGCGCCAGCTCCGGCACCGCAGATCCCGGGATTCACCTACGTCAAGCCGCTGGGCACGGGCGGATTTTCCGATGTCTACCTGTACGAGCAGCACCGGCCCAACCGCAAGGTGGCGGTGAAGGTGCTGCTGGCGGATGTCAGCGATGAGGAAGCCCGCCAGCGATTCGAGGCGGAAGCCAACTTGATGGCCCAGCTGTCCACCCATCCGTATATTGTCACGATCTACCAAGCGGAGATCACCGAAGACGGACGTTCCTATTTGGCCATGGAGTATTGTTCCCGGCCTTCTTTGGACGTCCGATACCGTCGTGGCGTCCTGAGCATTGATGAAACGCTGTCCCTGGCGATCCAGTTGTGTTCAGCGGTGCATACTGCGCATCTTGCTGGCATTGTGCATCGCGATATCAAGCCGGGAAACGTGCTGACCACCGACTACAACAGGCCGGCGCTGACCGACTTCGGCATCTCGGGAACTATCGGTTCACACACCGCTGGGCTTTCGGTGCCATGGTCCGCACCGGAAGCCTTCGGCGATGGCATGCCTCCGGGTGTGCGCATGGATGTGTACTCGCTCGGTGCCACGATCTATACGATCTTGGCCGGGCATTCGCCATTCGTCCGTCCTGGACAGGATAATTCGCAGGCAGTACTCATTGAGCGGATTTGCAATACGCCGTTGGTGCCGTTGGAACGGCTTGATGTTCCTGAATCATTGAGCCAGGCGCTGGCGGTAGCCATGGCGAAGAACCCGGCGTCGCGATTCGGCTCGGCTGCCGAACTGGCCCGCTCGATGCAACGAATCCAGATCGAGCTGGGCTTCTCGGTCACGCCCTTTGAAGTACTTGAAGAACCTGCAGAAGCGGTTGACGAAGATCACGGCGAGAGCACTCGCGTTCGCAATGTTACTTCGATTAGCGATGCGCAGCGTCCGCTGCCTACCCCACCGATGATTTCCTCCGTTCCCGGGCAACGGCTGCGGCAGGCAGGACCGTCAGTTCCAATACCGCGGCTGGAAATGCCGAAGGATTCCATTTCGGCTCCGGGCCAGCAGAGCGCAGCTCCAGGCGAATCAGGAACGCCGGTGGACGCGCCGGCAGAACCGAAGCCGCGCCAGGGACTGCCGAAGGTCTTCATCGCAGTGGGCCTTGTGCTATTTCTCCTGGTTGGCGGCGCTGTCATTGCCAACATGTACTTGCCCGACCAAAATGCTGCACAGCGTTCTGGCCCGCCTATTACAGCGACGGACGGGCCCAAGGATGCATTGGTTGGCGGCACTGTGCCGAAGGTGGATAATTTTGCGTACTCCACGGTCGGAGAAACTGTAACTTTCCGTTGGTCCAACCCAGAACCGAATAAGGCAGACCATTACCGGTGGGCTCCAATTACCGCCACGGAAACGGGAGAATACAAGCAGACGATGTCCCCAAGCGCCACTACCGAGATCGGGAAAGGCGGACAAACCTGTATCGAGGTCAAGCTCGTGCGCGATGATGGACGTATCTCGGATGGAGCACGGTTCTGCACCGCCGCAGGTTCAGGAAAGTAGGCAAGAGAGATGAGTGAAGTAACTATCGAGTACTGCGGACAGTATTATCCTGTCCAAGACGCCAAGCCCTTCACCATCGGCCGAGAAGGCGATCTGGCCATCGACGACAATCCCTACTTGCACCGGCACTTCTTGACGATTACCAAGCAAAGCGGGCTGTGGTGGCTTAATAACGTCGGTAGCCGGCTGACCGCGACGATTGCTGACCGTACCGGCGGACTGCAGGCCTGGCTCTCGCCGGAATCGAGCCTGCCCCTGGTGCTGAACCGGGTGGGCGTGGTTTTCACCGCCGGTCCCACCACCTACGAGCTATCGATTCATGTTGCGCAGCCGGCATTCCGGCAGGCCTACATGGACTACGACGCTTCGGGCGAGACTACCATTGGCCCGGTGCTGCTGACCAGTGCCCAGCGGGCCTTGGTCGTTGTCCTGGCTGAGCCGATGCTGCGCCGTGAAGGCACTGGCTTGAGTTCAATTCCCACGAGTGCCGCTGCCGCCGCCCGGCTGGGGTGGGGAATTACGAAGTTCAATCGCAAACTCGATAACGTCTGCGACAAATTGGACAAGGCCGGCGTGGCCGGGCTGCGCGGGGGGCCTGGAAAATTGGCCACCAACCGCAGGGCGCGACTGGTGGAACATGCTGTGAGTTCGCATCTGGTGACTCGTGCAGACCTAGCCATCTTGGACTTCGAAGTTCCCGACGAAGACTAGGTTGCCAGCGGCGCTGCACAGAGCAATGGCCCGGAAAATTCCGCTAGGGAACGTTCCGGGCCATCGCTTTCAGCAGGCCTTAGCGCCGGCCAATAGTCCAGCCCAAACGCGGGGCCAGCGCCCGGCGCCTGCGGATCCGGGCTACACGCTTTTTGGGCTCTGCGGCTTCTGGTGCAGGAGCCGGAGTATTGCCCATGGCAGCGAGCAGCGCGGTAACTACCGCCACTTCCTCGTCACTGGGGTTTCCCTTGGTGACGCGGATCTGCGGGGCAACAGGCAACGCAGCGTTCTGTTCCATGGGAGTGCTCCTTATTGGTTTTAGCTGGTACTAGGCGGGCAGGCACTGCTGCTTACAGCGGGATGTTGCCATGCTTCTTCGGAGGCAGGCTAACGTGCTTCTCGCGCAGCGCGCGCAGGCCGCGAACCAGCTGGAAGCGGGTCTCGCTCGGGGCGATGACCGCATCCACGTAACCCAGCTCCGCCGCCTGGTAGGGGTTGAGCAGTTCGGCCTCGTAGTCGTCGATAATCTGCTTGCGGCGGGCCTCGACGTCTCCGCCTTCGGCTTCCACTGCGGCCAGATCGCGGCGGTAGAGGATGTTCACTGCGCCCTGGGCACCCATCACGCCGATTTGCGCGGTAGGCCAAGCCAGGTTCAGGTCCGCGCCCAGCTTCTTCGAACCCATCACGATGTACGCTCCGCCGTAGGCCTTGCGGGTGATCACGGTCAGCTTCGGCACCGTGGCCTCGGCGTAGGCGTAGAGCAGCTTCGCACCGCGGCGGATGATGCCCTGGAATTCCTGGTCCTTGCCCGGCAGGAAGCCTGGCACGTCCACGAAGGTGAGGATCGGGATGTTGAAGGCGTCGCAGTTGCGCACGAAGCGGGCAGCTTTTTCCGAGGCGGCGATATCCAAGGTGCCAGCGAACTGCATTGGCTGGTTGGCGACGATGCCCACGGTGCGCCCTTCGATGCGGGCGTAGCCAATCATCACGTTCGGTGCGTACAGCGACTGCATTTCAAAGAAATGCTCGTCGTCGACAACCGACTCGATGACCGTGCGCATGTCATAAGGCTGGTTGGCGGAGTCCGGGATGAGCGTATCGAGCTCCAGGTCCTCGGCAGTGATATCCAGCTCTTCATCGAATTCGGCAATCAGCGGATCCGAGAGGTTGGACGACGGGAGGAAGTCCAGCAGTTCCTTGCAGAACTCCACGGCGTCTTCTTCATCGGACGCAAGATAGGTGGCGGTACCGGTATTGGCGTTGTGCTGGCGGGCGCCGCCCAGGGTTTCCATGTCGATTTCCTCGCCGGTAACCGTCTTGATGACGTCCGGACCGGTGATGAACATGTGGCTGGTCTTGTCGACCATGATCACGTAGTCGGTCAGTGCAGGGGAGTACGCTGCACCACCGGCCGATGGGCCCATGATCAGCGAGATCTGCGGGACAACGCCCGAGGCATGGACATTGTTGCGGAAGATGTCGGCGAACATGGCCAGGGAAGCGACGCCTTCTTGGATGCGGGCACCTCCGCCATCCAGGATGCCGACAACTGGGCAGCCGTTGCGCAGCGCAAATTCCTGGACCTTGACGATTTTCTCGCCATTGACCTGGGACAGGGAGCCGCCGTAGACGGTGAAGTCCTGGGAGTAGACAGCCACCAGGCGGCCATCGACGGTGCCGTAGCCGGAGACCAGGCCATCGCCTAATGGCTTCTTCTTCTCCATGCCGAAGGCGGTGGAGCGGTGGACTGCGAGGGCGTCGAACTCAACGAAGGAATCCTCGTCCATGAGCATTTCAATGCGTTCGCGGGCAGTGTGCTTGCCGCGGGAGTGCTGCTTTTCAATCGCTGCTTCGCCACTTGGCGCTTTAGAGAGCTTCTGGCGGCGGCGGAACTCAGCAAGCTTTCCGGCGGTGGTGGACAGGTCGATTGACTCGGCTGCCTCGGTTCTGCCCTGCGTCATGCCTTCGACTCCCTCGAGTTGTCTTCAATGTGTAGGAATGGCACAAGAAAAATGCCAACTAAGCCAGTCTAGCTGGGCAAACAGCTCATTTGTTTGTAGGAATCTTACAAAATGGCCCGATATCTGGTGCGTGGCACGCCAGAATAAGTTACTGAACAGTAGCTTAGTGGCGGACTATCGCGTAATCTATATCACATGACTAGTGAATCGCGCACTCTTATCGCACCTGTTCCCGGGAACCTGGAAAACCGCACCATCCTGATGAGCGGCGGTAGCCGCGGCATCGGCCTGGCTATCGCCCTGGCCGCAGCCAAGCATGGGGCCAATGTGGTCCTGCTGTCCAAGACCGATACGCCGCATCCGGCACTGGAAGGGACCATCCACACCGCCGTTGCGCAAATCGAAGAAGCAGGTGGCAAGGGCCTGGCCGTAGTTGGCGATGTCCGCGTGGACGCCGATGTGCAGCGCGCGGTGGAAGAGGCCGTGGCAAAGTTCGGCGGCATCGACATTGTGGTCAACAACGCCTCGGCCATCAACCTGGCCAAGACCGATCAGCTTGATATGAAGCGCTACGACCTGATGCAGGACATCAACGTCCGCGGCACCTTCCTGCTCTCAAAGTCCGCGCTCCCGTACCTGCGCGCCTCCGAGCATGCCCATGTACTCACCCTCTCCCCGCCATTGAACCTGGAACCGAAGTGGGCTGGACGGCATTTGGCCTACACCATGGCCAAATACGGCATGTCGCTGACCACCCTTGGCCTGGCCGAAGAGCTGAAGGACGATGGCGTCGGCGTGAACTCGCTCTGGCCCGAAACCCTGATCGATACCGCAGCCATCCGGAACCTGCCGGGCGGACAGGAAATGGTTCAGGGAGCGCGCGATGCTTCGGTCGTGGCAGATGCCGCCATGGCCATTCTTGCCAGCCCGCCAGCCGGAGTCAGCGGAAACTTCTTCACGGATGGACAGGTGCTGACGCTGGCTGGCGAGACGGACCTGGAGAAGTACACCTTGAACCCCGAAGTCCCGCTGGTTGAAGACATCTTCCTCTAGGCAGATGACGAGGCAGGACTAAGCGTAATCATCGGCCGGTGCCATAGGGTTGGAGGTATGGAAAACCCGCATGGCACCGACCGCGCAGTTCTCGATTCCCGGCTCTTCACCGAGCTCACCGCCCAACTGGGATTGGGGCTGGTTAATATCAAGCCAACCTCCGGTTCAACCAATACCGAGTTGGCGCAACTGGCTGGCAATGGCGAGGCCGGTCACCTCAGCGTGTACTTCACGGAGCACCAGCAGGCAGGCAAAGGGCGTTTGGGCCGTGAATGGGTAACTCCGGCAGGATCCTCCCTCACCGTCAGTGTCTTGGCAGTGCCCGGTCCCAGCTTCCCTGCCGAATCCCTGTCTTGGTACACCATGCTTGCGGCCCTGGCTTGGAGCCGGGCCGCCGAGAATATCGGCGGCGTCCCCTTGGGCATCAAATGGCCCAACGATTTGTTGGCCGGAGAGCAAAAAGTCTGCGGCATACTGGCGCAAATGGTTCCAACTGGCAACGGCTACGGGGTAGTGGTTGGCACCGGAATCAATGTGAACCAGAACCGGGACGAGCTTCCGGTGCCCACCGCGACGTCCCTGCGTTTGGCTGGCGCCCAGAACTTGGACCGCACCGAACTGCTGGCTGAGTACCTGAAGCAATTCGCAGCACTGGATCAGGGTTTCCGCCGGGTCGGCGGCTTTGCGCAGATGCCGTTGCCGGGAAATAATGGAAAATCTTTGCGCCAGCTCGTCAGCGACAAGCTGGCCACACTGGGACATGAAGTGCGTGTGGAATTCCCCGATGGATCCACGCTGGTTGGCAACGCGGTCGAGTTGGGCGCAGACGGCTCGTTGGTCCTGGAATATGGAACCGGGCAGCGGAAGCACGTGATGGCAGGGGACGTGCACCACGTACGGCGCGCCGACGGAAAGTATGCCTAACCAGACTTGGGTCTTGGCCCGGGACTATTATTGGAGATGATGACCGAAACACGGAGTCGAGAACAGGAGGGGCGAGGAACAACACGATGAAGTTGCCGCTGCATGAAAGGGAACGAGTGATTATCAAAACTCGTGAACATTCGCGAGTGCTGCGCCAGCCCGTGGGAGCCTTCCTCGTATTGACTGCCGTGTGCACCTTCTCGTTGGGCTATCTCTCCCGGGACGATCTCTCGGACTGGCTAGCTGGCAACGCGAATGTGTGGATGGTCGTTTCGGTGGTTCTCTGGGCCGCACTGGTGCTGATCTGGAGCGTGATTCCCTGGGCCCGGTGGCTACGCAGCCAAATCGTCTTGACCACCGAGCGGATCATGTTCCGGCCCACATACAACGATGGCAAGCTGCAATCTGTAGGATTATTTACAGTTCGCGACCTCGTCGCGCACAGCAAGGCGAAGAACACCATGACGCGTGCGGGAACCTTGGATATCGTGCTGAACCAGGGATATGTGAGACTCTCACATGTCCCCTCGGTACCGTATTTCCGTTCCCTGGCAATGGAGGCGATGGCGAACCTGCGCAGCAACCAGAATGCGGCGCACACCGAAACGACGAACAGTGAGGGCATGGGGGCATGAGCACCGAGCACACCAACACACCCCGAGCAGACTCTCCGCAGTCCGCCGCCGAGGCTGTCCGCGGCGCCCGCCAGCACCCCCCTGTGGCCACACCGGCCGAGTCGGATCCAATTTTCGAACTTGCGCAGGCCATGGAAGGCCCCTTGCGCATTCCGGCCCACACCCCCGACGCTGTCCGCGACACCGTCGCTTCGCTGGAAAGGCGGCTCATCGGCGGCCAACGCGAATTCCGTCGACGCGAGGTCGCTTCCGAGGCCGGTGTTTCCCTGCACTCCGCGCGCAAGCTCTGGCGCGCCATCGGCTTCCCTGAACTCAGCGATGATGAAGTGTTCTTCACCCAGGCCGACAAGGAAGCCCTGGGCACCATGGTGGGGATGGTCCGCGAAGGCAAGCTGACCGAAGAAACCGCCATTTCCCTGATGCGTTCGGTTGGCCAGATGACTGACCGCATGGTGGTATGGCAGATCGAAGCCCTGGTTGAGGACATGATCGCCAACCAGAACATGTCGGATCGCCAGGCGCGCCGCCAGCTTTTCGGCCTGCTGCCCGAAATCATTCCAGCGATTGAAGACCTGCTGCTCTACTCATGGCGCCGCCAGCTGAACTCTGCCGTGCACCGCATGGCATTGCGGGTGGAAACGGGAGTGGCTGCCTACAACCAAGACCGTGGCGACGAAGATGGCGGCACCCCGCTGCCGCTGGCCCGTGCGGTGGGCTTTGCCGACCTGGTCTCCTACACTTCGCTGTCGCGCCGCATGAACGAGCGCACCCTGGCCCAGCTGGTGCAGCGCTTCGAAGCCAAATGCGCCGAAGTCATTTCCGTGGGCGGTGGCCGCCTGGTCAAGACCATTGGCGATGAAGTGCTCTACGTGGCCGAAACCCCGCAGGCCGGCGCCGAGATTGCGCTGTCCCTGTCGCGCGAGCTGGCCAAGGACGAGCTCTTCCCGCAAACCCGCGGCGCGGTGGTCTGGGGCCGGCTGCTCTCACGCCTGGGCGATATCTATGGTCCTACGGTGAACATGGCGGCTCGGCTGACCTCGCTGGCGGAACCGGGCACCGTGCTGACCGACGCGATTACCGCAAACACCCTGCGCAATGACGCACGCTTTGTGCTCACCGCCCAGGAAATCACCGCGGTGCGCGGCTTTGGAGACATTCAACCCTATGAGCTCTCGGCAGGCGAGGGAGCAGGACTGGTGATCGACTAATGGCTAAAGAACCAGCACCGGTACCGTTCATCCTCGCCGCGGCAGGGCTGACGGACGTGGGCCGGAAACGAACGCAAAACCAGGACCGCATCCTGATTCACGACATCGTGTATGCGGTAGCCGACGGCATGGGCGGTCACGAAGCTGGCGAGGTGGCCAGCCAGCTTGCGGTGGAAACCATGCAGGAAATCTGCACCTTCGCCAATAAGACGTCGGTTCGGAAACTGCCATCCGTGCCGGATGTCCAGCGCCAGGTGCAGCTGGCTGATGACCGCATTCGCGAAGCGCTTGAATCACGTGGCGGCACTACCTTGTGCGCATTGGTGCAGATCAAGACCCCGGGCAAAGGCCGGGACAATGTGACCGCTCCACTGGCCGCGGTGCCGCCCTGGACCTCAAGTTTCGCGATGACGCAGAACACTGATGTCATCTCCAAGATCACTCCGCAAATGCTGGAGAACCACCGCGCCAGTTTGGCTCCAGCTACCGAGCCGATCCCGGTAGTCGCCGATGAAATCCCGAGCCTGTTGCTGGTCAACGTGGGGGACTCGCGCGGATACCGGCTGCGTGATGGCGCCCTGCAGCAGCTGACCCGTGACCACTCGGCCGTGCAGGAAATGGTGGATGCCGGGCAGATCACCGAGTTGGAAGCCCGCAATCATCCGCACCGGAATCTGATTACCCGTGCGCTTGGCGCCGGCGCCGAAAGCCAGCCGGATCTCACCGTTTTGCAGCCGCGCATCGGCGACCGCTACATGCTGTGCAGCGACGGGCTCTCGGGCGAACTGACCGAAGACATCTTGCAGACCTTGCTGGTGAACTACAAGGACCGCACCGAAGCGGCCCGGATTCTCACCGGGGCCGCACTGGAAGCTGGCGGCCGGGACAACATCGCGGTGATTGTCCTTGATGTGCTGGCAGCCGAGTCCGCGCAAATTGACGCACCCGGGAACTAGGGCTCCAAGCCAGCTAAACTGTCCGCCGGTGGGGCACAATTGAATACGTGAGTGAAAAAGACGTAACACCAGTTGAGGCCACCAACGTTCCGCCAGAAGCTGACAAGTCCCGCTATGAACAGCTGGTCGAGCAGATCCGTGCCCACCGCGAGGCGTACTACCAAAACGATGCTCCTCTGGTCTCCGACGCGCAATACGATGCGTTGTTCCATGAGCTCCAGCTGCTCGAGGCAACCTATCCCATCCTGGCTGGACAGGATTCGCCCACGCAGGAAGTCGGCGGCGAAGTTTCCGCCGCCTTCGCATCGGTCACCCACGCAAGCCGCATGTACTCGCTGGAAGACGTTTTCTCACTTGATGAACTCGAAGCGTGGCTCGAACGTGCCCAGGTCAATGCCGAACGCCTGCACCCGCAAACCCCGGTCAAGTGGCTGTGCGAAGTCAAAATCGATGGCCTGGCACTGAACCTGACCTACCGCCAGGGCAAGCTGGTGCGTGCAGCTACCCGCGGCGACGGCACCACCGGTGAAGACGTTACCCACAATGCGCTGACCATCGGCGACATCCCGCAGGAGTTGTCCGGCACCGGCTGGCCCGAAGAATTCGAAGTCCGCGGCGAAGTTTTCATTGCCACCGATGACTTCAACAAGTTCAACGAAGCGTTGATTGCCCAGGGCAAGGCGCCCCTGGCCAACCCGCGCAACGCGGCCGCCGGGTCCTTGCGCCAGAAGGACCCGGAACAGACTGCCAAGCGTCCGCTGCGCATGTTCGTGCACGGACTGGGCCGCAGCCGCGATTTCAACCTTGCTGAACAGTCCCAGGCTTACGAGCTGATGCGCAACTGGGGTCTTCCGGTTTCGCCCTACGGCCGCGTTGTCGGCAGCCGCCAGGAAGCCAAGGACTACATTGCCGAGCACGGCGAGAAGCGCCACGACTTGATCCATGACATCGATGGCATCGTCATCAAGGTCGATGACCTGGCCACCCAGGAACAGCTGGGCTACACCTCGCGTGTTCCACGCTGGGCTGTCGCCTACAAGTACCCGCCAGAAGAAGTGCACACCAAGCTGCTGGACATCCAGGTCCAGGTGGGGCGCACCGGCCGCGTGACGCCTTTCGGCGTGATGGAACCGGTCCTCGTCGCTGGCTCCACCGTTGCCCGCGCGACCCTGCACAACCAGGAAGTCGTCAAGGCGAAGAACGTCAAGATTGGCGACACCATTATCCTGCGCAAGGCGGGAGACGTCATTCCTGAAATTGTTGGCCCGGTGCTGCCACTGCGTGAGGGCAACGATGACCTGCGTGATTTCGTCATGCCTGTCGAATGCCCATCCTGCGGGCAGCCACTGGCGCCGGCCAAGGAAGGCGATGTGGACATTCGTTGCCTCAACGCTGAATCCTGCCCGGCCCAGCTCACCGAACGCGTGGCCTACCTCGGCGGACGCAGCGCCCTTGATATCGAGGCGCTGGGCTACGAAGCAGCAGCGGCCCTGACCAGCGGTCCGGGCGAGGACCCTGCCACCCAGGGCGGCATCATTCTGCCTGCTGGCTCCGGCCCGCTGAAGAATGAAGCCGAACTGTTCAACCTCAAGGACATGCTCGACGAGCTTGGCGAGGTGAAGGTATGGCGGGAAAAGCGTTCCAAGGGGGAAGGCACCGGCATTTTCGAGCTCGTCCCGTACTTCTACTCCAAGGCCACCGCCAAGAAGCCGTCAGAACCAACCAAGAGCACCATGAAGCTGCTCGATGAGCTGGAAAAGGCCAAGGGCAACCCGCTGTGGCGCGTGCTGGTGGCACTGTCCATCCGCCACGTTGGCCCGAACGCTTCGCGGGCCATTGCCACCCGCTACGGCTCCATGGATGCCCTGCTCGAGGTCCTTGACTCGGGCAACGCCGAGGCTGAACTGAGCGAAATCGATTCCGTCGGATCAATCATTGCCGACGCGCTGGTGGACTGGTTCAAGGTGGATTGGCACCGTGAAATTGTCTCCTCCTGGCAGGCCGCTGGGGTGAAGATGGAAGACGAGCAAGATGCGAACATCACCAAGAACCTCGAAGGCTTGGCCATTGTGGTGACCGGTACCTTGGAACACTATTCCCGCGATACCGCCAAGGAAGCGATCATTGTCCGTGGCGGCAAGGCCACCGGCAGCGTTTCGAAGAAGACGGACTTCCTGGTGGCCGGCGAAGCCGCAGGGTCAAAGCTGGACAAAGCCCAGTCCCTGGGTGTTCCGGTACTGGACGAAACCGGATTCGGCGTCCTGCTTGAACAGGGCCCAGACGCAGCGCGCGAGGTAGCCCTCGCCGCACTAACGGAAGGCTAGAAATGGACCGCGCAGTGACTCATGATCCGCTGGTAATGGTTGCCCGCCGGGCCGCCGCCGCCGGCGCCGAAGTACTCAACCGCCGCGATGAATCGCAGTTCAACCTCACCGACAAATCGGCGGCCGGGGACTGGGTGACCGACTTCGACCGTGCCGCCGAGGAAGCAATTCGCGCGGCCATCCTGACCTCCCGGCCCAACGACGAATTGACCGGCGAGGAATATCCAAGTGCCAAGCCTGCGAACCCGAGCGGCTTGCGCTGGAGCATTGATCCGCTGGATGGCACCACGAACTTCGTGCGCAACATCGCCTATTACTGCTCCTCGGTGGGCGTCTGCCAACGCAACGAGGATGGCAGCGAGACCTGGGTAGCCGCGGCCATCGTCGCCCCTGCATTGCAGGTGGAATACTTCGCCGGAAAGGGATTGGGTGCATGGAAGCTTGATCTGCGATCCGGGAAGCTCACACAGCTCACCGGGCCGGCCGAATCCGAGACCAGGATCCTGGCAACTGGCTTCGGCTATGATTCCCAGCGCCGCCAGTTCCAAGCCCAAGTGCTCGGGCAGATGCTCCAGGACTACGTCAATGTGCGCCGACTCGGCTCGGCCGCGCTGGACCTGTGCCTGGTGGCCGAGGGGTCTTTGGACGCCTACGCCGAATATGGCACCCAGGAGTATGACTGGGCTGCCGGCGCGCTGATTGCAGAGGAAGCCGGATGCCAGGTAGGCAGGCCCAGCAGCAACCCGGGCTGGCAGTACGCCGGATTGGTGGATCCAGCCAAGCTCGCGGAGCCTAGCGCCTAGGGAAGCAAAGCTGCTATCCACTGATGCGCGTAATGGATGGCGATGCCCACAGCTACACCGCCGCACACCTGTGTGGCGGTGTGCTGGCAGCTGCGGATCCGGGCCCAGGAAAGCACCGCAAGGAAGAACACCACTAGCGGCATCAGCTCGGCCTGCTGTCCCGCCACCTGCAAAACAACGTAGGTGCCCACAGCCAGGTGCACCGAGACCTTCCACCACAAATTGATCACGGCAACAAGCGCCAATCCAAGCAGGATGCTGAGCACTTCGAGGAAGATCCCGGAACCGGCATCCATGACCCGCAGCACGAGCAGGCCGCACAGGATCAATCCTGCGGTATAGGCATAGATCCCATGCCGCTGACGCCGTACGGTCACGTGCATATCGGTGACCTTGCCGCGCAGTTTCGCCCCGGCCAGGATCAGCCACGGAATAATCGTGGTGAACAAGGCGGCAACAATCGACTCGGTCCAGCGCACTGAGGAATCCCGCCATGGCGTTGCCAACAGCAACACGGTGGCCAGGATAATGGGGGAGAGCACGTGCGAAACCACTAAGGCGATTTTTCGCACCGAAAGAGGTGAGCTGGCTGTCGAGGTCTGCTGCATCGGGGTCATTGGCCTTGATAGGGGTAGCGGTTTACTGCCGTCGTGGCGACTAATCCACTGTACACGTGGAGCCGTCAATAATTCCCCTCGCAGGCCGACGGCGATGAGCCCTCGGATCCAACTTCCAATCCGCACTGCAACCGTGTACTCCGTCATCTTGGAGCGGGGCGAAGCCATATCGGATCAAGGCCCGGATCTGAAGATCCCGGTTAACACCGACGGTTCGTTCAGCCATGTGCCTCCGGTGGTTCCCAATGAATTGCCCAGCCCGATGGCCGTCATAGTCCAGGCGCAGCCGCTGACCGGAGAATGCGGGGAATCCGACTCCTGCGCGGTGCGCCAGTGGGCTGTGGTCATCGAGCCACAGGACCGCTAGCGAGCAGGATTAGCCTTGCGCGTTGACCAGGTAGTCGTTGCGGATCCGGATGAGCTTGGGCAGGTACCAGCCAAGCACGAGCCGCTCGGCTAGCCAGCCCAAGGGACCCAATGGAGCGCTGAAGCGGATCTTGTCCACCATCAACGTCCCCTGGTCCGACTCGTAGAATTCATGGACGTGGTGGAAGGACTTGAAAGGCCCTCGCTCCTGCTGGTCGGTGAACGTGTGCGGGGCATCCAGGTCGGAAATCCTCGAGGTCATCCGGAAGGGGATGCCGAAATGCTTGGCACGCCAGGTGACCTGCTCGCCTAATCCGATAGTGCCGCTGGTAACCCCCGCCACGGCCTTTTCCTGCGAATCGGCCATTGAACCGGCGTGCGCGTCGATGCTGAGCGATTTCTCGAAGAGGTCGGCACGTGAAGCACCGCAAAGCGTAACGCATTCAAAGTAGACGGCCATGGCTTCAGTATGCCATTGACTGGGCGGTTTAGGTGACCACGAGGTCTACGACGGTCAGTTCCTCAGCCGCGTCATCGTAGTATTCACGCAGTTTCAGCCCCTTGGCTGCCGCTTCATCAACTACTACCACGGCATCCTGGTGCAGCTGCAGGACGGATGCCGGGCAGGAAGCTGACAGCGGCCCTTCTACGGCAGCGGCAATGGCTTGGGCCTTGCCCGCGCCTACAGCCACCAGGACCAAGCGGCCGGCGTCAAGAATAGTACCTAGTCCCTGGGTGACGCAGTGGGTGGGAACGTGCTCGATGCCGTCGAAGAACCGGGCGTTGTCTTCACGGGTATTGGCCGCGAGGCGCTTGATGCGGGTGCGGCTTCGCAGCGCGCTGCCTGGTTCGTTGAAGCCCAGATGCCCATTGGATCCGATGCCCAGAATCTGTACGTGGATGCCACCGGCCTGGGCGATAGAGGCATCGTACGCCCGGGCCGCCGTCTCGATGGCTTCCACGGATGCGGCCATGCCCTGCGGTACATGCAGGCAGCGGGCAGGCAAGCCGATGACATAGCAGACCTCGTTGATCAGCGTCTGGCGGTAGGACTGTTCATGGGTGTCCGGGATCCCGATGTACTCATCCAAGGCGAAACCCTGGGTATCGGTGAAATCGGCACGGCCTTCCTGGACCGCACGGGAAAGTTCACGGTACAGGCCCAACGGAGACGAACCTGTGGCAAGCCCCAAATTCGAGGGGGCTCCAGCGCTGTGGTGGGCCAGGCCGGCCAACACGTTGTCGGCAGCGATGCGTGCAACTTCTTCAGGGGATGAACCAATGAGCACTCGCATGGTGGGCACTCTCCGATCTTGGCAGTGATGATTAGTGGAATACAGGTATGGAGAAACCGGGCGGCCCCGCTAGGTGATCCCCAGTTCATGGAATAGCACGTTGACCGCGCAACCTCGGAGCACCAGATGCTCTGGATCTTCGCTCAGCGAAAGCCGGAAGTTCTCGGCGCGTGCCGTATGCGAGCGCAGGGCCAGTGCTTCGCGTAGCGCTTGCGCGAGAGGCTGATCCACGACTTCCGGGGTCCCGGTGAAAATGACATCGCGAATGTCGAGTACCGAAAGAAGCGGGGCAAGTGCGCCAGCAAGATACGCGGCGATCCGCTGATCCAGCTGTTCCTTTGGTTCCCCCTCGGCCAGGGACTTCCAGATTGCAGGAACGGAAGCATAGGCTTCCAGGCAGCCGATTTGCCCGCAGCTGCATAAGACAGTGTCCTGCGCACGCTGGCGGACATGGCCCAGCTCGCCGGCGGCGAAATCCGAGCCGCGCACCAGGGTGTTGTGGGTGATGACGCCGCAGCCTACACCGCGCCCCAGGCGCAGCAAGATCATGTGGTCGCTGCCTTGGCCGAAAGTGTGCTCGGAAAGGATGGCGCAGTCGGCGTCATTGAGGACATGAGCGGCCAGGCCGGTAGCCTGCTCGACCGCAGATCGCAGGTCGTAGTCGCGCCAACCGAACTTTTCGGCTGCGAGGACAATTCCCCGATCGGTCACTACGCCGGGCGAGCCAATGCCCACGCCCAGAACCGGTGCGTCGCATTCGGCTAGTGCGGTGTCGAGCAGCTCCAGGAGCTGGACCGTCGCGGCCTCACCGGTTGCTTCACGTGCCTGGGCAGAAAAACTCTTGAGGATGGCGCCATCCAGATCCATGATGGCCGCCCGGAACGGGACAACGCCGGATAAGTCCACGCCGATGATCCTGAGCCCCGGGCGATTCAAATCGACGAGGGTGGAGGGCTTGCCGGGGCGTTTTTGCTCTTGCTGCCCGGTCTCAATGACGTGCGAGCGGTTGATCAATTCCGCGACCAGTTCCGAGACGGTGACACGTGTCAGGCCGGTAGCGCGTGCCAGATCGGCACGGCTCGAAGCGCCTTGGTCCGAAAGTGTTTGCAGAACCAGAGAGAGGTTGTGCTCCCTTCCATGGGACGGCAAAATAGCGCTGCCGTGCGACAGCACATTCCAGTCCTTGCGTGGGGAAGTCACAGGGTTAGTTAACTCCATTAACAAACTTGCGGGCAAGTTTTTCTCCCAGTTATTCGCAAGGCGCTATTTCCCACCGCGAATCACTGCAGATCAGAGAAGAATTGCTCAGCAAAAATTTCAGCCAGAGCATCATTTGCCTTGGGCTCGGTGACGTGCAGGAACCCCCTGAGCTCGTGGCACACTTGGAGCATCATGACTGACACGCAAACTTTTTCAACCAGCATTGGCGACTTGTCGATTGAACTGGCTGCTCCCGAGCACTACCAGCATGTGGGGGAGCTGACCGCAGAGTCCTATTTTGCCGCTGGGCATTTCGACAGCCCGGATAACGAGTACCTGGACTTCGTGCGCAAGGTGGCCGAGCGTGCAGCCCAGACCGAAATCTACGTGGTGCGCCGGGAAGAAGAGATCATCGGTTCCATGACCTTGATCCGGGCGGGCAGCGACTATGCGGACATTGCCAGAGCGGACGAGCTGGAAATCCGCATGCTCAGCGTTGATCCGGCCGCGCAGCGCAGGGGTGTTGGCCGGAGCATGGTGCAGGCCGCCATCGAGCGCGCCCGGCTCATTCCCGGAATCAATGCCGTCTCCCTGACTACCGGCAGCAGCTGGGATTCTGCCCGGGGACTGTATGAATCCCTCGGATTCATCCACTATCCCGAACGCGACTGGTTTGTGCCGAACACCGATATCGAATTGGTTGTCTACGCCTATAGCCTGCAGCCAAGAAGGATTCAGCCTGGATCCAGGTGAACCGCCCATGACTTCGGCGGACACACGTTGTGGTCTGTCCGAGCGCGTGAATAGAATGGCGCCATGAGTGCTATTCGCCGAAGTGTTGCCGCCCTGTCCGTTGCGTCCCTGGCCATGGGCGCACTAAGTGCCTGCAGCGCTGGCGCGCCAGACCCGGCGCCTTCGGCCGATGCACTGGTATCCGCCATGAATAGCGGCGATTTCGGCTCAGTGCAATTCGCTGGGACCAGCCCGAAAGATGCAGCGAAAGCCCAGGAAACTGCCTTTGGCGCCATGGGCGAAATCAAGCACACGAGCACCGTTCGTTCGGTGGCCGAAGACGAAGAAGAGCAAGATGGGGTCAAGACAGCTACCGCGAGCATCACCACGGTATGGGATATCGACAAGTCGGACAAGGATCTGAGCTACGACACCCAGGCTGTGTGGGAATTCGACAAGGAATCCGATTCCTGGAAACTGCGCTTTGACCCGTCAATTCTTGCCCCTGAGTTCGAAACCGGCGACTACCTCAAAGCGGCCTTCGACCCTGCAGCACGAGGCAGCATCACCGATGCTGAAGGCGAAAGCATTGTCTCCAATCGGCCGGTGATTCGTGTTGGCATGGATAAGACCCACACCGGAAAAGAAAACTGGGAAAGCTCGGCGAAGAAACTGGCCAAGCTCGTGGACATCGATGAACAGGCCTATGCGCAACGAGTGATGGCCGCTGGCGACAAAGCCTGGGTGGAAGCTATTGTCTTGCGCGATGACGCAACGCGGGAAGTCACCGACGAGGAAATCAAGGGCATTCCGGGTGCCGGCTTCCACAACGACGAGCTGCCCTTGGCACCCACTCGCTCCTTCGCCCGCCCGCTGCTAGGCAGCGTTGGCAAGGCCACCGCCGAGAATATCGAGAAGTCTGAAGGCAAGGTCAAGGCCGGTGACCAGGTAGGCCAATCAGGATTGCAAGCCGCCTACAATGACACCCTCGCGGGAACTGCAGGAGTCTCGGTATCGCAGTACAACGCTGAAGATGAAGCGGTAGCGGAACTGATCACCGCAGCCCCGGTAGCAGGCAAGGACCTGAAGACCACTTTGGACACCGGACTGCAGGAAACCGCGGATGAACTGCTGGCCGAAGCCGAATCGAACTCTGCCATCGTGGTCATTCGGCCCTCTGACGGCAGCGTCCTCGCGGCCTCCTCGGGCCCGGTTTCTTCCGGGCTGAACACCTCCTTGCAAGCTTCCTATGCACCGGGTTCTTCCTTCAAGGTCGTGAGCGCCTTGGCGATGCTGCGTGACGGAGCGACACCGGGCACCGAGGTCAAGTGCCCGGCAACCACGGTGGTGGATGGCAAGAGCTTCAAGAACTATGACGGCTATCCTGCTGCCGCCGTAGGCACCATCCCGCTATCCGAAGCAATCGCGCAGTCATGCAACACGGTCTTTGTGAATCAGGGAACGGAAATTGGCGGCAAGAACCTGGCTGAAGCCGCGGCTGCTCTCGGCTTGCTGGCAGAGGACGGAACCGGTGCCGGCGCAGTGTTCGGTTCGGTGCCCGAAGATTCTGAAGGCACCACCCAGGCCGCGAACATGATTGGCCAGGGCGTGGTGGAAGCATCGCCACTGGGCATGGCCACCGTGATGGCATCGATCCAGGCGAAGTCCACAGTGCAGCCCAAGCTGATCCTGGCGCCAGAACCCCAGGCACCTGCCAAGCCGGCTTCCACGCTGAGCGAAGAGGAAGCAGGGCAGCTGTCCACCATGATGGCCGAGGTCGTGGACCACGGAACCCTGGAGGACCTGAAGGCAGTAGGCAGCGGAAAGATCATCGGCAAGAGCGGCACCGCCGAATACGACGGCGAAAAGAACGCGCATGCCTGGGCCATCGCCGCCCAAGGCGATCTGGCGGTTGCCGCGTTCGTCGAGGATGGAGACGGCGGAGCCCAGACGGCGGGACCGCTGGTGAAGTCCATGCTGGAGGAAGCGGCCAAATAGTACCGCGGGGTGCTGCTCAGCCCCGCTGGGCGAAGTATTCGCCGGCGAGCAGGCTCAGCTGCACCTGGTCGTGGAATACGCCATTGTGGAAGTACACCTCGCGTTGGCGCCCCTCCTGGGTATACCCGGCTTTCTCATAAGCCCGGATGGCCCGCTGGTTGAAGGCGGCAACGCACAGGCTAATCCGGTGCAGTCCCAACTCGCGGAAACCATAGCCGGACATCAACGCGGTGGCACGGGTGCCGAAACCCTGGCCGACGAAGTCCGGGCCGATCATCACCGCCATTTCAGCGGCGCGATGGGGCAACTGGCCGCCATGCAGCGTGATGTGCCCGATGAAGGTTCCGCTGCCGCGCTCGAAGATGCTGAAGCCGGCATCGCCGGAAGAGGGCTTGTTCTCGCTCCACTGTGCGAACATTTCCACGAGCGGAGCCCCGGGACGCGGTTTGATGGTTCGTTGCTGGAGCACCGCCCAGGCCGGATCGTTCCACCACCCGGCCATGACCGAGAAGTCCTCGTGCTCGGACTCGCGCAGTTCAATGGCGGCATCCCGCAGCAGGTTCTGCCCGTACTGCTGCGCCTGCTGAACTTCATCCCATGGCTCATGTGTGTGCATGAAACCATCGTAGGAGCTATCGGCTGGCCAAAGAACCGTTGCGCTAACACTTGTGCCTAATACCAGCAATTGACAGACTAAGCTCATGGGAATCGTCTACAACACCACCATGTCTCCAACTAAGACCGAGTTGGTGGCAGCCTGGTTGGCCAAGCAGGAGTTCTACACCGGCCAGGGCGCGCCGAAACTTGAAAGTGTTGGCGGATTCCGTCTGGAAGACCCGCAGGGTGAAGTCGGTATCGAGCTGAGCTTCTACGCTGACCACAGCGATACCTCTGACGTGATTTACCACGTTCCGCTGACCTATCGGGATGCCCCGGTTGACGGTGCGGAACGCTACCTCCTGGGAACGAGCGAGCACGCGATTCTGGGCACCCGCTTTGTCTATGACGCCGCCGGCGACCCCATTTTCATCGCCCAGGCACGTGAACTGCTGGCCGGGAATGCCACGCCGCAGCACCGGTCCGAGTCCTTTACCGCGGATCCGCGGATCCTGGTCCGCGGCGAGAGTCGGGGCAAAGACGCGGTGATCATCCGCAAACCGGTAGCCGGCGATCCCGCCGAAGCCGGTGTTATCGGGATCTGGGAGAACGCCCTCGGCCAGGACCTGAGCGGTTTGGTATTGCGCACAGCATAACTAATGCCCCGCATATAGGCATTGGGGCAGGCGCGTAAGGGATAGACTTGTCTATGAAACCCAACCGCCATTCTAGGGAGATACATGTCTGCCATCAGCCGTGAGGACGTTGTGCATCTGGCACACCTTGCCCACATCGAGATGAGCGACGCAGAGCTGGACAAAATGACCGGTGAACTCGACGCTATCGTCGGTGCCATCGCGTCCGTCAGCGAAGTCGCCGCCTCCGACGTCCCAGCCACCAGCCACCCGATCCCGCTGACCAACGTGTTGCGCGAAGATACGGTGGGGCAGACGCTGAGCATTGAAGAAGTTCTGCTCAACGCGCCTGATTCGGACTCGGACCGCTTCAAGGTCCCGGCTATTCTGGATGGTGAATAATCCAAGTGAATGAACTGATTAAGCTTTCCGCCACCGAGCTGGCCGCCAAGCTGCGCGCCGGCGAAGCCACCTCCGTTCAAGCAGTCCAGGCCCACCTGGACCGCATCGCCGAGGTTGACGGCGCACTGAATGCCTTCCTGCACGTGAACGCCGAAGAAGCGCTCGCCGTCGCAGCCGAAGTTGACGCCATCCGTGCCGCCGGCGGCGCGCAGGCCGAAGCCCTGCACCCGCTGGCCGGCGTGCCCATCGCGATCAAGGACCTGATCGTCACCAAGGGCCAGCCGACCACCGCGGCATCGAAGATGCTCGAAGGCTGGATGAGCCCCTACGACGCGACCGTGATCGAGAAGATCCGCGCTGCCAAGCTGCCGATGCTGGGCAAGACCAACCTGGATGAATTCGCCATGGGTTCCTCCACCGAGCACTCCGCCTACGGCGTGACGCGCAACCCGTGGAACCTGAACCGCATTCCGGGCGGGTCCGGCGGCGGCTCGGCCGCAGCCGTGGCCTCCTTCGAAGCTCCGCTGGCACTGGGCACCGACACCGGCGGCTCCATCCGCCAGCCAGGCGCCGTCACCGGTACCGTCGGCGTGAAGCCGACCTACGGTGCTGTCTCGCGCTACGGCGCGATCGCCATGGCCTCCTCGCTGGACCAGATCGGCCCGGTCTCCCGTACCGTGCTGGACTCGGCCTACCTGCAGGAACTGATCGGCGGGCACGATCCCAAGGATTCCACCTCGCTGCCCAACCCGCTCGAAGGCCTGGTTGCCGCCGCTGAATCCGGCGCCACCGGGGATATCAAGGGCCTGCGCATTGGCGTCATCAAGGAACTGACCGGCGAAGGCTACCAGGAGGGTGTCCAGGCACGCTTCAACGAGTCGCTGGAACTGCTCAAGGCCGCCGGTGCAGAAATCGTCGAGGTTTCCTGCCCGAACTTCAAGTACGCGCTGGGCGCCTACTACCTGATCATGCCGTCGGAAGTTTCCTCCAACCTGGCCAAGTTCGATGGTGTGCGCTACGGCCACCGCGTGCTTCCGGAAGAGGGCCCGATGACCATCGAGCGCGTCATGGGCTCCACCCGTGCCGCCGGCTTCGGCGACGAGGTCAAGCGCCGCATCATCCTGGGCACCTACGCCCTGTCCGCCGGCTACTACGACGCCTACTACGGCTCGGCGCAGAAGGTCCGCACGCTGATCCAGCGCGACTTCGAGGCCGCTTTCGAGCAGGCCGACGTGCTGATTTCCCCCACCGCGCCGACCGTCGCCTTCGAGCTGGGCGCGAACGACAACGACCCGCTGGCCATGTACCTCAACGACGTGGCCACCATCCCGGCCAACCTCGCTGGCGTTCCGGGCATCACCGTCCCGGGCGGCCTGTCCGAGAACCTGCCGGTAGGCATCCAGTTCCTGGCCCCGGCCTACGAGGATGCCCGCTTGTACCGTGCCGGCGCAGCACTGGAAACCCTGCTCGAGAAGCAGTGGGGCCACTCGCTGATCTCGCAGGCACCAGCCATTGACACCGCTTCGATCGCGCAGGAGGCCTAGGCACCATGAGCAACTACACCGATGAACTGGTCGACTTCGACGAGGCACTGGATCGCTACGACCCGGTCCTGGGCTTCGAGGTCCACGTCGAGCTGAACACCAAGACCAAGATGTTCTCCGACGCGCCGAACGCTTTTGGCGATGCCCCGAACACCAACGTCACCCCGGTAGACCTGGGCCTGCCCGGCGTGCTGCCGGTGGTCAACAAGACCGCCGTGGAGTACTCCATCCTGATCGGCCTGGCACTGAACTGCCAGATCGCGCAGAAGTGCGGCTTCGCCCGCAAGAACTACTTCTACCCGGATACCCCGAAGAACTTCCAGACCTCCCAGTACGATGATCCAATTGCCTTCGACGGCTACCTGGACATCGAGCTGGAAGACGGCGAAGTCTTCCGCGTCGAGATCGAACGCGCCCACATGGAAGAAGATGCCGGCAAGCTGACCCACATGGGTGGCGCTGCCGGACGCATCCAGGGTGCGGACTACTCGCTGGTTGACTACAACCGTGCTGGCGTTCCGCTGGTGGAGATCGTGACCAAGCCAATCACGGGTGCCGGCAAGCGCGCTCCCGAGTTGGCCAAGGCCTACGTGGCCGCCGTGCGCGAAATCGTGAAGAACCTGGGCGTTTCGGATGCCAAGATGGAACGCGGCAACGTGCGTTGCGATGCCAACGTCTCGCTGATGCCCAAGGGCGCCCAGAAGTTCGGCACCCGTACCGAAACCAAGAACGTGAATAGCTTGCGCGCCGTGGAGCACGCCGTGCACTTCGAGATCGAGCGCCACGCCGCGGTGCTGGACTCCGGTGCGAAGATCGTCCAGGAAACCCGCCACTGGCATGAGGACACCCGTTCGACCACCTCGGGCCGCCCGAAGTCGGATGCCGATGACTACCGCTACTTCCCGGAGCCGGATCTGGTGCCTATCGTCACCACCGCCGAATGGGTCGAAGAGCTGCGCGGCCGCCTGCCGGAACCGCCAGCCGAGCGCCGCAAGCGCCTGAAGGCCGAGTGGGGCTACGCGGACAAGGAATTCCGCGACGTGGTCAACGCCGGTGTGCTCGACGAGATCGAGCAGACCATTGCCGCTGGCGCCAGCGCCGCTGTGGCCCGCAAGTGGTGGATGGGCGAGATCGCCCGCCTGGCCAAGGCCGCGGACAAGGACATCGCCGATCTGGGCGTGAGCGCTGCGACCATCGTTGAGCTGAACTCGCTGATCGAGGCGAAAAAGATCAACGACAAGATCGCCCGCCAGGTGCTGGAATTCGCCATCGCCGGCGAAGGCACCCCAAGCGAAATCGTCGAGAAGCGCAGCTTGGCTGTTGTGAATGACGATGATGCCTTGGGCAAGGCCGTGGATGATGCCATGGCTGCCATGCCTGATGTGGTCGAGAAGATCAAGGGCGGCAAGATGCAGGCCATCGGTGCGCTGATGGGCCCTGTCATGAAGGCCACCCGCGGACAGGCCGACGCCGGCCGCGTGCGCGAAATCGTGATGGAGAAGCTGGGACTCTAGTCCCGGACTCCAGCCCTGGCGCCAGCCTCGGACTTCCAAGCGTGAAGTCCGAGGCTGGCGTTTTTTATCAAGCATTACGCGCAAGCGGTCTTGATGGCACAAGTTTTTATGAGTCGTTTTTATATTCAGTTATCATCTGAACATGATCGATGCATCTCGTGGAGCAAGAATTTTCAGCACGGTGGCCGCGGTTGGGCTGCTGCTCACTGGGTGCAGCGAACCAGAGCCGGACCTGGAATCCTCAACGCCAACGGCAGTTCCTTCGCCGAGCAAGGAAGAACCTGGGATCGAATCCCTGCGAGATGCGGATCTTGGAAACGCAACCTGGATGGATCCGATGGCGCTCGATGGCAAACCCTCGAAGATCCGTCTTGAGAATTCGAAAGCCAGCGATGAATTCAACAGCTATGAGCTGGGCAAGATCGTCTACGCGGATCTGGATGGCGACGGCGTAGACGATGCCGTCGCATCGTTCATCAGCACGTCCGGCAATGCCTATTGGGAGCACTTCGTTGCCTGGGTTGCGACGGAGGAGGGGCCAGTCCAGGTTCCCGGCGAGATCGCTTATTCGCATAATTGCGGATCCACCGTTGCGAGCGTGGTGCCAGCCACGCAGGGCGTCAAGGTCACTGAGTACCTGCGCAGCGATTTCCAGAATACTGCCTGCGCGGAAAATGGCCCGCTGGAACAGGTTCGAACGGTAGGCGTAAAACAGTATTCCGGCGATGACCAGTACTACCTCGTGCGCACGGACGGTCTTGGAGGCGACGGTGGATACTGCCACCCGGAGGCAAATGGCGACACCATTTCCGTGTCGATCCCCGTCTATTCTGCCCCGAACGCCAAGAGCGAGATGCCTCTGGACGATCAAGAAATGATGGGCTACCTGGCCGGACCGGAAGCCATGGAAAAGGTCACCGACGACGGGCAGTGGATGCTGGGCACGGTGCTGATCAGGGATGGGCAAGCGGTGTCGGGCATGCAGACGCGCTGCGCGTGGATGCCGACGATGAAAAACCCGCTGCATACCGACGGGGAAGCGGTGCTGGGTGAAAACGGCCAGCCGGCTGGATAGGGCGAAGTGGAACCTGCCTGGAATTGCACCTTCCGGCTTCCGGCATCGAGGCATACTGGATAGATGAATAGCGAATGGTTTGATAAGCCCGGTGGTGAACCTGTCCATCTTGTCGAGCATGATCCGTCGTGGGCCGTCCAGGCCGCTGATTGGATGCTGCGCATCCAGGACGCCATTGGTCCTGCCGCGGCATCTGCAGAGCATATCGGGTCGACAGCAGTTCCGGGCCTCATCGCCAAACCAGTTCTCGACCTCCAAATAGCTGTTCCGGATATTTCAGAAGAGTCCGCGTACCGCAGCGGCCTCGAAGCGCTGGGGCTTGTGCTGCGGCAACGGGAGACCGGCCATCTCTTCTTTCGTCCGCCCGCGGGAGAGCCCCGAACAGTGCATGTTCACGTGTGCCAACTCGGTTCGGTCTGGGAACGCGAGCATCTGGTGTTCCGCGATCGACTGAGGGAAGACGCCAATGTTGCTACCGCATATGCCGAGCTGAAACAGGACTTGGCCACGAGGGTCGGGGATGACAGGATCGCTTATGCGCGAGGCAAGGCGCAATTCATCAAGGACGTTGTCGACGGAAAGCCGCTGCATGGCCGGTCGGCGTGATCCCCAATCGCGACGAGAAATGCTTGCGCAGCAGATCATCAGAAGCAAAGCCAACCTGACGGGCAACGGCGCCAACCGACAGGTCGCTTTGTTCCAGTAGGCGTTGGGCCTCGCTGATTCGAAGATCATTGAGCCATGCAATAGGTGTTGTCCCGACCGCGTCTGAGAACCACCGGTGAAAAGTCCGTGGTGACATTGCGCAGACCGCTGCTAGTTCTTGGACGTTCCAATGCCGTTGAAGATCTTGGCTGACTGCCAGATGCAGTTGTTCAACTGACGGCGATGAATTCCCAGGGATGCTGGTATCCGCGTATTGCGCTTGGGTTCCCGGTCTGAAAACAGGGGTGACCATGGCCTTCGCGATAGTTTCTGCAGCGCTGGTTCCCCAGTCTAGACGTACTAGATGGAGTAATAGATCAACTCCTGCGGTGACTCCAGCCGAAGTCCATACTTTGTCCTCGCCACAATACAAATCCCTCGACTTGACGTTGACCTCTGGATAACGCCTTGCAAGTTCATTGGCAAAACGCCAGTGAGTCGTCGCGCTTCGCCCATCGAGCAGTCCTGCAGCGGCGAGTGTGAATGCGCCGGTACACAACGAGGCGACAAGGACCCCGGCGGAAGCAGCTCGTGCAACTGCTGCCACTTCCTGCGGGTGAGGTTCTGCGAGCGGATTCTCGCTTCCTGGAACCACCATCATGTCGAGTTGCTCCACCGAAGCAAGCGGATGTGTGCGCCGTATTGAGCGAACCGGGTCAAGAGCGGTGACCGTGGTTGCTGCGAGGATTCGAACTGCGGGCCGGGGGAGACCACGGTCGGTTCGGTCGTCGTACACCTCGCGTGCAACTTCGATATCAAATGCTCGACGGCCCGGCCCAACTAGAATCCCCACGATGGTCATGGCGCAATCTTATCGAACCATGTCATTTATGCCACTGGTTGGGTTCCTCGATCCCTGATGAAGTAGAAGCATGATGACAAGTACAAAGACCGCATTGATCGTGGTTGACATGCAGCAGGGTTTCTACGACACCTCATGGGGCCCGACAACCAACTACCCGCAATGCGAGAACAACGTTGATCGGCTTCTCTTGGAGTGGTCCCAAAAGAACATGCCGATAGTGATCGTCAGGCACGATAGCCGAAATTCGGACTCGCCCTTGTTCGTGGAAAGTCCCGGCAATAATCTTCACGAATCGGTGCAAGCGGTCACCCCTGATCTGTTCGTAACCAAGTCAGTGAACTCATCATTTTATGGCTCCCCGGATTTGGGCCAGTGGCTGAGGTCCAATCAGATCAAAAAGATCGTGGTTTGCGGAATCCAAACCAACTTGTGTGTAGAAACCACCGCCCGGATGGGCGGAAATCTGGGATTTGACGTCATTGTGCCTCTCGATGCCACACGAACTTTTGATCTGGCAGGACCTGACGGCACGGTAATACCGGCAGCCACTCTGATGCAGGTTACGGCGACCAATCTTCACGGAGACGGCTTTGCGCTGGTGGTTTCGACGCAAGAGATTCTGGATTCATTGAAAGCGGCCTGACATGGAAGCAGATATTCGGCCGGGTGCTGTCGCCACCGGATTCATGTTTACGCTGACTGGATCCGGCATGTCTTCTATAGGCTGGCCCCATGAATATCTCGTTCACAGCAATGGTACCGGAAGACAGCAGTGCCATCGCCGCTTTTCTATCAAGCAACAGCTTCCCATTCCATGTCCGTCGGAACTGGACAGAGCCGGAGCTGAGACGACTAGTCGATAGCGGAAGATATTGGAACAGCGAGCGCCAAGGATTCTGGATTATTGGCGAGGGAGAATGCTTGGGAATGGCAGTACTCGAAGATCTGGAAGACGACACTCCCATGCTTCACCTGCGCTTGGCGGAAAAGCACCGGGGATCAGGCCTGGGTACCCTCGTACTGAGGGAATTGACCGCCAAGGTGTTCACTGATTTCCCCGGCACCTTGCGCTTCGAAGGCCAAACCAGGGAAGACAACATCGCGATGCGCAAGACTTTTCTTCGCGCCGGATTCCTCAAGGAGGCGCATTACCGGATGGCGTGGCCCACCGGCGACGGGCGCCATCTCGCCTCGGTTGCCTACGCGATCCTGCGCCAGGATTGGGAATCCGGGACCGCTACCCGCTTCGATTGGGAAGATCTGGACCTGTGAGCGGCGCGCGGTCCTGCGGCATTTGATTTGGCGCCTCTGGCAACTGCGCACTGATCCTGCTAGGGTTTCACACCAAATCAACTACCGCTGAGCGGTAGAAGGCTTCTAGGAGGGCAGTCATGGCTGCATGGCCCAGAATCGCGGCGCTGGCCATGCTGCTGGCCGCCATGGTGGCATTGATGGCATTCCAGTGGCTTCCAGCTCTCTTGTTCTTGCCTGCTGCAGGAGCCTTGCTCGTTTGGGACGGCTCTGCGCGCGGACGCTCTTCAGGCCCCGGGAAAGGCCATGGGTAGGCCAGCTGTGACCTGCCGGATGCCTTTCACGACGCGTCCTTGGCCAAGTGATCCCGGGTGATTTCCAGATGCCCCAAGTGCTGGCAGAGCTCTTCGAGCACATGCAGCAGCACGCCCTGGCAGGTGGACATCCAGTATTCGCCCTCCCTGCCTGGCGGGGCCGCAACGGGAGCATCATTCATGCCCGTGAGCGCCAGGTCGTTGGCGAACGCCTTCCTGGCCTCATGCGCCAGTTGCAGGGCAGCCTCCTTGTCCATCACCGCGGTGAACTCGGCGGCCCGATCGCGGGGGACCTCGAGGCCGAGATTGACCGTGGAAGACCAGCGGCGCATCATCCCGCAGCAATGCAGCACCAGCTGCACCGGCGAATTGCTGCCGTGAACTGGCAGGACGCTATTGGCTTGTTCCTGCGGAATGCTCGCCAAGGCTTCGGTAAGCTGGTCGAATTTCTCTAGCAGGAGCGTGGCGAGGATCTGCTCGCCGGGTGCAGGGGAGTCCATGCACCGATTCTAGAACGATTCGCGCGGCAGCGTGAGCCATGCGGGGTGCACTAGCATTGAGCAATGACTTCTTCTGTCTCCACGGATAAGGGAATGCCGCCAGCCGAAGTTGAAATTGACGCGGAGCTGGTCAGGCACCTGCTGGTTAGCCAGGCGCCGAACTGGGCGAACCAGGACATTGCCTATCTGGCTACCGGGTGGGATAACGAGGTGTACCGGCTGGGTGCTGAGCTGGTGGTGCGCCTGCCGCGCCGGGAACTAGGCGAGGCCATTGGACTCAAGGAACGGCGTTGGCTGCCGCAATTGGCCGCCGAGACCGGACTGCCCATCGCCATGCCGGTCTTCGTTGGCCGGCCCGCGCCGCAGTACCCCTTCACGTTCTCCATCTGCCCCTATGTCCCGGGCCGCAGCGCAGCGACGGTGGACCGCCGCAGGCGCGATGGCTACGCCGGAGAATTCGCGCAGTACTTGTACCGGCTGCACCAGCCTGCCGGAGCGTCCGGACCGCACAGTGAATTCCGCGGGGTGCCGCTGGCCGCGCTCGACAAGAAAACCCGCAAGCAGATTTCGGCGCTGGACCCTACATTGCACGAACCGGCCCTTGCACTTTGGGAAGACGCAGTGGCCGCGGCACCGCATGAAGGCGCACCGCTTTGGTTGCATGGTGATCCGCATCCGCACAACACGATTGTCAACGACTCAGCCAACGACGATGCCACGGTTTCGTTGGTTGATTTCGGAGATCTCTGCATTGGTGATCCAGCCAGCGACCTTGGCATGTTCTGGATGCATTTCAGCCCTGCAGCAATTTCGGAGGCATTCGACCAGTACGGGGCAGAACCCCGAAGCTCGTTATGGCGACGTAGTCGAGGCTGGGGTCTGAGATATGCAATGTTGACCGCAGACCTCGGCCCTGATGATCTTTTGGGCGTCATTGGCCGTGAAACATTGGGAATCCTGCTTACCGATTCCGAATCAGCGGCGATTGCCGGTAATTGAACGATGGGCGGGTCCGTAACACAATGCGCCATGGGAATGAGCTTCGAATACCTTTTAGGTGGTCAGCTGGGCTTTCAGCCTATTTTCTCTACTCTAAGATTCCATCACTGTTGTCTAGATGATTTGCGGGTGAAGAGTTACGGAAGCGCGTCGAACTGAGAGATGTTGCCCAGGTCAATATTCATTTGAGGGTACGGTATCTGAAGGGTTGATGGGGTAAGCATCAAGAAGAGGATCCTGGAGGATCTTTTGCGCGGTCCGTCGCTCGCATCCGACTACGAGACTTCTCGCGTAGATGTCCTGACCGACGAACCAGCGAAGATTCGAGGGCCACCAGTACATCGGCACACGCTCCGTTGACGTCGTGGACAAGAGGGAAGCTCCGCGCTGATCCGTCAATTTTCCGGAGTAGAGCAGCATTTCGCTTTGATACGGAGAAAACATCGTGGTCTGTTCATGAAATCCATGGCATACCCGGCCCAGGAAGCGAAAGAGTGGGTGCTCGGATCTGGATCGAGGGTTTTGGTCAGTTGCCTTGCAAGACTGGCGGGTGGATTTCCCCTGTCGGGTACCCGCCAGTAACCCTCCGGTTACTTGGCGTCTTTTTTCACTGCGAGCTCGGGCCACTGGATCCATGCCCGAGGCTGACTCCGTTCCTGCCCATGACATCCGTCCGGAGGATAGTTGAACCGTCTCGAAGTTCGACCGGATTGAGGACCAGCACATACGATTCGTAACCAGAGGGAATCACTGAGGTCACTGTGTTTCCCGTTTAGTCCAGCAGCCTGGCGACAGCTTCTGCTGGATGCATATCGGCTTCATAGCGCGAGGTATGCATGGACGTAGACTACCCTGGCTCGATGGCTGAATCCAGTGAAGCCCGATTCGCTTGATATGGTTCCAGTCGGAGAGGAGTAAAGACCAAAATGAACTTGGTTGAGCCTTCCCACAACCATGCTTTGCAGCCACGCCGATTCGGCAAAGGCGGACGTATTTCTTAGCTGGAAAAGTGTGCTTCAAGCTGCTCGGTTCGAGGGCTGATGAAAGCGACTTGCTAGCCTCTTACGGCCACAGCGATAGAAGAACGCTCTACGCGACAGCAGCAGAAATGTCGAATGCGGGGGACCGAGCTCCTTGAACAGCAGCACCGTCCAACCGGGCTATGGGCTGGCAGATGGTGTTGTGGATCGGCGGCAAGGTGATCCCATATCGCCGGGTTTAGCACACGGGGCACAACATTGCTTTTCAAGTTCCGAAGCGCGCTGTTTCCCGCAGTCCGCCCTACTTTACCCACCAGCTTCGCGGCTTCCCACACGGGATCTTCTGCCGCTGAAAGTGCGCGCGTTGGAAAGGGCGCGATCAACCGGTTTTCCGTACAAAGAAACCCGCTGCGCCGAACGAAGCGAAATGCGAGAGTCCTTGCATCACATGTTGTTGATGGCGTACTTGCGGCTTGACGGGGAATATGCCGCAGCCAGCGAATGGGGCAGCGAAAAGTGGTCCGAATGGATGCTGCGGCCCCAGAAAATGGCGAACCAACCAGAACGAACCGGTCCGCTTCGTTCCTGGTGTAATAGCTGGTTGGGCTGCGTAATTCTGCTCAATCATGGCCTCTGAATGCCACCTGTGTTCCCGAAGTTGACCCGCACAGTGACACAATAAGCCAAGTAGCCCCTTCAGGTTGCTGTCATGGAAAGGACCTTCTCCGCATGTCCCGCAAGTCCGACCCGGCCCGGGTGCGCAACTACTCGATGGTGCTCCAGGAGATTTTCTCTTCGCCCGGCGGCTCCCGCAAGGATGTCGCCGATGCCCTGGGCATCAGCGCCGCATCGGTTACCGGCATTGCGGCGAGCTTGCTGGAAAGCTCATTAATCAGCGAAGCCGAACCAATGGCTGTGGGGCAGGGGCGGCCCAGGGTCCCATTGCACGTTGATACCAAGTCCAATCTGGTGATGGGCATCCACCTGGGACCGCGAGTCACCGGCGTGGTGCTTACCGGGCTGGATGGGGTGGCCAAGGCCTCGGTTCTCGTGCCGCATGATGGCTTGGGCGCCCAAGAGTCCTTCAAGCTGGTCATTAACCAAGCGAAACAGCTGGTGGACGAGCATGCCAAGGGGAGGCCAATCTTGGGGACCGGGGTAGCCACCGGCGGCATTGTCGACCGGATCAACGGGCGGATTGTGGAGAATCGCGGTGCTCGTTGGCAACAGGTTCCCGCGGTGCAGATGCTCGAAGAATTGCCCCAGCCGATTATTCTGGACAACAATGCCCGCGCAGCGGCGCAGTCCGAGCTGTTCTATGGGCATGGCGCCACGGAGCGCGATTTCCTGCTCATGGTGATCACCTCGGATTTGGGCGCGGTTTTAGTCAGTGACGGGCGGATCCGCGCCGGCTGGTCGCAGCATGCCGGGAACATTGCCCATCTTCAAGTCAGTGACCAGGGGTTCCCTTGCGATTGCGGACGCAGTGGCTGCCTGCAAGTCATGGCAACCGACGAAGCTACCGTACGCCGGGCGCATGAGGCCGGTCGCCTTGATGTGATGCATTATGGCGATATTGATCGGCTTTATGACGCTGGTGATGAACAGATCCGTGCCCTGGTCGCTGATCGCGACACCTTTGTCGCCCGGGCCGCTGCGATGCTCTTCGACCTGCTGGACCCGGGGCTGCTAGTAATCGCCGGGACCCCGGCCGAACGCCCCGAAACCCGGACCCTGGTCCAAACGGTGGTCGCGGAGAATTCCCTGCAGGGCGCCCAGGCCTCAAGCCGCGTAGTCTACTCCAGCGACCATTCGCTGTCGCTGTCGATCTTCGCAGCCAGCTTGATGGTGAACGAAGTGCTGGCCAATCCGCTGGCCTTTATTGATCGGCTGCATGCGGAGACAGAGGCAGAATAAGCCCCGGAAAGTGTTGACAGTCACACCTTCTGCAATGTTTACTTTATTTCATAAAATAAATAAAGTGACAGCGGCCACGAGCCCGGCACAGGTGCCGGTAGCCGCTCAGGGAGGAACAAGATGGAACGACAGAAGAAAACTGCGCTCGTTGCCTGTGTCGTATCGCTGATGCTCGCCGCAACCGGCTGCTCATCAGCCAGCAGCCAAGCGGAGCAAGTCGGTGATGGATCCGGTGAGGCAACCTTGTCATTCATGACCAGCGAGCCAAAGAGCATCGTGCCGCAGAAGGATCCCGGAAGCCAGATCGGTATGGCGCTGTGCGCGAACCTGATGGAAGTGAATTCCGAAACCCAGAAGCTGGAACCGCTGGCCGCCAAATCGGTGACCAGCGATGATGCCCAGGTCTGGGATATCGAGCTGCAAGACGGATGGACCTTCCACGATGGCACCCCGGTAACGGCACAATCCTTCGCCGATGCCTGGAACGCCACCGCCACCGGATCCAACGCCTGGCAGGGCAATGGCACCTTCGTCTCCTTCGAAGGCTATGACAAAATGAACCCGCTGGATGGAGGCAAAGCCAAGGCCAGCGAGCTCTCCGGAGTCAAGGTTGTGGACGACACCCACATGGAAGTCACTCTGAAGGCGCCGAACCGCGACTTCCCGGCAATTCTGAGCACCAACCCGACCTGCCCGATGCCGCAAAGCGCATTCGATGACGAGACCGGTTACGACCAGGCACCAGTTTCTAACGGACCATACAAGTTCGACTCCTGGGATCACAACCAGCAGGTAGTGATGGAGAAATGGGACGGTTTCAAGGGTGCCGAGGGCTTCAGTGGCGGAGCCGAGAAGCTGATTGGTAAGATCTACACTTCCGTGGATCCGGCCTACACCGACATGACCGCAGGCAACCTGGACATGATCCGCAACGTGCCGGCCACCATGGTGGACAAGGCTTCCAGCCAGCTGGGCGAAGAAGCGCTGTACAAGGTCGCAATCGGCTCCAAGCAGCAGACATTGCAGGTCCCTGCCTACGTCGATGAACTGACTTCCCCGGCTCTGCGCCAGGCGATCTCCATGTCCATTGACCGCGAAGCGATCGCCACCTCGCTGCTCAAGGGTCACGCCGAGCCATCTGACTCATTGGTCCCGCCATCGCTGGAATCCTACGTTCCCGGATCCTGCGAAGCATGCACCTTCGACCCCAAGGAAGCCAAGGAGATCCTGGCTGATGACGGCGGCTTTGAAGGCACGCTGACTATCGAAAGCAACTCCAACTCCGACCAGCAGCTGGTGCAGGCCATTGCCAAGCAGATCCAGGACAACCTGGGCATCAAGGTGCAGATGAAGCCGATGCTGGGCACCGAGCTGTCCGAGCGCCGCAACAACCAGAAGCTCGAAGGCGCAGCCTTCGGCTTGTGGGGCTGGTCGTACATGTCTCCTGACCAGTACCTGAGCCAGTATGAGACCGGTGGCGACGGCAATCTGGCCACCGGCTACTCCAATCCAGAAGTGGACAAGCTGCTACGCGCGGCCCGCGCCGAGATGGATGATGGGAAGTCCACCGAGCTGTTCAAGCATGCCGAGGCGAAGATCATCAAGGATCTGCCAGCCATCCCGCTGTTCATCCCGACCGACTACGGCCTGCAGTCCAAGTGCGCCGTGCTCAACGACGTGCAGGGCGACCTGCAGTACTACCGCGCGGGCTACGGCTGCTAGCACCACCAGTCTCCGGCGGGCGGGCCATGAAACGAGTCATGGGTCCTCCCGCCGGTACACACTATTCTTCTTAAGGGGTAACCAATGCTGGGTTATACCGTGCGGCGCATCTTGCAGATGATCCCGGTGCTACTGGGCGCCACCTTCATTATCTACGCACTGACCTTTCTGATGCCGGGCGACCCGATCTCGGCGCTCACCGGCGAACGCCCGCTGCCCGAGGCCACCGTGATGCAGATCCGCCAGGCCTACCATTTGGATGACCCGTTTTTCGTCCAGTACGGCAATTACATCCTCGGGGTCTTCCGCGGGGACTTCGGCATCGACTTCTTCGGCCGCCCGGTACTGGATTTGATCCTCGAGCGCTTGCCGGTGACTTTCGCGCTGGCGCTGACTGCCTGGGTGCTCAAGCTGTTCATTGGCCTGGTTATCGGCGTTTACGGAGGGCTGCGCCGCGGACAGTCGGGAGACCACTTCGCACTGGTGTTCACGGTGCTGTTCATGGGTGTACCGGGCTTCGTGATCGCTCTGGGCGCACAGACCTACTTCGGTGTGCACTTGGGCTGGGTGGACCCGGCCGGCATCCGCGCGGGCTGGCCCATGGCCTTCATTCTGCCCGCCTTGGTCATGGCCTTCGAGGCCGCCGCCGGGCTGGCCCGGCTGACTCGCACCTCGCTGGTGGAAGTGCTGCGCGCTGAATACCTGCGCACCGCCAAGGCCAAGGGCCTTTCCCCGCGGCGGATCATCTGGGGCCACGCACTGCGCAACGCCATGATCCCGGTGGTGACCTACCTGGGCCTGAGCCTAGCCGGCATGCTCGGCGGCGCGGTCATCATCGAGGCCATCTTCAACATCCCGGGCATTGGGGGACTGATGGTCAGCTCCATCAACAACAAGGAAGGCACAATCGTGGTTGGCATCGCTACCTTGCTGGTGCTGGTGTACTTGGTTTTCAACCTGCTGGTTGACCTGACCTACGGCCTGATCGATCCACGGGTGAGAATATGAGTTCGAGCATGAGCACAGTCAATCCCGCCGATGGCGCCCAGGCGGTGGACCGCTCCCCGCAGAAGTCGCGCGGCGCGCACCGGCGCTGGTGGCTGAAGCCGCGCTTCGCGATCTCCGGGTCCATTGTGCTGCTGATGATCCTGATGGCCGCGTTCCCTCAGCTGTTTACCGGCTTTGGTCCCGGGCCCACGGAGAGCTGCGACATCCTCAAATCCAACCAGCCGCCTAGCGCCGCGCACCTGTTCGGCATCGATATCCAGGGCTGCGACTACTATACCAATGTCATATATGGGGCGCGCGCCTCGATCCTAGTGGGCATCGTGGTCTCGGCCATCGCCTTTGGCATCGCCGCGCTGGTCGGGGCCGTCGCCGGATACTTCGGAGGCTGGGTGGACGCAGTGATTTCCCGGGTGTGTGATATGGCCTTCGGCCTACCGTTCATCCTGGCCGCGATCGTGGTGCTGCAGCTGTTCAGCGAGCGCAACGTGTGGACCGTGATCTTCGCGCTGTCCCTGTTCGCATGGCCCGGGGGCGTGCGCTTCATGCGCTCTTCGGTGCTGGAAGTGCGCAACCGCGAGTACGTGCAGGCCTCCCGGCTGCTGGGCGCCAGCAATGGGCGGATCATCGCAAAGCACATCGTGCCCAATGCAATCACACCGCTGCTCGTGCTGCAGACCCTGGGTGTGGGCGGGATGATCTCTGCCGAGGCCGGCCTGACCTTCATCGGCATCGGGCTCACCCCGCCGTCGGTGTCCTGGGGCCTGCAGCTGGCAGCGGCCCGCGACTATATTGATGCCGCCCCGCACCTGCTGCTGTTCCCAGCCGTATTCCTGACCATTACCGTGCTCGGCTTCGTCCTGTTTGGCGAAGCCATGCGCGACGAGTTCGACCCGAAGGGCAAGTGATGAGCACTGCGCACGAAGCAGCAAACCCGCTGCTGGAGATCAAGGACCTGCGCGTTGAGTTCGCCACCCGGCAGGGAGTTGCCACCGCGATCAACGGCGTGGATCTCTCGCTGCCGCGCGGCCGCGCCCTGGGCATACTGGGTGAATCGGGCTCAGGGAAGTCCGTGACCGCGCGAACCATCATGGGCCTGCTGGACACTCCGCCGGCGAAAGTCACCGGTGGGCAGATCCTGCTGGACGGAGAAGACCTGCTCGCAGTGACCCCCAAGCGCCGCCGGGAGCTGAACTCGGCCAGCGTGGCCATGGTGTTCCAAGACGCGCTCAGCGCCTTGAACCCCGTGCACCCGGTGGGCCGCCAGATCGGCGAGCTGTACCGCGTGCACCGCGGCTACAGCCCGGCAGAGGCCAAGAAAGCGGCCATCCAGATGATGGACCGGGTGCGCATCCCAGTTGCAGCCAGTCGGGTGAACGACTACCCTCACCAGTTCTCCGGGGGCATGCGCCAGCGCATCGTGATCGCGATGGCCCTGGCCCTGAACCCGCAACTGCTGATCGCCGACGAGCCGACCACCGCGCTGGATGTCACCGTCCAGGCCCAGATCCTGGAGCTGCTGACCGAGCAGCAGGTGGAGAACAACATGGGCTTGATCCTGATCACCCACGACATCTCGGTGGTCCGGGAGGTCACCGACCAGGTGGCGGTGATGTATGCCGGGCGGATCGTGGAGAACGGGCCCACCGCCCAGGTGCTCTCCGAACCGGCACACCCCTACACCCGCGGTCTGGCCTCATCGGTGGCCAGCGAGGAGCTCAAGGGCCAGCTTCTTCCAGCAATCCCGGGCAGCCCGCCGGACCTGCTGAACCTGCCGGCTGGCTGCGCCTTCGCTGGGCGTTGCCATCTGGCCAACCAGCAGTGCGCCACCGAAGTCCCGGAACTAGACGAAATCGCCGCGCAGCGCCACACGGCCTGCTTCAACTCCCAGGAGGTGCTAGCCCATGCTTAGCCCGCAGACCCTGCCAGAGACCGCGACACCGGATGCCGCCCCGCTGATGGAAATGCGCGGGGTTACCCGCCACTACCCGGTGGCCCGTTCTCTGCCCATCGGGCCGCGCAAAGTAGTCAAGGCCCTGGACGGGGTGGACCTGCAGGTGCAACAGGGCAAGACCCTGGGAATCATCGGGGAAAGCGGCTGTGGAAAGTCCACCATGGCCCGCGTGCTCAGCGGGCTGGAAAAGCCCACTGCTGGCCAGGTGCTGTTCGAGGGCCACGACATCAATGCGCTGCGCGGAGCGGAGCGGGCGCAGATGCGCCGGAATATCCAGCTGATCTTCCAAGACCCCTACGCGTCGCTGAACCCGCGCATGACTATTGAGCAGATCCTCTCCGAGCCCTTCGAAATCCACCCGGACATCGCCAAGCGCGGCTCCCGCCGAGCTAATCTGGGCGAGATGATGGAATTGGTCGGGCTGAACCCCGATCATTTGGGACGCTATCCGCACAACTTCTCCGGAGGCCAGCAGCAGCGCATCGGCATCGCCCGCGGCATCGCACTGAATCCGAAGGTGCTGATCTGCGACGAAGCGGTCTCGGCCCTGGACGTATCGGTGCGCGCCCAAGTGGTGAACCTGCTCGATTCGCTGCAGCGCGAACTGGGTCTGAGCTACGTCTTCATCGCCCACGACTTGCAGATCGTGCGGCATATTTCCGACTCCGTGGCCACCATGTACCTGGGACGGGTGATCGAGACCGGCTCCTACGCCCAGGTCTATGACGCCAGCGCCCATCCCTATACCCAAGCATTGCTCTCGGCAGCACCGGAACTGCGCCAGGATCCGGCGCATGCGCGCCAGTTGATCATGCTGCAAGGCGACCCGCCTTCGCCGATCGACCCGCCCTCCGGCTGCCGCTTCCACACCCGCTGCCCGGTCGCCCGGCCGGACTGCGCAACTAGCGAGCCGGAGCTGGATCCGGTGGCCGATGGCCACCGCGCCCGCTGCTTCTATCCGGGCCCCATCAGCACAGAACTATCCCAAGGAGACTGAAACATGGATTTGAAAGTTGGCATTATCGGCTTCGGGCTGCGCGCTTCCCTGCACCGCTACCTGCAGCGCCCAAACGAAGGCAGCGTCGTGTCCATTGTTTGCGACACCAGCGAACGCGGCCGTCAGGATGCCGCTGAGGCGCTTCCTGATGCGGTAGTCACCGGGGATTTGCAGGAATTGCTGGACTTCGAGCTGGACGCAGTGCTGGTGCTCACCCCCGACTACACGCACCGGAACGTGGTGGTGCGCACCTTGAAATCCGGTATTCCGACCTTCGTGGAGAAGCCGCTGGATATCACTTTGGAAGCGGCCGACGAGATCCTGGATACCGCTCGGCGCACAGGCACCCGGCTGTATGTTGGACACAATATGCGCCATATGCCGGTGATTCGGCAGATGAAGCAGCTCATCGACTCCGGGACCATCGGCGAGGTCAAGGCCGTCTGGTGCCGCCACTTCGTAGGCAACGGCGGAGATTACTACTTCAAGGACTGGCATGCCCAGCAGCGCTATGCGAATACGCTGCTGCTGCAAAAGGGAGCCCATGACATTGACGTTATTCACTGGCTGGCCGGAGGCTACAGCACCCAGGTTTCGGGCGTTGGCGCGCTGGCCGTCTACGGGGACGTCACCGATCGGCGGGACAACTCGGATCTGCGCATGCGCGACTGGTTCTCGCTGTCGAACTGGCCCCCGGCCAAGCAGACGCAACTGAACCCAGAACTGGACGTGGAAGACTTGTCAATGGTGCAGATGAAGCTGGATAACGGGGTGCTGGCTTCCTACCAGCAGTGCCATTTCACCCCTGACTATTGGCGCAACTACACAGTGATCGGCAGCGCCGGGCGGTTGGAGAATTTCGGCGACGGTCCCGGGGACTTCATTCACGTGTGGAACACCCGCAGCACCCATGGATTCGCCGAACCGGATTTGAAGGTCGAAGTCAATGGCGATGATGAAGGCCATGGCGGCGCAGATCCGAATTTGATCGCAGAGTTCCTGCGTTTTGCCCGCGAAGGGGGAGCGACCGATACTTCCCCGGTTGCCGCTCGCGCGGCAGTGGCCGTGGGCGACTACGGCGCCCGCTCAATGCGCGCGGAGGGAGAGGCCCTGCAAATTCCAGCGCTCGATGGACAGCTCGCCGAGTATTTCGCTGCCAACCAGCAGGCGGCGGCCGTTAGCTGACCTCGATGGGGCTGGCATTTTTGGTGCAGCTGGGCGGTCGCTTCAACGTTCTGAGCAGGCAGAGCCTGCCAAGATTAGGCGAACCGGCCAGCTCCCCGGGGCTCTGGCTTATTGCTTGGATGCCAAAGCTGGCAGCTTATCCATGGAGGTGAACACCTGCGTTGCGCCAGCTGCGCGCAGCAGCTCGGGCGAAGTGCTCGTGGGTCCGCCGTTGGAATAGCCGTACACCGTCGCGCCGGCCGCGATCCCGGCAGCCACCCCGGTGGCAGTGTCCTCGATAACCAGTGCGCCAGCTGGGTCAATGCCCAGCGACGCGGCTGCGGCCAGGTAGACATCCGGTGCCGGTTTGCTGCGTGGGCATTCCATGCCGCTGAAGACCCGGTCTCCGAAGTACTCGGTGAACCCGGCCAGGGCCAGCTGCATTTCGACCTTGGCCCGGTCTGCGCCGGTGGCGCAGGCAATGTTCTGGCCGTAGACCGAGGAAATCTGCTTGACTGCTTCCAGCGCTCCGGGGATCGGCTGCAGCTCCGAGCGCAGCGCTTCGTCGCGGCGTGCGCGGAACTGGCTAATCCACTGGTCGTCGATGCGGAATCCGGTCTGGTCGAGAATGGGTTGCCACTGGTCTTTCAACGCCTTGCCGATGAAGATCTCGATGCATTGCTCGGGGCTGATCGCCCAGCCCAGCTCGATGAGCATCTGGCGGAGCACGGAATTGGTGATGGACTCGGAATCCACCAGGACGCCATCGCAATCGAAAAGCACGGCGGAAAATTTCGGATGCAGCAAGGACGGTCCCTTCCAAGGATTCAGCAATTGGCTACGCGGCAGAGAATTCGTGGAGAATGCGGGCCAGCGGCGCCAGCTCGGGCTGCTCTTCTGCCTGCTTCAACACGCGTTCCAGCGTGGCATCGTGAATGGGCTTGGCCTTCTGGTACAGCTCGTGGCCAGTGGGAGTGAGCTCGGTGTAAATGCCGCGGCGGTCATCGGCGCACAGCACCCGCGAGAGCAGATTGCGGTCTTCGAGCCTGGTAACCAGTCGCGTCGTTGCGCTGGGGCTCAGTGCCGTGGCGCGGGCCAGCTGCGCCATGCGCATATGCCAGCCATCCTGACGATTCAGGGCATCCAGAAGTGTGTACTCGACCACAGAGAGCCCCACCTGCGCCGTCAGGTCCTTTTCAAGTGCAGTATCGATTAATCCGTGCAACGACGCCAAAGTGCGCCACCCTCGGGCACGGATTTCGACAGCATCATCTGCGATTCCCATGGGTTCCTCCAAAAGTACTTGCTTGCGCTGGTTAGTTGCGTGTGCAACGATAGTGTTCATCGCGCAATAACAAGCGTGTGCAACTAATTTATCTAGTCTATCAGGAGTAACGCTATGCCGCTCGGTCTTATTGCGTTGGCCATCGGTGCCTTCGGCATCGGGCTTACCGAATTTGTCATCATGGGCTTGTTGCCGGATGTGGCAGCCGACTTCGGCGTCAGCGAGGCCGCAGCTGGCTGGCTCATTTCCGGATACGCATTGAGCGTCGTGGCCGGCGCCCTCGGCCTGACCGCAGCCACCGTCCGCTTGCCGCGCAAGCCGGTGCTCGTCGGGTTGCTGGTACTTTTCATCATCGGCAACTCGCTTACCGCGATGGCCGCAACGTACGAAGTGGCCATGATCGGCCGCGTCATCGCCGCCCTGTGCCACGGTGCCTTCTTCGGTATCGGCGCGGTCGTGGCAGCTGACCTGGTCCCGGCCAACAAGAAGGCTGGCGCCATTGCCATCATGTTCACCGGGCTGACCGCCGCCAACGTACTGGGTGTTCCCTTCGGTACCCTGCTGGGGCAGCATTCCGGCTGGCGCTCGACTTTCTGGGCCATCTCCGGCATTGGCATTATCGCCCTGATCGGCATCCTCGTGCTGGTGCCAGCCATCAAGCACGCAGCCGAAGGCATCTCCCTGCGCAGAGAACTCGGGGCCTTCACCTCGCTGCAGGTCTGGCTGTCCCTAAGTGTCACGGTCCTTGGCTACGGTGGCATGTTCGGCGCCTTCACATACATCGCCTACACCCTGACCGAGGTCACCGGATTCAATGAGACCAGCGTTCCATGGCTGCTGATGCTCTTCGGCGTGGGTCTGTTCGTCGGCAACTGGATCGGTGGCCGCATGGCTGACAAGAGCATCGACCGCACTCTGCTCATCTTCATCTCGGTACTGCTGGTGGTCCTTGTCCTCTTCGGATTCTTCGCAAGCAACCAGATCGCCACCGTTATCGCTTTGCTGCTGATGGGCGGCTTCGGGTTCGGAACCGTTCCCGGTCTGCAAAGCCGCATCATGCAGTACGCCGGCAATGCACCGACCCTGGCATCCGGCGCCAATATCGGTGCGTTCAATGTCGGCAATGCGCTGGGCGCATGGGCTGGCGGCCTGGGCATTGCGGCAGGCCTGGGCTACACCTCGCCGATCTGGATCGGCGCACTGATCACCCTCGTCGCACTGGTCGTTATTCTCCTGGCCATGGGCTTGGCCAAGAAGTCTTCGGCAGCATCACCCCAGCTGGTTACAGCTGGCTAATCCACAGTTTTGTTCAGTCCCCAACCAATTTCTAGGAGTTAGACATGACTACCCCCATTCCAACCATCACGCTGAACAATGGCGTTGAAATGCCTCAGGTAGGTTTTGGAGTCTTCCAGGTTCCCAACGAAGAGACCACTGCTGCAGTGGGTTCAGCGCTCAAGGCCGGCTACCGCAGCATCGATACCGCCGCCATCTACGGCAATGAGGAAGGCGTGGGCGCAGCACTGGCCCAGTCCGGCATCGCCCGAGAAGACCTGTTCATCACCTCCAAGATCTGGATTGCGGACATGGGTTACGAGCAGGCGCTGGAAGCCTTTGATGCAAGTCTTGAGCGCTTGGGCCTGGACTACCTGGACCTGTACTTGATTCACTGGCCAGCCCCGGAAAAGAATCTCTACGTTGAGACGTGGAAGGCGCTGGAGAAGCTGTATGCAGAGAAGAAGATCCGCGCCATCGGAGTTTCCAACTTCCAGCCTGAGCACCTGGAGCAGCTGGTCGCCGAAGGAACCATCGTTCCGGCCGTGAACCAGGTGGAGCTCCACCCAGCTTTGCAGAACCGCGAAGTCGTTGCAGCTAACGCGCAGCACGGTATCGTCACCGAAGCATGGAGCCCGCTGGCTCAGGGTGCAATGCTCACCGACGAAACCATCGTGGGCATCGCTCGGGCACATGAGGTGTCCGCGGCTCAGGTCATCCTGCGCTGGCATCTGCAGCAGGGCCGGGTGATCATCCCGAAGTCTGTGACTGAATCACGCATCATCGCCAACTTGAACTTGTTCGGCTTCAAATTGACCAGCGACGAACTGGCAAGCATTGATGCCCTTGATCGCGATGGACGCACCGGCCCAAACCCGGACACCTTCAACGGCTAACTTGATGACAACAACCAAGATGCTGCCTGTGCCCTCATCGGGCCACGGGCAGCATCTATGGCTTGGATAGTCCGAGGATTTGTTCGGATGCGGACTTTCTGCACTGGCGCCGGCTGGCCACAAGCATTATGGAGTGACGGACGACTATGCGTCTGATACAGCTATACGGCGGATCGTACAGTTTCCATTGATCAATGCTCTGCGGAAAAATGTAGGTAGAAATCATGTTTCGCCCGTCGGCCAGCTATACAGTCAAATGGAGACAGATCGGCGACGCGTGCTGTCTCCGGTTCGGCATCCTGCTGGTACGGCAAATTTTTTTCTGCCGCAGTCACGGTTGGAGAACGCAACGGCGCGTACTTGCTTGAGAATCATGCCTATCAGCGCCGTAAGTTCGCCTTTGGAGATTTCGAATGCCGAACTTGCAACTGCAGCGGGCGTTAGTTCGCCACCCCGGAGATAGCCACGGCGAGGACTCCACCCGTTCCCTCACCGAGGATGCCGTTGAATTGCACCGCATCGACCTGTGCCGTAGACAGGATCTCTGAAACCGATACGTTGTTCTCCTCGCCATTGCAGATGACTTCGACAGTATCGTTGCCGCTCCAACTGGACCCAGTCTGGGTGGCGAATCCGAGTCGAAGCGTTCCCTCTCCGAAGCAACTGACGCGGATCCCCGTGATCCGGGCGCCGGAGTCATAGTTGAGAACGATGCCCGAATCAGTATCTCCCGGAGTACCTTGGCCAACGCGCAGGGTGCCCCCACCGAGGGATCCCTTTGCAGACGTGGCTGCCTCCAGGAACATACTTGCCTCGTTTTGTGACTGATTCCAATCGACCTCAGGCATCGACGAGCAAGAGGCCAACCCGATAATAAGGACAGTTGGCATGATGACCGGAGAAAGACGTTTAACCATTTGAAGCCATACTATCAAGGTGACTGAAGAATGAAACTTTGGTGTAACCGGACTGTCAGAGCTACGGCACGGCTGGTGTTTGAACGTGTTTGGTTTTAGGCGCACAATGTACAAAGTTCAAAGGCCGTGAATCTGGGCGCGCTTTGTCTCAAAGAGGTGACGTACGCTGGGAGAGGTTGGATCCGCTCAGCCTTTACCCTACCTGGCGACGGAGCGCCCGCGTCGAGGATCCGATTCATGAGCGTCCATGTAGATTCGAAAATAAGTACTTCTACCGCGCAGGACCGCAATCAGTCTGAGACGGGCTCGACGATTGCTAAATCCAGACTGGGAAAGCTCGTATTCGTGAAACCGGTTCAATCAAATCGTGAAACTACGTTGTTGAGTCGGCTGATTGTCACTATCGTGTTGGGATGCTTTGCGATTTATTTCCTAGCACCAATATGGTGGTTACTGGTGTCGGCTTCAAAACCGATGGGCGAGCAGTTTGCTGCTCCAGGTTTTTGGTTCAACGGAATGCACCTGGGGAACAACATCGCCGAGTTGTTGGCGGCACGCGACGGAATTTTCCTGCGGTGGATTATGAATTCCGTATTTTATGCCGGGATCGGTGCCCTGGTTGGGACGTTACTGGTATCGATGGCTGGCTATGCCATGGCCAAATACCGCTTTCGTGGACGCGAAGTAGTTTTCAGTGTGGTGCTAGCAGCGGTACTAATTCCCAAGATTCTTTTCACTTTGCCCCTGTACCTCATGTTTTCAGAGCTGGGATTGATCAATAATCCATTGGCTGTCCTGCTGCCCAGTATCGTCAGCCCCTTCGGTGTATACCTTTCGCGAGTCTTCGCCGCGCAGTCCGTACCTGACGAAGTAATTGAAGCAGCGCGTCTTGACGGGGTAAGTGAGGTTGGGATCTTCTTCCGCGTGGGTGTGCGCATGATGACGCCCGCTCTGGTGACCATCTTCTTGATCAATTTTGTAGAAATCTGGAATAACTATCTGTTGCCTGCAATGGTCATCGATGACTCCTCATTGCAGCCCGTGACAGTGGGTTTGGTGGCTTGGTTTGCTTCCAATGGCAAGGTGCCAATGTCGCTGGTAGTCGTTGGAGCACTGGTTTCCGTGATTCCGTTGCTGTTGCTATTCCTGTTCCTGCAACGCTTCTGGAAAGCAGGCCTGACAGCTGGCGCCATCAAATAAGCGGAATGCCCAAGGCTCGGTATTTTTACATCATTGGTCAGCAAAGCGGCCAGCTCAACGCTCTAGGTTGAGCTGGCCGCCTTGCTGTTCGGAGCTGTCCGGGAAAGTGGTAAAGCCTCCCAAGAAATGGCCTCCAACGCGAACTAACCCGGCGCTAGAGATTTTCGGCCACCAACTTCCGCGCCGTCTCTCTGAGGGCATCGATAACTCGAATAACTGTCGGTCTGTGAAGGTGTTCGGCGCGTACCAGGATGTCGATTTGTCGACCGGATTCCAAGCCTGAAACTGGTCGTAAAGTCACATCCTTGCCCAGCATGGACCGCGAAGTGAAGCGAGGCAAAATTCCCAAGCAATGACTGGCTCGTACCAGTGCGGCTGCCGTGCCGTAGTCGTTGACCCGATGCTCAATTCGAGGAGCCGACCCCGACAACGCGGCGATGGTATCGAGCACATCAGCCGGCGAGAATCCTGGGCGGGAGACCACCCAAGGCTCTTCGATAACTTGAGCTGGCGAGAGACTTTCAAACCGTGCCAGTGGATGATCTTGATGCACAGCAATATCTAGGGGTTCGAAGGCCAATGGGATTACGGAAACTCTGTCGGCAGGCCAGGCCTCGGTATGCGGCATTCGGTGAGCGAGGACCAGATCATATGTAGAAGTTAGGGCCGGAAAATCTTGTTGTGAAACGTCTTCATCAAAGAAACGCAAGGGCGGCAGGTCATCATCACCGGAATTCAGTAACGGCGCGAAGATCGTTTGGCCAATGGAATGAAATCCAGCGATGAGTACCGGTTGGGCAAAGTTGCCTTCATAGTTCCTGATCTTGGAGTCTGCCTCGGCGAGAGTTGAAGCAACCTGGGCGCTGGCTTGTGCCAAGATCCTTCCTTGGCTGGTGAGTACTAGCCGCCGTCCCTCTTTCTGTGTCAGTGGCACAGGGAAATTGCGCTGCAGTTGGGCCAAATGCTGCGAGACCGCCGAGGGCGAGACAAAAAGGGCCTTCGCCACGGCGTTGACGCTGCCCAAATCCGCGAGTTCACGCAGAATCCTCAACTGATGCAATTCCATGAAGTAAATTCTAAATCGTTGGATCAGTAAATCAGTGATCTTCTAAGGTGTTGTACCGTGCTGTCGGGTGCGACACTTGAAGCGACCCCATGTCTGTGTTGCGCGCACCCAGGTGCCCAATCCAAAGGAACCCGCATGAAAGCACTGTACAAGTCCGGCCCGCACGCGGGGCTGGAACTCGTTGATCGCCCAGAACCAGAGACCGGCGCCCACGAGGTCAAGATCCGCGTCATGACCGCCGGAATCTGCGGCACCGACCTGCACATCGAAGCCTACGACGATGCAGCCAAGGCCATGATCAACACCCCGCTGGTTCCGGGCCACGAGTTCTACGGCGAGGTCGTGGAAATCGGCGACTTCGTGCACGGGGTCAAGATCGGCGACCGCGTCTCGGGTGAAGGCCACGTCGTGTGCGGCCTATGCCGCAACTGCCGCGCCGGCCGCAAGCAGATGTGCATCAACGTCGATTCGGTAGGCGTGCAGCGCGACGGCGCATTCGCCGAATACGTGGTGATCCCCGAAAGCAATGTCTACATCCACCGCGATGAGCGCATCACCCCACTGCTCGGCGCCATCTTCGACCCGTTCGGCAATGCCGTGCACACCGCACTGCAGTTCCCGATGGTGGGCGAGGACGTGCTGATCACCGGTGCCGGACCCATCGGCCTGATGGCCGCGGCAGTGGCTCGCCACGTCGGCGCCCGCAACATCGCCATCACCGATGTCTCCGAGCAGCGCCTGGAACTGGCCCAGTCCATGGGCATCGATCTGGCCGTGAATGTCGCGACCACCCGCATCAAGGAAGCGCAGCAGAAGCTGGGCATGGTCGAAGGCTTCGACTACGGCATGGAAATGTCCGGGCACAAGACCGCCCTGCCGGAAATGATCGAGAACATGAACCATGGCGGCAAGATCGCCATGCTCGGCTTGCCCAGCACCTCGATCGACATCAACTGGGGCAAGGTTGTCACCCACATGCTGACCCTGCGCGGCATCTACGGCCGCGAAATGTTCGAGACCTGGTACGCCATGAGCGCCATGCTCACCTCCTCGGAGGTGATGCGCGAGCGCATTGCCTCGGTGGTTACCGACTTCCTGCCGGCCACCGAATGGCAGCAGGGCTTCGAAGCTGCTCGCAGCGGGCACGGCGGCAAGGTCGTGCTCGACTGGACCGTTTTCTCAGGCTAAGAATTTCCCGCATCAACAAGGAGCATTTGCAATGTACACGGATCTCAAAGACCAGCTAGCCGCCGAATTGGACGAGCTGAAGTCCTCCGGCCTGTTCAAGGCAGAACGCCACATCGACTCGGCCCAGTCCGCCTCCATCATGGCCGGCTCGCTGGGCGACGATGCGCGGAAGGTGCTGAATTTCTGCGCCAACAACTACCTGGGCCTGGCCGATAACCAGCAGATCATCGACGCGGCCAAGACCGCCATGGATGAGCGCGGCTTCGGCATGGCCTCGGTCCGCTTCATCTGCGGCACCCAGGACCTGCACCTGGAACTGGAAGCCAAGCTCTCTAAATTCCTGGGCACCGAGGACACCATCTTGTTCTCCAGCTGCTTCGATGCCAACGGCGGCGTGTTCGAATCGCTGTTCGGCAAGGAAGACGCCATCATCTCCGATGCGCTGAACCACGCCTCGATCATCGATGGCATCCGCTTGTCCAAGGCCGCGCGCTTCCGCTACGCCAACCAGGACATGGCCGACCTGGAAACCCAGCTGCAGGCTGCCGCGCAGCTGAACGGCGGGGCGGGCGCCCGCCGCACCATCATCGTCACCGATGGCGTCTTCTCCATGGACGGCTACCTGGCTCCCTTGGAGGCCATCTGCGATCTGGCTGACAAGTACAACGCGCTGGTCATGGTCGATGACTCCCACGCAGTGGGCTTCATGGGCGCCACCGGGGCAGGCACTCCGGAGCATGCAGGAGTCTCGGACCGCGTGGACATCTACACCGGCACCTTCGGCAAGGCATTAGGCGGCGCCTCGGGCGGCTACGTGTCCGGCCGCGGCGAGGTTGTCGCGATGCTGCGCCAGAAGGCCCGCCCGTACCTGTTCTCCAACTCGCTGGCTCCATCGATTGTCGCTGCCACGTTGAAGGCGCTGGACCTGGTGGTGGACTCCGGGGACCTGCGCGAGAAGCTCTTCGAGAACGCTGCGCACTTCCGCCGCCGCATGACCGAAGAGGGCTTCGAATTGCTCGACGGCGAGCACGCCATCATTCCGGTGATGTTCGGCGACGCGGTCAAGGCCGCAGAGGTCGCAGGCAAGATGCTGGAGCAGGGCGTCTTCGTGACGGCCTTCAGCTTCCCGGTAGTGCCCAAGGGGGCCGCGCGCATCCGCGTCCAGCTTTCTGCCGCGCATTCGGCTGAGGATATCGAGGCCTGCGTGCAAGCATTCGTCGCCAGCCGCTGACCCAGGGGGATTGCCCGGCGCCGTGTTTCAATAGGGATGACGAGTTGGAATAACCAAAGGCGGTGGGCCCATGGCTACCAGGAATGACGTGGCGCGCTTGGCCGGCGTATCTCCTAGTACCGTGTCCTACGTGATCAGCGGCCGGCGCACCATTTCCGAGGCGACCAAGGCCAGGGTCCTGGCGGCCATGCGGGAGTTGAACTACACCCCGGATGCCTTTGCCCAGGGCCTGGCCGGATCGCGCCGGGGCATCCTTGCCCTGCACTTTCCCACCAGCGTGGACGGCTATTCTTCCACCGAGTTCGAGTACGTCACCGCCGCCATGGAGCGTGCCCGCGCGCTGGGCTACCACATGCTGTTGTGGTCCAACCCGATGACCGATGCCATGGGATTGGAAAGCCTGGTCGGGCAGAAGCTGGTGGCCGGGGTGCTCTTGATGGAAGTGTCGATCAATGACCCGCGCTTTGATGTCCTGCGGCGCGCGGGCATTGCCTTTGCCTCCATTGGCCGTCCCGATGACAGCGCGGACCTGTCCTATGTCGATAATGATTTTGCCCAGGCCGGGCGCATCGCGGTGGACTATTTGGCGAGCCTCGGCCACCAATCCATCATGTACATCAACGTATCGGTGGAAGACCAGGAAGCCGGCAACGGCCCGGCCATCCGCACGGCCCGGGCCATCTGCGATGCCGTGCGCGATCGGGGCATGGCGATGCAGGAAGTGCCGGTGGAAAACAACGCCCGCGGCGGCCGCGCGGCGCTGGATGCCTACCTGGAACTGCACCCGCGCCCCACTGCGGTGCTGGCGCTCAAGGAGTTCGCCACCGCGGGATTTGTCAACGCCGCTGGCATGGCTGCGTTGCGGATCCCCGATGACCTCTCGGTGATCGCACTGGGGGTCGGGGACCGTTCGGCCGAGATGGTTGCCCCGGCGCTGACCACGGTGGCCCCGCCGGGGGAGGCCATTTCCCATGCGGCGGTGGACGCCCTGGTGCAGCAGATCGAGGGACGCTCCCAAGCGCCGGTGCAGCAACTGGTCGCGCCGCTGATGGTGGTCCGGGACAGCTCGGGCCCGGCACCGCAATGACCTGCCCGCGCCAATTTCTCCACGGTGTTCACCCATAACTGTTGACGCGCGTCGATGACCTGCGTCACTATTGAGGGGATCACTCGTGCCAGGCCGCCTCATCCGGCAGGGCATTACCCAACGTGGAGGGCATCATGACTAAAGCAAAACGCGGGCTGAAGTTCGCGCCGGTTATCTCGGTGGCAGCAATCGGCCTGCTCCTGACCGGTTGCTCGGGCGGAGCAGACCCCAATGACCCCAACGCCTCCGGCGGTGGCGAAGCGCAAGTGGGCCAAGCCGACGGAGTCGTCGATATCTACGGCCCGGTCACCGGCATTGAAGCGGAACTGCTGGAAGAATCCTGGGCCAAGTGGTCCGAGGAGAACGGCATCAAGATCCGCTACACCGGCGACAAGAACTTCGAATCCCAAATCGGAATCAAGGTCCAAGGCGGCGACACCCCGGACCTGGCCGTCTTCCCGCAACCGGGCTTGCTGCAGGCCACCGTGGCCCAGGGCAAGGTGCAGCAACTTCCCGAGGCAGTGCAGTCCCAGCTGCAGAGCAACTGGTCCGAAGACTGGCAGAACTACGGCAAGGTCGATGGGGTGCAGTACGGGGTGCCGCTGATGGCCAGCGTGAAAGGCTACATCTGGTACTCGCCCAAGCAGTTCGAGCAGTGGGGCTTGAGCGTCCCGGAAACCTGGGATGAAATGACCACCCTGGGCACCGAAATCTCGAAGCAGACCAATGAACCGGCCTGGTGTGCCGGATTCGCTTCGGGCGAGGCATCGGGATGGCCGGGCACCGACTGGATTGAAGACGCGGTCCTGCGCCAGTCCGGAACCGAAGCCTACGACAAGTGGGTTTCGGGAGATCTGGAATTCACTTCGCCAGAAATCACCAGCGCCTTCGATTCCGTTGGAAAGATCCTGCTGGACCCAGAGCAAGTCAACGCCGGATATGGCGACGTGAAGTCGATCAACGCCACCGCCTTCGGCGATGTTGGCACGGCCGTGGCCAAGGGAACCTGCCCGCTGACCCACCAGGCATCCTTCCTGGAAGGATACGTCCTGGATTCCAAGAACGCCGATGGCGAGAAAGCTACCGTGGCGCCTAACGGGGATGTCTGGGCCTTCGTTGCCCCGCCAGCCAAAGCCGATGACCCCGTATCTGTTGTAGGCGGCGGTGAATTCGTTGCCGCCTTCTCCAATGATGAGGATACCGCCAAGGTCCAGGAATACCTGGCCAGCGCGGATTGGGCCAATAGCCGCGTTGGACTCGGCGGCGTGATCTCGGCGAACTCCGGGCTTGATCCGAAGAACGCCAGCAGCGATCTGCTGCGTTCCGCTGTTGAATTGCTGCAGGATCCGAACACCACCTTCCGCTTCGACGGGTCTGATCTGATGCCCAAGAGCGTCGGCTCCGACTCCTTCTGGAAGGGCCTGGTGGACTGGATCGATGGCAAGCCGACCAAGGAAGTGCTTGAAAATATCCAGTCCGGCTATGACTCCTAGTCGCCATCTGGTCCATTGCCAACGGCCGGGAGCCCCGGCCGTTGGCGGGATTGTAGGAGCCTGAGCGCATGTCTGAATTCTTCCAGTGGCTGGCTGGCGTTCCGCCGCTAGTCCAAGTGCCGATCGTCCTGGTCGCCTTCGCGGTCCTGATCGCAGCGATCCTCGCCTTTGTCGAGATAGCGACCAAGGGCGGACGGGTTTTCGCCGTCGTGCGCTTTGCCGCCGCGGTCTTGGTCCCGGTGGCGATCCTGCTGGTCCTGGGCCTGTACAACTCCGTGATGTGGGTGGCCGCGCTGGCCGCGGTGCTCGGCGCGGTGCTGTTTTTCCTGGACCGGCGCTCGCGATCCGGCGCCGGCTCGCTGCTGCAGCTGTCCGGTTTCCTGGCTCCGGCCATGCTGCTGCTCGCTATCGGCTTGATCTACCCCACGGTCCGCACCGCGCTCAGCGCCTTCATGGCCAACGACGGATCCGGCTTCGTCGGCCTGGGGAATTTCCGCTGGGTCTTCACCAGCCCCGATGGCCTGACCGCCCTGCTCAATACCCTGGTGTGGGTTCTGGTGGCGCCCGTGGTCTCCACTATTATCGGATTGGCCTACGCGGTATTCATCGACAAGAGCCGTGGCGAGAAGTTCTTCAAGCTGCTGGTGTTCATGCCCATGGCGATTTCCTTCGTTGGCGCATCGATCATCTTCAAGTTCTTCTACGACATCCGCCAGGGCGAGCAAATAGGCGTGCTCAACGCGATCATCACGGCATTCGGGGCCACGCCGGTCGACTGGCTCGGGCTCGAACCGTGGAACACGTTGTTCCTGGTGGTCATCCTGATCTGGACACAGGCGGGATTCGCCATGGTCATCCTGTCCGCGGCCATCAAGGGCGTGCCCGCAGAGCAAATCGAAGCAGCATCCCTGGACGGGGCCAGCCCATGGCAGCGTTTCGCCAATGTCACGCTGCCGGGGATCCGCTCCACCGTCATCGTCGTATTGACCACCATTTCCATCGCCTCGCTCAAGGTCTTCGACATCGTCTCATCGATGACCGGCGGACGCTCGGATACAACGGTGCTGGCATTCGAAATGGTGCGCCAGTTCCAGCTCGGGGCACGCACCGGCTACAGCTCGGCCCTGGCCGTCATCCTGTTCATCCTGGTACTGCCGATCATCATCTACAACGTCCGCCAGCATAAGAAGCAAAGGGGAATCCGATGAGCACCGTCAGCGAATCCTCTCGACGCCTCTTGGCGGCTACCGAGAAAACCAGCGGGAAACTGCGCAAAGCCACCACCTCCCGCGCAGCCACCATTGCGGCGTTCATCATTGCCGCGGTGTGGACCATCCCCACCTTCGGCCTGTTTGCCTCCTCCTTCAGGCAGGCTGATGACATCAAGACCTCGGGCTGGTGGACGGCCCTGTCCAACCCTTCATTCACGCTCGATAACTATGCGCAGGCCTTTGCCTCCGGCGACAGCCTTCCGCTGTCCAAGGCGTTCCTGAATTCGCTGGTCATCACCATTCCGGCGGCGATCGTGCCGATCCTTGTCGCCAGCTTGGCTGCCTACGCTTTCGCGTGGATCAACTTCAAGGGGCGCAATACGCTCTTCGTTCTCGTTTTCGCCCTGCAGATCGTTCCGATCCAGATGGCGCTGGTTCCGCTGCTCCAGCTGTTCTCGGACGGAGTGAAGATCGGTGGGCTGTATATCCTGCCGGGCTTGGGAGTCAACGGGCTGGATGGCGCCTACGCCAAGGTCTGGATTGCCCACACGATCTTCGCCTTGCCGTTGGCGATCTTCATGCTGCACAACTTCATTTCGGAGATCCCCGATGAGGTCATCGAGGCTGCGCGTGTTGACGGAGCCGGGCACGGGAAGATCTTCTCGAAGATCGTCCTGCCCCTGTCGATGCCGGCTATTGCGTCCTTCGGAATCTTCCAGTTCCTCTGGGTGTGGAATGACCTCTTGGTGGCGACGGTCTTCACCTCGGGTGGAGGCTTGCCGATCACGAAAGCGCTCCAAGACCTCTCGGGTACCTACGGGCAATCCTGGGAGCTGCTCACCGCAGGCGCTTTCATCTCGATGATCATTCCGCTGGCGGTCTTCTTCGCCCTGCAACGGTTCTTCGTGCGGGGATTGCTGGCAGGTGCCACCAAGGGGTAACCCTGGCCTGAAGTGGGAACAAAAGGGTGCCAGTCTGAAATCCCAGACGGGCACCCTGTTGTTCTGCCCCATAGGCAACAAGCCATGGGTAGGCTCTTGGCTAAAGGATTGGAAATACCACGAAGGCGGAGCGCTCATGGCAACCTTGTTGCTTACCAACATTGGACAGCTGACTACGGTTGACGCGAAGGGCCGCGTGCTGGAAGACGCGGCGGTGCTGATCGAGGACGGACTGGTCGCATGGATCGGCAACATGGCGCATGCACCTGCTGCAGGACACGAGATCGATTTGGGCGGCCGTGCGGTGCTGCCCGGTTGGGTTGATTCCCACAGCCACTTGATTTTCGGCGGCGACCGCGCCGAGGAGTTCGTAGCCCGCATGGCAGGCCAGTCCTATGCCGCTGGAGGCATCGCGGTCACCACATCGGCCACCGGGCAGCTCTCGGACAAGGAGCTGGCCGACCTCGTGGCTGATCGCCGCCGTGAAGCTCTTGCGATGGGCACCACCTGGATGGAAACCAAGACCGGCTACGGACTGGCACTGGAGGAAGAAATCCGGCATTCGGTGCTGGGCAAGCCGCTGGTCGATTCCCTGACTTTCCTTGGCGCTCACCTGGTACCGGCAGGATGGGACGCCGATGACTACACCGATTTGGTCACCGGACCGATGCTGGATGCCGTGGCGGCCAACGTCGACTTCGTGGATGTCTTCTGCGAACGCGGCGCATTCACCGAAGAACAGTCGCGCCGGGTCCTGGACGCCGCAAGGAACAAGGGACTGGCAACCAAGGTCCACGGAAACCAGCTGGGTCCAGGGCCGGGCGTGAAGCTGGCCGTAGAGTTCGGCAGCCACTCGGTAGACCACGTGAATTACCTGGACGATCAGGACCTCCAGGCGCTCGCCGGAAGCTGGGCTGGCTGGGACACGGGAACAAGAACAGGGACTGCGGGCACCGTCGCCACCTGCTTGCCCGCCTGCGACCTGTCGACACGGCAACCGCTGGCACCGGGCCGTGCACTGCTCGATGCAGGCGTGCGAATCGCACTGGCAAGCAACTGCAATCCGGGTACCAGCTACACGAGCAACATGAACTTCTGCGTGGCTACCGCAGTGCTCCAAATGGACCTGACCCTGGCTGAAGCCATTGAGGCGGCAACCTACGGAGGGGCGCTCGCGCTGGGGGTTGCCGACCAAGTGGGATCCATTGAGATCGGCAAGCGTGCGGATCTGCATGTTCTTGACGCGCCAGTTGCTGCGCATCTGGCGTACCGTCCTGGGATGAACTTGACCCACAGCGTGTATCGGGCCGGCAAAGCGATCTAGAGCTTTGTGAGAGCGCATCTAAAATCTGTCTGGATCGCGCGCGCCCAGGGAAGGGGATAGGGGCGGCAGGAATCCGGCCGCAAGGATTCTTCGGCCCCGAGCCGTGCTGCGGATTGAAGCAGTCCAAGCCGTAAGCAAAACTAGGACTCTGCATTCTGTCCGCCCGGTAGATCGAAGCGATGAGAAGCCTTCAATGCCTGCACCTGCTGGCCACGCAGGTCCGATACTCCCAATTCCCGACGATTGTTGGCGGCTTCTGGCGAGATCGAGGCAAGCCTCCGTGCCTTCCCGGACCGGTAGCTTCCTAGCGCTGGGAAATCAGCGTCTTGTGCCCGGAGCCATGGGCAATTCTCCCCGCTTGGCTCAGCACAGTTCAGCTTCGGGATGCCCACTGTCCCAATGTCACTGAGAATAAAAGAGGCTTGCCGGCGGCTCGTGGAAACCTATGAAACGGCAGCTTCTCTTGCGAAGTCAGTTGGCTACGAAACAGCGGTCGCATTTAGGCAGCGATTCCAGGCCTTGAAAAGTTGCCGCCTGTTGAATACCTGGCGGCGTTTCGCAAATAGCCACGAGGCTAGGAGGGCAGAATGAATATCCCATCTGGGCTCTCGAATCCTGAACGCTGACCGGTGCGCGCGTACACGCTCACAGACCATTGGGAGCCAGAACGGTAGGGAGCTAAATGGCAATCGGCGAATCGCTGCACGAGCTGCAGCGAGGTCCCTTCGCGAAGTTCGTCCTGGTCTTCCGGTCCGCCTCTGGCATGGCGGGTGGTTCCGACAACGAGTACGCCCGAGACGCTGAGTACCGGATCGGCTAAGTTGAATATGCCTCGCAGTTCATCGCGAGAAATGAAAGCAGGCACATTACCGGTCAACAATATGGCGTCGTACGTCCTTGGCAGGTCATGCTCGTCCAATGAGCCCAGGGCCAGCTGGTTCGCCGATAGCTGCCGGAACCAGCTCCCGTCGAATAGCTCTGCAGCTACATCCAGCACTTGGGGTGTGGGATCTATGCCGTAGCCACGGTGTCCCAAGCGGCGCAAGGCGTTGACGGTGTTGCCTACCCCGCAACCGATATCGAGAATTCGTGAATTGCGGCGGCAGAGCATGTCGGTGAAACGGGCGACTACTTCCAAATCAGTGCCGTCAAGGGTCTGAGCACGCATCTTCGCTGCGTATGAATCGTAGTCGGGGCCCATGTCCACAGTTTTGCATAGGAACGAGAGGTGAGCGACTTGTTTGCGCTAGTAGGCAGAAAATATAGCTCCGGATTAGGCATTCATGATAAACAAGACCTATGGCTAATACTGCTTTCAAGGGAACCCCTGTACAGACTATTGGTGATCTGCCGGCCGTTGGCTCGCAGGCTCCAGCTTTCACTCTCACCGACACCGGCCTTGCAGATGTCACCAGCGAATCGCTGGCTGGCCGTCGCGTTGTCCTGAACATCTTCCCGTCGGTTGATACCGGCGTTTGCGCTGCCAGCGTGCGTCGCTTCAACGAATTGGCTGCCGGCCTGGAGAACACGACCGTGGTGTGCGTTTCTGCTGACTTGCCATTCGCACTGGGACGCTTCTGCGGTGCCGAAGACATCGAGAACGTTACCGCTGCTTCGGTCTTCCGTTCCGACTTCGGTTCGGACTATGGCGTGACCCAGGTTGACGGTCCACTGGCTGGCTTGCTGGCCCGTTCGGTTGTTGTCCTGGATGAAGACGGCCAGGTTGTTTACAACCAGATCGTCCCGGAGATCACCACCGAGCCGGACTACGATGCAGCCATCTCAGCACTGAACTAGATATTGTTTGCACCGGAAACGGTGCATGAAAGCCCGCTTGAAAATTTTTCAGGCGGGCTTTCTTTATGCCCAAGCCGGTAATCCCATCGGTCGATCAAGCCAAATCTCACGTGGCTTGTGGTGGGAACACATTTCGCCGAGGTTGATCATCAGTGGACCGGCTATCGGACGAGCAGAATCTGCATGCCTGGAACAACGCGGTAATTTCCTCGCTGACTAGTTAATTCCCATCAATAGTCGATTGCTGCCGCACTTTTGGGAGCGGTCTGCCACTGGCGGGAATTGGAGAATTTCTGGGCAGGCATTCTCAAGACGGGTTTCTCACCCTATACTCGAAATAGATTGTTTCTGACTGTTATCATCTAAAAATAATCATAAAACATCAATCCTGATCTGTCGGGCACTGCATGCCAAAAGGAGCAAACGCATGAGCGAGCGAACCGTGCTAGGCGCACATATGGAAGAAGAGCTGGTCTCGCAACCAGAGATGTGGCGTCGTGCAGTAGCGCAGCAACAGCGCGAAAACCTGTTGCCGGCCAAGGGCGCGAAGGTTGCCGTAGTGGGATGCGGGACATCATGGTTCATGGCTGAAGCCTATGCCGCGGCGAGAGAAGCAGCAGGCCACGGTGTGACTGATGCCTTCGCCGCATCTGAAGCGCGTATCGCTACGCGTGACTACGATGCCGTGGTTGCGATTACTCGTTCGGGCACCACCTCTGAAGTGCTCCAACTGCTGGCCGAACTCGATGACAGCATCCACACCGTAGGCATCATCGGGGACGTGGCCTCGCCCATAGTGGACAGGGTCGATGCCGTGATTCAGCTGCCTTATGCCGATGAGCAGTCCGTCGTCCAGACGCGTTTTGCTACCACTGCCCTGGCTTATTTGCTCTCCAGCGTGGGGGAAAAGCTGGATCACGCAATGACCCAAGCCGAAGCGCTGGTGAACTCGCCAACACCACAAGAACTAGTGGACGCAGAACAATTCACCTTCCTTGGACGGGGATTCTCCGTGGGCCTGGCCCATGAAGCCGCCTTGAAAATGAGAGAGGCTGTCCAAGGGTGGACCGAAGCCTACCCTGCAATGGACTACCGTCACGGGCCGATCGCCATTGCCGCGCCCAACCGAGTGACGTGGATGCTCGGCGAACAGCCCGAGGACCTGGATATCCAGGTGCGCAGCACTGGCGCCATCTACATCAATGAAGACCGTCACCCGTTGGCCGAGCTTGCCTACATTCACAGGGTCACCCTGGACCGGGCGCGTGCCCGGGGGATGGACCCGGACCACCCGCGCAACCTCACGCGCTCGGTGATTCTGGAAGGCTGAGTACTCAGCCATGTTAAAGCGATATCTGCTCTTCGATGTCGGAGGCACCGACGTTAAAGCCGGGCTGGCCACAGAAGAAGGTGAAATTCTCCGGGTACTGCGAGAACCTACGCGCAAGGCATCCCCGCAGCTTGCCGCCCAGGTACTCGTTGACCAGTTGCTCGGGCTCGCAGCCAAGCTCCGTGAAGCGAATGACCAGCAGCCGGCGGCAGCGGGCCTGGTGGTCTGCGGATTGGTAGACCCGGTTGCCGAGATGGCAGTGTTCTCAGCGAACCTCGGCTGGCGCGATGTTCCGATGAAGCGGCTGGTCTCTGACGCGCTCGGACTGCCTGTGGGCTTCGGGCATGATGTGGCTTCGGCTGCCCGTGCAGAACTGGAGTTAGGAAGCGGCGCACACGACGACGCACTGCGGCGCAACAGCGCCATTTTGATCATAGGAACCGGGATTGCGTCGGCCTTGGTGGTCGACGGCCGTCTCTTGGAAGCTGGCGGGTACGCAGGGGAACTGGGGCATGCGCCGGTCCCCGGAGGCCTGCTCTGTGCTTGCGGTGCCACAGGCTGCCTGGAAACCCTCGCCTCGGCCGGTGCCATCGCACGAAGATACGAACAAGCCACGGGAACATCGGCCGGTGCCAAAGAAATCTTCGCCGCCCGGGCCGCTGGAGACGCCAAAGCGGCAACGATCATCGCGGAGGCCATTGAGGCTCTGAGCTTCACGCTGGCTCAACTATGCTCATCAACCGCGCCAGAAGGAATCATCATTGGCGGAGGTTTGGCTCAAGCCGGGCCATCGTTCTTTGCTGAGATAGAACAATCGCTAGAACGGCGATTATCTTTCCAACGCAGACCACGGATTGTTCCGGCGCGGCTTGGCGCGGAGGCAGGGTTGCAAGGTGCCTTGCTGCTCGCCCGCCAGGCAACACGTCCCGGGGCAGGGCGCCACCCATGATTCTTAGCTTCACGCCGAATCCGGCCATGGACGAAACCTACTTGACCCCGAATTTGAAGCTGGACTCCAGCCACAGGGTCACGCTGCAGCATCGCCAAGCAGGTGGCAAGGGGATCAACGTAGCCAAGGTACTGCACTCCCAGGGCATTGACGTCGAAGTCATATGTCCGCTGGGTGGCAGCCTTGGAGAGCAATTCGCTGTCGAATTAGGACAGCAGGGCATTGCGATCAATCCGGTTCGCACTTCTGTCCCCACCCGCCGCTCCATGGCTTTCCATGACGCGGAGTCCGACATGACGAGCATCTTCAACGAAACAGGTACCGCGCTGGCAACTGCCGAATGGTCGCGTATAGAAGACGAGTTCCAGGCCTTGCTATCGACAGCGAGCGCGGTGGCCATCTGCGGATCCTGGCCACCGGGAACTCCCAAGGAAACAATCAGCAGGCTCATTGGCCACGCCACCGGCCAAGGACTGTGGACTGTGGTGGATACCAGCGGGCCAAACCTGCTGCTCGCTGCCAAATGCGGGGCAGTTCTCAAGCCCAACGATCATGAGCTGCGCGAGGCCACCGGTTGCGCCAGCATAGGTGGGGGAGCGCGGGAATTGCTGCGTCTTGGCGCCCCGGAAGTCTATGTCAGTGCCGGGGCCCAAGGGCTGTACCACTTCACCAGGGAAACACCGCAGGTCGCCCATGCCAAACTCAACCGAACGCTGTCCGGGAACCCAACTGGGGCAGGGGATTCGGCCGTGGCCGCTATCGCCTCGGGGTTTGTGCAGCTGCTGAACCGGGAAGCGATCTTGCGACGGGCTGTCGCCTGGTCCGCGGCTACGGTACTCATGCCAACTGCAGGGAGCCTGTCACCCCAGCACATCGAGCTGGCTAGAGACACCAACTACCGCATTATCCCTGCGAACGAACAAATCTAAGGAGCACGACCATGCCATTGGTTCCCACCAGCCAAATTATGGATCAGGCAGTAAAGCAACGCCGAGGCCAAGGAGCTTTTAATGTTATTCACCTCGAGACCGCCCAAGCCATAATCGGTGGTGCTGAGCAGGTCGGGTTGCCGGTGATCTTGCAGATTAGCGAGAATTGCGTGAAATACCACGGTGGACTCCACTCGATTGCCGCTGCAACACTGGCATTGGCCGAATCTGCCGAAGTCCCGGTGGCTGTGCATCTGGATCATGCCGAGGATGAATCGCTGGTATACCAGGCAATGGATCTGGGATTTGGATCGGTCATGTTCGACGGCGCCAAACTGCCCTTTGAGCAGAACGTTGCAGCCACCATACGAGTAGTGGAAGCCGCCCATCGCCAAGGGGTCTACGTCGAGGCAGAACTTGGAGAAATTGGCGGAAAGGACGGTGCCCACGCTCCTGGGGTACGCACCGACCCTGTCGAAGCACGGCATTTTCATTCTCTGACAGAGGTTGATGCCCTCGCCGTGGCCGTCGGTTCCTCGCACGCCATGCTTGAGCGATCTGCCAGCCTGGACTTGCCACTGATTGAGCAGCTTTCGTCAACGCTGGCCATACCAGTGGTGCTCCACGGGTCATCCGGGGTCCCCGACACTACGCTGGTCAAGGCGATTAACTCCGGCATGCGCAAGATTAATGTTTCCACGCACCTGAATGGATTCTTTACCCGTGCCGTGCGTGATTGGCTCGAAGCTAATCCTGGTGCCGTTGACTCACGCAAATATGTGGGCGCTGGCCGCGCAGCCTTGGCCTCAGAAGCGGCCCGCCTGCTCCGCCTCTTTGCCTTGCTTGAGCACTAAACTGGCAAAGAAGCATGCATTAATGATTACTTATGAGCTTTTTCGAACAAGTTAAATCTCTAAATATCAAAATTCTCTTGACCTGTGATCTGTAACACTTCATACTTTTTAGTGAATCTGACTTTTCTTGATTTATATCGGCAAGAAAAGTCACGAATTATTCACACTTGCATCGATGCAAAAGCATCACAGCGATGAGGAGCAACCATGAAACGTACGACGCGAACCGGGGTTCTCGCCCTTTCAACAGCCGCGGCATTGCTACTGACCAGTTGCGGTTTTTCTGATAATGGTGGCGGATCCGCGGATGCTTCAGGTGGCACTACGACCTTGAACATGCTCGTACCGACTTACTCGGATGGGACCAAGGGCCTCTGGGAAGGCGTAATCGCTGACTTCGAAGCCGAGCACGAGAACATTGACGTCAACCTCGAAGTCCAGTCTTGGGAAAACATCGAGGGTGTGCTGAAAACCAAGTTGCAGGGTGGACAAGCTCCTGACATCTACAACGGCGGAGCCTTCGCGGAGTTCGCTGCCGAGGGCCTGCTTGCACCGGCAAGTGACATTGCCTCGCAGGAAACCATCGATGATTTCCAAACGACTTTTGCGGACGCGGAGAAGTTCGAAGGCACCCAATTCGGTTTGCCATTGATCGCTTCGGCCCGGGCTTTGTTCTACAACAAGGCCCTGATGGAAGAAGCCGGCGTTGATGCCGTTCCTACCACCTGGGAAGAACTCCATGATGCATCGAAGCTGATCAGCGAGAAAACCAAGGCCGATGGTTACGGGATGCCCCTGGGCAGCGAGGAAGCCCAGGGCGAATCGCTGATCTGGTTCGCCGGAAACGGTGGCAGTTTCGGAGACTCGCAGAAGATCTCGGTGAATACGCCGCAAAACCTCGAAGCGGCCGAGTTCATGAAGAAGATGGTAGACGACGGTGTCACCCAGAATGATCCCGGTGCCACACAGCGTACCCCGATGCTCAACACGTTCGTCCAAGGCAAGCTCGGCTTCGCCTACGCGCTGCCGCAGACAATCGGGCAGATTGAGGACGAGAACCCGAAGCTGGACTACGGTGTGGCTGCCGTGCCGACGAAATCCGGTGAGCCTGCAACGCTGGGTGTTGCCGATCGCTTGATGTCCTTCAGGAATGACGGCAGCAAGTCTGCTGCCGTCAAAGAATTCATGGACTACTTCTTCTCCGCTGACGTCTACACCGATTGGGTGAGCACCGAAGGATTCTTGCCAACGACGAAGTCCGGCTCCGAGAAGATGGCTGGAGACGAAACACTCACGCCATTCCTGGACATGTTGCCTAACGCGGTCTTCTACCCGACGACAAACCCGGCATGGAACGCCACCGATGGTGCATTCAAGTCACTGATGGGCGAGTTGGGGACCGGCAAGTCTGCTCAGGAAGTACTCGAGAGCATCCAAGCCAAGGCCGACGCCGCAAGCTAGGAACTGCTACCGGAAGCATTCCACGGCAGGCCCGGCGTAACACCGCCGGGCCTGCCGTGCTGGACAACCGAGAATCTCCGGTCCCAGGGTTACCTGGCCGAACGCAACGAAAGCGAGCCGACTATGAGCTCCGTACTGCCAGCTACGAACCGGGCCCGGCGCACCCGCCGCCGAGGCACGGATTCCCAGACATTCTTGTCTTCTTTGCCATGGATTGGGCCGGCACTCTTGCTGATCCTGGCCATCGTGGTGTTCCCCGCCGGCTACATGATCTACAACTCGACCAGGAAGATCTCTTCGGTGGGAACCGATCTTGAATCGGCAGGCCTGGAGAACTTCGTGACCATCTTCCAAGACCCGGTCTTGCCCCGCGTTTTGCTCAACACCGTTCTCTGGGTGGTGTCGGTGGTGGTCATTACCGTGCTGCTGTCACTGGTCCTGGCCCAGTTCTTGAACAAACCCTTCCCTGGACGCACCATCGTCCGGATGGCGGTTATCGTCCCATGGGCCGCCTCAGTAGTCATGACCACCACAGTTTTCTACTACGGGCTGGATCCGAACTACGGCATCTTCAACCACTTCTTTGTTCAACTCGGCTTGATGGATGAAGGCTACGGATGGACCAAGAACGCCGTTCCCGCCATTGCCGTTTCGGTAGTTGTGGCCATCTTTGTTTCCATCCCTTTTACGACCTACACCCTGCTGGCCGGGTTGCAAGCAATCCCGCAAGAAACTTTGGAAGCAGCCCGCGTAGATGGAGCCGGTAGATGGAAAACCTACCTGTTGGTGATCATTCCCCAGCTGCGATCCGCGCTGGCCGTCTCGATGCTGATTAACATCATCAACGTCTTCAATAACTTGCCGATATTGAAAGTGATGACCGGATCCATCCCCGGCAACAGCGCAGACACGCTGATGACCTACATCTTCAAGGTGCTGCAATTCGACCGCCGACTGGATCTGTCTTCGGCACTTTCGGTTGTGAATTTCGCAATCGTGCTGGTGATTGTGGCGATCTACGTGAAAACCGTCAAACCCATGCAGGAGATCTAGCCGTGACATTTTTGGTAACCGAAGATCGAGCCGCGAAGAAGACTGTCATCGGCCGGATGGTTGTAGGCTTCGCGGTAGTCATTATCTTCCTCATTCCCTACGGCACGATGCTGATCGGGTCGCTGAAAACCCAATCCGAAATCCTGGCTATCCCGCCAAAATACCTGCCGCAGGATGGTGCGCAGTTTTCCAACTACATCACCATGTGGGACACCCCGGAAACTCCGGTGCCCTACAACTTGATCTCCACCATCGTGATCGCGGTTTTCGCCACCTTGCTGGTACTGCTGGTCGCGACCCCGGCCGCCTACTACACCGCCCGATTCAAGTTCCCGGGCAAGATGGTGTTCATGTTCTTGGTGATTGTCACGCAGATGCTGCAACCTGCCGTGCTCACCGCAGGTTTGTTCAAGCAGATGCTGGCTTGGAATCTGAACGACACTTGGCTGGCAATGATCCTGATCAATGCCGCCTTCAACTTGGCCTTCGCGGTATGGATCATGCACTCTTTCTTCGCAGGCGTACCACGCAGCATCGATGAAGCTGCGCAGATTGATGGGGCTGGAAAGCTGCGGGTGCTGTTCACCATCAACCTTCCACTGGTTTGGCCGGGTATTGTCACAGCAGTGATCTTCACTTTTGTTTCCTGCTGGAATGAATTCGCTGCCTCGCTGGTGATCCTCTCCACCGCCGAGAACCAGCCGTTGAGCGTCGCGTTGACCAAGTTCGTTGGCCAGTACTCCACTGCATGGCAATACGTTTTCGGAGTATCCATTGTGGCCATCGTTCCGGTGATCGTGCTCTTCGCATTGATCGAGAAGCGGCTGATCGGCGGCCTGGCTGCCGGTGCGGTGAAATAGCCGTGGGCACGGCGTTGCCGGCGCTGGAAATCGTGGCCACGTCTGGTGCATGCGCCCAACGGGCAACGCGGGCCGGAGCCGATCGGCTCGAAGCCTGCCAAGCGCTGGAACTAGGCGGGCTCACGCCAAACCCGGAAGCGCTCGAACAGATCCTTGAGCATCGGCCTCCACGAGGGGTGCACGCACTGCTGCGCAGCCGTCCGGGAAATTTCCGCTACACCACCGAGGAAGCCGCGCTCATGGAGAGGCAAGCTGCACGTCTTGCTGCCGCGGGGGTAGACGGGATAGTGCTCGGTGCGCTGGATCCACGCGGGGCACTGGACTTGGCCATGATGCGGCCCTGGGCCGAGGCCGCCCTGGCGGTGAACCAGAGGCTGGAAATCACGGTGCACCGGGCCATCGATGCCAGCCGAGACCCAATAGGGGAACTTGCCAGGCTTCTGGAGTTCCCGGCTCACCGAGTGCTCAGCAGCGGCGGGAGAAGAACCGTTGGCCAGGGCATGGCCACGATCGAGGCCATGGTTCAAGCCGCCGGCAGCCGGATCGAGATCATGTGCGGTGGCGGGCTGCAGGCAACAGATATTGAATCCGTACGCAGACTGGGAGTCGCAGCCGTTCATTCTTCTGCCAAGACCCGCTATGCCGATACCATCGAAGTATCTGAGCAACAGGTGCGCCAACTGCGCTGCACGCTTGATGAACTGGAAAATTAAGGAGCGCGCACGATGAAACGCGAGGAACGGCAGAACCAGATCCTCGATCTGCTGGCCAGCCGCGGCCAGATCGATGTAGAGGAAGTCGTCAAGCAACTGGGTACCAGCCCGGCCACGGCGCGCCGGGACCTGGACGCATTGGCCGCCGCATCACTGCTTACCCGCACTCACGGAGGTGCGGTCTCCAACTCGGTGGCCTACGACCTGCCTTCCCGCTACCAGCGCGATAGCAACGACCGCGCGAAGGCGCAAATCGCGAAGCTGGCAGCCGACATGGTCTCGCAGAATATGGTCATCGGATTATCCGGGGGAACCACCACCAAGGCGATCGCCAGCGAACTGAGCCTGCGCCAAGACCTGGTGGGTGAACCGGGCCGGGTCACGTTGACCGTGGTCACCAACGCGGTGAACATTGCCTCGATGCTGGCCGTCCGCCCGCATATCCGGGTGATGGTTACTGGCGGCGTGCTCAACGACCGTTCTTACGAGCTGGTTGGTCCAATGGCGCAGTCCTCTCTGGCAAAGATCACCATTGACTTGGCTTTTGTCGGAATCAACGGGTTGGATCCCGAAGTCGGTCCGATGGTCAGCGATGAAATGGAAGCGGCAGTCAATGAGCAAATGATCCGGCAATCGAGCAGCAGCTACCTGGTGGCCGATTCATCGAAGATCGGCAGGCGCTCGTTTGTCATCTTGGATCGTCAGAACCTGACCGGCATCATCACGGACAACGACGCCACAAGCGAGCAACTGGGTGCCTTGGCCAAGGCCGGCATGCGTGCAGCCATGGACGTGGCGGAATATCGGCCCGAGGAGAAATCCTAGCTGCGCTGGAACTGCCCACCGAGCTGCTGGTCCGGTCGGCGTTTGTGCTTGCGGAACCAGCGGATGCCAAGCACTATCTTTTCCGATGGCCTGCGCTGGTCCTGTCAAAGCAAAGCGCGCAACAAGCAGGGCCGGCCGCACAGGTCAAAGCGAGGAGCCCAGGTTTTCAAGCAACGCCCGGCTTCGCGCGAGGAAGAGCTGTTCACGATTGCTATTGGGAGCCACGGAGTTGAATACCCCGGCGAGCATCACCGCAGCATCCAGCCTCAGCACAGTCCACGCTGCCGAAGTGTCGTCGAAACTGCCGCCATTTCCGGTGTATGCAGTACGCAAGCGCTCGCTGTCCAAACCGTTTTCGGCAATGGCAGCGTATTCCTCGATGCGTGCCAGTTCCATCTCCGGGGCAGCGCAGAGGGCATTACTCCAATCGAATATGGCCAGGGGCATTCCAGCCAGAACACGAACGTTCTGCCTACGGATATCCAGATGCAACAGGCTGCGCCGGTGCAAGGATCTTTCGAGAAGAGCACGCAACACGTCGGCCGATGGCAAGGCTGGCATCGCATGCTGGCGGGCTAGCTTCGCGTAGCGGTCAGCGATGCGCTGGGCAACCGTCGCATAAATTGTGCCGGCCTGGCTGCCTTCCTCGTCGAAAGCGAGCGGCGGAAGTTCGTGCAAAGAAGCCAGCAACGAGCCCAATGCGTGAGCGTCCACTGGTGAGCCGTCATCTTCGATGACTTCGGTGATCAACACCGGGTACCCGTCTTGATCTACGAGATCAATTGCCCGTGCGCTGGGCAACCCATGTTGTTGAGCCCAGATGCTGCAGTTCAATTCCTTGATCTGAAGGCTGCTGGCCGGAATCTGCGGATTGTTGCTGGTGTTGTAGACCCGCATTCGAGGGATGCGGTAGCCCTCGTAGCGGGTCCCGCGCAGCGAGCTGTAGAAAAGGAATTCGGTGCCTTCCCCGGTTAGTGCCAGCTCGCGTGCGCCACGGCGGGCGGCTAGCCTGGCAGCGACCTGATGGGGCTCGAGAATATGCGTCCTAGCCATTGATTGACTGCGCAGCGGTGAGGATGCGCGGACCAATCTTGCGCATGAGCTTGCCCATCTTCGGGTTGTCGGTGCGCGAGAGCGTATCCGATAGCCGTTCAAGACTCATCAGGCCCAACCAGATTTTGGCCCTGTATGCTTCCTCGGCGCTGGGAGCAATCAAATCCGCCATTTCCAACCCATGCCACAGGCTCAGGTAAGCGGTGTTCAAAGCCGGGTCCCACGCAGCGGCCAGGTCCCAGTCCAAGATGCCAACCAGTTTCTCGCCGATCCAGTGCATGTTGTGGCCGGCCAAGTCGCCATGAACCAAGCCCGCAGGAACCTGCGCCAGGATATCGAGCTGGGCCCAGAGCTCAGTAGCAGGCCCTCGCAGCTCCTCGGGCAGCGCATCGAAGCATTGCTGCTGCCTGGCCTGGGTCCATTCGCCACGGAATGAAAACGGTTTGGCCAGATGCTCGCTGATCGGCTCCAGCGGCAGCTCGGCCAAATCCTTGACCAGCTGTCCCAGCACCTTCGGATCCCCGTAATGCGGTTCATGGGCGCTGCCGGGGATGAAAGACATGGCCACGGAGCTGAGTCCGTCGACGTGCAGGATCTCGGAAACCGCCACCGGAATCTGGTAGTTGAGCTGGCCCTCCAGCAAAGACAGCAGCTTGACGGAACGGGGCATCTGTTCCGTGGCCGCTGGCGTGCGCGCCATGCGAATCACCGCTTGCGGATTGCCAATGACCACCTTGTGGAATTGTCCGCCTTCGTTCACCGCCGCGTCTTCCCAGGAAAGATCGGGGCAGAGCTGACGGGCAATCTGCAGTTCTCCAATGGTGGCAGGACGGCTCACTCGCACTCTTCTCGTTCAGCTTGCTGGTGGTCTCAACCTCAGGCTATCGCAGGTTTGCCACGTGGCTGCTCAGTACGCGCACAGCCAGATCAGCCTATGATCGGAAACGTGAACGCTGAACAAGTTAAGCAGACAGCAACCCGCGAGACCCTCAAGTTCGAGATCGTCTTGGTTCTTGCCCTGTCTTTGGGACAAAGCGCGGTCTACTCGCTGCTGAGCTTTGCCGATAAGGTCACCCGGGCGCCACTGCGCGAGCAGACTACATCCTTGAACAACCCGCTGAGCACCCGCGAGTTCTTTGATTTCTCCTACCAGCTGCTGGACATCTTCTTTGCATTGGTACCCGTCGTGCTGGCGCTCTACCTGATGAAGCGCACGACCGGACGAACTATCCGGGACATCGGTTTCGATATGCGCAAGCCGGGCAAGGACGCACTGCTCGGGGCGGGGATGTTCTTGGCCATGGGAGTGGGAACGCTGGGCGTCTATGCCGCTGGACGGGCACTGGGCGTCACCACAGCACTGTCAGCAGCGAATCTAGGCGATTATTGGTGGAGCGTTCCCGTGCTTCTGCTGTCGGCTGCACGTCATGCAGTCCTCGAAGAAGTGCTGATGCTCGGATTCCTGTTCACCTACGCCAAGAAATTGAAGCTGGGCTTGTGGAGCACCATTATTGGTTCTGCGATAATCCGAGGCAGCTACCACCTCTACCAGGGGGTGGGGCCGATGATCGGCAATATGCTCATGGGCGTCGTCTTCGGCTGGGTATACCAGAAGTACGGGCGGGTGATGCCGCTGGTTATCGCGCACTTCCTGCTTGATGCCATCGGCTTCGTGGGATACGCCTTGGTCGGGCCGGCCATCGGAATCGGCCAGTAGCGCCGGTAAGCTGAGCCAATGCAGATTACCGTGCTGCGCGAGGAGGACCTTCGCCAAGCAGTTGAATTGTGGGAAGCAACTGGGCTGACTCGTCCGTGGAATGATGCGCTCGCCGACGCCCGACGGGCTTTGGCCGAGCCTACTTCCACGGTGCTGTCCATCGTTGAGAACGATCAACTCATGGCTACTGCGATGGTTGGCCATGATGGCCACCGAGGTTGGCTCTACTATGTTGCGGTGGATCCGTGCCGGCAGGGCAACGGCCTGGGAAGGGCGCTGGTGGATGCCGCTGTCCTGTGGCTGCGGGATCTCGGCGTGCCCAAGGTGCAGCTCATGGTCCGCGAGGAGAACTCTGCCGTCATCGATTTCTATGAACGGCGGGGCTTCGAAGACCAGCACGTCGCGGTCCTGGGGAAGCGGCTGGACCGGCCTTAAGGAAAAGAAAGTAGGTGGGGACGCCATTGTCCCCGCCTACTTGCGATCTCTGCGGAACTGTTTACAGCACCACGGTTCCGGACTCGGTCTCAAAGGTAACCGACATGATGCCCGGAGTGCCATTCGGCGCTTCATATTGCATGGTGACAGCGCCCAAATTGACGTTCTGCGGCTGGCCCAGCCAATCCAGCACCCGTTCACGCGAGCCGGCGATGGAGATCTGGCTGATGGCGCCGGCAGGTTCCAGCGCCTTGGACGGATGCAGCTCCTCGGATCCTTCATCCCAGGAAATCAGGTACGGGCACTGCGGATCGGCGATCAGGCCCTTGATGCCAATCTGCTGCCAGGTCAGTTCGCGGCCATCAGGGAACTTCCGGTTGCCCGGCACCGACTTGCGGCCCAAGCGGTCCTCGGCACTGGATAGATCCTCCACCGAGACGCACCAGCCCATCCAGCCGCCGCCGAGCTCCGAACGGGCGCGAACCGCCTGTCCGAAGGGTGCCTTGTCGCTGGCCGGGTGGTTCAGGACTTCAACCACCTCCAGGTACTGGCCATGCTTGAGCGGGAAGATGACATTGCGTGTTCCGAATCGTGGATGCACGCCGCCCTTGACGAATTCCAGTCCAAGGGACTCGGAGATTCTTTCAGCGGTTGGCAACAGCCCGTCCGGGCCGCATGCATAACTTACGTGATCTAGCCTCATCATGTGCCCATCATGACAACATGTGATGCGAGTCTCTACTTAGGCACACCTAAGTTCCGTGATGCTATCGAATACTCTGCGATGAACCTGCAATATTCGCGAAATATGACCGATTGAGTCCAATCACCAGCCCTTGCGTTGCAAAGATCTTCGGTTTTCGGGCAAACTGGTACCAGGTCATGAGTCCCAGTAACAAGCCCCGGCTTACTGGGCGGCAACCCTCCAACCGCGGTGGGGTGCCCCGGGTGAAGACCTGGCCCTTGAACGCACAAGGCATCAAGGACAAGCGCGGGTTACCCCTGGAAGTCGTCACGATATGGTGCTTCCTGTCGGTGTCTTTTCAGTGGCGTACCCCCATAGTCATGAAACGCTATTTGGAGGAAACCATGAGCAATAACTGGTCATTTGAAACCCGTCAGATCCACTCCGGCCAGACCCCGGATCCGACGACCGGGGCACGGGCTCTCCCGATTTTCCAAACCACCTCTTTCGTCTTCCCCAGCGCCCAGAGCGCTGCTGCACGTTTCGCGCTGCAGGAACTGGAGCCGATCTACACCCGTATCGGCAACCCGACCACCGACGCGGTGGAAACCCGCATCGCTGACCTGGAGGGCGGCGTTGGAGCACTGCTGCTCTCCTCGGGACAGGCTGCCACCACTTTCGCCATCTTGAATTTGGCCGAAGCCGGCGACCACCTGGTGGCCAGCCCCAGCCTGTACGGCGGAACCCAGAACCTGCTCAAGCACACGCTCAAGCGCCTGGGCATCGAGGTCACCTTCGTTTCCGACCCGGACAACCTGGATGATTGGCGCGCCGCGGTGCGTCCGAACACCAAGGCCTTCTTCGGGGAAACCATCTCCAATCCGCGACAGGACGTCCTGGACATCGAGGGCATCTCGGCGATCGCCCACGAAGCTGGCGTGCCGCTGCTGGTGGACAACACCCTGGCCACCCCGTACTTGATCCGCCCGATCGAGTGGGGCGCGGATATCGTGATCCATTCAGCCACCAAGTTCCTCGGCGGACACGGCAGTGCCATTGCCGGTGTCATCGTGGACTCGGGCAACTTCGACTTCGCCAAGGACGCCGACCGCTTCCCGGGCTTCAACACCCCGGACGAGTCCTACAACGGCCTGGTCTTCGCCCGCGACCTGGGTGTCAACGGCATCCTGGGCGCCAATCTGGCCTACATCCTCAAGGCCCGCGTGCAGTTGCTGCGCGATTTGGGTTCCTCGGTTGCGCCGTTCAACGCGTTCTTGATCGCACAGGGCCTGGAAACCTTGTCGCTGCGCATTGAACGCCACGGCCAGAATGCCGTAGAAGTTGCCAACTGGCTCGAAGCCCGCGAGGAAGTGCAGAAGGTCGCCTACGCAGGCCTGAAGTCCTCGCCTTGGCATGAGCGTGCGCAGAAGTACAGCGATCAGGGCGCCGGCTCGATCATCGCGTTCGAACTGGAGGGCGGTTCGGAAGCCGGCCAGGCCTTCGTGGACGCACTGGTATTGCACTCCAATGTCGCGAACATCGGCGACGTGCGCTCATTGGTCATCCACCCGGCCTCCACCACCCACGCCCAGCTCTCCGAAGCTGAGCAGGTTGCGGCCGGCGTGAGCCCGGGACTGGTGCGGCTGAGCGTTGGACTGGAGAATATCAAGGATATTCTGGCCGATCTGGAACTGGGCTTCCAAGCAGTTGCAGCCCTCGAGAACAAGGAACTGCAGGAAACCCTCTAGGCATGGCATCCATTGTGACTACTGAAGATACTCTGCGCGCCGAAGAGCTCGCCGGCGGGCAAGACGGCATTTTGCGCCGTAAGTCCGTGGGGGAGCACCACTTCGAATTCGGTGGATTCCTTCCGGACGTGGTGCTGGCCTATGAAACGTGGGGGACGCTAGCAGCTGATGGCTCCAACGCGGTGCTGGTGATGCATGCGCTCACCGGTGACGCCCACGTTGCGCAAGGCGATTCGCAAAGCGCCGGCTGGTGGGAAGAGCTCGTAGGCCCCGGCGCCACGGTTGACACCAATGAGTACTTTGTCGTGTCCATCAACATGGTGGGTGGTTGCAATGGTTCCACCGGCCCCTCGTCCTTGGGCGACCAGGGCCTGCCCTACGGTTCGAGCTTTCCCTTCGTCACCATCAAGGACTCGGTGCGCCTTGAAGCGCGGCTGGCCAAGAAACTGGGAATTGATTCCTGGCATGCGGTCATTGGCGGTTCGATGGGCGGTGCGCGCGCGTTGGAATACGCCGTCGAGTTCCCCGACCAGGTCAAGAATCTCGTAGTGATGGCCTCGAGCGCGCAGGCGACTGCCGAGCAAATTGCCTTTGCACAGGTGCAAACCCAATCCATCCGGTTGGACCCGCACTTCTGCAATGGCGACTACTACGGCAACGATGCCCGCCCGGACGCCGGTCTTGGCTTGGCTCGCCGCCTGGCCCACATCACCTATCGTTCCGAGGCCGAGCTTGAAACCCGTTTCTCGCGCAACCCGCAGGATGGCGAGAAGCCGACGGGTCTGCTCGAGGGGCCTCGCGGGCGGTACCAGGTGGAAAGCTATCTTGACCATCAGGCCAGCAAGCTGGTGAATCGTTTCGACGCCAACAGCTACCTGGTGCTCACCGAGGCGCTGATGAGCCATGATGTGGCTCGCGGCCATGAATCCCTGGAAGCCGCCTTGGCGCGACTGGCGAAGATCAACGTGGTGGTTGCCGCGGTAACCACTGACCGGTTGTACTTTCCTGAGCAGTCAGTGAAGCTGGCCTCGTCGCTGGCCAAGCCAAAACCGGTGCACTACATTGATTCGCCGATTGGCCACGATGGATTCCTGACCGACGCCACGCAGCTCGACGGCGTGCTTCGGACCTTGGTGTTCGGAGACTGAGCCCCGGAAGGGGCTCGGGAAGATTTCAAAGCCTGAAGCAGTTCCGCCAGTAATCGGTGGAACTGCTTCAGGCTTTTCGTGCCTACTTGGCGCTGTCGCCGGCGCCGAGCGAGTCGTTTGGCTTGGTCTGCGCAAACGGCGTGGCCGAGGGCCGCTTCGGGGTGATGCCGTCGCCGGAGGACTGGTGGCGCAGGCGGCGCAATACCCAGGGAGCAAGATGCTCACGCGCCCACTGCAGATCCTCCTTGCGGGCTTCCCGCCAGCTGCGTTCATCCACGGCCGGAACGATTTCGGTGTCCAGCGGATGCGCGACGTTCAGCGAGTCCAGTGCCATGGCGGCAATGCGCTGGTGCCCGGCGGGGGAGAAGTGCAGGCGATCCGGTGCCCACATCTGGGATTGGTGCAACTCCTGCAAGGCCCACATGTCCGCCACGATGGCGTCGTGGCGGGCGGCTACGGTGCGCACGTTTTCGTTGTAGATCGCCACCTTGCCTCGGATGCTTCCCAAAACCGGGGTATCGCGAATATCGGGCCCGGTGAAGAGCAAGAGCGTGGCACCCGTATCGGTGAGCTTGGCTACCGCATTGTCGAGGATATCTGCAATCTTGTCTGGATCCCCGCCCGGGCGCAGGACGTCGTTGCCGCCTGCGCAGAGCGAGATCAGATCGGGCTTCAGGTCAATGCAGGGATCGAGCTGTTCGGCAACGATCTGGCCAATCAGCCGGCCTCGAATGGCGAGATTGGCATACGAGAAGTCCGGGACGGTGCGGCTGAGCTCATGGGCCAAGCGGTCGGCCCAGCCAAGGTGGCGGCCGGTGCTCGACGGGTCGGGGTCGCCGATGCCCTCGGTGAACGAGTCCCCAATGGCGACATAGCGGCGCCACGGATGCAGTGGGGCATTGGCGGATGTTGATGGTTCAGAAGCAGAATCGTTTGGCACGAATCTATTGTTACCAAAGGGTAACTTATAGTCAATCATTCCCGAGGATGATTCCATGAACCGCCGTGCTAGTCGCTCAAAGCGTCCCGGCGCGCCTGCAAGTACTCGTCGCGGGTAATGATTCCTCGCGAGTGCAGGGAATCGAGTTCGGCAAGCTTGTCCTCAAGGGATTTTTCCGGCGCCAGCATAGCTGAATTAGCGGCTCTTGCCATCAGTTCGGTTTCCAGGGTCAGCGGATCAAAACCGGCGCTCTTGGCTTTGCGGTAATTGCGCACCGCTACGAAGATGATCAATCCGATAACGGCGATAAAGAGCATGGCGAACAGGGGAGTGCCGACTGAAAATACGGTGTCCACGTTATCGAATAGGGACGAAGCGCTTCCCGGGTCCGGTTCGATGTACCCGAAACTATCGAGATCCTCTTGCAGCTGCCCCGGAATATCTTCGCTGTATTCAATTTCGTCCATGGCGCCTATTCCTAACTCTGTCGCTGTCTCGTCCGGCGAGAGCGGCGTTCCGGAGGACCGTGAGGCCCTTGGTCCAGTTGAACACGAAAAACTTGAAAAGCTAGGCAATTTTTTGAAGATTTATAATCTTGTAACATGTCAACTGGATTTCGAGGCCTTGGAAGACCATGGTTCCAGGATAGTGCCGGCCAACGCCTTCAGGAGATTCGACGGTGATTACGGGGAAGTTCTGCTGCACCCGGGCGCTGCCATCGCCGGTGGCCGGGGACTTGATGGAATCGGGCCGCGGAAGCGCTGAGCTAGCGAGGTCCTGTTCGATAGTCTTGGGGAACTATGACTATCCCGGACCAGGCTCCAGTGGCCATCATCTCCCGTAACGACGAATCCCGCCTTGGAACTCCGCTGCTGGTGTTCCTGCACGGCTATGGCTCGAATGAACAAGACCTCATGGGGCTCTCGCAGCATCTGCCCGAAGAGTTCACTTACCTCTCGGTGCGCGCACCGCTCCAAGCAGGCCCGGGGTACAGCTGGTTCCCGCTGACCCAGGAAATCGACTACTCCATCGAGTCGGTGGCACGCAGCGTCGAAGCGCTATGGGCATTGCTGGAACCGCTGGTAAAGCAGCACTCCTCGATCACCCTGCTCGGTTTCTCCCAGGGCATGGCCATGGCCACTTCATTGGCACGCTACCAGCCCGATTCCATTGAAGCCGTCGTCGGGCTCTCGGGCTTCGCAGTGGATCCCGGGCCCTTGGATATATTCGACGACGCGAAGCTGGCAGAAAAGCCGCTGCCGCTGTTCTGGGGCCGCGACCTGGCTGACCCGGTGATCACCCGGGACAAGATCGAATACACCCTGGGGTGGGTTCCGGGGCACACCGAATTGGCCAGTGAAACCTACCGGCAGATTGGCCACTCGGTGTGCATGGAAGAACTGCAGGATGTGGCCGAGTTCCTCAACAGGGTCGTCCTGGGGAAAAGCTGACTACTGCTGCGCGGTGACCTTCACGCATTCACCATTCACGCACACCACGTCGCCGGGGCGGATCTGCGCCCCGCGACGGGTGTCCACCTCTCCGTTGACGGTGACGATTCCGTCGGAAATCATTTCCTTGGCGTGGATGCCATCCTCGGCCAGGGAGGCAAGCTTGAGCAACTGGCCCAAGCGGATGGACTCGTCGCGGATTTCTAGGTCAAAAGCTTCGTTGGCACTCATGGCTTCCATTCTTCCCTAAATAAGCGCGCTGCATCGTTAGAATCGGCCAAAGGCGTGGAAGTTCACGTCGGCGTTACCTGATTCGGCTTCGTCTGCAGGCCGCGGAAACGATACCCTTGGAAGGTATGTATTTTTCTACGGACCGCAACCAGCGGCCTCGTAATTCCCATTGGAGTTGATATGGCGCCACAGTCCAAGCTAGACCAGGTTATTTCCCTCGCAAAGCGTCGAGGATTCGTTTTCCAGGCTGGTGAAATCTACGGTGGTTCCCGTTCGGCATGGGATTACGGTCCCCTGGGCACCGAACTGAAGGAAAACATCAAGCGCGAGTGGTGGCAGAACTTCGTTCGCGGCCGCGAGGACATGGTTGGCCTGGACTCGTCGATCATCTTGCCCAAGGCTGTCTGGGAAGCATCGGGCCACGTGGCCACCTTCACCGACCCGCTGGTCGAATGCATCCAGTGCCACAAGCGCCACCGCCAGGACCACCTGATCGAGGCTTTCGAGGCCAAGAAGGGCCGTGCGGCCAAGGACGGGATGAGCGAGATCGCCTGCCCTGACTGCGGCACCAAGGGCCAGTTCACCGAGCCGCAGATGTTCTCCGGCCTGATGAAGACCTTCCTGGGCCCAGTGGATACCGAAGCCGGCCTGGCCTACATGCGTCCGGAGACCGCCCAGGGCATCTTCGTGAACTTCGCCAACGTGCTCACCGCCTCGCGCAAGAAGCCGCCATTCGGCATCGGCCAGATCGGCAAGGCTTTCCGCAACGAAATCACCCCGGGCAACTTCATCTTCCGCACCCGCGAGTTCGAGCAGATGGAAATCGAGTTCTTCACCGCTCCGGAAGATGCCCCCGCCTTCTTCGACCAGTGGGTCAAGGATTGCTGGGCATGGTTCCTGGATCTGGGCATCAAGGAAGAGAACCTGCGCCAGTTCGACGTGCCAGAAGACGAGCGCGCGCACTACTCGGCCGGCACCATCGACTTCGAGTACCGCTTCGGCTTCCAGGGTTCGGAGTGGGGCGAGCTCATGGGCGTTGCCAACCGCACCGACTACGACCTGTCCAGCCATGCGAAGGCTTCGGGCTCCGAGCTGTCCTACTTCAACCAGGCCACCGGTGAGCGCTACACCCCCTACGTGATCGAGCCTTCCTTCGGCCTGACCCGTTCCATGATGGCCTTCCTGGTCGATGCCTACACCGAGGACGAAGCACCGAACACCAAGGGCGGCGTGGACAAGCGCACCGTGCTCAAGCTCGATCCGCGCCTGGCTCCGGTCAAGGCCGCGGTGCTGCCGCTGAGCCGCAATGAGAACCTTTCCCCGAAGGCCAAGGACCTGGCTGCCGAGCTGCGCAAGCGCTGGAACATCGACTTCGATGACGCCGGTGCCATTGGCCGCCGCTACCGCCGCCAGGATGAGATCGGCACCCCGTTCTGCATCACCGTGGACTTCGACACCCTCGAGGACCAGGCCGTGACCATCCGCGAACGCGACACCATGTCCCAGGAACGTGTTTCCCTGGACCAGGTCACCGCTTACCTTTCCGAGCGCCTGAACGGAGCCTAGAGCCCGATGAACGAACTGGAATTCCGCCTGTGGCGCTCCGGGGACGACCTCCAGCTGCTTCAGATCTTCGGCGACCCGCGTTCCCCGCAGGCCCACCAGGATCGCACCATGCTGCGCGAAAACAGCGATGCACCGTTCTCCCGCACTCTGGTAGCCACCGTTGACCAGGTGGCTATCGGCGCCGGGGTGGTGTTCGCTTCCTCGCTGCATCCGCAGCGCCTGTGGCTCTATGTCGAGGTAGCCGCCGAGCAGCGCCGGTCCGGCGTTGGCACCGCCCTGGTGGAACAGCTGCGCAAGCAGATCCCGGCCGGCCAGGCGCAGGAGCTCAAGGCCCGCTACACGGTGACCGCGGGCGATCCTGCTGCCGCGGCGGCTGGCTTCTGCCAGTCGCTGGGCCTGGGAGAAATCCAGGTCTCGCGCGATGTCATCCTGGAGCCGGGGGCTCTGGCTGAACCGGTTTTCGACACCAATGACCGGGTGATCGAGGACCTGTCCACCGGCAGTGTCGAGCTGACCCAGCTGGTGATGGATTTCTACAACGCGGTGCACACCGGTTGGGATCCAGCCAAGATGACCGTGGGTTCGGCGCAGCGCATGCTGCTCGACGAGCACACCGGCGCGCAGGGCGCCCTGGTGCTGCGCGACAAGCCGAAGCGCGAGGGCGGTGTTCCGCTGGCTTTCGCGGTCAGCTACGTGCCCGCCCGCGAGAACGCCCCGACCGACGTGCTGGTAGGCCACAACCCGGCCTTCAGCGATGACGAAGTGGCAGAAGCGGTGCGCGACATGGTCGCCATGCTGATCCACCAGTACCCGGTGAAGCTGGAAGTCGACTCGTCGATGTTCATCCTCTCCTCGCTGATTGATGCGTTGGCCGTGGTTGACCAGGCCACCGTCATATCCACGACGCATATCCTCGCCAGCGACGCGGCGAAGTAATGCCAGCAAGAACGGGACCCGCCTGGCGGGTCCCGTTTTTGCCATTCTGCACCAGCCTCCACTTCGTGAAAGAACTCCGTTGACCACCAGCACCACCATGACCGCGCAGGTCCGCTCCGGCGGAAAGATCCTGTTCATCCTGCTTGCCATCGCTTCGGGCCTGCTGCTGTGCGTGCAGTCTCGCATCAACGGGGCGCTGGGCGCGAAGCTGGGGGACGCCATCGCGGCATCAACCATCAGCTTCGGTGTCGGTTTGGCGGCATTGGTACTGCTGGCCATCTTTGTTCCCGCGGTGCGCGGCTCGGTGGCGCAAGTGCCGCGCGCCTTGGCCCAGGGCCGTTTCCCGCGCTGGTACCTGGTGGCCGGCGCGGTAGGTGCCCTGATTGTCTTCAGCCAGGCCGCCGCGGTGCCGCTCATTGGGGTGGCGCTGTTCACCGTCTGCCTGGTGACCGGCCAGGCAATCGGTTCCATGTTCATGGACCGGGTGGGCTTTGGCGGGGCCGCGCCGCGCAAGATCAATGCCTTGCGCATCCTCGGCGTGGTGCTGACCATTATCGGCGTGGTTTGGGCGGTCAGTCCGCGCGGAGCCGACGCGGACCTTTCCGCGTTGCTCCTGCCGATGGCGCTTTCGGCAGCCGTCGGCATGCTCATGGGCTTCCAGGCAGCTGCCAACGGCGCGCAAGCGGCGGCTTATGGCGGCGCCACGGCGGCGACCCTGGTGAACTTTGCCGTCGGGTTCGTGGTCCTGGCGATGGTGATGCTGGTGCGGTTGCCTGCCGGCATCGGCCTGGACCCGCTGCCAGGCACCTGGTGGTACTACATCGGCGGACTGCTCGGTTGCCTGTTCGTCGGCATCACCGCCCTGGTGGTCAAGCGGCTCGGAGTGCTGGTCACCAGCCTCGCGGCCGTTGGCGGCCAGCTGGTGGGCTCGCTGCTCCTGGACGTTTTCTTCCCGGCTCCCGGGTCGTCCGTCACCGCCGCAACTGTCATGGGTACCTTGCTGACACTGCTCGCTGTTGGCCTGGCCTCGATCTCAGGAGCGCGGAACGCGAAGCGCACCAGCCCCCGGATCCCGGTGGCATCACGCAATTAGCGTGGCGCGCTATCGCTGTTTACCTTCCGTTTTCCTCCACGACTTATGCTGGAATCCATGGAACCACAGCGCATGGCACAGGGCTCGGCCAGGGAAGTCTTCAAGGTCTTCCTGAAGCTCGGCTTGACCTCTTTTGGCGGTCCCATCGCCCACTTGGGATACTTCCGCACCGAACTGGTTGATCGCCGCCGCTGGCTCGATGACCAGCAGTACGCCCAACTGGTCGCATTGAGCCAGTTCCTGCCGGGCCCGGCATCCAGCCAGGTCGGTTTCGGCTTGGGCTTGCACCGGGCCGGAATGCGCGGTGCCCTGGCGGCATTCCTGGCGTTCACCCTGCCCTCTGCGGTGGTGATGGCGGTCTTCGCCTTCGGCGCTTCGCTGTTCAGCGGTCCCATCGGTACCGGGCTGCTGGCCGGCCTGAAAATCGTTGCGGTCGCCATCATCGCCCACGCGGTACTGGGCATGGCAAGGAACCTGGCTCCGGATCGTGCCCGTGCCGCCATTGCGGTTGTCGCCGCCGGATCGGCGCTGCTTTTGGCCGGAAGCTTCGGGCAGGTCCTGGCCATTGCCTTCGGCGCATTGGCAGGATATTTCTGGTGCCGCGGCAAGGATGCCGGAGCAGCGGCGGCTATGCAGTTTCCGGTATCAAGGACCGTGGGCATCAGCTGCCTGTCGCTGTTCGCCATCCTGCTTTTCGGGTTGCCGGTGGCAGCCCTTGCAACGGGCTGGGATCTGCTGGGCTTCATCGATGCGTTCTACCGCTCCGGCGCCCTGGTCTTTGGCGGCGGGCACGTGGTCCTGCCGCTGCTCCAAAGCGCAGTCGTGGATCCCGGGCTGATCAGTTCCCAAGAATTCCTCGCCGGCTACGGCGCGGCCCAGGCCATGCCCGGACCGCTCTTCACCTTCGCCGCGTACCTTGGCGTCCTCGTCGACTCGGGTCCCGGCGGCGCTGCCGGAGCGCTCATCGCCTTGCTTGCCATTTTCCTTCCGGGCTTCCTGCTGCTGCTCGGCGTGCTGCCGTTCTGGAACCGGGTGAGCCACTGGCCTGCCGCCAGGGCCATCATGCATGGCGCCAACGCGGCAGTGGTCGGGGTGCTCGCCGCCGCACTGTACAACCCGGTCTTCACCTCGGCGATTACTTCGGATCCCGCTTTCGTCCTGGCCTTGCTCTGCTTTGTTTTGCTGACCGCCTGGAAGATGGCCCCATGGATTGTCGTGGCCATCGGTGCGCTCGGGGGAGTGCTGCTGGGCGTGCTGGCTTAGGCAGGCTCGGTGAGCTGCTGGGGCCGGCACCCCGGTGCGCCTCGTGGCCCCCGGGTACCGGACCTCGGCGCAATGCCCCTAGTTCAGGCTCTTGGCTGTGTTGAGCACTGCGATCAGCTCGTCGAACCATTGCGCATAGCTGCTGTAGGTGAACGGACGCTTATCATCCCATTCGACCACCTGGCTGGCCTCTACCGCTGGCAAAGACGCGAAGACGGGATGGTCCTTGACCTGCTGCGCGGTGCCCGAATAGCTCAGCACCACATCGGCAGGGTAATCGGCAACCTTCTCCCAGCTCATTGAAGCCCAGCCGCTGTCCTCGGTCTGGCCGACAATATCGAATCCGAGTTCATCCAGCAGGGCCAGCTGGCCCAGTGATTTCTGGCCGACGTACAGGTCGTCATACCCATTGAGCGCGATGATCCGCAACGGCTGGTCCTTGGCCAAGGCACGCAACTGTTCCAGTTTGGCTTGGTAGTCGGCCTTGGCGGCGGACTGCGACGCAATATCCCCACCCAATGACTTGGCCAATGATTCATAGTCCTCGATGACCTCCAGAACAGGCCGGTTGCCAAATTTGATGCCCAGGAATGGAGCCGTGGCAGTGGCCTCTGCCTGGACCTTGTCATCCCACCAGGTCCAGCCCGTGCCTTCGGCATTGCCGAAGCCCACGATCAGATCCGGGTCGAGGCCAAGCAACTTCTCCAGGCTGAACTCTCCGTCCTGGCCGATGATGGTCATCTCTGCTGGATCCGCACTGCCAAGGGCCAGGCTGCCCGACTCGTCCAAACCGTATCCGAAGACGCCCGAGGGGCGGATGCCGTAGTCCCAGAGTGCCGCAGCCGAATAGGAATCGGTGACCAGCGTTTGCGGTGCAGCATCCATGGAGATGGTTTTTCCATAGCCGGAATCGGTGAAGCTCCACGCTGCGCTGGCTTCGCCGCTTGAAGGGGAAGCGGCCTGGGTGCTCGGGCTGCAGGCGGCCAGGGCCAGGGCTGCGGCCAGCGAAGCTGCGCCGAAAAAGACGCGTCGGGTCATTGGTTGCATGTTCTTTTCCTTCTTAGATGGCCTCGTGGCCCAGCGGGATCACGAGTGGTGTGTGCGAGACGGGATCCTGGATGATGGTGCAGGGCAAGGCGAAAACCTCGCGGATCAGTTCCTCGGTGACAATCTGCGAGGGAGGTCCTGCGGCGACGATCTCACCGGATTTCATCGCGATCAGGTGCGTGGCGTAGCGGCACGCTTGGTTCAAGTCATGGAGCACCGCAACCACCGTATTGCCCTGTTGCTCGTTGAGCCTGCGGCACAGTTCCATGATTTCGATCTGGTGGGAGATGTCCAAGAAGGTGGTCGGTTCATCGAGCAGCAGCAAAGGAGTCTGCTGGGCCAGTACCATAGCGATCCAGACGCGTTGGCGTTGCCCGCCGGATAGTTCGTCGACCAGCCGCCGGGAGAGCCCGGTGGTGCCTGTGGCGTGCATGGCGCTGAGCACTGCTTGCTCGTCCGCGGCAGACCATTGGGAGAACAAGCCTTGGTGCGGGCTGCGGCCGCGGGCGATCAGATCCGCAACGGTGATGCCATCCGGGGCGATGGAGGACTGCGGCAGCAGCCCCAGCCGCTGGGCCACCTGCTTGGCTGGCAGGGACAGGATCGGTTTGCCATCCAGGATGACCTGGCCGGAGGAAGGCTTCAGCACCCTGGACAGGGCGCGCAGCAAGGTCGATTTGCCGCAGGCGTTGGGTCCAATGACGACCGTAAACGAGCCCGGGGGGATGGATAGCGAGAGGTTTTCGGAGATGGCCGATGGCCCGTAGCCCAAGGTGAGCCGGTCGGCGGATAGCTGCGGATGGGTCATGCTCATTGGCGTCGTGCCTCACGAAGTAGTAGCCAGATCAGGTAGACCCCGCCGATGCTGACGGTGACTACGCCAACCGGCAGGGAAGTGTTCTCCAAAACGCGCTGGGCCAGCACATCGCTGGCCAGCAGCAGCACGGCGCCGAGCAATGCCGAGTAAGCCAACGACACGCCTGCGCTGCCCATGATCCGGCGCGCGATTTGCGGAGCAGCTAGCGAGATGAAGGCGATGGGGCCTGCCGCCGCGGTGGCCAGGGCAGTCAACGCCACCCCGATCACCAGCAAGGACAGCTTGCTGGATTCGGTGTTGACGCCCAGCGCCACAGCAGCGTCATCGCCCAATTCCAGCAGGCGCATCCTGCGCGTGCAGGCCATGGCGCCCAGCGCGAGAGGCAACGCGACCGCTGCGGCCGGTATGGCCTGGTCCCAGCCGATGGCATTCAGCGAGCCGGCACCCCAGATGGCCGCGGACATGGCGTCCTCCAGCTCGCTGCGCAAGATCAGCCAGGTGTTGGCCGAAGCGAGGATCGCGCTGACCGCGATCCCGACGATGATCAGCCGGAATCCCTCAGAGCCGTTCTTAAAGGACAAGGCATACACCACGGCCGCGGTGGCCAAGCCACCAGCCAATGCACCGAGTGCCACCTGGAAATACCCGCCGCCGAAGACCAGCATGACGGCCAGCGCACCGGTATAGGCACCGGTATTGAATCCGATAATGTCTGGAGAACCCAGGGGATTGCGGGTCATGGATTGGAAAATTGCCCCGCTGGCGCCTAGCGCTGCGCCCAATAGCAGTGCCATCAGAACGCGGGGCAGCCGCCATTGCAGCACCACCCGCTGGCTGCTGGCCTCCCCGGCTCCAGCCAGGGTATTGAGCACTTCGCCCAAGCCCAGCGTGTAGTCGCCAGTGGCCAACGCGTAGAGGCCCAGGGCGGCCGCCAACACCGAGAGGAGTGCGGCGAGAAGCAGCTGACGTGGTTGCACGCGCAACCAGATGCGTCCAATGCGCAGTACCCGGTGGCCCGGGCCAAAATCCACAGCACTCATAGTCCGCTAGCCTGCTTGCGCCGAACCAGCCAAATCAGCACCGGAGCGCCAAGCAAGGCCGTGACGACCCCCACCTGCATTTCGCCGGGCGGGACAACGATGCGGCCGAGCACATCGGAAACGAGCAACAGCACCGGGCCGAGGATCATCGAGAAACACAGGATCCATCGCTGATCCGGTCCGACGATCCAACGGCTGATATGCGGGATCATCAAGCCCACGAAGCCGATCGGGCCGGCGGCGGCGGTCGCTGCGCCGCAGAGCAGGGTGACCGCCACAATCACCACTGCGCGGGTCAGGCCGATATTGGTACCCAGCGCGAGGCTGGCCTCATCGCCCAAGGCCAATGTGTTCAGCGAGCGGGTGCACAGCACCGCCAAGACCAGCCCCAGGATAACGAAAGGGGCGATGACGCCCACCATGGGCAGGGTGCGGTTGTTCAAGGTTCCCGCGCCCCAATAGCGCATGCGGTCAAAAGCCTCGGGGTTGAGCAGGGTCATCCCGTTGGAAATTCCTCCCAGCACGGCGCCCAGTGCGACGCCGGACAAGGTCAGCCTGGCCGGTGTCGCTCCACCGCGGCCACGCGATCCAATGAGGTATACCGCGAGGGTGGCCAGCACGGCTCCGGCGAAGGCGAACCAGATGTACTGGGAAATGTGGGTGATGCCGAGGAACGCCACAGCGAGCACGACGGCGAATCCGGCGCCCGCATTGACCCCGAGGATACCGGGATCTGCCAGCGGATTGCGGGTCAGTGCCTGAATCAATGCGCCGCCAACAGCCAGGGACATTCCTGCCAGGAGCCCAATCGCGGTGCGCGGCAGGCGCAGCTCGTTGATGATCACCAGTGTTTCGGGTGTGCCAATTCCCCATAGCGCCTGCCCGGCAGCCAGCGGCGCAATCGCCTTTGCTCCAATGCCCAAAGACGCGAAGAGGGCGACTGCGAGCAAGCCGAGGCAGAGGGCCAACGCCGCTGACTTCCAAGCATTGCTGGCGGCCAATCCTGCTGATCCATGGGCGGCTTTGGCTTGATCGGACTTGTTGGCGGGCTGATGCGGCGCAAGGAGGGTCATGCGACTTTCCGTAATTAGGGAACACTCACTGAATCGCGAGCACAAAAAGTCACACTACCATGATGTTTTTAGTTTAGGGCAAAATAAGTCACAATAGACGCACCTATTTACAAATTGGTGCTGAATGCGTTCCGACTAGGCGAGATTGATAAAACGCACCGACCCGTCAGCTTCGGCAAGAACCATGAAGGAATCATGATGAGTTGCCAGGTATTCCTCGATGCGCGCCAGCACCGACACCTCGGCCCGGTCGTCCAATGCAGGGCCGGACGAAGCCATCCACGTCACCGCTAGCTCCGGGCGCGCTTTGAGCTGAGCCGCCATCGGCTCGGAAGCCGCCGGGCCAACGATTACCACTGCTCGACGTGTTATCGCCCCCTGAGAGGCAATGGATTCTCCGGAAGAACCGGCTCTGGAATCCTTATCCGAACGCCACAGCGCAAAGTGGTAGCCGGCCACGGCAGCGGTCGCAACCAGCCAGCCCAGCGTGCCGCGAACGGTGTCCAGGAGGGAATCAAGACGAGAATCGGGTTCCAGGTAGAACTCGAAAATCCGGTACCCGAAGACCAGCAGGGAAACCAGCGCGACGACGGAACTGGCTCCGAAGAACAGGACCAAATAGGCGCTGCGCGAGTCTGCCGGGAAGGGCTTCCAGGGCTTGAAGTACCAAAGCCATGCGGCGGCTCCGAAGGCGAGCAAGCCGAGACCATGGCCCAGCAAACCCGCGGAGTAGCCCACCGAGACGCTGGACCCGAGTGCTGCGAAGAGCGCATTGACCACCATGCCCAGCCCGGTAGCCAGCACGGCCAGGCTGACACCGCTCAGCGCCAGGTGCGCTGCGCCAACCACGGCGGCAGGGTGCAGCCCGGAACGCAGCTGGGACTGGTGGTAAATCCAGAGAACCGCGGCCGCCACAATGATGGCCAGCAGGCTTGGACCGCCGTCGAGGAACAGCTCGGTGCGTTCCTGCGCCGTCCATGCCTGCGGCCACACCCAGGAAACCAGCTCGGCGATCGCCAGCAGGAACGCCAACGCCGGTGCGGCCAGGCCCAATACAACCAGCAGGACGCTGTTCAGGAGATTGGACATCTTCTGGACTCTGCGCAGTTTCCAATGCCAGAACCACAGGGCCGAGGAACCTGCCAGCCAGACCAGCGCCATCAGCAGATTCGGCATGCCGGTGGGGCCCACCAGCGTGTTTTCCGGCACGACCAGGATTTCCAACGCGACCGTCAGCGTGGCAATCAGCGAAAGCGCGAAGAGCACCATGCTGAAGTAATTTCCCGCGGTGGCCGCCAGCTGGGCGAATTGCCGCGGTGCCGTACGCGATGAAGTGATTTGGCGGTGCTGCCAGGCGCACACCGTGCCCCAGCCCAAGGCCACCGCCAGCGTCGACTGCCATGCACCGTCGCGGGCTGCGGAAACAAGTCCCGCCAGGAACGCCAGCGCGGCGCAGCTGCTGGCAGCCAGGGTGGCAAGGTACGCGGCCGAGGCCTGCAAGGACCAGATGGCTGAGTCGAAGGCCGACGGCCGGGCCAAGCGCTTGCGGATGGAACGCCACAACAGCCAGGCCAAGGGGATTCCAACCAGGGTGAAGGTGAAGGCCATCGCCAGCTGCTCGGTGCTGACCAGCAAGGAATCGAAACCATGGAAGAGCGCGGTAAAGAGCGTAGACAAGCCCGTAGCCGAGACCATCAACAGCACGAACAGCAAGCCGTGGAGGATCACTGGACGCAGCACGCTGCTGCTTTGCACGTGGAACGCCGGGGCGGTTGCGGCCATCAGTAACCCATCTCCTCGGCGGTGCACAGGCCGACCTGCCACGGCATGCGGTCAATCAGCCATGCTCCATCGATCTTGCGCAGCTCGAACGCCTCTTCATATGAGGACAGATTCCCCAAGGGCAGGAATTGGGCGTCGCGGGTATTGAACCTGGTGCGCACGGTAGCACTGGACTCCTCGACGCTGCTGCGCAGCAGCTGCACATCAAGCGGCTGCGGGGCATAGGGTTCGGGAGAGCACAGCGTCCTGGATTGGCCTTCAACGGTGTAGCCCTGCATGGCCGGCAAATCCTCGGCCTCGAAAGCCATCAGATATCTTTGCACGACCCCTTCCGGAGTGTTCTCCCCGTGGACCTCTGGTGCCGAACGCAGCGAAACCACGAGCAATGCGGCTATAACCAAAGCCACAATGGCGGCGGCAAGGGCCAGCAGAACCACCCGCGCCGCCGAAAATTTACTTGTCATTGCATCATTTTGGTCCACATCAGGACAATAATCCAGCGCCTCGGCATCAAGATTTGATGAAGATCTCAGTTACTGTTTTGCGTTCGTGCGGGATAATGGATGGGTGACGACCCTGACTGATGCGCCAACCAACACCCCGACCCTCAAGCTGCCTCCATTGCAGCTGGGCAAGCTGACCATTGATACCCCGGTGGTTCTTGCTCCGATGGCTGGGGTGACCAACCGCGCCTTCCGCCGCCTCTGCCGCGAATATGGCGGCGGGCTGTACGTGACCGAAATGGTGACCGCCCGGGCACTGGTGGAACGCAACCCCGAATCCTTGCGCATCATCTCCCACGATCCCGACGAGGAGATCCGCTCCATCCAGATCTACGGCGTGGACCCCGGCACCGTGCGCGCTGCCGTGCGCATGGTGGTTGACGAAAACCTGGCGGACCACGTTGACCTGAACTTCGGCTGCCCAGTTCCAAAGGTCACCCGCAAGGGCGGCGGCTCGGCCCTGCCCTGGAAGTCGGATCTCTACACCTCCATCATCGAAGCCGCGACCTCAGAGGCCGCCAAGGGCGATATCCCGCTGACCGTGAAGATGCGCATCGGCATCGACAAGGACCACCTGACCTACCTGGAATCAGCGAAAATTGCCCGGGACCACGGTGCGGCCGCAGTCACCTTGCACGCGCGCACCGCCGGCCAGTACTACGCGGGGCACTCCGACTGGGACGCGATCACGACCTTGCGCGAAGCCATGGATGACATGCCGGTGCTGGGCAACGGCGATATCTTCAGTGCCGAGGATGCCATTGAAATGGTTGAGCAGACCGGTGCCGCCGGCGTCATGGTAGGCCGTGGCTGCCAGGGCCGGCCATGGATTTTCGGCGACCTGCAGGCGGCCTTCGAGGGCCGTGAAGACCGTTTCCGCCCGGGCGTGCGCAAGGTCGCCGACACCGTATACCGCCATGGCGAACTGCTGGCCGAATTCTTCGAGGACGAGGGCAAGGGCATGCGCGATATCCGCAAGCACATTGCCTGGTACTTCAAGGGCTACCCGGTAGGCGGCGAAATCCGCTCGCAGCTGGCCCAGGTGCCATCCCTGGCAGTGCTGCGCGAACTGCTGGACCAGCTGGATCTGGACCTGCCGTACCCGGGGGTTGCCGCAGAAGGCACCCGCGGACGTGCGGGCCACCCGAAGAAGACGCACGTCCCCGACGGCTGGCTGGATAACCGCGTGATGAGCGATGCCCACCGCGAAATGATCAAGGCCGCCGAGCTGGATATCTCCGGCGGCTAGCCACCCCGGGATAGCCACGGCTACGCCACTAGTGGATAACTCCTCAATGCCGGCAAAGAGTTACTAGACTAGGAACTATGACTCAGATCCCCGGATATACCGAAGCCGACCAGCAGCGGTGGGTGCCTGAACCAGCGAAGAAGTCCTACCGTACTGCCTTTGAGCGGGACCGTGCCCGCGTGCTGCATTCCTCCGCCTTGCGCCGTTTGAGCGCCAAGACCCAGGTAGTGGCACCGAACCAGAATGACTTCGTGCGCAACCGGCTCACCCACTCATTGGAAGTGGCCCAGGTGGGCCGCGAGCTCGGTGCGGCCCTTGGCTGCGATCCGGATGTTGTCGACACCGCCTGCTTGGCGCACGACCTGGGTCATCCGCCCTTTGGCCACAACGGCGAGAAGGCGCTGGACAAGGCAGCCAAGGACATAGGCGGATTCGAGGGCAATGCCCAGACCTTGCGTTTGCTCACTCGCTTGGAAACCAAGACCTTCCGGCACAACGGGCATTCGGCCGGGTTGAATCTTTCGCGGGCCTCCCTGGATGCAGCGTGCAAGTACCCGTGGCTCAAAACCGATGCGCCAGAGGTCAACGGCAAGAAAACCAAGAAGTTCGGTGTCTACGAGGATGACGCCACCGTCTTCAACTGGTTGCGCAATGTCCCGGAAGCCACCGCCGGAGCAGTCTGCATGGAAGGCCAGGTCATGGACTTGGCTGATGACATTTCCTACTCGGTCCATGACGTGGAAGACGCAATTGTCGGCGGCAAGCTGCAACTGCGTTGGCTCAAGCAGGATCTGCAGCGCGAGCGCGCGTTGCAGGTGACCAAGGACTGGTACTTGCCGACCACTGGGGAGGCCGACATCGACGCGGCGTTGCGCCGCCTGGAAATCAGCGATGAGTGGGTTTCGCATTTTGACGGCTCACGGCGTTCCATGGCGGCGCTGAAGGACATGACCAGCCAATTCATTGGCCGCTTCGCCGCCGCCGCAATGGATGCCACCCGGGCACGCTTCGGGGAAGGCAAGCTCACCCGCTATAACGCGAACCTGATTGTGCCCGAGGAAACCGAGCACGAGATTGCCGTGATGAAGGGCATCGCGGCCAGCTACGTGATGGCTTCGGAAGTGCGCCAGCCGCTCTATCTGGATCAGCGCACGCTGCTGACCGAGCTGGTCGAACTGCTCTGTGAAACGGGCCGGGATAATCTGGAGCCGATCTTCGCAGCTGACTGGGAAGACGCCGCTGATGAAGCGGCCCAGCTGCGTGTGGTGATTGACCAGGTCGCCTCGCTCACTGACGTCTCAGCCACCGAATGGCACTCGTATCTGGTCAAGGGCGAAGCCCCTGACGCAAAGTTGTTCTAGAAGGGAATCATGGCAGGGCTGATCAAGCGTGAAGATATCGACGAGGTGCGTAACCGCACCGACCTCCGTGAGGTCGTCGAATCCTATGTCACGCTCAAATCCGCGGGCATTGGCTCGTTCAAGGGCCTGTGCCCTTTTCACGACGAACGCAGTCCGTCCTTCCATATTCGCCCGCAGCTAGGAACCTTCCACTGCTTTGGCTGTGGCGAGTCCGGCGACGTGATCGCCTTCATCCAGAAAATGGACCACTCCTCGTTCACCGAAACTGTGGAACTTCTGGCTGCCCGGATCAATTACGAGCTTCGCTATGAAGACGGGGGACCGGGACCGCGCCGCGAAGACTACGGCAAGCGCCAGCGCCTGGTCGACGCGCACAAGGTCGCCGAGGAATTCTTCCGCGCGCAGCTGGCTACCGAGGAAGGAGCCGCCGGCCGCGAGTTCCTTGCCGGTCGCGGTTTTGACCAGGAAGTCACAGCCCAATTCTCCGTGGGCTATGCGCCCAAGGGCTGGGATTCGCTGCTCAAGCACCTGCGCTCCAAGGGCTTCGTTGATGATGAGCTGAAGCTGACGGGCATGTTCTCCGAGGGCAATCGCGGAATCTATGACCGATTCCGAGGACGTGTCATGTGGCCGATCCGCGACCTGTCTGGTGCCACCATCGGCTTCGGTGCACGCAAGCTCTACGAGGATGACCAGGGCCCGAAGTATCTGAACACCCCGGAGACCCAGCTCTACAAGAAATCCCAGGTCCTCTATGGCCTGGACCTGGCCAAGAAGCAGATTTCCAAGAGCCGCCAGATCGTTGTGGTGGAAGGCTACACCGACGTGATGGCCTGCCATCTGGCTGGCATCACCACCGCGGTGGCCACCTGCGGTACCGCTTTCGGCACGGACCACATCAAGATTGCCCGTCGCCTGCTGCAGGATGACGGCACCGGTGGCGAAGTCGTCTTCACCTTCGATGGTGACGCCGCAGGCCAGAAGGCCGCGCTGCGCGCCTTCGAAGAAGACCAGCGATTTATTGCCCAGACTTACGTTTGTGTTGAACCAACCGGTGCTGACCCGTGCGACTTGCGTTTGCACCGCGGAGACGAAGCTGTACGCGAGCTCATCGAGCTCAAGCGTCCGCTGTTTGAATTCGCCATCCGTGCCGAATTGAAGAAATTCAATCTGAACACCGTTGAAGGACGTGTCCAGGCCTTGCGCCAGACCGCTCCGATCGTTGCGCAGATCCGCGACTCGGCCATTCGTCCGGCATATGCCCGTGAGCTTGCCGGCTGGCTGGGAATGAATAATGAGGACGTCAACCGCTCGGTGGGCGCCTCCATCAAACGCGCCCGGTTGCCGAAGAACGCCGACCTGCAGGCACCACACCCGCAACCGGGGGAGGCTGAACAGGCAATCCCGGCGGCGGCCTTTGAACGCCCGGATCACCGCGACCCGGTGATGCGCCTTGAACGACAGGCCCTGGAAGTGGTGATCCAGCAGCCGCAGCGGTTGAAGGACGAGCAATGGCAGGCGTTCTACGAGGCTCGCTTCCTGGCCCCGGCGCACTCTGCTGTCCACGATGGCGTCGTTGCCGCGTCCAGCGCAGGCGCTTCGGCGACCTCCTGGGTTGAAGTCATTCGCGACGAAGTCCCCGAGCAGTTGCGCAGCTTCGTTTCAGAACTCGCAGTGACCAGCATTCCGGCATCTGACGAACATAGCCTGAACCGCTACTGCGCCGATATCATCAACGGCTTGATTGAGCTTCAAATCACACACCGCAAGGCTGAGCTGATCGGCCGCTTGCAGCGTGCTGAAATGGCACCCGAGGGTGAAGAATATGCCCAGATCAACCGGGAACTGATGGAACTGGAGATGCGCCGGAGGATCCTTCGCGGAACCTAGGATCCCGATTTTGCATTCGCGGGAATCTTGGGTAAAGTTATATCTCGTTGCAATCCTCCATAGCTCAATTGGCAGAGCATTCGACTGTTAATCGAAGGGTTACTGGTTCAAGTCCAGTTGGAGGAGCTTACAAGAAGGTTCCGGCTCGCATTCGCGAGTCGGAACCTTTTATTTTCGCCTGAAACCGGAATTCTGGCACCTAGTCCTGACTAGCCTCGCCAGGAAAAAGCCGAGTTAGGTAGCAGGGGCCAGTTGCTGGACCAGCGGCGGGTTTTTTGCCTAGCGGATTCAGGCAGCCGGGTTCCATAAGCGCCGGGATTCCAGATACCAGAAATACGAGAAAAGGCTGATCTCGAACCATTCGACAATGAATAGGGCCTCCTGGATGCCCGCGGCCAGCAGGATCGGCCAGGCAATCAATCCGATGAGCATCAGCACCAGGATGATTGCGTAGTGCAGCTTCTTGCCTCCGCTGGTGTCCATCGCGCACAGCGGCTTGTGGTCCAGGTGGCTGGCGATGGCGATGCCCATGGAGAAGATCAGCAGGAATGCAGCGCTGGCATGCACGCCGGCGAACTGCTTGCCTTCAACGGTCCGCCACAGCAGCAGCAGGACAAAGCCGACCAGGAGCAGGGTGCTCAGCAAACCGAGCGCTTTGGTCGCGGTGCTGTGGAACAGCGCGCGGTGCGGAGCGCGGCTAGTCCTGATTCCCAGCCAGATGAATACCGAGCTGACGACGAGAACCGCAATAACCGATACCTGCACGGAGAAGATGAGCCGCCTCTGCTCGCCCAGGGGCAGCTGCGCCAGCGTTTCACCCAGCTTGGTGGGAACCAAGGCGACGAACATGGCGTAGAAGCCGGCCAAATTCAGTGCATAGTCCTCCAGCTCGTCTCCGGTGTAAACCACCAGCAGCACTCCGGTAGTCACCAGCATCGCAACGAACAAGTCCCGTGCTGGACCCAGGTAATAGGAACTCAGGGAGTCTTCAATGCGCTGGTTGGCAATGCCATAGATGACGATGGCAACGACAAGGAGCAGGGGCACCGCGAGCAGCATGAGGCGCACATAGCGCAATGTACTGCGGCCCGGGGAGTGTTCAAGGGAAGTGGCCATAAGTGCATTCTGTAATGAATCACCCAGGTTTTGCCAACGGGCCCGCCTAGCGCAGGAAAATTCCCGGGAGAATCGCAGGCATCGGTCCGCGGGCCAGATGCACCTGCTGGAACACCTGAATGGTGCACGTCAATCGCCCGCACTTGGCTTCCGGAAACTGCAGCTGCCTTGGGCAGCTCGGCTGGAGCCGAATCCGGGACAAGCTAAATTGTCGTAGGCACTGGCATGATTCTTGAAGAGTCAACAAAGACTCTTTTCGGCCGAAGTCCTCATCCGCTTGGGCTGATATCCGCCTCGGCGCCAGCGTGGCGCCGTCTTCACTCGAAGGAAGCTTTCATGTCCGTACAAAATCCGGTCGATCCGAACATGGTGCCACCGGCACCGCCTGCCAAGAGCTCAGCTGGCAAGGGCCTGGGCATTGCGGCCCTGGTCGTGGCCATCGTTGCATTGGCCCTGTGCTGGGTACCGATCGTCAACAACTTTGCCGCCGTGCTCGGTTTCATTGCTCTGGTACTGGGCATCGTCTCGCTCATTGTCGCTTCCAAGCGCCGTGGCAGCAAGGGCTTGGGCGTTGCATCGAGCATCATCGCCATCGTAGCCATCGTTCTTGTGTTCGCCACCCAGGCAGCCTATGTGAAGGCGATCGACGAGGTCGCCAACGGCATTGCCGACGCTTCCGACGGCGAAGTGGCGGCACCGGCTGAGATCATCGAGCAAGCCGAAGACGAAACACAGGTATTGGCCTTGGGGCAGGCCGCTGCTGTTGGCGAGTATTCGGTCAATGTCAGTGCGGTGAACCTGGATGCCGGCGCACAGATCGCCAAGGCAAATGAGTTCAACCAGGAGGCCGAAGGCCAGTATGTCCTCGTGGACCTTTCTGTTGTCTACAACGGAGAAGAAGAAGGCGACGCATGGCTGGACCTTAATCCAGAGCTGGTGGGCTCGGATGCAAGCATCTACAGCACCAGCAGCGCGACTGCGATCACCGCCAAGCCGGGCATGGACGTTCCTACCTTGGCCAAGGGCGGGAAGGGAAGCTACCAGGTGGTCTTCGACGTGCCGGCCGAGGCCGTGGCAGATGCGAAAATCCGCATGAGCGAAACGCTCTCGTTCACTGACGACTCGGTGCTCTGGGCTGCGAAGTAGCTCGAATTCGCAGAGGTTCCGCTATCCCATCAGGGGTGGCGGAACCTCTTTTCTTTTGCCCTGGCGGCGAGGAAGCCCGCAGCTCGCGGATTGCGACCACAACATGAACACCGAAAATAGGAAGATCGGAAAAATTTTCAAGGAATTCCCCGCGCTGCCGGACCTCGGAAATACGCGAGAACCCGGGGCGATTCGCTCGCTCTCATTTGCTTCTCATGGACGCGCCATAATCCTCTCACCACCGCCTAATGCGCTCCTCACAAGGGTCTTTTAATGTTCAAAGCATGAATCGCCGCATACTTCTCATCCTCATGGTGTTGGCCGTGCCAGCGGGACTGGCCGGTGCCAGCCAGGCACTTGCCGACAAGGCCAATCCGCCCATCCCGCATCAGCAGCCAATCATTGTCCAGCTCTCACCGGCTCCCGAGCCCGCTGCTGCACAAGCGCAAGCTGAGGAGCTGATCGCCAATGGCTGATATCCATGAGCACCAGGGATCAACGGTGTCGGCACGGTTGCGCATTGTCGGGTGGATCGTGCTCACTACTGCACTGGCCCTGCTGGCCGTAACGGTTTCGATGCGTTCGATCATGTCCGGCCAAGTAGCCGAAGCTGCCAACGTGGGCATCGCGCAGGAAATCGAGGAGTTCCGGACCTTCGCCGCCGAGGGACTGGACCCGAAGACAGCTCGCCCGTTTTCCTCGATCGGTGAATTGATGGAACGCTATCTGGCCCGCCAGCAGCCGATGGCCGGCGAAGCGATTCTCGCGCAGGCCAATGGACGGGTGCTCACCGCAGGCACCGCAGCCAACCAGGCCGGGACCTGGCTGGCTGATGACCCCGTGCTCCTGGGCCGTATTCTCGATGACGCGAAGACCTCCGGAATCCTGGAGAGCAACCACGGGACGGTTCGCTGGGCGAAGGCCGAGGCCAAGGATGCCTCCGGAGCCAGCGGGGCGGGGCACCAAGCCCATCTGGTCGTCGCGCACTTCATTGGCGGGGCCCAGGAAGAAGCCAACCGGCAGGCAACCATGCTCTTCGGCGTGGCCGCCGGGGGACTGGCCTTGACCGCGGGGATCGCCTGGTTGGCAGCTGGGCAGATCATGCGTCCCATCCGCACCATGAGCGAAACCGCCGCCTCGATTAGCGCCAATGACCTCTCGGCCCGCGTTCCGGTTGAAGGACGCGACGACTTGGCGCAGCTGGCCAGGACACTGAATGCGATGCTTGACCGGGTTGAAGCTTCGCATCTGGCCCAACGCCACTTCATCGCCGAAGCACGAGAGCACCTGGGAAGCCCGCAACGCAAGATGGCAGCTGCCTTGCAGAAGCTCAACGAGGAAGAGGTGCCCCGGAAGCAACGCGGCAGGATCATCAGCACCGCGCAGGCGCACATTTCGCTGATGGGGCAGACGCTTGCCGACCTGGAATTGCTGGCGCAAAGCTCGGACCCGGACTTCATCCAGCGCCGAATGGTGCCCGTCGGCGAAGTCACGGCGGACGTTGCCGCGGCAGCCGCCCGCCCGGGCGCCTACCCGGACCGCCGATTCCGCATAGCCGAGTCTGCCAAGGCCCAGGCGTGGCTGGATCCGCTGCGCGTTGCCCAGGCCATGCACCAACTGATTCAAAATGCCGTCGCGCATACCGAGGATGGAGAAAGCATCCGGATCGGTTCTGCCGCAGCAAAGGGCATGGCCAGCTTCTGGGTTGCCAACGATGGACCGGCGTTGGACCCGGACCAGGCCCGTGCCCTGCTGGAAAACTATCGCAGTGCCCCGGAAGCCGGCCAGCAGGGATCCGGCATGGGCTTGGGCTTGGCCGTGGTGAAAGCGGTCGCGCAAGCCCACGGCGGCACGGCCTGGGTGGAATCCGGAAACGGCAACGGGACCAGTTTCGGATTTTCCCTCCCGCAAGCTGATGCCGGACAAGGCATCCGCTGCGAAGAAGAATTCGCCCAATCCATGGCCAGCAGCCTGGGCGGTGAGTCATGAGCATCAAGCCAACTGCGCCACGCTCGGGATTCCGCTACACCGCCCAGCGGTCCACGGACCAGGCCGCGGAACAGGGCAACGACGGTGCGGTACGAAACCGGTGGAGCAAGCAGAACGCAGCGCGAATCATCGCCGCACTGGTCTTGCTGGGCTTTCTCGGCTGGTGCGCCTACGGAGCCTTCGGCCCAGATGCGGGGACAGCGCAGGCATTGCCGGCACAAGGGGCCCTGACCCTGGCGGTCTTCGCCTTGGCCATCTGGCTCTGGGTCTTCTCGCCAGTAGGCGATACCTTTATCGCCTTGGGCGCAGCAGTGGTGCTGGTGCTCATGGGCGTGCTGCCCGAAGCCGAACTGTTCTCCTCGCTGGGAGAAGACACCATTTGGCTCTTGCTGGCCGCCTTCGTGATCGCGGCGGGGATCACCGCCACGGGACTGGCTACCCGCGCCGCAGCATGGATAGCCGCAGGGGCGAACACCCCGCGGCAGCTGATCCACCTGACCACCGGGGTGCTGGTCGCTACCGCATTCGCGGTGCCGTCCACTTCCGGGCGCGCGGCCCTGGCCATTCCGGTCTTCATTGCCCTGGCCAAGGCGCTGGCGGATCGCCGCCGCATCGTCCTGGCCCTGTCCCTGGTTTTCCCCTCGGTTATCCTGCTTTCGGCCGTGGCATCCTATCTGGGAGCCGGAGCGCACTTGATCACCAGCCAGATCCTCGCCACCGCGGGCCATGAAGGATTCTCCTTCGCCGGCTGGCTGGTCTACGGATTGCCGCTGGCTTTCGTTTCCTCCCATCTGTGCGCCGAACTGGTGCTGTGGATGTTCACCCGCAAGGAGGACCGCGCAGAACCGCTGGCGGTGGGCATCGAGCGGCTGCAGCAGTATTCGCCGGTGCCGCTCTCGGGCCCGCTCACGGTGGGGCAATCCAGGGCAGCGCTGCTGGTCTCGGCCGTGGTGGTGCTCTGGTGCACCGAGCCCCTGCACCAGCTCCATCCCGCCATCGTGGCCCTGCTTGGTTCATTGCTGGTAGCCAGCCCGGGATATGGCTCTGTAGGCCTGGCCAAGGCATTGAAGGCGGTGCCGTGGTCGATGCTCATCTTCATGGCCGCGACCCTCACCCTGGGCACGGCGCTCGCCGGAAGCGGAGCCGCCGAATGGCTGGCCCGCAAGGTGCTTGGCCCTGTCGAGCAGCTCGGCGCTGCCGCACCCTGGGTCTTCACCGTCCTCGTGGTGGTGGTCTCTGCCGCGGCGCATCTGGTCATCCAGTCCCGTTCGGCCCGCTCAGCGGTGCTGATTCCGCTGGTGGTCTCGCTGGCCCCGGGCGTCGGGGTCAACGCGGTAGCCATTGCCCTGGCTTCCACCGCCGCCGCCGGTTTCTGCCACACCCTGACCAGCAGCGCGAAGCCGGTGAACCTGTTCTCCGAGATCGAGGGCATCGAAACCTATAAGCCGGCAGACCTGCTGCGCCTGAGCGCGGTGCTCGGACCGCTCATGGTCCTGCTGGTCCTGGTCTTCGCCTTCTGGATCTGGCCGGCCATGGGACTGCCGCTGTTCCTCTGAACCACCTCATAGCTTCACATCTCATCGCATTCATCCTCACTGAAAAGGACAACGAATCATGGCACACGCACTTCCACAACGCATCCTGGTAGCCCCTTCCGGATTCAAGGAATCCCTCGACGCGGCGGCAGTCGCGGCGGCCATCGGCGCCGGGGTTCGCCGGGCCTTGCCCGGAGCCACGGTCAAGGCAGTGCCCATCGCCGATGGCGGCGAAGGCACCGCAGAAACCCTGGCGTGCGCTACCGGCGGCCACCTGGTGCCAATGGCAGTCACCGGTCCGGTCGGCCAGCAAGTCGAGTCCCACTACGCCATGCTCGGTGGCGAAGCGGCCGGAACGGCAGTCGTCGAAACGGCCGCCGCTGCGGGCCTGCGGCTGGTTCCCCGCGACCAGCGGGATCCGGGAACCACCACCAGCTACGGTGTGGGCGAGCTGATCGCGGCCGCCATTGATGCCGGGGCCTCCAAGATCCTCGTGGGCTGCGGCGACTCGGGTACCTCGGATGGAGGCATGGGTGCATTGCAGGCGCTGGGTGCACGAATCCTTGATGCCAGCGGCCATGAGGTCAAGGCCGGCGGCAACTACCTCGGATCGGTGGACCGGTTGGATCTGTCCGGCCTGCACCCGGCCCTGGCTGCCGGGAATGTCCGGATCACCATGGCGCTGAACCCGCACAATGTGCTGACCGGCCCGCGCGGAGTGGCCCGCGTTTTTGGTCCGCAGAAGGGGGCAACTCCGGAACAGGTCGAAATCATGTCAGCAGGTTTCGAACGCTGGGCCTCGATCCTGCGCCGCGATGCGTTGGAGTCCTCGCGCTCAACGGATTTCGCTTTGGCCCCGGGGACGGGTGCTTCGGGCGGGCTGGGTGCTGGCTTGGCGGCGGTGGGGGCGGTGCTCTTGCCTCGCTTCGAGGCGATCCTGGACTCGGGCTTGGCCGGCATCGATCTGGACTCGATGCTGCGCGGAGCGGATCTGGTCATCACCGCAGAAGGCGCCATCGACTTCCAGACGCCCAAGGGCAAGGTGCCGGCGGAGGTAGCACGGCGCGCGGCGCTGCATGGGGTGCCGGTAGTGGCCTTGGCAGGAACTCTGGGCCGCGGCTGCCGAGACGTGCACGATATCGGAATTGACGCCATTGCCTCGATCATGCCGATCCCGATGACGCTGCAAGAAGCAGTGGATGACGGGGAGCGGCTGCTGATCGAAGCGGCCGAACGCTTCATGCGCACCATCATCCTGGGTGCATCAATGGCAGCAGCCCGGCTCAGCCCGCGCGAGGCTTGGTAGCAGCCAGCGGTCGCGCCCTGAATAGGAACAAGCGTGCTGCCTTGCTAGAGCACGTAGGAGGCGATGAGCTGAGAGAGGGCCCGGACATCAACTTTGCCCTTGAACTCCAGACGAACTTTGCCCAACCCGCTGAACCACAGGTCCAGCTCCGCATCCAGATCGAAGGTTCCAGCTGTTTCAACGGAGAACGACTGGACTTTCGAATACGGTAACGAGGTGTAATCCCGCTTTTTGCCGGTCATGCCTTGCACATTGACGGCGATGAGTCGCTTGTTGCTGAAGACCACGTAGTCGCGTGCACCCTTGAAAGCGCTTAGTAGCTCTTCGCCAGTGACCATCATGGGTACGATCTCCGGTGCGACTTGTGAAAGGTCCCATGGGCCCAATTTGAAGACAGAGGAATTATTGAAATCAATCATGTAAAGAGCGTACGAAGGATGAGGGACAAATAGGCGACGACTAATTTCCCGAATCGTGGCTGAGAGCCCAACTTGTCGGTACTTTCAGGTACGGTGAAATAATCAAATCTTCAACCAATAATGGGGGTCAGTGTAAATGCAACTTCGATCAAAAGTAGACTTCAGCACTGCGGTAGAAGATGTAAGGGACTATTTCGGGACCATGGGAAACGGTCGGCCCAAGTATTCTGGATCGCGCTTTGAAACTCTGGGTGAAGGTGTCGATACTGATCCACATCGAATCACTGCGACCGACTTGGTGGCGGTATCGATGCTCTCCGTTGACGTGCCAGCGCAGGCTTCCTTGGGAATCCTCGAAACGCTAGCCGAGCAAATCAGCGAATTGCTGTCCCAGATTCCGCAGGACTTGAAGTTTGAGAATTTGACACCAGAATCATTCGAGAAATATCTCGCTGAGGGATCGCCTGCGGATAAATTGTGGTCGCTTCTACGGCAACATGAAGACCCTTGGAAGGTTGGACAAACCACGGCAAGCAAGATCATGGCTCGCAAGCGGCCGGACTTGATTCCGGTTTACGATTCGGTTGTCGAAGCAGTTGCCGGGATCAAAGGCAGTGGAGAACAGTGGATCGTTTGGTACTCAGCCTTCCACGACGGTTCCTCCGAGGCCGCGGAATTTGTAGACAAGCTCAGAGCGATCAGGGCTGAGGCTGGCCAACCTCACTTGTCGTTATTACGAGTTTTGGATATTGCATTATGGAAGCAAGGAAAGCGCGAAATAAGGCATTCGTAAATCGCGCCTAGGGCTTGGCCCAGAATCGGCTCAGGCGTGCTGCCTTGACCGTTGACAACGGCGTTCAAGGCAGCACGCCTGTTTTTCGCGTATTCCCTAGAGCTCGATAGCCGCCACGGCCTGAACCGCGCGTGCCGCCTCGGCGCCCTTCTTCAGGAAATGCTCGAAGTAGAAGCCCTGGTGCTCATCATTCGAGTGGAAGTGGTGCGGGGTCAGGCTGACCGAGAAAGTAGGTACATCGGTATCCAGCTGGACCCGCATCAAGCCGTCCACTACCGCCTGGGCAACGAAGTCGTGGCGGTAGATGCCGCCGTCAACCACGAGGGCTGCGGCTACCACTGCATCGTACTTGCCGGTCTTCGCCAGGCGCTGGGCCTGCAATGGCATTTCGTAGGCGCCGGGTACGCTGACGACATTGATGGTGTATTCCTGCCCGGAAGAATCCATCTCGGCCTTGAAGCCGGCCAGGGCCTGGTCGACGATATCCGCATGCCAGCTGGCCTTGATGAAGGCGACGTTCAATGGCTTGCTCATGAGTTGCTCCCTGATTCTGCGTGCAAATGTCTAAGTCTTTTGATCTAGCCTAGTGGCGTGGGTCTCAATGGAATAAATGGGGAAGGGATCCGCGTAACGAATGAGCCGGTTCAGCGCCAGCCCATCAGCGGGGCCACGTGCTTGAGCACTGATTCGATGACGTGGGCGTTGTAGTCCACGCCCAACTGGTTTGGAACGGTGAGAAGGAGCGTATCCGCCGCGGCGATGGCTTCGTCTTCGGCCAGCTTCTTGGCCAGTTCATCTGGTTCCCCGGCATAGGACTTGCCGAAGACCGCACGGGTCTTCTCATCGATGTTGCCGATCTGGTCCGAGCTGTAGCGGTCACGGCCGAAGTACTGCCAGTCGCGCTCATCGGTCAGTGCGAAGATGCTGCGGCTCACCGAGACGCGCGGTTCGCGTGAGTGGCCGGCTTCCTTCCAGGCGTCGCGGTAGAGCTGGATCTGCTCGGCCTGCTGGACGTGGAAGGGCTTGCCCGATTCATCGTCCTTGAGCGTGGAGCTCTGCAGGTTCATGCCCAGCTTCGCGGCCCACACTGCAGTGGCATTGGATCCGGAACCCCACCAGATGCGTTCGCGCAAGGTGTCCGAATGCGGCTCGATGCGCAGCAGGCCCGGGGGATTGGGGAACATCGGGTTCGGGCTAGGCTCGGCGAAGCCTTCCCCGGAAAGCACCTCGAGCAGGCGCTCGGTATGCCGGCGGCCCATATCGGCATCCGATTCGCCCTCGCGCGGCTCGAAGCCGAAGTGGCGCCAGCCGTCAATGACCTGCTCGGGCGAACCACGGCTGATGCCCAGCTGCAGGCGGCGATTGGAAATCAGGTCGGCGGAGCCTGCATCCTCAGCCATGTACAGCGGGTTCTCGTAGCGCATGTCGATGACGCCGGTACCGATCTCGATGCGGCTGGTTCGCGCGCCGATGGCAGCCAGCAGCGGGAACGGGGAGGCGTATTGCTGGGCGAAGTGGTGCACGCGGAAATAGGCGCCGTCCGCGCCGAGCTCCTCGGCGGCGACCGCCAGATCGATGGCCTGCAGCAGGGCATCGGAGGCGGTGCGGGTGCCTGATTGCGGGTGGTCGGTCCAGTGGCCGAAGGACAAGAATCCGATGTTCTTCATGCTTGAGGCAACAAGTAGTCTCGAATGGTTATTCCAGTCCTAGCCTCGTGGTCTGCTAGAACTGGCGGGCGGCGACGCCGGCTCGATGCGCAGTGGCGAGCGCCTCTTCGAGCTGCGCGATAGTCACTGGCTGACCGCGATCGGCAAGGTGCGCGGAGTAGAAATTAGCGGGATCTTGGGCGTAGACGTGAGTGTAGCCACCGGATTCGGGCTCGGCGCGCCACGAATCAGCCAAGGTTCCGGCATTGACCGTGTCGAAGCCCAACGCTTGGACAAGTTCCAGCACTTCGGTCTTGGCAGCAAGGTCATCGCCATATATTGGCAACGCGGTCCTCGGAGCTGAATTGACCAGAAGCGGGATGTGATGCGCCACGATGTTGTTGAAGGCTTTGGTGATGCGGGCGCCGGGAAGGAGCGATGCTTCCAATTGCGCAGTAGTGGACTTCAAGGAATCGAGAACTTCTATGCGCCCGTCGCGGGATGGGTAGTAGTTGCCGGTGGATAGGACCGTCTTGTTGGCAAGCACCTGGGTTGGAAGGTCCGAATAAGCCGACAGCGGGATGGCCAACACGACGATATCGCCATATTCAGCGGCTTCAGCAACGGTTGCCGCGTGCGCGTTGTCGCCGAGTTCTTCCACCACGTCGGCGAGCGAGGCGGTGCCGCGTGAGTTCGCGATGGCCACGGTGGCGCCAGCGGCCACAGCTAGGCGAGCAATGGCCTGGCCGATATTTCCGCTACCGATAATCCCGATCTTGGTTGTGCTCATGGGTTGCTCCGAATTCTTATCTTGTGGTCGATGAGGTATCTAAGGGTGAAGAATTTTATGTGGTGCGGGCAAGTTCCTGGCGAACCGTATCCATGAGTCCAGGGAATCGATGATCCAGTTCTTCGGTGCGCAACCAGTTGCGGTGCCGGGTGCCATCAACCTCTTGCCTGATCAAGCCGGATTCCCTGAGGATGCGCCAGTGCCGGGTGAGTGCCGACTTTGAGACACCAAAGTCCGAGCTGCTGCACGCGCCACCGGGGGTTGCGCCAATGTGAGCGATGATGGCGCGCCTGACCGGATCGGCCAGAGCGGCCATGATTTCGAATAGGTCCATTTCCTCTTCGGAGGGAATGGTTAGAGGTCGAGTGAGGCGGCTTGCCACGTTCATTTCCTTAACTCCGAAAGGCGTGCATGTACGCAAAAAAGTGTACATACTAGTTATGTACGCGTCAACATGTACATGCAGAAGGGATCAGGCCCTGCGAATTAGCGGTGCGATAGCTGTGAGGGGTGAAGCGCTGGAGAGCCGCAGGTATTCTGCGAGTTGATGGTTGACCAGATCTCATCGAGCGATAGGCTCAGCGCGGCCGCGACAGCGGCGATGGTGGAAAAAGCGGGAGTGGCGACGCGGCCGGTTTCGATTTTCCGCAGGGTTTCGGGGGAGAGGCCGGCTTGGATCGCGACGTCGAGGATTGTTCGTTCGCCGCGTGCCTGCCGAAGCAGCGCGCCGAGGTTCTTGCCCTGTTCGATTTCCCGGGCGGTAAGCGGCAGTCTGACCATAATGAGACCATTATACCGGTATTAAAATACCGGTATAGTAATTGGAATGATCGAGATTCTCACAGCCAGCGAAGTAGAGCGCGCCCGCGAGACCGGACGCCTTGTCGGAAACATCCTCAATACGCTCAAGCACCGCGTGCAGGTCGGCACCAATCTCTTGGAAATCGACGCCTGGACCAAGGAAATGATCGAGGAGGCCGGCGCGGTCTCCTGCTACCTCGACTACGCCCCGTCCTTCGGCAGCGGCCCCTTCGGCCATTACATCTGCACGGGAGTCAACGATGCGGTGCTCCATGGACTGCCTCGCGACTACCAGCTGGCCGATGGCGACTTGCTCACCCTGGATCTGGCCGTCACCTTGAAAGGCATCGCCTCCGACGCGGCGATCAGCTTCATTGTCGGCACGGCTGCGCGTGCAGAAGACCTGAAGATGATCGAGACCACGCAGCGCGCCCTGGCTGCGGCTATCGCCGAGGCGCGTCCCGGAGCCAAGATCGGCGACCTGTCCTTCGCCATCGGATCGGTGCTGACCGCCGAAGGGTACAAGGTCAACATGGAATTCGGCGGCCACGGCATCGGCAGCACCATGCATCAGGATCCTCACGTTTCCAACGATGGCCGCCGCGGACGCGGGTACACGCTGCGTCCCGGTCTTCTGCTGGCCATCGAACCGTGGGTCATGGCCGATACCAGCAAGCTGGTGACCGACCGCGATGGCTGGACCCTGCGCAGCGCCACCGGCTGCCGCACGGCGCACACCGAGCACACCATTGCCATCACGGAAACTGGCGCGGAGATTCTCACCCTGCCCACCGACCTCTCGGCATAGGCAGAGGCCGGCATGGCGGCGATCAGGCGTTCGGGCTTTCCCCGGTGCCGGCGCCGCGGCGGCGGAGCACCGGTTCGGCACTGCCGGTGCCGCAGCCCGAGGAGGCGCTGCCGCAGGCCGGGGAAGCAACGGAGGTGCAGCACGATCCGCTGCACCCGCTGGCCCCGGCGTTGCCCGCATCCTCCGGCTGGCGCGAAGCATGGCCGGCGGCTTCGCGCAGCGTCCTGGCCAGCTGCGCCGGGTCCTGGCCTTCTTGGCCCAGCACCACGAACCCCGCGTCGGCAATCATCGCCAGGTCGGCTTTCGCATCCTGCCCTTCGCTGGTCAGATAGTCGCCGAGAAACAGCGAATTGGCCACTTCCAGGGCATTGGCCTGCAAGGAACGCAGGTGCATTTCGCGTCCGCCGGCCATCCGGATTTCCTTGTCCGGGCAGGCTAGCCGCACTACGGCCAGGATCCGCAGGCAGGCGCGCGGGGTCAGGTTCCAGGTGCCTTCCAGCGGAGTGCCGTCGAAAGGCATCAAGAAGTTCACCGGAATGGAATCGGCCTCCAGTGCGCGCAAGGCGAAGATCGCCTCGACCAGCTGCTCGGGTGTTTCGCCCAGTCCAACGATGAGCCCCGAGCAGGGGGAGAGGCCGGCTGACCTGGACTGCTGGACGGTGGAGACGCGCTCGGCGAAGCTGTGGGTGCTGCAGATTTCCGGGTAGAGGGACTCGGCCGTATTCAGGTTGTGGTTGTAGGCGTCGGCACCGGCCTCCTTGAGCCGCTGGGCCTGCCCCTGCTTCAGGATGCCGATGCAGGCGCAGACCTCGACCTGCGGATGCGCTTCCTTCAATGCGCCGATCATGTCCGCGACGCGTTCCACATCGCGGTCCGTGGGTCCCTTGCCGGAGGCGACCATGCAGACCCGCGAGGCGCCGCCGGCGATGCCCAAACCTGCCTGGCGCACCGCTTCGCCGGGCTTGAGCCAGGTGTATTTCAGGATTTCGGCCTTGGAGCCCAGACGCTGGGAACAGTAGGTGCAGTCCTCGGGGCACAAGCCGGACTTCAGGTTGACCAGGTAGTTGACCTTCACGGTGTTGCCGAAATGCTTGCGCCGCAGCACCCCGGCCGCACTGACCAGTGCCGACGTCTGCGCGTCGCTGGTGGCCAGCAGCCCGAGGGCCTCTGCTGCGGTGAGCTGGTGGCCAGCGGAGATGCGTGCGGCCAGCTCGGTGAAATCTGCGGTGTCGGTGCGCTGCGCGTGGATGCTCATGGGTTCCTTCGCCTGGTTGGATGGCTGCCTGCCAAGGTGCAGCCATTCTTGAACGGTGTTCAATTGCTGGCACCAATGTACACGAAAAGCCCCCGACTCGAACAATGTTCAAGTCGGGAGCTTGCGCTGCTTTCCACAGCAGTTGCAGACGGCGCGCGTCCCGTGCGGAGCGCCCGCCGCTCAGCTGGAGGTCTTGCTCCGGTAGATCCGCGTGGCCAGCGCCCAAGCCAGGATCAAGATGCCTGCCAGCCAGGCCAGGGCGATCCAGAGCTCGGAACCCACGGGTTCTTGCGACAGCAGGGCGCGCAGCGAATCGACGATAGCAGTGATCGGCTGGTGCTCGGCGAACCAGGCCACCGGCCCGGGCATTGACTCGGTGGGAACGAACGCCGAGGAGATGAAGGGCAGGAAGATCAGCGGGTAGCTGAAGGCGCTGGCGCCATCCACCGATTTCGCGCTCAAGCCGGCAAGCACCGCTACCCAGGTCAGACTCAGGGTCACCAGGCACAGCAGCGCGAGCACGGCGATCCACGCTGCCATGGAGGCGGAGGAGCGGAAGCCCATGGCCAGAGCGACCCCCAGTACCAGCGCCAGGGACAGGAGGTTCGCCGCCAACGAGGTCGCCACATGGCTCCAGAGCACGCTGGAGCGGGAGATCGGCATGGAGCGCAGGCGCTGCACCAGCCCATCGCGCAGGTCCAGGAACAGCCGGTAGGAGGTGTAGGCGACCCCGGAGGCGATGGTGATGACCAGGATCCCGGGCAGCAGGTAGTTGATATACGGCCCGGTGGCGCTGGTGGCGCTGGTGCCGATAGCCCCGCCGAAAACGTAGGTGAACAGCAGCATCATGGCCACCGGGGTGATGGCCGTGGTGATGATGGTGTCGGGGCTGCGGACAACGTGGCGCATCGAGCGCCCGGTGAGGATTCTGGTTTCCCGCAGTGTCGCGATGCTCATGGCTTGCTCCCTTCGGTTCGCTGGTGGTGGCCGATCAGTTCCAGGAAGATCTCCTCCAGGCTCGGCCGCTTGGCCACCAGCTCGGTGGTGGCCGGCGGCAGCAGGGCCTGGAGTTCGGCCAGCGTGCCCTGGTGGATGATGGTGCCCTCGTGGAGGATGGCGATTTGATCGGCCAGGTGCTCTGCTTCATCCAGGTACTGGGTGGTGAGCAGGATCGTGGTGCCGGACTTGGCCAAGTCGCGGATCACCTGCCAGGTCTCGCGGCGCGATTGGGGATCCAGTCCCGTGGTCGGCTCATCGAGCAGGAGCACCGGCGGGTTGCCGGCCAGTCCCATGGCGATATCAAGGCGCCTGCGCATCCCGCCGGAGTAGGTTCCTGCGGGCCGGTCCGCTGCGTCGCAGAGGTTGAAGCGCTCCAGCAAGCCGTTGGCGATGGACCGCGGATTCTCCAAGCGGAGCAGCCGCGCGATCAGCAGCAAGTTTTCGCGCCCGGTCAGGACCTCGTCCACTGCGGCGAATTGCCCGGTCAGGCCCAGCGACCGGCGGACCTGGACCGGGTTCTCGCGCACTGCAGCTCCGCAGACCCGGGCGGTTCCCGCATCGGCGGGAAGGAGGGTGGCCAGGATCCGCACCAGCGTCGTCTTGCCGGCGCCATTGGAACCGAGCAAGGCGAAGATGCTGCCGGGCTGCACGGTGAAGTCCAGTCCGCGCAGCACGGGCAGCTTCTTGAATGACTTGGCCAGTCCGGTGACCTCGATGGCCGGTTCCGGGGCCAATGCGGTATTCATGTCATTGCTCCTTCGATTCGTTCTCTGCTTCGGAAATGGTGTCGGCCAGGCGGGTGCGTTCCTTGTCGGTCCAGCGCTTGCCCCCGTAGGCCTGGGCGAAGTCATCGGCGAATTCCGCCGGGTCCTGGCCAAGCAGTTCGCGCAGCGCGGTGCCGTTGGCGGCTGCTCCTTCGAAGAGGTCGGCCAGGTCCGAATACATGGAGATCATCGTTTCGGCGTCGGTGACCCCGCTCTGGTTCAGCAGGTAGCGCTGCACTCCTGCAGCGGCCTTGGCATAGGGCTGGGGCAGGGCCTTGAGGCGTGCCATGCTCTGCTTGTACTGCTTCTTCTGCTCCAGTGAGCCGGTGAAAGCTTCAATCCATTTGGCGACCATGATCAGTGCCCTTTCTGCGGGGTGCTCGGGTGGGGGAGGTTGTTGATGCGGGAGACGAGCAGGTTCCAGATGGTCCAGAAGTCGTCGAGCTGCTGCTTGCCGCTGGGGTTGAGGGTGAAGACCTTGCGGGGAGGCCCTTTTTCGGACGGGACTTTCTCCACCGAGACGAGGCCTTTCTGCTCGATGCGCACCAGCAGCGCGTAGATCGTTCCCTCGGCCAGATCGGTGAAGCCGCGTTCGCGCAGTTCCGTGGTGATCTCGTATCCGTAGGCCGGGCGTTCGGCCAGGATCGCCAGGACGATCCCTTCCAAGGTGCCTTTGAGCATCTCGGTCATCTGTGTGGCCATGGTGCACCCCTCTCTACTTAGTGTCATTGAGTACAAGTAGATAGTAGAACTAAGTAGCGGTATTTAGCAATACTTAGTACCAAGATTTTCCAGATATTTTTCGGAGCTTTGGAGAACCGCCATTTGACCAGTGGCAAGATGGCGCAACCGGAAATCCGGTATGCTCCTGGAAGCTGAGCCGGTACTGGATCTATGGAGATGAGGCGCCATGAAGGATGCGAGATGGCATTGGGAGCTGGTCCATGCCGAGCGTGCGCGGTTGACAGGATTGCTGGGCAGCTTGGCTCCGGAGCAGTGGAACGCCCCATCGCTCTGCGCGAACTGGCAGATCCGCGATGTGGCGGCGCATCTGGCGGCCGCCGGATCCACCTCGACCGCCCGCTGGCTGGTGAATATGGCTCGTTCCGGATTCAATGCCGACCGGCACAACGAGCGGCTGCTGCGCCTGCAGCTCGGGGACGGCGCCCGGCAAACGCTGGATAATTTCAATCGTTCTGCCAGCAAATCCATTGCCCCGCTGAAATCGGTGACCGGTTTGCTGGGCGAAGTGGTAGTGCACGGGCAGGACATCGCCCAGGCACTCGATCTGATCCTGCGGCCTGAACCCACGGCACTGCGAGCGGTGGCAGGATTCTTCGCCTCCAAGGACTTCGCAGTCAATAGCAGCACCCTGGTCAAGGGCTTGCGGATGTCGGCGGCGGACGACGCTTTCAGTTGCGGGAACGGTCCCGAGGTGCGTGGCGAACTGCTGGATCTGGTCCTGGCGATGGCCGGAAGGGAACAGGTCCTCCCGCGGCTTCAGGGCGCAGGGGTCGGCGAGCTGGCACGCAGGATCACGGCACAGCCGCGGAAATAGCAAGCATCGCGCCGCACGATGACTGTACGGCGCGATGCTGGGGAAGCCGGCAAATCAGCCAGCGGGAATGAGGGCGGTGGCCAGCGGGTTCTCCAGATCGCCTGCGTAGAGCAGGCCTCCGGACTGGTCGGCGAGATCCAGCATCTGCTGGTTGTTGCGCAACTGCAGGCGGTTCAAGCACGACAGCGGGAAGCTCTGCGCGAAAAGTCCCAGCTGATCAAAGCGTTCAGCGAACTGCGGATGCTGCCCGCGATAATCCAGCAGCCGTTGAACTACGGTCTTCCAGAAATCTGCTTCGGAAAGCAGTTCTTCGGCATCCAGCAGCGGCGCGAGGAAGCGGAAGAACGAATCAAAGACATCCGTGAAGACCGACAATACCGGATCTCCACCGGTGCGTACCCGGCGAATCTCCTCCGGGAGTTCCACCCGGTCCGAGAGCACGGCAATCTCTTCGCCCAGATCCTTGAGCAGGACCTTCTTCACAGCACCGTTCTCAAGCACCATGATCACGTTTTCGCCATGCGGCATGAACACCAAATCATAGGCAGCCAGGCAATGCACCAGCGGAATGAGGTAGGCATCGAGGTAACGGCTTAGCCAGTCGGCCGGTGCTAGCCCGCTGCGGCGAATGAGGGCGCCGGCAAAGGACCTGCCGGATGCATCGACATGCAATAGGCTGGCCATCGTAGCCAACTTTTCTTCCGGGCCCAGCAGGCTGATCGGGGACTCCCGCCACAGCGCAGCCAGCATCTTCCGCTGCGGATCGCTCTTGCCGGTGGCTGCTTCGAACTGCGGGTTGCGGTAGCCTACGGCCGCAATTTCACGCAGCAGGGCGACCGGCTGGATCGAGAGCACCGGGTCCTTTGCGAACAGCTCGCCCAACCACTGGTTGATCGCGGGAGTCACCTTCATGTACTCGGCACTGAGCCCGCGCATGAACCCCATATTCAAGATCGACATTGCCGTCTTGACGTAGTGTCGTTCCGGGTTGGACCGGTTGAAGAAGGTGCGGATCGACTGCTGCGCCTGGTACTCGTCAACGCTGGTGCCCAGCCAGATCAATTGCTTGCGGGCAATATCATTGGCGAACGTGATCGACAGGCGGTTCTCCCATTGCCAAGGGTGCACCGGAATGAAGATGTAGTCCCCGGCTGCATAGCCGGTGCCGAACAAGGAGGCCTCCAGGGCCGCATCCAAGCGCTGGCGCTCGGCTGGATCCAGCTCGGCGGCCAGCAGCCCTTCGTAATCCAGCGAATCCACGGCGTCGAATTGTGCTCGGGACTTGTGGGCGGCAGCCCAGCCAAGGTGCAGGGCGGAACCGGTTTCGGGGGCGTACCTCAGGTAGTCGGTGCGCCCGATGCCCATTCTTCCGTTGTTGGCTATGAAGCACGGGTGGCCCTCGGTCATGGAAGATTCGATGAGCTGGAAGGACTGTGCGGCTGTGCCGTCGAACCGGGCCAGCTGTGCTGAATTATGGGTTGCATGAACCTGCTTGTAGCAGTGGCTGGCCAGCGTGGATGAGAGCTCTTCAAGGTAGGTGGGCAGCTGCACCGGGGAAAGCGTGAGTTCCTGGCAGAAGTGGGTGATGAACTCAATGGCGCCCACCTCTGCCTGCTGCCAGCTGCCGTCAACGAAGTGGTGGTGTTCCACGGACTGCGGTGAAACCAACCAGTGGTTCAGCTGGTACCGCTGGGCGCTGAAGCTGTAGCGGTGGGCATCCTTCTGGACTGAGTAGCGGTTTTCTCCATGGCCGGCAGGCTCCAGGAGGCGCTCATGCGAAAATTCGCCCAGGGCCTTGGCCAAGACATGGCGGTTGGCGATGTCCCAACGTGCAGGGGAGAGGAATGAGGATTCCAAGCCGCGGCCGGTAGCGGTTTCGAAATCCTGGCGAGTGCAGATGGACAGCAGAGCCTGCTTGATTGAGCCGTCTGCCTCGGAAAGCTCCACTGGACGTACCGGGCTGAAGCCAACGCGGGCATTCAGGGCATGGATGGCTTTGTTGCGCAGGTCAGGTTCCACGATGATTCGTTCGGTTCCGGGCAGGGCGAAAGCCTGGACCATGGCCGAGGAGAGAGCGTCGAGGGTGAACCCAGGCTGCGGCTCGGTGGCTGCCGGAGCCAGGAAGTGCAGTCCACGGTCGCCGCGGACGCAGTTGTACGCATCGGCCAGTGGCGATGCTGCTGGGTCGTAGAGCTCGACAAGGAATTTCTCGTCCCCTGACGCGTCGATGCCGAAGAGGACTTCGTAGCCTGGGGTGCCAAGCAATGTGCGGTATTCTGCTTCGATTTCCTTTTCGGTTGCGTTGGCCATGCCCCAGAAGGAGGCATGCGCGGTGGCAATCCACGAATGCAGCAGCGCAGTATCCCCGGGCAACGTCACGGAACGGAAAGTGTAGTTGGTCATCGGAAGTTCCTTAGGCTCGTGCGCTGGCATTGGCGGAAGTGGGCAAGCCGCTGAGTTCGGCGGCGCCGAATCGCTGGAAAGCGATCCGTCGCTCGACCGGGTAGACCTCGCGTCCAGCCAAGCGGTTGATAATTACTGAATTGCGGTAGGCTCCCATGCCCAGATCCGGAGCGGTGAAGCCGTGGGTGTGCAGTTCAGCGTTCTGCACGAAGATGTCCTGGTCCAACCCGATGGAATATTCGCGATCTACATTGAAGCGGCCATCGGGAAGGTAATCGATGCGTTGGCTGATGCCTTGCAAGAAGTCCGGAGTGCCTGCGCGGTAGCCGGTTGCCATGACAAGGTGGTCGGCGAGGAATTCCAGGTCTTCACCGGTGCGTTCATGGCGCAAGCTGATGGCCAGGTGATCCGTGTCAGCGCCGATGCTCGTGGCCGCGCAGCCGGTACGCAGGTGCACATTCGCTGCGCCATTGACGCTTCGCTGGTAGAGCTCTTCGTGGATTTCGTTGATCAAGTCCGCGTTGATCCCCTTGTAGAGCCCCTTTTGCTCTGCTGACAGGACATCCCGCTGATCCATGGGCAGGGCATGGAAGTGGTCGATGTATTCCGGAGATGTCATCTCCAAAGTGAGCTTGGTGTATTCCAGCGGGAAGTAGCGTTCTGAACGCGTTGCCCACACCAGATGATCCTCTTCTGGCAAGCTGCGCAGAAGATCCAAGAAGATTTCTGCGGCGCTCTGGCCGCTGCCGAGCACAGCAGTTACTTTCGGGCCGGAACCTGCGGTCCGGGAGGATAGGAGTTTCTCGCGGTGGAAGGCGTAGTCGCTTGAGTGCACCACGTTGCCGGTGGCTTGTGCTTCCGTGGTGAGAACCGGCGGCAGATAAGGCTGGGATCCGGTGCCCAGCACCAACTTGTCTGCGGTGAATCGGGTCAGTCCTGCGGCAGTGAGCACCGACAACAGGTAGACCCCGTCGTGGTATTCGGCTTCGAGCACCCGGTGCCCGAATCGTACGCTTTGAATATTTTCTGCGGCCCACGCCAGGTAGTTGGAATACTCCTCGCGCAAGGCGTAGAAGTCTTCGCGGATATAGAACGGGTAAAGCCGCTGTTTTTCCTTGAGATAGTTCAAGAACGAATGCTTGCTGGTCGGGTCCGCCATGGTCACCAGATCTGCCATGAAGGGAACCTGGAGATGGGTTCCGGGAAGCATCATGCCAGGGTGCCAGACGAACTTCTCTCCGGCTTCCAGAACTGCAACGTGCAGATCATCCAATCCATCGGCCAAGGCGGCAAAACCCAGATTGAAAGGGCCAGCGCCAATAGCGATGACGTCAAAGTGCTCGGTAGGTTCAATCATTTCTTCTCTCCAAGGGTGCGTTCGGCCAGCAGTCCGGAACCAATCCGGCAGATAGCGTCGAGGATCTCGCTGATATCGGCCAGGGTCGTATTCGGATTGAGCAGCGTCAGTTTCAGCAGGCGTTTGCCTTTGACCGTGGTGGCGGCGATCATCGCTTCGCCGCTGGCATAGAGGCGTTGGCGGATCTGGTTGGCCAGGGCATTGTGCTCGTCCAGTTCCAGTGGGTGCTGTGGATCTTCAAAGGAGAAGACCAGCGTGCTCAGCTGCACGTCGGCTGCCATCCGAAGCTGGGCGCGCATGGCAACTTCCTGTTGAGCGTCCTCTGCCAAGGCGATGACCTGGTCGAACATGGCACCCAAACGGCTGGCCCCCAAAGAGCGCAACGTGACCCACAGCTTCAGCGCATCGAAGCGCCGTGTGGTCTGCAGGGACTTCGAGACCTGGTTGGGGGTGGACTCGGCCTCCGCACGCGGGTTCAGGTACTCGGCATAGTGGGCGATGGATTCCAAGGAGGCTGCCGAGCGGACCACCAAGGCGCTGGAGCCGATGGGCTGGAAGAAGGACTTGTGGTAATCCACGGTGACCGAGTCGGCCAATTCAATGCCGTCCAACCGGTGGCGGTGGGAGTTGGAGACGAGCAGGCCGCAACCGTATGCGGCATCCACATGGAACCACGCGCCTACTTCTGTGGCGATAGCACTTAGCTGGGGCAACGGATCGATGGCCCCGAAGTCGGTATTCCCGCTGGTGGCGGAGATGGCCATGGGCACCAAACCGGCGGCGAGGTCTGCGTCCAGGCGCACGCGCAATGCCTGCGCATCCATGCGGTGCTGGGCGTCTGTAGGGATCGCCACGGCCGCGTCGTAGCCCAGGCCAAGGAGCATCGCGGCGTTGCGAATCGAGAAGTGCGCATCTTCCGAGCAATAGATCCGCAGATTAGCCAGCCGTTCAGGCAAGGTGCCCCGCAGCTTTGCGGTTGCGGTGTTTCGTGCGATCAGCATGGCCTGAAGGTTGGATTGAGTTCCGCCAGAGGTAAAGATTCCGTCTGCCTGCCCGGTCCCGAAGCCGATCAGATCGGCGGTGAAATCGATGAGTTTGCGCTCGATCAGTGTTGCTCCAGCGCTCTGGTCAAAAGTGTCCATCGAGGTGTTGATGCTAGTGACGAAGTTCTCGGCGACCACCGCAGGGATCACGACGGGGCAGTTCAAGTGCGCCGCGTACTTCGGGTCGTGGAAGTAGACCGCGTCGTTGAAATACAACTCATTCAGCTCGGTGAACGAGTCCTGGGTTGAACCCAACGGACTATGCAGGTCGACCAGGTCGATGCGTTCCTGCAACTGCTGCGGAGTCGGTCCGGTCGTCGGCGCGTTCACCGATGCCAATCGGTGGGCCACGCGTGAAATGGCTTCACGCGACTCGTTTTCGTAGACACGGGCGGTGTCTGCGCAGAGCAACGAATCATCGTAGATCGGCAGTGGTAGATCAGGCATTTGCAGGGTAGGCAGTGAGGCACCCAAAAGCATGCTCCTCAGATAGAGACAATCAATAGTTGGTCAGGCTCACCTAACAAGAATCTATTAACAACACACTTCAATTAGTTAATGCAAGCCGAGTAATTCACTCTCTCCGCCAGAAGAAAAGTTTCTACATTTTCCTGCGGGTGGCGCCCGGCTGTGATAAGTTACCCGCTGACCTGCATCTGAGCGAGGCTGAAGTTGGAACCCTGCGAGGTTGAAATGGAGAGAACTTCTCGACTTCCAATGTCCCGGAATTATCACTAATCGTTTGATTGCACTTTCAAGCTAGAACTGTATGATCAAACAGTTAGAGCAAGGGAGGGCAAGTGGCCACGGCAAGCCCAGGAAAAGTCCAGCGATCCCAGCGTCTGCTCCTCGGGTCGAACGCAACGGACGCGGCAGGACGCTCACTTTTTGATATCACGATTGATCTGCTGTTCGTAGGTACCCTTGGCGCAACTGCCATGCAGATGGGAGTGCTCAATGCGCTTGGTTCCCTTTCCTTTGTGCTCGCCAGCATCCCCGCGGGCCATTTGGTCGACAAGTATTCCGCGTTGCGGGTCCTGCGCATCGGTCTCGGGTCCAAGCTTTTCCTGCTGGGGTGCCTAGCGGCGCTGTCCTTCGCCGAGGAGCTAACGATCCCGCTGGGGATGCTGTTGTGCGCATTGCTCGGCTTCTGCAATGTTTTTTCCGAAACGTCCCAAACCACTGCCGTTCCGCAGCTCATCGGAGATGAGCCTGAAGTCCGAGCGGCGAGCATTAGCAAGCTGATCGCCTCGCTGGGAGCTGCGGACCAGTCAATGACCGTGATTGTCCCGGCCTTGGCGGGAACCGGCTTCGCGCTGTGGGGAGCGCCAGCGCTGCTGAGCATCTCGACGGCTCTGGGCCTGCTGGCAATGCTGATGGCGCTGCAGGTGCGTTCCTCTCGCCTGTCGCAAGGCCCTGGCCGCCGCCCCGGGCCGTCGACTGAAAAGGGCGGCATCCTGGCTGGCCTCAGGTATCTGGCCCGGCACCGCCTGCTCTTGGCAATTACCGTTGCAGTGATGTTCTCCAACTTGGGGCTGGCCATCGGGTCATCCGTGGAAGCGATCTTCATTATCAACGAGCTCGGCTTTGGCGAATTCGGGTACGGCCTTTTCGCCTCGGTGGGTGGCGTTGGCGGGCTAATTGGAGCTGCTATCGCAGGAACGCTGGCTGGAAAATTCGCTCCGGCAACCTTGCTGATCTACACCGGTTCGATGCAGGCAGTTTTGGCGGGCTGCGTATTGGCCGCGGCTTATGCAACCGAAATGTGGTCCATGGCGCTGCTGGGAATTTTCGCGCTGGGATGGGGAATCGTCGTGCTGCTCTTCAACATTGCTGCCTCGTCCTGGATTGTGCAGATCGTTCCGGAGCAGCTGCTGGGCCGGGTCCTAAGCGCACGCCGGTTATTCACCTTTGGAGTCGTACCCGTTGGCGGATTGGCGGGCGGCGCATTGGCCAGCGCGTGGGGGATTACCGCTGGACTGCTTGCCTGGGTCGTTGCCGCAACCCTCTCAGTTATTAGCTACCTAGTGATGCGCGGCCCCGCAAGCCGTTAGGCTGGAAAGCATACGCACCACGAAGTAAAGGCAACCGCGCACGTGAAACTCGTTATCGACGCTCGATACACCCGCATCACCCACCATGATGGCATTAGCCGGTATACCGCCGGGTTGATCGAGGCCGCCAGCAAGCTTGCCGAGGTCACGATGCTGGTCAATGACACCAGGCAGCTGGCAATGCTCCCCGATGTTCCGTATCTGAAGATTTCCGGCCCCACGAGCGTGCTCGAGCCATTCGTCGCCCTGCAGATCAACAAGCTCAAGCCGGATGTCGTGTTCTCGCCCATGCAGACCATCGGATCGTTGGGGCGGAAATATCCCTTGGTCTTGACCCTGCATGATTTGATCTACTACTCGCATCCGCATGCACCGAAGTTCCTGCCTGCTCCGATTCGCGCTGGATGGTTCTTGTTCCATCAGGTCTACTGGCCGCAGCGGATGCTCCTGAATCGGGCCGACGCGGTGGCTACCGTTTCCAACACCACAGCCGAACTCATGCGCAGGCATCGACTGACCAAGAAGCGCATTGGACTGGTGTCCAACGCCCCCACCGGAAATTTTGCTCGTCGAGACCAAGCGAAGCGCCCAAAGAAGACCTTGGTCTATATGGGTTCCTTCATGGAATACAAGAACGTCGAGACACTCATCCGCGGTATGGCGCACCTGCCGGACTATGAGCTGCACCTGCTAAGCGGGATCAACGAGCAACGTCATGCTGAATTATCCAAGCTCATCCCCTCGCAATCCACAGTGGTATTCCACCGCGGTGTCAGCGATGAGGAATACGAGCGGCTGCTCAGCGAATGCACTGCCTTGGTAACCCTTTCGCGAGAAGAAGGCTACGGGCTTCCCCTGGTCGAAGCGATGAGCATGGGAACTCCGGTGATTGCCACCGATATGCCGATTTTCAGGGAAGTCGCGGATGACGCCGCGCTGTACGCTTCGGCAGATGATGCACAAGGCTTCGCGGACCAAGTACGCACTTTGGATGAGCAGGCTACCTGGAGACAGTATTCGCAACGCGCCGTGGAACGAGCCGGGCACTACTCATGGGAACAATCAGCGCAGCAGCTGCTGGATTTGGCCAGATATGCGGCAGATCACAGAAAGTAGTTTGCTGCTGCTTGGTGGATAAGCATCCGGTCTCGCCCGGAAAATGGCGGAATTTCGGGGCAGGGAACGCATGCTCCGCAACGGGAACTTCCGATTTGAAAACGGCACTTGGCCAGTGCTAAAGTATTACTCGTTGCATTCCTCCATAGCTCAATTGGCAGAGCATTCGACTGTTAATCGAAGGGTTACTGGTTCAAGTCCAGTTGGAGGAGCCAAAGAAACCTCCCAGCTCCGCAAGTAGCTGGGAGGTTTTGTTTTACCCAAAAGCGGTCGTTGCCATGCGCAAATTCGAAGTGAAAACCCAGCAACACCCGAACCTCCTATAACCACAGGTGATTAGACGATAGACTTTCGAATCGTTAACAGTTACACCCACAGCATGAGATAAATGCAGTGGGTTTTACGCCTGAAGACTGAGTCGTATGCGGCAACCGGGGTGTTAGCGTTTGATGTACCGGTTGCTGAGCGATCGAGAATATGGAGAAACCATGTCTGAAGCTGAATCGACGCAAGCTGACGAAAGCCTTAAGTCGAGTGTCAAGAGTGCTAAGACGCAGGTTGATGGTCTCAAGGAGCTTGTTCCACAACAGCTCTCGGACGAGATCAAACTCGCGACTACGGTACTCAAAGGCAAGGGAATCAGCATTGGCATGGCGGCGGCGCTCGCCGGAGCTGCACTGCTCGTAGTGCTGCTCTTCGTCATTGCTGTTGTAGTTACCCTGGTCAATGTATTGGCTCTCTGGTTGCCCGGTTGGGCAGCCGCATTGATCGTTGCAGGATTCTTCTTGCTGGTTGCTGCCATCTTGGGATTGGTTGGATATGCCAAGGTCAAGAAGGCACTGCCGCTGAAGCCGGAAGCAGCTATTCGCGGACTCCGCCACGACTTGGGCGTGCTCAAGGACGGCAGCGCCTTCGATGTCAGCACTCTTGATGAGCCGCTGAAGAAGAAGTCGGCTGAGGATGACGAGAAGGCTGAAAAGAAGAAGGAACCGAAGCCTCCGGCACCGAGTGCCGATGAGCTGATCCTTCGCACCAAGCGTCGCCGCCGCCAGATCCAGGCTCTGCGTGACAACCTGGGCGAGAGCGTGCAAGCGCCACTGGCCAAGATCGACAAGATTCGTTCGTTCACCCAGGGAGCTGGGGAAAAGTTCTCCGGAGCAGCTGCCAAGGCGAAGGGATTCGTTCGCCCTTCCCCGTCTTCGTCTTCCGAAGACCAATCGGAGGCTGACAGAGCCGGCTCAAACCGCTTAGAGCAGGCACGACCGTATATCGTGATGGCAGGTTCCGGGCTGGCGCTGATGGCTGTTGTCCGCGCATTGTTCAAGCGCTCCTAGGTCTTTCGCCGACGGGGCCAGGCATTAGCCGTACCAAGCGTGCGCGTGCCCCGTCGTATGAAAACTTAGGCTAGAAAGGCACTGACATGGTTTGGATCGCTATTGCAGCGGCACTATGCAGTGCCTTTTGTCTTGCCTTTGGAGCGCACTTCCAATCGCAGGCAGTCCGCAGTGCTGTTGGCGGTCTGGACCTGACAATTAAGAATGTCGGGAAGCTGGCCCGCAACAAACGCTGGATGAGCGGACTGGGGCTGATGGCTCTTGGCATGGCCTTGAATGTTTTCGCGCTAGCCAGCGCGCCCTTGACGGTGGTGCAGCCAATTGGTGCCATTGCATTGGTGATCACTGCGATGGTCAATGCCAAGGAAACCGACCTGACGATGAATCGTCCCACCGTATTGGCGATCATCAGCTGCATGGTGGGTTCGGTTGGCTTCGTGCTTCTGGCCGTCACTGCCACTAGCAGCAACCAGGAGGTAAACGACTACGAAGCGCACTTGATTGAAATGATCTTGGCGGTAGTCGTTGCCATCGTGGGATTGGCCACCATCTTCTTCCACAAGAAGCTCGGTGCGTTCTTCTTCATCCTCGGTGCTGGCGTCCTATTCGGATTCGTCGCCGTACTGGTTCGAACCATTGCAATCGCCGTGATGAATATCGGCGACGGCAGCTTTGTCCAGCTGCCTTGGCTGGCTGGCCTAGCGGTAGTTGTAGCTGGCCTTCTCGGCTCGTATTTTGTGCAAAAGGCCTACTCAAAGGGACCTCCTGACCTTGTCATCGCAGGGTTGACGGTGATTGACCCGATAATTGGCATTGCCATTGGAATCGGCATCCTAGGGGAGCTGCGTCCTGATGTTCCGGTACTGGTCACCGTGCTGATGCTGGTGGCTGCTGGTTTGGCTATCGTCGGTGTGACCGCACTGTCCAGACATCACCCGGATGTTATTGAACGCCGGAACCAGTCTGAAGCAGAAAAATCCATGCCTGATTCCAAATAGACTGAAGCTGCAGATTTTAATAGAAACTACAACGCGTGTGAACGCCGAAGGATGCTCGTGGCCAAGGAAAAACCGCTGACCATCGTCATTGCTGCTGACACTTATCCGCCAGACGTCAACGGTGCAGCGATGTTTTGCTACCGGTTGGCTACTGCGATGCATGCACGCGGCCACCGGGTGCATGTGCTGGCGGCCCGTGGAGATAAGGGCAAGACCTACACCGAGATCCGTGATGAAGCAATTGTGCATCGTCTGGAATCGCATTCGGTACCTACCCACGAGTACTTCCGCATCGTGTTCCCGTGGGAAGTCAATCGGCAGATCAGCAAGCTGCTCTCGGATATCAAGCCCGATGTAGTCCACGCCCAGAGCCACTATATGATTGGCCAGCGCACGATCGGATGGGCTCGCAAGAACAAGGTTCGTTCCATCGCCACGAACCACTTCATGCCGGAAAACCTTGACCCCTTCCTGCCTTTCCCGCAGTGGTTCAAGCGAATTGTCGCGCAGAATTCGTGGAGAGACATGGGGAAGATCTTTGGGCGGGCAGACGCCGTCACGACCCCGACTCCACTGGCGGCCAAGGCAATGCGTGAGCGTGCCAAACTGAACCGGGTGCTTCCGCTGTCTAACGGGATCGAGATCGGCAACTACGAGCTGGCGGCAGGGGAAGAAATCATTAAAAACGAGTTCCCCACGATCTTGTTCGCAGGCCGTCTTGCCGTTGAGAAGAACATCAATGAACTCATCGAGGCATTGCCTTTAATGAGCCAGGTGCCGGATGCCATCATTGAAATTGTTGGCGGGGGAGAGCAACGCGCTCACTTGGAGAAGATCGCCGACGAATTGCAGCTGCGAGACCGTGTCCGTTTCCTTGGGCATGTAAGTGATGAACAACTGCGCCAGGCCTACCTGCGTTGCGATGTGTTCTGCCAACCAGGCACCGCCGAACTGCAGTCATTGGTAACCCTGGAAGCACTCTCGGCTTCCAAACCCGTCGTTCTGGCCAACGCGATGGCCCTGCCGCACCTGGTAGACGAAGGCATCAATGGTTACATGTTCACGCCGGGAGACCGGCAGGATCTGGCCAACAAGCTAGACCAGGTTCTTGCCTTGGATGGGCAGCGCCGTGCCAAGATGGGTGAAGCCGGGCACGAAAAGGTGAAGAACCACGCGCAGGAAAAGACAATGAACTCCTTCGAAGCCCTTTACCGCGGCCACGAAGTTTCCACCCATTAATAGGTTCATCGTCATCGGGTGCGTCAAGTCGGTGTTTCGGCTAGTGATGCCCTAGAATATTTCGAGTGTGGTTACGCCGCTTCGGCGATGGGCCCATGTGGGGAGTTAGCTCAGTTGGTTAGAGCAGGGGACTCATAATCCCTTGGTCATGGGTTCAAGTCCCATACTCCCTACCAAACAAGATCGTCCAGCAGCTTATGCAAAAAAGCTGCTGGACGATTTTTCGTTCCGGGGTCTGGAAAATGGAAGAAGCCAGTTCCCGGCCCATTGCGCGGTGCCAACTTGCAACTCTCATGGCAGTCCAAGGAACAGGCCACGCGGCTGCGCGGCATGGAGCTCTCGCCAGGGGCAAGAACACGCAGAGGATCCGGTCTGCAAGACCCGCGACAGTAACCGTGGCTCTTCATGGTGCACCCCTGGGAGCCTTCACGGTCATTCGTGCAGCGGCAAGAGTATTGATGGACGCATGTCGCGGATCAGCAACACCGGGTCAATGTATTCTCCTTCGAGTCGCACGCCCCAGTGAATGCATCGGCCCGAGCAGTGCGCCCCGGTTGCTACCTGTCCCACCTTCGCGCCAGCCTCGACCCAATCGCCCACCGAGACTCCGGCGGCTACCGGTTCGATGCTGGTCCTGAATCCGGAACCGTGGTCGATGACCAGCACGGGTCGATCCACGATCACTGAAGCGAAGGCGACTTGGCCGCGCTGGGGCGCGAAGACCGAGTCTCCGGAGCTGGCAGCCAAATCCACGCCGCGATGACCGGGAAGCCAATTCTCCTCCGGCTTATCGAAGGGCTCCAGAATTTCCGGTTCGCCAGCTAGCGGCCAACGCCAGCCGTTGCCGGCGGCGAGTGCAGCTTGTGCTTGGACTGGTTGTGGCGCCGCAGTCAGGGGCGAGGCCGGAGGACCACTGAAGGCCAGCAGCAAAACCTGCAGCCCGGCGACTAGATACTTGGATTTCATCCTCTCAGGATGGACCCAATAGCCGGATCTTAAGCAGTTGGAAGAGCGAATTGTGGGCAAGCGAATGGGCTGCAGATCACCGATATCGCCGTGTAAAGCGTTGAGTTCTCTGTAGTACACTTGAAACAGCAGTGTCCTGTCACAGGTGTGTCCAAAACTGGGTGCGTCGGGCAGGGGATTGACTTCGCGTATGAGTATCCACAGCTTCATGAGCTGTGGCCTGAGGTTCCAGTGGTCCGAGAGAATCGGTGGACCGAAGGCGAGATGCCAAGCATCTATCGGTATTCATGCTAGGGCGGATATCCACAATGGCTATCTGCATCAACCCGAACAAACAAGAGCAGTTACCGCGGGCGCATGCGCGCCCGGTCCGCCACTGCTGAAAGGAGTTGCGACATGCCAGTCGTAACCATGCGAGAGCTGCTTGACAGCGGCGTCCACTTCGGCCACCAGACCCGTCGCTGGAACCCAAAGATGAAGCGCTTCATTTTCACCGAGCGCAACGGCATCTACATCATCGACCTGCAGCAGTCGCTGTCGTTCATCGACCGCGCTTACGAGTTCGTCAAGCAGACCGTTGCCCACGGCGGCACCGTACTGTTCGTCGGTACCAAGAAGCAGGCTCAGGAATCGATCGCCGAGCAGGCTAACCGCGTTGGCCAGCCATACGTGAACCAGCGTTGGCTCGGCGGTATGCTGACCAACTTCCAGACCGTCTCCAAGCGCGTTCAGCGCATGAAGGAACTGGAAGAGATCAACTTCGAGGACGTTGCTGGCTCCGGTCACACCAAGAAGGAACTGCTGCTGCTGAAGCGCGAGCTGACCAAGCTGCAGAACAACCTCGGTGGTATCCGTAACCTGACCCGCACCCCTTCCGCTATCTGGATCGTTGACACCAAGAAGGAACACTTGGCTATCGACGAAGCACAGAAGCTGGGCATCCCAGTTGTGGCCATCCTGGACACCAACTGCGATCCGGACGAAGTTACCTACCCAATCCCAGGCAACGACGACGCAATCCGCTCCGTCAACCTGCTGACCCGCGTTGTTGCTGACGCTGTGGCCGAAGGCCTTATCGCCAAGAACAACAAGGCTGCCGGCAAGACTGAGGGTGCTGCTGAGCCAATGGCTGAGTGGGAGCGCGAGCTGCTTGAGGGCGAGAAGGCCAAGGCCGAAACTCCAGCTGCAGAAGCTGCAACTGAAGCACCAGCTGCAGACGATGCAACTGAGGCACCAGAAGCCAAGTAGTCACCTCGGTGACTCCAGAAGTTTGCCTGGGCGCACTAGCGTGTAGCTCGGGGTGAACTTCACCAAGTCTTGTGGGACGGGCCGGAAATCCGACCCGTCCCATAAGCAAAATAAACTTGAAACTCCTAGCTGAATGGGATTGCACGTGGCAAACTACACCGCTGCTGATATCAAGGCACTGCGCGAGCGCACTGGCGCCGGCATGATGGACGTTAAGAAGGCACTGGACGAGGCTAACGGCGACGCCGAGAAGGCCATCGAGATCATCCGCGTCAAGGGCCTGAAGGGCGCTACCAAGCGCGAAGGCCGTTCGACCGCTGAAGGCCTGGTTGCTGCCAAGGTTGAAGGCAACGTCGGCGTCATGATCGAGATCAACTGCGAGACCGACTTCGTTGCCAAGAACGAGAAGTTCATCGCACTGGCCAACAAGGTCCTGGATGCCGCTGTGGCTTCCGGTGCTGCAGATGCAGAAGCACTGCTGGCTTACGAGCTGGACGGCAAGACCGTTGGCGACATCGTTATCGAAGAGGGCGCAATCCTCGGCGAGAAGGTTGTTGTACGCCGTGTTGCACGCATCGAGGGTGCCAAGGTTGCTTCGTACCTGCACAAGACCAGCAAGGACCTGCCAGCTCAGGTTGGCGTTCTGATGGCTGTTGACGCTGACAGCGAAGCTGCCGCAACCGTCGCACACGACGTTGCTGTCCACACCGCTGCAATGGCTCCTACCTTCCTGTCCCGCGAGGAGGTTCCAGCTGACAAGGTTGCCGACGAGCGCCGCATCGCAGACGAAACCGCTCGCGCGGAGGGCAAGCCAGAAGCTGCACTCACCAAGATCGTTGAAGGCCGCCTGACCGGTTTCTTCAAGGAAATCGTCTTGGTTGACCAGGCTTTCGCCAAGGACGCAAAGAAGTCCGTAGGCAAGGTCTTCGAAGAAGCTGGCACCAAGCCAGTTGCCTTCGCACGCTTCCGCGTTGGTGCCTAAGCTTTTACAGCTCTAAGCATTAGCCGTACGCATTAAGCGAACCGCGTTCAGGGCAACCTGAGTGCACAAGATCAAAGGGAGGTGAGCACCGAGAGAAAACTCGGTGACTCGCCTCCCTTTTCTTGAGCCCGGATCTCACGATAGCTTGGGATCTGGGAAGTAGTACCCCCAGCTTGATTCCGACCTCCAGGAGTAAGACACCTCATGCCAAGCACCCCAGAAACCAAACGACGCCGCGTACTGCTCAAGCTCTCCGGTGAAGTATTCGGCGGCGGCAAGATCGGCGTTGACCCGGATACCGTTCGCGGCATCGCCAAGCAGATCGCTGAAACCGTAGGCGAAGTAGAGGTCGCAATCGTGGTTGGCGGCGGCAATTTCTTCCGCGGCGCAGAACTCTCGGCCTCCGGCATGGACCGCTCGCGCGCAGACTACATGGGCATGCTTGGCACCGTCATGAACTGCCTGGCACTGCAGGACTTCCTGGAACAATGCGGCGTCGAAACCCGCGTCCAGTCGGCCATCGCCATGGCCCAGGTCGCAGAAAACTACATCCCACGCCGTGCCATCCGCCACATGGAAAAGGACCGCGTTGTCATCTTCGGCGCTGGCGCAGGCCTGCCGTACTTCTCCACCGACACCGTGGCCGCGCAGCGTGCCCTGGAAGTCGATGCTGACGAAGTTCTGATGGCCAAGTCGGGCGTCGATGGCGTGTACACCGCGGATCCGAAGAAGGATCCGACCGCCAAGAAGCTGGAGACCTTGACCTACAGCGACGCGCTGGTCAACGACATCCGCGTGATGGACCAGACCGCCATGACCATGTGCCAGGACAACAAGCTCAATATGCTGGTCTTCGGCATGGAAGGCGAAGGAAACGTGGCCGCGGCAATTCGCGGCGAGCGGATTGGCACCACTGTCACCGTCTAATCGGTGATCGTGGCTTAGGATTGAAGTAGATTTAATTTCCCGTAGCGGAAACACAGATGAAGTACTTGAGGAGTACCGGTGATTGACGAAACGCTGGCGGAAACCGCCGAAAAGATGGAACGCACCATTGAGGCCGCCAAGGAGGACTTCGCGACGATCCGTACCGGTCGCGCCCACCCAGGCATGTACTCGAAGGTCATGGTGGACTACTACGGTTCCCCGACCCCACTGCAGCAGTTGGCTTCCTTTGCAGTGCCAGAAGCACGCACCATCACCATCACCCCATTCGATGTGACCGCTATGCGCGCAATCGAAAAGGCTCTGGGCGATCCAGAAGTTGGGGCAAACCCATCTTCGGACGGAAAGATGATCCGCGTTGTCCTTCCAGTGCTGACCGAAGAACGCCGCAAGGAATACGTCAAGCTGGCCAAGGCCAAGGGTGAGGACGCCCGCGTTGCGCTGCGTAACCACCGCCGCAAGGCCAAGGACTCCATCGACAAGTTGGTCAAGGATGGCGAAATTGGCGAGGACGAGGGCACCCGTGCAGAAAAGGACCTCGACGCGCTGACCAAGAAGCACGTTGACGCAGTTGACGAGATCTTGAAGAAAAAAGAAGCAGAGCTGCTGGAAGTCTAATGCCAGGCTCGACAGACAACACTGAGGGCAACGCTTCGGCGGTGCCCTCAGTGGCATCCGGAGAATCCCAGCCCCTGACCCGACGTGAAGCTCGTGCCCAGCGCGAGGCTGCCGCCAAGGGGAAAAAACGCGGTTTCATGAAGAACCGTGCGGCTAGGGAAACTCCAGAACCTGCCACTGGAATCCAAGAACCGGTCACGACTGGACCGGCCAATCCGGTAGCTGCTCCAATGGCCACGCCAGCACCGGCACCAGCCGTGGAGCAAGTTGCCGGCACCGATGGCGTTTTGCCGACCCCTCAGCCAGGGGCTGGCGCGAACCCGGCAGCCGAGGCTTCCCCAGGCAAGGATGCAGCCGCTACGGCTGATACCGGGCAAGCGAAAGAGCGTGCCAAGGCAGCCTTCAAGGCTGATACGTCCAAGTCGGTGGCGGCTCCGGGGCCGGTAGCTGCCCAGCAGGCCGGACCAGCCGAGGAACCGGCTGAGCCCGTAGAATCGGCGGAACCCGGCAAAGCCAAGATCTTAGCGGCCCCAGCTGCCCAGGGTGGTATGCCAGCGAAGGGCGAAGCGACCAAACCGGACGCCGAATCAGCGGCGCAGAATCCAGCGCCTGCCGAGGGCAAGGTGCCTGCTCCACCGGTTTCCGACTCCACGGACCTGGCCGAGACCGGCCAGCCCGACGCGGCAGAAGCAGACATCCCTGCCGAGCTGTTGATAGGAACCCCGGAGCCGAAGAAATCGCGCGCCGGACGCAACCTGCCCGCGGCAATCGGCGTAGGCTTGCTGATGCTCGGCGTCGTCCTCGTTGGCCTGATGTGGTCGCAGCCATTGCTGGTCATCGCGCTGATTGCGCTCAGCGGCATTGGCTGCTGGGAAGTTGCGAGAGCTACTACTCACGCCAAGACCGCGGTGCCTCAATTGCCGTTGTACCTGTCCTCGGTCTTGCTGCCGGTCAGTGCCATTTGGGGCGGGGTGGAAGCCCTTGGATTCAGCTACATTGCCTGTATCCTCATCGCTCTGCTCTTCCGGCTCATGGAAGGACTCAAGGGTGCTGTGGCCTCGGTGATGAGCAGCGTGTTCATCATCAGCTGGGTGCCGCTGCTGCTTTCCTTCGCCCTGCTGATTCTTGATTCCGAGAATGGCCAATGGCTCATTGCCACGCTTTTGCTGCTCGCGGTCGCCAACGACACCTTCGGCTACATCGTGGGTGTGCTAATAGGCAAGCATCCGATGGCGCCAAAGATTTCTCCGAAAAAGTCCTGGGAGGGCTTCGCCGGATCAATGATTGGTTCGATGGCTATTGGTGCTTGCGCAATGCACTTCTGGCTGGAAATGCCATGGTGGACGGGCGTCATCTTGGCGTTCTTCACCACCATTGCCGCGACCACTGGCGACTTCGCGGAATCCATGGTCAAACGTGAACTGGGCATCAAGGACATGAGCAACTTGCTGCCGGGCCATGGCGGAATCATGGATCGCTTGGACTCGATATTGTTTGTCATTCCTCTGGGCTACGTGATTTCGCATGTGTTGGCCTGGAGCGTCGAAGTCTTCTGACCGGTCCCGCCAGCGGGTGTGATCCTCTACTGGAATGCACTGGCTGGTGTGGCCATTAAGCCAACTATTGGCCCAAGCCAATAGAATATGAGGGGTATCGCCTTACCGGGGTACCCAACTGATATCTCTCTAGAGAAAAAGGAACTGTCGTGTCGCAGCAGCAAGATGCTCCGTTTTCCCGCGTACCGGACTCGGAATTCGGCTACAATGCAAAGCAAGTTGATGCATTCCTGAGCCGTGCCCGCGCCACCTTCAACGGTGGAGGAAACGACGACAGTGTGGTCACCAGCCACCTGATCCGCCGCACCACTTTTGCGCCGCAGAAGGGCGGGTACCAGGCCCGCGAAGTCGATGGTGCGCTGGACCGCTTGGAAGATGTCTTTGCCAAGCGCGAGCGCGACGACTTGATTGCCCATCAGGGCGAGGAGGTCTGGCTGCAGCAGGTAGGCCGCCTGGCCGCGATCCTGCGTGGCCGCCTGCACCGTGCCAAGGGTGAGCGTTTCCGTCGCCCGTCGCGTTCCAACGCGTCGAGCTACAACATCGAAGATGTCGATCGCCTATGCGATCAGCTCATCGACTATTTCGAGAACGACGTGCCCATGGCCGTTGACACCGTACGCCGCGTGGAATTCCGCTCTTCGCAGGGAACCGATGGCTACGAGGAATCGCAGGTCGATGCATTCCTTGACCGCGTGGTCGAGCTGATGGCTTCGATCGACTAGCAGCTGTCTCCAGCGCAAACGCATTGCCGCGCAGGGCAGTGGGAAATTCTTCCCGCTGCCCTGCGCGGCTTTTTGCATTCTTGGCGACGCGCTGGCCCATATGGCTAGGGCCGGGTCTGTTCATAGTGGGCCAACCAGTTTCGCAGCATTTCTTCGAGCGCAGGACGATCAGCGGGGGCCAGCTGGTCCACGAGGCGCTTTTCGTTGCGCATGTGGGCGGTAAACGCTTCATCGATTTTCTTCTTGCCGCTAGCCGTCAAGGAGATGCGGCGCCCACGCCTGTCATCACCGGATAGCGCGCGGGTGACCCAGCCGTTGCTGACCAGCTTGTCGAGCCGCTTGGTCATGGCTCCGGTGGTCACCATCGTCTGCTGTGCCAGCTCGCCGGGGGCCAGGGAGTGGGGTTCTCCTGCCCGCCGCAAGGCCGCGAGCACATCGAATTCAGCTTCGGTCAGCCCATGCTCTGCATAAACCGTGCAGAGCTCCTCGGTCAGGTAATTAGCCAAGCGATGCAGCCGGCCGATGATTCCCTGGGGCGCTGGGTCGAGATCCGGCCGTTGTTCTGCCCACTGCTGTTGAATGCGCGATACGTGGTCGTTTTGCTCCATGCCTTTATTATATCTTCCAAGGAAGCTAAAGTATCTTCCATGGAAGATATTTTGAATTCCGCGGGGCACCGGCTTCGAACGCTGGGCTGGGTAGCACTGACCGCGATAGCCCCGATCGCGTGGGGCTCCAATTACTATGTCACCAAGGAATTTCTTCCCGACGGCTCAGCGCTCTGGGGTGCGGCGATCCGCGCATTGCCGGCGGGCTTGGTGTTGCTGGGGCTAGCCAGGAAACTCCCGCAGGGCAGCTGGTGGTGGAAATCCGCGGTTCTGGGCGTGCTGAATATCGGTGCCTTCTTTGCCCTGATCTACGTGGTGGCGCAACTTTTGCCATCGGGTGTCGCTGCTACGACCATGGCGATTTCTGCCGGTGTGCTCATGCTGTTCGCATGGCTATTGCTCGGTGAACGTCCTGCACGTTGGCCTTTGGTTGGGGCCCTCTTGGGCTTCGTCGGCGTGGGCATCATGGTATTCGATGCACAGGCCGGCATCGATATCCTGGGGATCGTCTTGTCGCTGGTAGCAATGGTCCTATCCAGTGCCGGGTTCATCTTGACCAAACGATGGTCTGAAGGGATGCCGATTATCCGTGTCACCGCGTGGCAGCTGGTGGCCGGAGGGGCAGTACTGGTCCCCTGCGCGCTGTTCGTGCATGGAGCACCCCCTGCGCTTGACCTGCAGGCGATGGCGGGCTTCGGCTATGTCAGCCTCATTGCCACCGCGGCTGCCTATCTTGCCTGGTTCACCGGGCTGCGCCATCTCCCTGCATCGTCAGTTGGCCTCATTGGCCTGCTCAATCCAGTGACAGGGGTCCTGCTGGGAACATTGCTGGCAGCGGAAAGCCTCGGCCTCCAAAGCCTGATCGGGATGGGCTTGGTTCTCGGCGGAGTCCTTCTGGGGCTGGCCAAGGGATCCCGGCGCAGATCAGCTTCGGCACGCGAAGCATCTGGCCGCGACGCGCCTGCCGGAGAATCCGTGGAGACTGGCTAGAACTTCGCCCGCCAGTCCGGGACATGGAGCAACGCCATGACGCGTTCAACGTTGGCGGGCACGCTCCGCTTGGTGCTGCGCGATACGAAGATCATCACCATGAAGGCCAAGGGAACGCTCCACGCCGCAGGCTGGCGCAAGAGGTGGATCCAGATCTCATCTTCCTGGGGCAGGAAGGCGCCGGTCATCAAGGCCAGCCCGCAGGAGATGCCGCCAGCCAGCAGTCCGGCAACAGCACCTCGAGCGGTCAGTGAACGCCACCAAATGCCCAAGAGCAGCAGCGGGCAGATGGTGGATGCAGTGAAGGCGAAGACGTTTCCAATGGCGCCCGCCAAGGCCAATGAATTGGTCACCACCGCGACCAGGACGGGCAGGGCGGTGGCCAGCACGGTAGAGATCCTGAAGCCCCGCACGGTACCCGAGAAGAATTCCTGGGACAGCGCACCAGCCAGGGATACCACCAAACCGGAGGTGGTGGAGAGGAAAGCTGCGAATGCGCCACCGACGACAATTGCGGTCAAGGCGTCGCCCAGGAATCCGTCGAAGAGGCGCCCGGGCAAGAGCAGGATGGTGGCATCGGTTTCATTGGTGGCACCGAGCTCCGGGGTGTAGAGCAAGCCCAGCACGCCCAAAGTCGTCGGCAAGAGGTAGAACGCGGAGAGCAGGCACAGCACAATCACCGTGGTGGTACGCGCAGCCTGGCCTGTGGGGTTCGTGTAGAAGCGCACCAGCACATGCGGCAGCCCCAGGGTGCCGAAGAGCAATGCCAAGATGATGGATACCGTCTCGTAGAGGTTCATCGCGTTCACGGACTCCAGCTGCGCATACAGGGCCTGGGCATGCCCGGATGCCGAATGCTCGGGGATGGCCCGCCCCAGCAGGAAAATCGTGGGAATAACCAAGGCCGCCAGCTTGAACCAGTACTGGAAGGCCTGGACGAAGGTCACCGAGCGCATCCCGCCGGACAGCACCGTCACGCAGACAACCGCGGCAACAATGACCGGACCGGCCCAACTCGGGAATCCGGTAGCGATGGATAGGGTCAGGGCTGCTCCGTGCATTTGCGGAACGATATAGAGCCAGCAGATCACCACCACCAGATAGGTGGTGATTTTCCGCAGCATCGGCGAGCCTTCGAAACGGATCTGCGCGAAATCGGGAATTGTGTATGCCCGGGAACGTCGCAGGGGAGCGGCAACAAACAGGAGCAGCATCAAGTAGCCTGCGGTGTAGCCGATGGGGAACCACAAACCTGATTGCCCAGAGAGCACAATCAGTCCGGCAACGCCCAGGAACGAAGCCGCCGACAGGTATTCGCCGCCAATAGCAGAGGCATTCCACCACGGGCGTACGGTGCGTGAAGCTACGTAGAAGTCGGAAGTTGTACGGGACAGGCGCAGGCCGTGGAAGGCGATCAGCATGGTGGTGAGGCAAACGATCACCAGGGAGGAAACGGACAGCAGGCTAGCCACGGCTGATGCTCCGATACCGTTCTTCATTGCGTCCCGCGGCCCTGTTGTAGAGCATTCCGGCCACGATGATCAGTGGATACATGCCGATGCCCAAAACCCACCATGGCAGGGGCAGGCCCAGCAGGTGGATGTCCTCGAAGACCGGCCAAAAGACGAGCAATGCACTGATGCCTACCAGCATCGCCAGCAGGCCCGCCGCGACGGCACAGGCCAGCCGCAGCTGGGAGCGGATCAGCTGGCGAACATAGAATTCTTCTGCTGTGTGCTCGGGACGGTCGGGGGAGACAGTCAAGGATGCATCCTGCGGAGCCTGGACACGCACGCGTTTTGGACGCTGCTCAGCGAAACGTCCGGGCATGAGGGGCTCTCGCCGGCTGTTGTCTTGGGGAAGGTGCTCCACGGAAGGCCAGCAGCTTCCTACAGCGGGCGGACGCGGTTGGCAGCCAAGCGTTCCCGCAGGTATGGCAACGCGCGACGAGAAATCGGAAGTTCGGTGCTGTTGACCAGCACAGCGGCCTTGCCGGTCTGCAAGCGAACGGTTTCGATCTTATCCATGCACACCAGGTAGGAACGGTGGATCCGAACGAAACCGGACTCGCCCCACTGCTGTTCCAGATCGTTGAGCGGAACCCGGATGAGATAGCTCGAATCCTTGGTGTGCAGCCGGGCGTAGTCTCCCTGGGCTTGAACGTAGGCGATATCCGCCCGAGGGATCAGCTTGGTGATGCCTCCCTGGTCCACCGTGATCATTTCCGGCTTGGCAGGGGTCTCCTCGACCAGCTCGCAGATGCGGCGAACGGATTCGGCCAGGCGCTGCGGGCGAATGGGCTTGAGCACGTAGTCGATGGCGGCCAACTCGAATGCTTGCAGCGCTTGATCTTCATCGGCGGTGACAAAAACAATCAGTGGGGGATTGGTGAACCGGGAGATGACGCCGGCAATGTCCAGGCCTGACAAAGCCGGCATGTGGATGTCGAGGAAAAGTGCGTCGACAGTATTTTCCTCCAGCGCCTTCAGCGCCGCGGCACCAGAGGTGGCGCGGTGAATTTTCCCGATGCGGGAATCCTGGCTGAGCAGAAAAGCGATTTCTTCTACCGCTGGAAGTTCATCATCGGCGACCACCACGTTAATCATGCGAAAATTCTACCGTTTATTGGATTTTTCTATGCATCGGAAGTGATCGTGTTGGGCGGACGGAACTTCGGGACACGCAAAGTGATCAGCGTTCCGGCCCCCGGCGCGGTCTCCACCACCAGTCCATTGGAATTGCCGTAGAGCTGGCGCATGCGCAGGTCGACGTTGCGCAGGCCTACGTGCATATTCGGGGTATCGCCAGCTAGCACACTGGACAGCTGCTCGGGATCCATGCCCATGCCGTCATCTTCCACGCTGATGACTGCGTGCATTCCGTCTTCGGTGGCCGTGATGGAGATGACTCCGCCATCTGGCCGGGCTTCGAGTCCATGGCGTACCGCGTTTTCAACCAGCGGCTGCAAGGCCAGGAAGGGAATTTGCGTGGGCAGCACCTCGGGAGCGATCTGCAAGGAGACCTTGATGCGCTCACCGAAACGGGCCTTTTCCAGCAACAGGTAGCGGTCAATGGCTTCCAGTTCTTCGGCCAGGGTGGTGAATTCACCGCGGCGGCGGAAAGAGTACCGGGTGAAGTCGGCGAATTCTATGACCAGCTCACGGGCTCGAGCGGGATCAGTATTGATGAACGAGGCGATCGCATTCAGCGAGTTGTAGATGAAGTGCGGGGAGATCTGAGCGCGCAAGGCACGCATCTGCGCTTCGAGCAGCATGGCCTTGGATTCATCGAGCTGGGCGGTGGAAACTTGCGCGGATACAAAGACCGCTACCTCGGAAACTGCCCGAACGAAGCTGGCGCCGGCCCTGCGTGATAGCGCGGTCACCGTTCCCACGCTTTGATCTCCTACGGTGATCGGCGCGGACACGAAGTCCATGCCGGAGGAACGTTCTACCTGGGTTTTGCCGGTTGCCAGCGCGCTTTTGGAAACCTTGGAGGCTGCTTCTTCGAGTTCCGCGGTGAAATCGGCCCCTGCATCGGTGGCCAGCACATGGGTGGTGTCGCTGATCAGCAATACCTGGCAGTTCAAGAGCCTGCGCAGCGCCTTGGCGCTTTTGGCCGCCCCGTCCTCAGTCAGGCCGCGCTCCAAATGGGGAACCGCAACGGACATGTGGTGCAACGTCTTGTAGGTGGCTTCCTCGACGTCGGTACCCATTTCCTTGGTGGAGCGGGAAATCCTGAAACCGATGTAGCCGACAAGAGCGATTCCGACCATCGCAATGGCGACGATCAGGGTGACTTGCAGCGCTGGAGACATGTATCCCATCTTAGGGCCCTGCCTGATCTGCCGACCGTTCAGCGCGCCATGCTGCGCCGTTGGGCGCAGAAAGCAGTCCGTTGAGCCACGAGCTGTGCAAGCCCCCTAGTCGCCAACGGGTTTATCGCCAATAGTGAACTTAGTCACAAAACCGATGTGCGCCCAGTCACATCATCAACTCGCTCAAGGAGGGCATCATGAGTGCCAACCCGGAACACGGCGTCGCTGCTGACGTTGATTTCGTCAAGGAGAGCCAATCCGAGGAATTCCAGGAACTGCGAAAGACCCACCGCAGTTTTGTTTTCCCGATGGCAGTCTTCTTCCTCGTCTGGTATTTCGCCTATGTGCTGCTAGCCGACTACTTCCACGACTTCATGTCCATCAAGGTTCTCGGCAATATCAACATGGGTATTGTTCTCGGGTTGCTGCAGTTCGTGTCGACCTTCGCGATCACCGCGGCCTACGTCAGTTTTTCGAATAAGAAGCTCGACCCCAAGGCAACCAAAATCCGTGAACGCCTAGAGAGCGAGGGAGTGAACTAAATGAACCAGCTCAGCATCCTGGCCCAGGCCGCGGGAGAGTCGACCCAGGTCGGCAACCCCTTGGTCAATATCGCCATCTTCCTGGCCTTCGTGGGCGTCACCATGGTGATCGTGCTCCGCGCCTCCAAGAACAACAAGACCGCTGCGGATTACTATGCAGGCGGCCGTTCCTTCACGGGAACGCAGAACGGCACCGCAATTGCCGGTGACTACCTCTCGGCAGCCTCCTTCCTGGGGATCGTTGGCGCTATCGCCATCCAGGGCTACGACGGCTTCCTCTACTCGATCGGCTTCCTGGTTGCTTGGCTGGTTGCCTTGCTGCTGGTTGCGGAGCTGCTGCGCAACACCGGCAAATTCACCATGGCCGATGTGCTGTCCTTCCGCCTCAAGCAGCGTCCGGTGCGCATCGCCGCGGCCATCTCCACGCTGGCAGTGTGCGTCTTCTACCTGCTGGCGCAGATGGCTGGCGCCGGCGCGCTGGTTTCCCTGTTGCTGGGTATTGACGAGAAGCTGGGACAGTCGCTGGTGATCGTTATCGTTGGCGCATTGATGATCCTCTATGTGCTGGTTGGCGGCATGAAGGGCACCACCTGGGTGCAGATCATCAAGGCCTGCCTGCTGATCGCCGGCGCGCTGATCATGACCGTGTGGACGCTGGCCATGTTCGGCTTCAATTTCTCCGACCTGCTGGGCAAGGCAGCTGAAGTAGCCGGCAACCCTGAGATCCTGAATCCGGGCATGAAGTACGGTGTTTCTGAAACTGCCAAGCTGGACTTCATCTCGCTGGCCCTGGCCTTGGTGCTTGGCACCGCCGGCCTGCCGCACGTGCTGATGCGCTTCTACACCGTTCCTACCGCGAAGGAAGCCCGCAAGTCCGTCGTCTGGGCTATCTGGCTGATCGGCGCCTTCTACCTGTTCACCCTGGTGCTGGGCTTCGGCGCCGGTGCACTGATTGGCCCGGATCGAATCCAGGCGGCTCCAGGCGGCGTGAACTCTGCGGCACCGCTGCTGGCCTACGAATTGGGCGGCACAGTGCTGCTGGGCCTGATCTCTGCAGTGGCCTTCGCAACCATCCTTGCTGTGGTGGCGGGCTTGACCATCACCGCGGCGGCATCCTTCGCCCATGACGTGTACGCGTCGGTGATTGCCAAGGGCAAGTCCACTCCAGAGAAGGAAATGAAGATTGCCCGCCGCACGGTCTTGGTTATCGGAGTCTTCGCTATCGCTGGCGGCATCGGTGCCCAGGGGCAGAACGTGGCCTTCCTGGTGGCATTGGCCTTCGCGGTGGCCGCTTCGGCTAACCTGCCAACCATCTTGTACTCGCTGTTCTGGAAGGGCTTCAAGACCCGCGGCGCAGTGTGGTCCATGTACGGCGGCCTGGGTTCGGCTTTGCTGCTGATCATCTTCTCGCCAGTGTTCTCGGGCTCGGAGACCGCAATGATCCCAAGCATCGATATGGTGATCTTCCCGCTGGCTAACCCGGGTATCGTCTCCATTCCGCTGGCCTTCTTCCTAGGCTGGCTGGGCTCGGTTACCGACAAGCGTTTCGAGGACATTACCAAGCAGGCGGAAATGGAAGTTCGTTCGCTGACCGGTGTCGGTGCCGAGAAGGCAGTCGACCACTAAGGCGAAGAATACATAAAACTCAATAGCGAAGTTCCGGGAACCAGCCAGCAGGCTGGTTCCCGGAACTTTTTTGCTGCCCTGAGTGCTACGCGTTGTCGGCTAGCGAGTGCTGAAGCAAAGCGGTGGTGCGATAGGGGACGAGCTCGGCCATGGATAGTGCCGAGTCGGCACGATTCACTCCGTCTATATGCAGCAGCTGTCCATGGACCCGAAACAGCTCCTCGGCGTCTTTGGCCGCTACCCGCACCAAGATGTCGGCAGAGCCGGTGAGCCCGTGTGCTTCAAGCACCTCGGGGATGGCTTCGAGCTTGGCGGCGATGTCCCCGAGATGGCGTTGCTCAACATGCAGCTCGACAAAGGAAAGCAGCCCGTAGCCCAGCACTTCGGGCGGGATGCGGCGGTCAATGGAATCAAGAACTTCATTCTCCAGGCGGGTCATCCGCGTCTGCACGGTATTTCGCCCGAGGTTCAAAGCCGTGGCGATAGCCGAGCCGGTGCGCTTGGCTGCGGTCGAGAGGGCCAGCAGGATGCGCCGGTCGGTAGTGTCCAGAAGTAGCATAATGTGCACGTTAGCACTGACCGGTTCTCATAAACAGTGCGTTTTGCTCTAATTCCAAAAACACCATTGTGCATCCTGCCTTGCGTGAGTAGCATCACATTAAGCGGTGTTTGTGAATGAAAACCCGCAACCGACTACGTGAGAGTAAGGATGCCGATCGTGTCCACACAGCACATTGACGTAGCCGCCGGATGCCTACCCACGCATCAGCTGCTGAACGTCGACGGGAAACGAATCCCGGACGAAGAACTTGACCATTATCTGAAGGACCTCAAAGAAGCGGACCTTGCAGATTTCCTTCGCGACATGGTGGTCCTGCGCCGCATGGACAATGAAGCCACCGCATTGCAGCGCCAGGGCCAGCTGGGACTCTGGGCCCCGTTGCTAGGCCAGGAAGCCGCACAAATCGGCTCGGTCCGCGCCACCGAAGCGGATGACTTCATTTTCCCTTCCTACCGCGAGCATGGCGTCGCATGGGCCAGGGGAGTGAAAGCAGAAGATCTGCTCAGCGTGTGGCGCGGGGCCCAGGCTAGCGGCTGGGATCCGAATGAAGTCAATATTGCTTGCCAGCAGATTGTCATTGGCTCCCAGGCTTTGCACGCAGCCGGATACGGAATGGGAATCAAATTCGACGGGGGCAAGCAAGTTTCTGTGGCCTACTTTGGCGATGGCGCCACCAGCCAGGGCGACGTGAGCGAAGCCATGGTCTTCGCCGCCAGCTACCAGGCGCCAGTGCTGTTCTTCTGCCAGAACAACCAGTGGGCCATTTCCGAACCAGTCCACCTGCAAAGCCGCACCCAGATTGCCGACCGTGCCCACGGCTTCGGGCTGAAGACCTGGCGGGTGGATGGCAATGACATCCTTGCAGTCTACGCAGCCACCAAGGCCGCCCTGAATCACGCGCGCAACGGCCTGGGCCCAACCTTCATTGAAGCGGTCACCTATCGCATGGGGTCGCACACCACCGCCGATGATCCAACCCGCTACCGCAAGAGCGAGCAGCTCGAAGAGTGGAAAGCCAAGGACCCTATCGACCGCCTGGTGAAGTACCTGCATGAGATGGGTGCCGATGTGCAGTCCTACGAGCAGCGTGCCCAGAACGCAGCCGATGATCTGGCCGCGAAGCTTCGCGTCGCGATCACCACCATGGAGGACCCCAAGGTGGAAGAGCTGTTCACCAATGTATATGCCGAGAAGCACGAACCAACCGAACGCGCAGCCAAGAACTATCTGGACTACTTGGCAGATTTTGAAGGTGGAGAGTAACTGTGGCAACCACCATGCTCAAGGCGCTGAACAAGTCGCTGCACGATGCCCTGGACGAGGACGAGAAAGTCATCCTGCTTGGTGAAGACATCGGAACCCTCGGCGGCGTCTTCCGGGTCACCGATGGCCTGAAATCCAAATTCGGCGAGCACCGCGTCGTCGATACCCCGCTGGCAGAATCCGGCATTGTCGGCAGCGCCATCGGCCTGGCCTACCGAGGCTATCGCCCAGTAGTGGAGATCCAGTTTGACGGCTTCACCTACCCGGCCTTTGACCAGCTAGTATCCCAGCTGGCTAAATTGCATTACCGTTCCCGGGGCCGTGTGAAGATGCCGGTGACAGTTCGAATTCCCTACGGCGGAGGAATCGGTTCACCGGAGCACCACTCCGAATCGCCGGAAGCATATTTCGCCCACACCGCCGGTCTGCGCGTCTTCGCGCCTTCAAGTGTCGAAGATGCCTATAGCATGTTGCGCCAGGCCATCGATTGCGATGATCCGGTCATCTTCTTCGAGCCGAAGCGCCGCTACCACGAGAAAAGCACAGCTGAACTTCTGGCTCCAACGCCAGACGGATCGCCAAAGGCCAAGATCATCCGACCCGGTGAAGATGTCACCGTGGTCGGCTATGGCCCGACCACTTACACCTTGGTGGATGCGGCCAAGGCCGCAGAAGATGAAGGTACCAGTCTGGAGGTCATCGACCTGCGCACCCTGGATCCGTTGGATATCGACACCGTGGCCGAATCCGTCAAGCGCACCGGCAAGCTGGTTGTAGTCCATGAAGCCAGCCGCACCAGCGGTATCGGTGCAGAAATCTGTGCCGAAATCACCGAGCGCTGCTTCGACTATCTGGAGCACGCCCCATTGCGCGTCACCGGATTCGATATTCCGTATCCGCCATCGCGGCTCGAAAGCCACCACCTGCCCGATTTGGATCGAGTGATGCACGCGGTTGATACCGTGATGCGCCACAACGAGGCAACCGAAGGAGCTGCCAAGTGATGACCGCCCACACATTCAAACTCCCGGACCTCGGCGAAGGGCTCACCGAGTCCGAGGTGCTGAATTGGAAAATCAAGGTTGGCGAGCATGTTGCGCTCAACCAGATCATTGCCGAAGTTGAAACCGCCAAGGCAGTGGTTGAACTGCCCTCGCCGTATGCCGGCTTCGTTCAGGCTCTGCATGCCACCGAAGGTGAAACAGTGCAGGTTGGCGGTCCGCTGGTCACTTTTGATCAGGAGCCAGGCGCTTCCGGCGGGCAGCCGCCAGCAGCAGGTCCCGGAAATCATGGGGAAAGTGCGGCCGTCGAGCGCACCCCAACCCTCGTTGGCTACGGTGCCCCGGCAGACACCGGCAACCGTCCAACGCGAAAAGCTCGTGGCTCCCGCAACGGGGGAGCGGCGCAATTGGCGGAACCAGTTGCATCCGCACCGGATGCCGCGCCGGCCAGTCCTGAGCGCGAGCAACATGAGACGACTCGATGCACACCGCCCGTACGCAAGCTGGCACGCGATCATGGAGTCGATATTTCGGCGCTCGCCGGCAGCGGCGAGGGTGGGCTGGTGCTGCGTAGGGATGTTCAGCAGGCCATCGATTCCGTAGGTACCAGCACCTCATCGGCAAGGGGAAATGAGCCAGCGTCCTCGCCGGATGTGGACCGCCATGTGAAGATCACCGCCGTCCGCAGAGCCACAGCCAAAGCGATGGTGCAGTCGGCGTTTACTGCACCGCATGCCACCGAGTTCCTCACTATTGACGTCACCGAATCCATGGCGTTGGTGGAAAGAATGCGTTCGCATCGCTTGCTGAAGGACCGGAAACTCAACATCACAACGTTGGCGGCGCTCGTGGTGACGAGATTGCTGAAGACTTATCCTGCGCTGAACTCGACGTGGGATGAAAAGGCTGACGAAATCATTGAGTTCGGGTCAGTGAATCTGGGCATGGCTGTGGCAAGTGACCGCGGCTTGCTGGTTCCGGTGCTGAAAAATGCCCAAGCCAAGACGTTGCCCGTATTGGCAACTGAACTCAGCGAGATTATTCTCCAGGGCCGCGAAGGAACGTTGTCACCAGCCCAATTGACCGGTGGCACATTCTCCATTACCAATGTGGGGGTTTTCGGCGTGGATGCCGGGACCCCGATTCTACCTCCGGGGCAGGCTGGAATCCTGGCATTAGGCCAAGTGAAACGAAGGCCTTGGGAATACCAAGACCAAGTTGCCCTTCGCCATACCATGACTTTGGCTTTGTCCTTCGATCACAGAGTGGTTGACGGCAAGGAAGCAAGCGAGTTCCTCGCAGGTGTCGGCTCGGTATTGGAAGACCCCGGAATGATGAATATTTTTATTTGAGCTTAAATAAAAACTGACCCGGCTGAAGTTATTTCAGCCGGGTGAGTAACCCGATTTCAAGCATTGCTTTCATGACTATTCATTGGTTGTTTCGCAATGTTTGATGTAATCTCATTCACTACGTGCTATAGCTCACGCTTGCCTGCACGGCTCTGCGAAATGCAGAAGCAGCAACGATCTGTTGAGGAGAAATAGGATGCGATACTCGCACGCATCTAAGGCTGTCGTTTTATCTGCAGCCTTGGCGCTGACCCTGTCCGCTTGTGGCGGCGGTTCCAATGAAACCGCCGGTGGCGAAGGTGACGGCTCGTACGTCGTCACCGCAAACACCACCGAACCGCAGAATGGCCTTCTGCCGGCTAACACCAACGAAGTTGGCGGCGGCCGCGTAATGGACCTGATCTTCACCGGTTTGGTCAGCTATGACGCAAAGGGCGCTCCGGTCAATGAACTCGCTGAGTCCATCGAAACCGAAGACTCCCAGAACTACACCATCAAGCTGAAGGCCGGACATACCTTCTCGGATGGTTCCCCAGTAACTGCTGCTTCGTTCGTGGATGCCTGGAACTTCGGCGCCGCGGCAAAGAACGCACAGCTGAACTCGTACTTCTTCGAATCCATCAAGGGCTTCGATGAGGTCAACAAGGAAGGCTCCAAGAAGGAAGAGATGGAAGGCCTGAAGGTAGTGGATGACACCACCTTCACCGTCGAGCTGTCCCAGCCTGAGTCCGACTTCCCGCTGCGCTTGGGCTACACGGCGTTCATGCCGTTGCCTGAAGCGGCCTTCGAGGATCCAAAGGCCTTTGGCGAAAAGCCAATCGGCAACGGCCCATACACGTTGACCGAGTGGAACCACGATGTGAACCTGAAGCTGGACGTCAACGAGAGCTACGACGGACCACGCAAGGCGGCTAACGCCGGCATCGACTTCAAGGTCTACCAGTCCACCGACTCGGCGTACAGCGATCTGCAGTCCAACAACTTGGACGTGCTGGACCAGATCCCGCCAAGCTCGCTGGCTTCCTACGAGACTGATCTGGGCGACCGCTCGATCAACTCGCCCTACGCTGGCAACGCAACCATTACCATTCCGGGTTACCTGGAGCACTTCAAGCAGGGTGAAGAGGGCAACCTCCGCCGTGCAGCGATCTCCCGCGCCATTGACCGCCAGCTGATCATCGACAAGGTGTACAACGGCGGCAAGATCAAGGCCGACGACTTCACCGCACCGGTACTTGAAGGCTATAACGCAGAGGTTCCAGGCAGCGAAGTCCTGGACTTCGACGGGGCTGAAGCCAAGAAGCTGTGGGAAGAGGCTGATGCAATCAGCAAGTGGGACTCCGGCGATGAATTCTCCGTCGGCTACAACGTTGATGGCGCTGGCAACAAGGAATATGTCGAAGCTGTCGTCAACCAGTTGAAGAGCAACCTGGGCATCAACGCCGTGGCCAAGCCATTCAGCTCCTTCAAGGAATTGCGCGAGAAGGTCACCAGCTACGAGATGACCGGTGCATTCCGTACCGGTTGGCAGGCCGACTACCCATCGCTGTACAACTTCCTTGGTCCACTATTCGGTACCGGGGCTGGTTCGAATGACGGCAAGTACTCCAGCAAGGAATTCGACGCCAAGCTGACCGAGGGCCTGTCCGCCACGGATCCTGTTGAGGGTGCGAAGATCTTCAACGAAGCACAGGAAATCCTGTTCAAGGATCTGCCGGCTATCCCGCTGTGGTACCAGGCAGTTCAGGGTGGTTGGAGCGAAAACGTGGATAACGTTGAGTTCGGCTGGAACGGTGTTCCTATGTACCAGCAAATCACTGGCAAATAAGTTTCCTTCAGCATTCGGCCTAATCAGAGCGAATAGAAGCTGAAAACTCGTCAAGGGAGATCCGAGCAGCTCAGGGTCTCCCTTTGGCGTGTCCGTCCTGCCTCGCAAAAATAAACGTCGATTACTTTATCGACGGAAAGAGGATAAAAATGGCCTTGTGCCCTCATGTGTCTCGAGGTGAGATGCAAGCATGTTAAGTTTTACCCTGAAGAGAATCGCGCAGCTGATCCCGGTGTTTATCGGTGCTACTTTGCTGGTGTACTTCTTGGTTTTCGCGACTCCCGGTGACCCAATCGCGGCACTCTCCGGCGGCAAGCCAATGAGTGATGCCACCCAAGCGGCCCTAACTGCGCAATACAACTTGGATAAGCCTTTTTGGGTCCAATACGGCCTGTACTTGAAGAACCTGGTGACTTTGGACCTGGGAACTTCATTCTCGGGCCAAGAAGTCAAGGAGATGCTCGCACGAGCATTCCCTGTCACTGCACGCCTGGCGATACTGGCGTTGCTGATCGAATCTGTCTTCGGCATCATCTTCGGCGTCATCGCCGGCATGCGCAAGGGCAAATTGTTCGACTCGACCGTCCTGATCGCATCGCTGCTGGTCATCGCAGTTCCAACCTTCGTACTGGGCTTCCTGCTCCAGTACGTGGTCGGAGTCAAGCTCGAATGGGCAAAGCCAACCGTTTCCGGTTCGGCAACCTGGGGCGAACTGATCCTGCCGGCCTTGGTCCTGGGACTCGTTTCTCTGGCTTACGTTTTGCGACTGACGCGTACCTCCATCATTGAGAACAAAACCGCTGACTATGTGCGCACCGCAACTGCCAAGGGCCTGAGCCGCAACCGCGTTGTCACCGTGCACATCTTGCGCAACTCGCTGATTCCAGTCGTGACCTACCTTGGCGCCGACTTGGGCGCACTCATGGGCGGCGCCATTGTTACCGAGGGTATCTTCAATGTCCCCGGTGTCGGCCACTTGCTCTACCAGGCAATCCAGAAGGGCGAAACCCCGACGGTGGTTGCCGTTGTAGGCGTCTTGGTGATCGTCTTCGTGATCGCCAACCTGATCGTGGATATGCTGTACGCACTGCTTGACCCAAGGATCCGTTATGCCTGAGAACCAGAACTTTAATCCCGAAGACGGCCTTCCCATCCGAAACACCCGTGCCGGCAAAGTTTCCAAGTACAAAATTGAGCACTACGTGGCCCCATTGGAGGAGACTCCGCTGCAGGCGGTGGATTCTGTCAAGGAAACCGGCAAGCCATTGTCCATGTGGGCTGAAGCATGGCGTTCACTGCGCAAGCAGCCGCTGTTCATCATCTCCACGCTTCTGATCATCGCCGTCGTGGTTGTAGCTGCGTTCCCGCAGCTGTTCACGTCCATTGATCCGACTGGCAACCAGGCATGCTTGCTGGAAAATTCCAATGAGCCAGCACGCCAAGGACATATCATGGGCTTCAACCTGCAGGGTTGCGACATCTACGCCCGTACGATCTACGGCACGCGTGCTTCGCTGCTCGTAGGCGTATTCACTACCCTCATCGTGGTGCTGCTCGGCGGTGCCATTGGCGCGCTGGCAGGCTACTACGGCGGCTGGATCGACACCATCCTGGCTCGTCTGGGCGATATCTTCTTCGCGCTGCCGCTGATCCTTGGCGCCATCATCGTGATGCAGCTTCCTGCCTTCCGTGAAAACCGAAGCGTTTGGACGGTTATCATCACCCTTGCGATCTTCGGCTGGCCGCAGCTGGCACGCATTACCCGCGGCGCAGTGATCGAGGCCCGCAACGCGGACTTCGTGAAGGCCTCGCGCGCGTTGGGCCTGTCCAAGTTCAGCGCTTTGGTCAAGCACGTCATCCCGAACTCGTTGGCACCGATCATTGTTGTTGCCACGGTGAACCTCGGCGTATACATCGTTGCCGAGGCCACGCTGTCCTTCCTGGGCGTCGGGCTTCCGCCAGACGTCATGAGCTGGGGCAACGATATTTCCTCCGCACGTACCCAGCTGCGCAATAACCCGACCATGCTGATGTGGCCAGCACTGTTCCTTTCGGTAACGGTATTGAGCTTCATCATGCTCGGCGATGCAGTGCGCGACGCACTGGATCCGAAGGCCCGGAAGGGAGCCTAAGCAATGACTCAGAGTGCAACTCCCAAGCCTCTGCTGGAAGTCAAGGACCTGGCGATCACTTTCTCCACTCCTGACGGTCCAGTGCACGCAGTGCGCGACGCCAACTTCACCGTGATGCCCGGGGAAACCGTGGCCATCGTGGGCGAGTCCGGTTCCGGCAAGTCAACTTCGGCACTGGCTGCTATCGGCCTGTTGGCCGGCAACGGCAAGGTCTCATCCGGCCAGATTCTTTTTGACGGCGAGGACATCGCCCAAGCGAGCGAAAAGCGATTCGTAGAGCTGCGCGGCAACCATATTGGCATGGTTCCGCAGGATCCGATGTCCAACTTGAACCCGGTCTGGAAGATCGGGTTCCAGGTCAAGGAAACCCTGAAAGCCAACGGCTTGGCGGGGGATAACCCGAACAAGCGTGTAGCCCAGGTCTTGGCCGATGCAGGTTTGCCCGATCCGGAGACGCGTGCGAGGCAGTACCCGCACGAATTCTCCGGTGGCATGCGTCAGCGTGCGCTGATCGCCATTGGCCTGGCCTGCCGCCCGCGCCTGCTGATTGCCGATGAGCCAACCAGCGCACTGGACGTCACCGTGCAGCAGCAGATCCTGGACCATCTGGACACCATGACCAGTGAACTGGGCACCGCCGTGCTGCTGATTACCCACGACCTGGGCTTGGCAGCAGAGCGTGCCGAGAAGGTCGTCGTGATGTACAAGGGGCGTGTCGTCGAATATGGCCCAGCGCTGGAGATTCTGCGCAACCCCAAGCACCCGTACACCCAGCGCCTGATCAACTCGGCTCCATCGTTGTCAGCACAGCGTGGAGACAAGCACGAGGCGATTGTTGATGAGGTAATTCCGGGCAAGGCCGAGCCGCTGCTGAAAGTCAGCAACCTGACGAAGGTCTTCGATATCCGCAAGGGGTTCGGCAAGAAGGAGAAGTTCACCGCGGTGGACAACGTGTCCTTCGAGATCCCCAAGGGCACCACCACCGCCGTGGTAGGCGAGTCCGGTTCCGGCAAGTCCACCATCGCCCAGATGGTGCTCAACCTGTTGGACAAGACCGAGGGCGAGATCATCTTTGATGGCGAACAGATTGGCAACCTGAGCGAGAAGCACTTGTTCAAGTACCGCCGACGTGTCCAGCCGATTTTCCAGGATCCGTACGGATCCTTGGATCCGATGTACTCGATATTCCGAACCATCGAAGAACCACTGCGCATTCACGGTATTGGTAACGCGGCATCACGGGAGAAGAAGGTCAAGGAACTGCTGGATCAGGTTTCCATGCCGGCATCCACCATGCACCGCTTCCCGAACGAGCTGTCCGGCGGACAGCGCCAGCGCATCGCGATCGCGCGTGCTCTGGCCTTGCAGCCGGAAATGATCGTTTGCGATGAGGCTGTTTCGGCGTTGGACGTGCTGGTGCAGGCCCAGGTGCTTGAGCTGCTTGATGAGCTGCAACGCGAAATGGGCCTTACCTACCTGTTCATTACCCACGACCTGGCTGTAGTCCGCCAGATCGCGGACAACGTATGCGTGATGGAACACGGAAAGATCGTCGAACAGGGAACGACGGACGAGATTTTCGATGCGCCAAAGAGTGCATATACCCGCAACCTGCTGGCTGCGATCCCTGGAGCTTCGCTGATCTAGCAGCTCGGAAATCCGCTGAATGGGCCGGTGAAACCGTAAGGTTTCACCGGCCCATTCTGCGCTTAACCTGAGCTCAATCAACGTCATATTCAACGAATATTTCAGATTTAATCAATCTGAAACAAACGTTGCAAAAATGTTATAAATCACTCCGCGAGTCAACATGCATGAAACAGTTGCCCGATTGATTTTTCCCAATCTGAAAGAAATCCTTGAAATCTCGGGGATGTGAGCTGGATCTCGTAAACCCGTGGGTAACAAGCGCGTTGCGAATGACTCTCAGGGGGAGAGTCGCGGCAATATCTGAAGCGCTTCTTTCTATATCCAAGCCAGAAAATTCGGGTTAGTCTATTGCTCAATGGATTGATCATGTGATCTGATCCACATTGGATCCACCGATCCAGCACTCGTATCGTTCAAGAACTCAAGGAGGCGAAATGCGGTTTCAGCGCGTTTCGAAAGCAGTAGCTGTAGGCGCAGCACTGGCCCTGGCCCTTTCGGCTTGTGCACCAGGCGGCGGAGACACAGGCGCCGATGCATCAAAGGATGCTGGCGCAGGTGGCGGCAACGGTTCGGCAGAAGCAGCAAACAGCGGCAAAGCCGATCTGGGTGATATCAAGACTGCCGAAGACAATATCAACGTCACCGTAGGTGCCCCGGAATTCCTGAGCTACAACGGCTTTACTCCGAACACCTATTCCACCTACAACTCGGCCATCGTGGACCGGATGTTCGCTGGGTTCAGCTACTTCGGTACTGACGGCACGCTGTACCCCAACGAGGCCTTGGGCAGCTATGAGAAGGTGAGCGACGATCCGCTCACCATCAAGTACACCATCAACGAAGAAGCCAAATGGTCCGATGGCACGCCGATCACCGTGGCCGACTCCGTGCTGGCATGGGCAGTGCAGAACCTGAACCTCAACGAAGGTGCCAAGGACAAGCCGCTGTTCAACTCGGTCTCTGTTGATCTCGGCGACACTGTTCCAGCTGGTCCGCAGGGCGACTGGGATGGCAAGGAATTCACTGTTGAATTCGCCGAGCCTGATCCGGACTGGGCCCTCCAGTCCTGGATGCTCCACCCAGCACATGTGGTGGCCGAAGAGTCGGGCATGAGCACCGAAGAGCTCGTCAAAGCCATTCTCGCTGGGGAATCCGACAAGCTGAAGAAGGCTGCCGATTTCTGGAACGAAGGCTGGATGACTGACCCGGGCAAGCTGCCCGATGAGAAGATCTCGCCTGTATCCGGCCCCTACAAGCTGGGTAGCTGGAAAGCTGGAGAGTCCGTAACCCTGGTTGCCAACGAGAACTACTATGGCCCCGCGCCTGCAACCAAGGAACTGACCTTCCGCTTCCTTGAAGACGCAAGCATGGTCCAGGCATTGCAGAATAAAGACGTTGACGTCATTAACCCGCAGCCCACCGTTGATACGCTCGCGCAGCTGGAGAATCTTGGCGACGCTGTAGCAATCCAGAAGGGCGACACCCTGACCTGGGAGCACCTTGACTTCAACTTCGCCAAGGGCAACGAAATGACCAATCTGGAACTGCGCAAGGCCTTTGCCATGTGTGTTCCACGTCAGCAGATTGTTGACAACCTGATCAAGCCGCTGAACCCTGACGCCATCGTGATGAACTCCCGCGAAGTCTTCCCGTTCCAGGATAACTACCAGGAAGTAGTGGACGCATCCTACGACGGCCGCTACGACCAGGTTGATATCGAAGGCGCCAAGAAGATCCTCGAAGAGCAGGACGCTGTGGGTACCGAAGTACGCATCGGCTACTCGGCACCTAATGAACGCCGCGCCAACCAGGTCTCGGCCATCAAGTCCTCCTGCGATGAAGCGGGCTTCAAGATCGAGGACACCGGTTCGGCTGACTTCTTCTCGCCAAACGGTGCGCAAGACCGTGGCGACTACGAAGTAGCACTGTTCGCTTGGGCAGGTTCCGGCCAGATCAGTTCCGGCCAGAACATCTACGCCACCGGCAAGCCGCAGAACTTCGGCCAGTACTCGAACGCTGAAGTCGATGCAGCATGGGCGACCCTGGCAAGCTCGCTGGACCCGGCTGTCCATGCCGAGCAGACCAAGAAGATCGAGAAGCTGTTGTGGGATGACCTGTTCGGCATCCCGGTATTCGCCCACCCAGGCTTGAGCGCCTCGGGTTCGGATATCCAAAATGTCCGTCACACCGCAACGCAGGACCAGATCGTCTGGAACGCCGAGCAGTGGGTACGTGCTGAGTAATTGCCCCTAGGCAACGTACTTGCACAATGTGAGTGAGCACATGTGGGGCCCGATCAAAAATCGGGCCCCGCAGTGTGTTCAAAGGTCCCCAACCTCAAGGGCCGGCTCACTTCCGTGAGATGAAAGTAGGACATTAGAACCGTGTGGAAATTTATCGCCAAGAGACTAGGCTCAGCACTTGCCGTGCTGTTCGCCGCATCGCTCTTGCTCTACGTACTGGTAATCAATTCAGGTGACCCGCTCAAGGACCTCCGCGAAAGCAACGCGGATAACCGCGAGTACTTGATGGCCCAGCGTGTGGAATACATGAACCTGGATGCACCCTGGTACGGACGCTACTGGGACTGGCTGACCGGCGCCAGCAAATGCCTGATTGGCCAATGCGACCTGGGACAGAATATCAACGGCGTAGAGGTCTCCGGCTTGCTGGCCAATGCCGCATCGTCCACCTTGCGGCTGGTAGTGCTCGCTACGGTGATCGCCGCGGTTCTGGGTATCGCCATTGGCGTTTTGACTGCAATCCGCCAGTACTCCGGCCTGGATTACATCGTTACCTTCATGACCTTCCTCTTCTTCTCGCTTCCCGTCTTCTGGGCAGCTGTGCTGCTCAAGGAGTACCTGGCGATCAGCTACAACGACTGGCTGGCGGATCCGCAGATATCCCTGGGGTCATCCATAGCCATAGGCATCGTCGTCGGACTCGTCCTGCAGATGTTCCTCGGGGGCTCCTTGAAGCGCCGTGGCATCACCTTCATAGCTGCCGCTGTTTTCGTCCCGCTGGTGCTGCAGTACAGCATTTGGCTGAATTTCTACCGCTACCCGCAAATGGGCCCCGCAATCATCATCGTGCTGACGGCACTCGTGGCCTTGAGCGCCACTGCCATGAGCGTTGGCCTGAATGAAAAGCGCGTGCTGTACCCGGCGCTGATTACCGTCGTGCTGGTCTTGGCCATGTACTACGCGACCTTCTACATGCTGCTGGAACCAAACGCATGGATCCTCTTGTTCGGATTGGTCCTCGCGGTAGCGATTCCGGCAGTAGTCGGGCGCTTCATGGGCGGCCGCTTGCGCAAAGCAGCGATGTCCGTCTCCGTAGCCACCGGTGTTGTCGGTGCAGGATTGACCGTTGTCGATCACATGTTCCGCGCTTGGCCTGGTTTCCTGGATGTCAAGGGTCGCCCCATCGCGACCATCGGGTCGTCCACTGCTAACCTCGAAGGCGGTTTCTGGGATCACTTCCTGGATAACGGCACCCAGTTGCTGATGCCGACCATCCTGCTTGCAGTGATTTCTTTGGCTAGCTATTCGCGCTACACGCGTTCTTCCATGCTCGAAGTGCAGCGCCAGGACTACATTCGCACCGCCCGTTCCAAGGGATTGAGCGAACGCACCGTGATTTTCCGGCACGCGTTCCGCAACGCGATGATCCCCATCGCCACCATTGCAGCCTTCGACTTCGCCGGCCTGATCGGCGGTGCCGTGATTACCGAGCGCGTCTTCGGCTGGAAGGGCATGGGCGAAATGTTCGCAACCGGCCTGGATCATGTCGACCCGGCACCTGTGATGGCGTTCTTCCTGGTTACCGGTACCGCCGCAATCATCTTCAACTTGCTGGCGGATATCGTTTACGCCCTGCTTGACCCACGAATCCGAGTCTAGGAGGCATGGACCAATGAACATCCTTCATGCCTGCAACCCTAAGGACCAGCGATGAGCACCCCGAACAAGAACTTGAACGAGAACGAGCCGCAGAACCTGAATTCCGTGGCCGAGGTGGAAGACGCCAAGCTGGCCCAAATCCACGAAAAGCCGAAGAGCCAGGGACGCATTGTTCTCGAGCGCTTCGTCAGCCACAAGCCAGCGATGATTTCCGCGGTGATCCTGGTCGTCATCACCGTTTTCGCTTTCAGCTCCATTGGCTGGGGACCGATCCCCGGCTGGTGGGGACAGAACTTCTACCACGCTGGTGCCGTTGTGGATGGCGGCAAGCCGACCTTGAGCCTGGTCCCCGCCTGGCTCGGCGGCGAAGGCATCCGCATCGGCGAGCACCCCTTCGGGCAGGACTCGGTCGGCAAGGACTACTTCGCCCTGGTCATGAACGGCACGCAGAAGTCCATCATTATCGGCGTTGTGGTTGGCTTGGTCGCCACTGTCCTGGGAACCGTCATCGGTGCTGTTGCCGGCTACTTCCGCGGATGGGTTGACGAAATCCTGATGCGCATCACTGACCTGTTCATCGTGATCCCATTGCTGGTCCTGGCCGCTGTTCTGGGCAAGATGGCTGGTGCATCCACCGGTTCCATCATCATCCTGGCCCTCGTGCTCGGCCTGGTGACCTGGACCGGCTTGGCCCGACTGGTGCGCGGTGAAATCCTTTCGCTGCGCGAACGCGAATACGTTGCTGCCGCCCAGGCCATGGGTTCGAAGACCAGCCGCGTGATCTTCAAGCACCTGATCCCCAACACCATGGGCGTGATCATCGTGAACGCAACCTTCGCGATCGCTGGCGCGATCCTGCTGGAGTCCTCGCTGTCCTACCTGGGCTTCGGCGTGAAGGCTCCAGAATCCTCGCTGGGCCTGCTGATCAGCCAGTACCAGAACGCCTTCACCACCCGCCCGTATTTGTTCTGGTGGCCAGGCATGATCATCGTTACCATCGCCCTGTCGGTGAACTTCTTGGGTGACGGCTTGCGCGATGCGTTCGACCCGCGCCAAATCGGAAAGAAGCGCCGCCGCCGCGCCGGCCTGTTCGCCCTTCCAACCCGCAAGGAGAAGCCATGAGCCACGCAGCACCAATGAACGAACAAGGCTCAGACGGCTACGCGCTGAGCTTCACCGACCTCAACGTCGTCTTTGCCACCGGTGGTGCAGACGTCCACGCAGTCAAGGGCTTGTCCTTGACCGTCCGCCCCGGGCAGGTCGTGGCGCTGGTTGGCGAGTCCGGTTCCGGCAAGTCCGTCACCTCAACTGCGGCGATGGGCCTGCTGCCGGAAAACGCCAATGTCTCAGGTGTCGCCAAGGTCGGCAACGTCAACGTGGTTGGCCTGGACGAAGGCAAGCTGCGCAAGATGCGTGCCACCGACATCGCGATGGTCTTCCAGGAGCCCATGACTGCGCTGAACCCGGTGCTGACCATTGAGCGGCAGTTGACTGAAGCGCTGGAACTGCACGACATCGCCTATGGCAAGGAAGCAACCGACCGGGCCATCGAGCTGCTGGACATGGTGGGCATCCCGGATCCCGCCAAGCGCGTCAAGCAGTACCCGCACCAGTTTTCCGGCGGCCAGCGCCAGCGTATCGTCATTGCCATGGCGATATCCTGCGATCCCAAGGTGATCATCGCCGATGAGCCAACCACCGCACTGGATGTAACGGTGCAGGCAGAAATTCTCGATCTGCTGCGCGAGCTCAAGAATCGACTGAATACCGGCATCTTGCTGATCACCCACAACATGGGTGTTGTCGCGGATATGGCCGATGAAGTGGCCGTGATGTTCCAGGGCAACCTCGTCGAGACCGGCACCGTGGAGCAAGTTCTGCTGCGCCCGGAACATCCATACACCCAGCGTCTGCTGGCCGCGGTACCGCGCTTGTCTGCTCCGGCTGTTACTACTGCGACGCCCCCGCACAGCTCCGAAACTGCGCCTCCAGGACGCGAGCTGGTGCTTGAAGCCAAGGACCTCGTGCTGGAATACGACATGCGGGGAAAGATCTTCCGCGCCGTGGAAGAGGTGAGCTTCGATATTGCCAAGGGCGAAGTCCTAGGCATTGTGGGCGAGTCCGGCTCTGGCAAATCCACCATCGCCAAGGCGGTGCTCGGCTTGTTGCCTGTGGCTAGCGGCAGCTTGTCGGTCCAGGGCCATGATCTGCCGAAACTTTCCCCGAAGGAAGCCCGTGCGGTTCGCAAGAAAATCGGCGTCATCTTCCAGGACCCGGCAGCATCCTTGAACCCGCGTTTCCCTATTGGCGATTGCATCACCGAACCAATGGTGGTTCACAAGGTTGGCAGCAAAGCAGGGCGCATCAAGCGTGCTGAAGAACTGCTCGATGCGGTGAAGCTGCCGCGCAACGTGATCAACCGATACCCCCACGAGCTCTCAGGCGGCCAGCGTCAACGTGTTTGCATTGCTCGCGCGTTGACCTTGAACCCCGAGCTGCTGATTGCCGATGAGCCAACTAGTGCTTTGGATGTTTCGGTTCAGGCAGTCGTATTGGAAATGCTGCAGGACCTGCAACGGGACTTCAACTTCGCGTGCCTCTTTGTCAGCCATGATCTGGCTGTCGTTGACATGCTGGCTGATGCGGTCGTAGTGATGCAGTCAGGCAGGGCGGTTGAGCAGGGCATGGTGGATACCGTGCTGCATGCCCCAACGCACGACTACACCAAACGCCTGTTGGCCGCGGCTCCGGTGCCGGATCCGCATGAGCAGGCAGTACGCCGTGAGGCTTGGCGCTTGCTGAACAGCACGAAGTAGATGCTGAGCTGAACGACGAATAAGGGGGCTCGTTTCCAGATCTTTAACTGGAAGCGGGCCCCTTCCGTCTGCCCGGGAGAGCTGGACATGGCGAAAGCCGATTCCCCGGATCCGGCCTCGGTCCGGGAAAGCGATACAAGTACTTGCGGGCCTACGAGCAGGTGCTGGGCGGCGGAACTTGGACCAGCTGAACGAGAGGGAATGCCTCGGGCTCAACACTCATCGCTGCAGGAATCACAGGATGACCCGCACTGGCGTTCTTGCACGGATCGTGCAGCAGAAAACCAGCTCGGGCGGAACCCGCAGACGCCTGCCTGGGGCTTTGCGCCGGGCGCGGGACGATGCTGATCCAGGAAAGGACCAAGGGAACCTCGGCGGTAGAGGCCCGTTAATAGGCAAAAGCTGGCTCTCTGCCGAGAGCCAGCTTTTGCCTATCTTTTGGAATCTAGTCCAGCTGCATGACGTTTTCGGTAACGACCTCTGCGCGGGCGTTGGAGAAGATCTGCTCGGTGCCAACGGTCTTGAACCCTCGGCGTTCCAGGACCTTGATGGAACCTAGATTGTCCTGGACCACATGCGCGGTCAATGGGCGCTTGGTGTATTCGGCGAGGAAGGTGTCTACCGCGCTGGTGGTCAGTCCCTTGCCCCAGTACTTGGTCGAAGTCCAGAAATTGATCTCTGGTACTTCGCCGTCGAAGACCAGAATGGATCCAACGACTTCGCCCTCATGCTCGATGGTGCGAACCAGAACATTCGGATCGTTCAGAATCGAGTTCCAGTGGTGGTCGAATACCGCGCGGTCGGCTGGGTTACGCGCTTGATAAGCGGCCATGAGGTTCGCCTCGGGTTCTTGCTGATGAGCGAAGAATGCGTCCAAGTCGGAAGGGCGGACTTCTCGTAGCTGCACGATAAAGGCCTTTCAATCGTGTGGGTCAGCGTGCCGGTATTGGCACACCAGTGAACAATGGCTTGAAACCTACACTACCGGGGAAGTGAGTGCGGCGAGTGCCATGTTGGACAATAACGGCTTCAGGCCGGACTTTTTAGTCCTCGGCGAGTGGGCGGAATGAGCAGTCGAGTTCAGCAAGCCGAAGACGGCGTGCGCGCGGAATCTGTGCGACTGCTTGCTTCCGGTGGGATGCAATTTGGCCAGTTCCGTAGTCCAAAGCCCGATATAGGAGTTCTGGAGTTTGCGGACTAATGCCAGTTCGGCCTTCGGGAGCGATTTCAAATCACGGTCCTGGACCTGCAAAATGTCCGGGCGGGACAGCGAGAAGTCAGTGTGGAAATCAACCAGACGCGAAAGCACCTCCAGGGGAGTGCCGCCGGCTTCCGTGGCCGTGCAGCCCCCGGCATAGATATCTTTGGACATATCTACTAGCAGAGCGATAAGCACTGCCTGCTTGCCGGCGAAATGCCGGTACACGGCCGGACCGGATATGCCGCAGGCAGCGCCCAGATCCTCCAGCGAAACACCCGCGTAGCCATTCAAGGCGAACAGTCGAGTGGCTTCGCGCAAGAGTGCTTCTCGTCGTTCAGCTTTGGCGCGCTCACGCTCTGTTGGTTCATTGAGCGACTGGTATTTGCTCGCCAACACAATCAACTCCTTACGTTTGCCAAGCCTCGGTCTGGACAAGTGTGACCGCTGCCACTAATGTCAAAAATGTAGCTGTTTACCCACCCGTAGGCAGCAACCAGTTAATAAATATTAACCATACGCGTCGCGGCGTGTGCTTCCAAGAAACTCACGCACCTGGCGCAGAACATGACCGCCACCGGTTTATGCACATCCCGCAGCCGATGCCGGTTCGTCCCTCAACGAAGAGAGAGCCTGATGATTGATCTCGAACTCGACGACCAGTATCAAGACCTGGTCGACATGGTCCGCGAATTCGCCCAGGAAGTCGTAGCCCCGCAGAGCGCGCAGAACGATGCCAACCATGCGTTCCCCTATGACATCGTCAAGCAAATGGGGCAGATGGGTCTCTTCGGGCTGCCAGTCTCCGAAGAATACGGCGGTTCCGGCGGCGACTACTTCCACCTCGCGCTGGCGCTCGAAGAACTGGGCAAGGTAGACCAGTCGGTAGCCATCACTCTCGAAGCCGGCGTCTCCCTGGGCGCGATGCCGATCTACCGCTTTGGCAGCGAGGGCCAGAAGCAGAAGTGGCTGCCAGCCCTGGCCGCCGGCGAACGCTTGGCCGGTTTTGGCCTGACCGAACCCGGTGCAGGCTCCGACGCCTCAGCTTCCTTGACCAAAGCGAAACTGGAAAATGGCGAATGGGTTATCGATGGCGCCAAAGAATTCATAACCAACTCCGGTACCGACATCACTTCCCTCGTCACGGCCACCGCTGTCACCGGTGTCGACGAAGCAACCGGCAAGAAGGAAATCTCGGCAATCATCGTGCCGACGGGAACCGAAGGATTCACCGCGGAGAAGGCCTACGACAAGGTGGGTTGGCGTGCCAGTGACACCCATCCGCTGAGCTTCAGCAGCGTGCGAGTTCCGGAGGAGAACCTGCTTGGCGAGCGCGGACGCGGATACGCCTACTTCTTGGAAATTCTCGATGAGGGACGTATCGCCATCGCGGCGTTGGCCACCGGAGCCGCCCAGGGTTGCCTCGACGAGGCGGTGAAGTATGCCAAGACACGGACTTCCTTCGGCCAGGCCATCGGCCAGTACCAAGGCATCTCCTTCATGATCGCTCGCATGGCTTCGCGCGCCCACACGGCCCGTCTGGCCTACTACGCGGCGGCGGCGAAGATGCTCGCCGGCAAGGACTTCAAGATCGAAGCCGCGCATGCCAAGCTGATTGCCAGCGAAGCGGCGATGGATAACGCCCGTGATGCTACCCAGATCTTTGGCGGCTACGGATTCATGAATGAGTCATTGGTTGCACGGCACTACCGCGATTCGAAGATCCTGGAAATCGGCGAAGGAACCACGCAGGTCCAGCAGATGCTCATTGCCCGCAGCTTAGGTCTCTGATTCTTGCCAGAGGGGGCGCTGCATCCTGATTTTGGGGTGTGGCGCTCTTTGGGCGCTCACAGTAAAACGAACCATAATGGGTAGGGTGAGCTCCCAGAAAACTTTCATTCCAGCCGGACATCCCCGTCGCGTCAGCCTGATCGGTTCCACCGGTTCCATCGGCACGCAGGGACTGGACGTCATCGAAAACGCATCCGGACAATTCTCCGTGGCAGCGCTGTCCGGTGGGTACAACCTTGAATTACTGGCTCGCCAGGCAATTAAGCACCGCCCTGCGCTCGTTGGCAGCGCGGTGGAATCCAAGGAGGAGCTTGCCGCGGCCATTAAGCGAGCCGCAGAAGATGCATCGGTAACCGGATACACTCCCGAGCTGGTGGCCGGCGCGCATGCGGCAACCGAGGTTGCCGCTTTCGCCGAGGCCGACGTGGTGCTCAATGGCATCACCGGTGCCATTGGCCTAGCCCCGACCATTGCTGCCTTGGAAGCCGGCCACCTGCTGGCACTGGCCAATAAGGAATCCCTGATCATCGGAGGCCAGGTAGTCAAGCGGATCGCGGCACCAGGCCAGATCTCGCCCGTTGATTCCGAGCACTCCGCCCTCGCACAGGCCCTGCGCTCTGGCGCGCCCGAGGAAGTGGCCAAGCTGCTGGTGACTGCCTCTGGCGGTCCATTCTTCGGCTACAGCCATGAGCAGCTGCGTGATGTCACCCCCGCCCAGGCGCTGGCTCATCCAACCTGGGACATGGGGCGCATGGTCACCACCAACTCGGCCACCATGGTCAACAAGGCTTTGGAAGTCATCGAAGCCCACCTGCTGTTCGACGTGCCACTGGAAAAGATCGAGCCTGTGGTGCATCGCCAGTCAATCATTCACTCGATGGTGGAGTTCATCGACGGTTCGGTGATCGCCCAGGCATCGCCGCCGGATATGCGCCTGCCGATCGCTTTGGGCATTAATTGGCCGCATCGGGTTACCGGTGCCGCGAAGGCTTGCGATTTCTCCACCGCAGCAAGCTGGACCTTCGAACCACTGGATGAGGAGGTCTTCAGCGCTGTAAAGCTTGCCAAGCAGGCCGCAGCGTCGTCGGGAACGCATATGGCTGTCTATAACGCCGCCAACGAAATTGCAGTGGATGCCTTCCATGATGGAAAGATCCGCTTCACCGACATCGTTGAGACCGTGGAACGGGCCTTGGACGAGTACACCCCGATGAGCGCAGCGCTATCGGTCGAAACAGTGCTGGAAACAGACCGCTGGGCCCGCGCCCATGCAACGAAGATCATCGAGGCCAAAGCATGAGTGCATTGCTGTTCATCGGCGGCGTCCTATTCATGGTGGTAGCCGTCGGGCTTTCCATTGCGCTGCATGAAATCGGGCACCTGGTACCCGCGAAACTGTTCAAGCTGCGCGTTCCGCAGTACATGATCGGTTTCGGCAAAACGCTGGTTTCCTTCAAGCGTGGCGAAACGCAATACGGCATCAAGGCCCTGCCCCTGGGCGGCTACATCTCGATGGTGGGCATGTACCCGCCACGCGACCAGGTCGTCTCGGATGCTTCCGTGAAGAAGCCGAATCTCTTCCAGAAGGTCTTCGGACAGATGGTGGATGACGCACGCTCGCAGGCCAACGAGAACGTGCTGCCCAGCGATGAAGGCCGGCTGTTCTACCAGCTGCCGATCTACAAGCGCGTCATCATCATGCTCGGTGGCCCAATCATGAACCTGGTCATCGGGTTCGTGGTGATCGGCATCGTGCTGACCAGCTTCGGCCAGGCTACGCCAACCACCACGGTCTCCGAGGTGTACCAGTGCATTGCCAGCGCACAGAACGCAGAGCAGGCCGAATGCACCGACAAGGATGTCCCAGCGCCGGCTTACGAGGCAGGCCTCCTGCCAGGGGACACGATCACCGCCGTAAACGGCACCGCTGTTGCGGAAGCTGAATGGAATAAGCTCACCGATGTCATCCGCGATCATCCAGGAGAACCCATCACCCTGGACTATGCCCGCGACGGGCAGATTCGCACCACCGAGCTGACTCCGTACCTGACCGAACGCCCGGCGACCGACAAAAATGGCTACGTGCTGCTCGATGAGCAGGGCGAATACATCATGACCAAGGTCGGTTTCGTCGGGATGGGCTCCTTGCAGCGGGACCTGACCCAGCCGCTGAGCGCGGTTCCCGGCGTGATCGGGGATCAGTTGCTGAGAATTGGCGATGTCATCCTGCACCTGCCCCAGCGCATGGTGGATGTCGCCCAAGCTGCTTTTGGCAGCGAGGAACGCGACCCGAATGGGCCGGTGTCCATCGTGGGCGTTGGGCGCATTGCCGGAGAGATCAGCGCGGAGGATTCCATCTCGGTAGCTGACAAATTCGCAACCTTGCTGTCATTGGTGGGCGGTTTGAACTTGGCCCTGTTCGCCTTCAACCTGATCCCGCTGCTGCCGCTGGATGGCGGCCACGTGGTGGGCGCGCTGTATGAGGGGCTGAAGCGCACAGTTGCCAGGATCTTCAGGATCAAGAAGGTACGGCCTGTGGACACGGTCAAGCTTTTGCCGCTGACTTATGTCGTGGTGGTAGCGATGCTGGTCATGGGCGGGCTCTTAATATATGCGGATATCTTCAAGCCGATACAGCTGTTCTAAGCAGGGAGAAATATGCTGTAGGCATGACTGTTTTTGCTGTTGAATACGCGTACGCCGAGAACTCCACCGAGCTGCGCAATGAACACCGTCCAGCACACCGCCAGTACCTTTGCGGCTTCCTCGGCGAAGGTGCGGTACGCCTTCTTGCTTCGGGGCCGACCCCGGTCAACGACGGCGCGCTGTTGATCTTCGCGGCAGAATCGCAAGCTGCGCTGGACGAAGTGCTTTCCAATGATCCTTTCCAGAAGGTTGGCGGAATCGGCGCGGCCACCGTCACCGAATGGAACCCGGTAATTGGCCTGCTGGAGGATTTCGCGTCCTAGACGATAGGTACCTTGCACCAGCCTCCGCTGTTCTTTTCCGAGAACAGCGGAGGCTGCCTGCATTAAACAGCTCGGATGGCGCAGACTGGTAGGGGAGAGGAAGTGGAAAACATCATGGATGTGCAGATCACGTCAACGCTGGCGATCCCTGCAGCCGAGCTGAACTGGCATTTCTCCCGTTCCTCGGGCCCCGGCGGGCAGCATGTGAATACCTCGGACTCACGGGTGGAACTCACCTGGGTAATTGGCGCTTCGCGGGCCTTGTCCGACTGGCAGCGTCAGCGCTTGCTGGCGAAGCTCGGACCTCGCTTGGTGGCCGGGGCCATCGTCGTGACTGCTTCCGAAGAGCGATCGCAATGGCGCAACCGCCAGCTCGCCCAAGAGAAGTTGGGGCGCATCGTGGAAAAAGCGCTGGCGCCGGATGCACCGGCACGCAAGGCAACGAAACCTACCCGCGGTTCTCACCGGCGCAGGCTGAGTGCCAAAGCTACTCGCTCAGCCACCAAGCAACTTCGCCGCAAACCAGGGATGGACTGATCTCAGCGATCAGCTACTGTGCTTCATGTCACTTTGCTGCACGGAATGGTTGGGGTGGGGAAACGGTTGAAAGTAGGTGAAGCGTCAGCTTTCTATTATTTTGCCTTTAGGAGAACACCCTATGACCACCAAGGTCCTCACCCTCGTCGGTTCCCTGCGAAACGGTTCGACCAACCAGCAGCTGGCCGAAGCCACTTCGCACAACGCACCTGAAGGCATGGAAGTTTCCGTGTTCAGCGGCTTGGAGAACATTCCTTTCTACAACGAGGACCACGACGTGGAAGGTGGCGTTCCTGCCGCCGCCCAGGCCCTGCGCGACGCAGCGGGTGACGCCGATGCGCTGATGCTGGTCACTCCTGAGTACAACGGCACCATGCCAGCTGTCCTGAAGAACGCCATTGACTGGCTGTCCCGCCCCTTCGGTGCCGGTGCGCTCAAGGACATGCCAACCGTGGTCGTTGGCACCGCTTTCGGACAGTACGGTGGCGTCTGGGCGCAGGACGAAGCGCGCAAGGCACTGAACATCGCCGGCGCCAACGTGCTGGAAAACGTCAAGCTGGCTATCCCTAACTCGGTAGTACGCTTCGCTGAACTGCACCCGAAGGATGACGCTGAAGTTGTCGAGCAGGTCTCTGGCGTGCTGAGCAGCATCAAGGAAATCGCCGAAGCCAACTAGGTTTTCACGATCCCCGGAAGCTCAATAGTGCAAGAAAGGCCACGGTAACCGTGGCCTTTCTCGCATGAGTACCCGCTCACCGCGATACGGTGACATACTTGGACTAGAGAAATACCCACAATCTATTCGGAGGCGTCCATTGACTTCGGTCAGCCTAGGCATGCCGGCAGGCCCACCGCCGGTACTCGCACCACGTCGCAAGACTCGCCAGTTCCAGGTTGGATCCGTAGGTGTCGGCTCCGACTCGCCGATTTCGGTTCAGTCGATGACTACCACCAAGACCCACGACATCAACGCCACCTTGCAGCAGATTGCCGAGCTGACCGCTGCCGGCTGCGACATCGTGCGTGTGGCCTGCCCAACGGATAAGGATGCGGAAGCGCTGAAGATCATTGCGATGAAGTCGCAGATCCCGGTGATCGCCGATATCCACTTCCAGCCAAAGTACGTCTACGCTGCCATCGAAGCAGGCTGTGGCGCGGTGCGCGTGAACCCCGGCAATATCCGCCAGTTCGATGACCAGGTCAAGGAAATCGCGCAGGCCGCCAAGGACCACGGCACCTCCATTCGCATCGGCGTCAATGCTGGCTCGCTGGATCGCCGCTTGCTGCAGAAGTACGGCAAGGCCACCCCTGAAGCGCTGGTTGAATCAGCTGTTTGGGAAGCTTCCCTGTTTGAAGAGCATGGATTCCATGACTTCAAGATCTCGGTAAAGCACAACGACCCTGTGATCATGGTCCGTGCCTACGAGATGCTGGCCGAACGCGGGGACTGGCCACTGCACCTGGGCGTGACCGAAGCCGGTCCAGCATTCCAGGGCACCATCAAGTCCGCCACCGCTTTCGGTGCACTGCTCTCCAAGGGCATTGGCGACACCATTCGCGTATCGCTGTCCGCTCCACCGGTAGAAGAGGTGAAGGTCGGCAACCAGATTCTGGAATCGCTGAACCTGCGCCCCCGCAAGCTGGACATCGTTTCTTGCCCGTCCTGCGGTCGTGCCCAGGTGGATGTTTACACCTTGGCCGAGCAGGTTACCGCTGGGCTCGAAGGCATGAAGGCTCCATTGCGCGTGGCAGTAATGGGCTGCGTTGTCAACGGACCGGGCGAAGCCCGCGACGCTGACCTCGGCGTTGCCTCCGGCAATGGCAAGGGGCAGATCTTCGTTAAGGGCGAAGTCATCAAGACCGTCCCGGAAGATCAAATTGTTGAGACTTTGATTGAAGAAGCCAACCGTTTGGCAGCAGAAATGGGACTGGACAATGACGAGAATCCTTCCTCGGGTTCTCCCATGGTCTCCGTCAGCTAGAACTAGCCGCCGGAGCGTCGAGGGAGAGCCGCGCATCTTGGGCCGTCGTGATACGACAGCCCTCATTGAGCTGCTCGATCGCGACCCCGTCGCCAATATATTCACCCGTTCGCAGGTGAGCATCCACCGGTCAGCAGTCCCAGACGGGTTTGCGCACATCGTTGGCTTGGACGGCAGCGAAGGTCTTGAATCGGCATGCTGGGTGGGCGCTAATATGGCGCCCACCGCCATGCCGGATTCCGATGCCCAGAAGTACGCCATGCATGCCATCGATTCCCGACAGCGATTCGCCTCGGTATTCGGTCCGGCAGAAACAGTTCTGGCCATGCATGAAGTCTTGCGGGATGGTCCGCAAGAAATTTTTGATGTCCGGGAAAATCAGCCATTAATGGCCATCACCCAAATCCCGGAGGGAATTCGCCGCAACCGGATTCGGCCGGCTCAGGTTCAGGAATTCGACCTAGTCCTGCCTGCCAGCGCTGCCATGTTCGAAGAAGAGCTTGGATATTCGCCGTTGGAAAACGGTGGAAGCTTCTACCGCAACCGTGTACGCCAGTTAATTCGTGAGGGGCACACGCTCATGGACTGCGACCAGCGCGGCAACGTGATTTTCAAGGCTGATTTAGGCACCGTCACCGACGAAGTAGTGCAAATCCAAGGTGTTTGGGTGAACCCGATTTATCGCGGCCAAGGCTTGGCTGCCGGCTACATGGCCTCCACGGTGGACTACGCGATGCAGTTCGCTCCTGTAGTGAGCCTGTACGTCAACGACTACAACACCGCTGCAATCAAGACTTATCAGAGCATCGGCTTTGAACAGGTCGGCACCTTCGCAACGATCCTGTTCTAGCGTGCCGCTGGTTAAATGTCCCTGAGGCTTCTTAATGCGGGGCAAGCGCATCCGAATCTCATACACTCGTAGGTGTTATAACCACGGACGGGGAGAATAGTGTCAGCAGCAATCACTATCAAGAAGATTCCGGCCGTGCTCGCCTTGCTGGCAATCCCGATGTTAGCATCGTGCTCCGTTGGAGGAGAAAGCTCTCCATCTCCGAACTCGCTGCCGCTGGTGCAAATGGATGCCCAGCAACTTGAGACCAGGCTTACCGAATTCGGAAACGGTTTGCCCAAGGCCAAAGTCTTCGATGACCGGGCGCTCCGCTCCAGCATTCCCGTAGCGCAAGAGTGGATGGAAAATATGGAAGTCAATCCCAGCAAATGCGGCGTGACTTTTGCAGCTCCGATTACAGAGCAATTGAAGAATTCCACGATGGGAGCCATCGAATATCAACATGGCTATTTGACCGTGGCCCTGTTCAACGACGAGGAAACCTTGAAGGAACAGTGGAAAGCCAAATTGGAAGAGAACGCCGGATGCTCCCGGTACACCGTGAAATCCGGCAATGAATCGCGGGCCTACCACCTGGCGAAGCAGCCGATCGATTCTCCAGCCGAGATGAGTGAAAGCTATGTAGTAACCAGTAGCAACGGCTCGTCGACGGAACAGCAACTGATTGTCCGTTCGGCAACATCGAACGTGTTGATTGGCCTGCAAGAACCGACTTCGAAGGACTCGGCGGCCGAGCAGCTGACGGCGGCAACTGAGACCATACACGCGTTGCTGGAACAATTGAACTAGAGCGCCACGCTGATCTTCACACGCATGTGCCGGTCGGCAACGACAGGAAGAAAACTATGATTAAGCGTTCAGCCCTCTGGGCACTGCCTTTGGCCATTGCGATGGCTTTGACCAGCTGCTCATCGGGATCGAGTCCAGAGCCCTCCGCTTCCTTGGAATCGCAAGCACCATCGGCGGATCCCAGCCAGCCAGCGGAGCAGTCCGTCGGGGATGCGCTGTCGGCAGAGGAAGTCGAGAGCATCGCCTCCAAGATTGTAGAAGGCGACAAGGCTGTGCAGGTCATTGGCAACGAGCAAATGCAAAAGCAGTTAGCTGTTGCCAAGGATGCGAACTTGCCAAGCGGCATCAAGCCTGAGAAATGCGCCGACATGAATGCCGAATATACGGTCACGGATCTGACCGGCTCTGTCGCAGCCACTGCAACCAGTTCCTCGGAGGCAGTGGGCAAGGTGGTGCAGGTGTTTTCCCTGACCGATGAGGTGACGCGAAAGAGAGTAGCGCAGGCCTTGACGCTGGATGATCTCGAAGACTGCAAGACGGTCGCCATCGATCAAGGGGGACAGGAAATCCAAGCCGAACGCCAGATCCTAGCACTGGATGTGCAAGCAGAGCAGTCGTTGACAATGTCCACTCAAATGGATGCCGGTGGCGGCCAGATTTTGACCTCGGTTGCCGTGCAGGCCTTGGACGGAAACGACTTCGTCCTGGTCACCTTGCAAACCGGCTCGCAACAGCCTGCAGAATTGGCTGGAGAGGCAGTAAACCTGGCGGATCGGGCATTCGCTGAGATCAAATCGGTGCAATAGGACTGCGCTGAAGGCACCCGCGTGATCCCATCCGCAGCAGCGTTGGTGCATCTTTTGCGTCGACTCGAGCCATGGTTTAAGAACCTGGTTCCAACGTGAGCGCAACATGCCCAGCGCAGACGCGGACTTTCCTGGCCATGGCTACGCCATTGCCTTGCCGTGCGACATGGCAATGATTCTGCCCACCTGCCCGGGCGGAGCGGTTCGCAGATTTCCGAATCACCAATGCTGAGCAGAACCTGTAGCTTGTCCCTGGTCCATGCCCAATACTTTCGCGATACGTTCGTTTGCAGCCGCCGGGCGCTGACTGCCGCCCGCAGAGGGTGAGAGGCTTTGACGACGTGCCGTTCCGATCGTGCTACCGAGCTTTGCCAGTGCCGGCAACTGGGGTGAATACGTGCTCAAATCGAATCGCGGCATTACTCCCCGAAAGTACTTTTATTTCCAACGTATTGTGAAATACTGAAGATGATCAATTGTCGTCGACGTGAGGAAGTCACCATGAAGAAGCGCTCAATTTGGGTGTTGCCCGTAGCAATTGCCCTGGCTTTGACCGGATGCGCCAGTTCAGACACCGAAACCGGCGGCACTGCAGATTCCGCTGGAAGCAGTGAATCCGAGGGGGCGTCCGGTAAGGTTCTCGATGCCACGCAGGTCAAATCCGTCATCGACAAGGTAATGGAGGGCCAAGACAGCGCGCAGGTGTTCGACAACGACACGTTGCAGCAGCAGCAAGAAGGCTTGGACCTTAGCGCCTTGGCTGAAGGCGTCTCTCCCAAGGAATGCGCCGATCTGCAGAAGGAGAACAGCTTCACGGATCTCAGCAAGGCCTATGCGGCAGCAGGCGTCGTGGCTGAATCTGCAGGCAGTACCACGGTGCAGTTGCTGTCCTTGAAGGACGATGCAACAAGTCAAACCATTGCTAGTCTGCTGGAGTTCGACGACTTCGGCAAATGCTCCACGATGCAAGTGGAGTCCGGAGGCCAGAAGCTCGATATTGAGTCCAAGGTGCTGGATGCCGATACGCAGGCTCCACATGAATTGGCCATTTCCACGACCACTTTAATGAGCGGAAAAGCAGTCCAGGACAGCGTGAATGTCCAGGCTTTGGACGGTTCGACCTATGTCCTGGTCAATGTCATTGGGCAACCAGGCTCCGAAGGACTGCAAGAGCAGGCAACGCAATTGGCCGAGAAGACTCTGGCTGAAGCCAAGAACGCCCAATAATCAGTTTCGGCGCTGAGGCGTCGCTGATGAGGCCATGGGCCCCGGGAAGTTGATCCTGAATCAGCATCTCGGGGCCTTCACCATGTCGTGATTTGAAAGAGAAGTGGCTGAATTCCTTTTCATCGCCTCGTCGACATGGCATTCTCAATGGATGACCCTGGAACACGGTGCGCCACGCAAATCCATCGAGGCTGCCTTGACTGCGGGCGAGGATCCGACGCGCAAAGCCCGAAGCTTGAAGTCCCTGCATCAGCTCTGGGCCGAAGGTGCGTGCATCCCTGAAGTGGTTCGGCCAGTGGTGGCGCGTTCATGGTCCAGGGCCGGCAAGCTTGAAACAGATATTGTTCCTTTGGATACGTCTGAAATACGCGAGCGCAGGCAGGCTAACGAAGAACTCAACGGACTGGTCGAGCTCTTCAAGGAGCGTTTGCTCTCCTTGGCCACCCAGGCGGGAAACCAGCTGGTCATCTCCGACGAGCAAGGATTCGTGCTCTGGGTGCTCGGGCCCTCTGCAGTACGCCGCCGAAGTGACGGCATCGGATTTGTCGCCGGTGCACGCTGGCGCGAAAGCGACGTGGGCACTAATGGGATCGGCGCGGCAATGGCCGAGCGTACCCCGGTGCAGATTTTCGGCCCGGAGCATGCCCGGGAAGAACAGCACAACTGGGTCTGCACATCGGCGCCGGTCATGAATCCTGCCGCCTCGGCGCTGATTGGCACGATCACGCTGGCAGGCTCGTTCCGCACGGCGCATCCGCACTCCTTGGCTCTGGTCTCATCCGTGGCCCGAGAAGCAGAATTATTCCTGCAAACCGAGCATGCCTTGAAAATGCAGACGCTCCAGCTTTCCACCCAACTGCCCGAAGGCGAGTACGTCCTAGTTGACGTGCAAGGCTCCATAGCCGCCGCCCAAGGCTACAGTGTTGGATCCAAGCTCAATTTGCCGATGTCCATGGAAGAAGGGCGGAACTGGATTTCCGGGCTGGGATCAATTGATGCGCGGCGGACACCGGGAGGCTGGCTGCTGCAAAGGGCAGAAGGCCAGGTGAGCCTCCAGCTGTACGCAGGAGCTTCACTGCAGGCTATTGTCCATTCGCCCGGTGGGGCGACGCGCATCAACTTGAGCGCGAAGCATTGGCAGATCCTTGAGCTGCTGGCTGCGAACCCTCACGGAGTGAGCTCAGGGCAGTTGGCGAGCCTGTGGCCTGCGGATACGCCGAACGTCACCATCCGCGCCGAAATATCCCGCTTGCGTTCCAAGCTGCGTGGCCTGATCGCCTCACGTCCCTACCGGATCGTGGTCCCGGTGAGCAGCCACTAGCAATCCCGGAGCAGCTGCAACCTATTGCAACGCTTTTCTTTTGTGACGCAGATCATATTCTTTCATTAGTCGCGGAGGGCCCGAATGGCCATCCATTGAATCCCGATGAAGAGATGAGACGCAAATGACTGACAATGATTGCTTGTTGCAAGCCCGGAGCTGGTTCCATTCCTTGCAGATAGCGTTGGAAGCGGGTGACGCGCCAGCAGCTGTGCAGCTATTTTCGGAGGAGTGCTACTGGCGGGATCTGGCCTCGATGACATGGAACCTTCACACCAGCGAGGGCCGTGACGGGATCGAGAAGATGCTGCTTGGCGTTGAACGAGGCGCGTGGCCGCGGAACATCGAAGTCACCAGCGCACAAGAGGCTGACGGCGTCATTGAAGCCTGGTACACGTTCGAGAACGACGCATTCAACGGGCTTGGATTACTCCGCTTGCGCGATGGGAAGGCCTGGACCCTGCTGAGCACCGCGCAGGGCCTGCGCAAATTCCCCGAACCTGCTGGTCCGCGCCGCGAACTGGGCGCCGAGCACGGCGTAGCGATGAGCAAGGAAAACTGGCTTGATCGACGTACCGCGCAGCAGCAGTCCCTGGGGATCACCGACCAGCCCTACACGCTGATTGTCGGCGGCGGCCAAGGCGGCATAGGCTTGGCCGCTCGGCTCAAGCGCATGGGTGTTCCTGCCCTGGTCATCGATAGGCATCCGCGTCCCGGTGACCAATGGCGTTCGCGCTACCATTCCTTGGCGCTGCACGATCCGGTCTGGTATGACCATATGCCCTACATTGATTTCCCCGACCACTGGCCGGTGTTCACGCCCAAGGACAAGATGGGGGATTGGCTGGAAAGCTACACCAAGCTCATGGAGCTGGACTATTGGTCACTGACTGAAGCGACCAGCGCCCGGCAGGATCCGGAAGGAGAGGGGTGGATCGTCGAGGTAGAACGCGACGGAGTACCGTTGACCCTGCGTCCCATCCAGCTGGTGCTGGCCACCGGCATGTCCGGTATTCCGAACATTCCCCAGTACCCGGGAGCCGAGATCTTCAAAGGCGAGCAGAACCATTCCTCCAAGCATCCAGGCGGCGAACGGTACGCGGGCAAGAACGTCGTGGTTATCGGCGCCAACAACTCCGCACACGATATCTGCGCGGATCTGGTGCAAAACGGGGCCAAGCCGACTATGGTCCAACGTTCCAGCACGCATATCGTGCGCTCCGAATCGCTGATGAAGCATGTGCTGGGCGGACTGTACTCGGAAGAAGCCCTCGCTGCCGGCATAGACCACAACAAGGCAGACCTGATCTTCGCCTCCATCCCGTACAAAGTCCTCCCGGAATTCCATAAGCCGGTCTTCGAGAAAATCCAGCAGGAAGACGCGCACTTCTACAAGTCGCTGGCGGATGCGGGATTCGAGCTGGACTTCGGCGACGACGGTTCAGGGCTGTTCCTCAAGTACCTGCGCCGCGGCTCGGGGTACTACATCAACATCGGTGCCAGCGAGCTGGTGGCCGACGGATCGATTGCTTTGGCCCATGGCGAGGTATCGCACTTGACCGAAGAATCGGTGGTGCTGGCCGATGGCACTCGGCTGCCGGCGGACGCGGTGGTCTACGCCACCGGTTACGGCTCGATGAACGGATGGGCGGCGAAGCTCATCTCCCAGGAAGTCGCGGATGAAGTCGGTAAATGCTGGGGCCTGGGGTCGGGGACCGCTAAGGATCCGGGTCCATGGCAGGGGGAACTGCGCAATATGTGGAAGCCCACCAAGGTCAAGAACCTCTGGTTCCACGGAGGCAACCTGCACCAGTCCAGGCATTATTCGAAGTATCTGGGCTTGCAGCTCAAGGCACGGTACGAGGGCATCGGAACTCCGGTGTATGCGCTCGCCGAAACCTATCATCAATCCTGATAACACCGTTTCCCTGCCCGTGAATCGGTTTCCCGGACCCGGAGCAAGCGCTGTATGGCGCTTCCTCCGGGTCACCCGCGCGTCTGCCACGTGGCGGTTTTCGGGCCTTATCCGGACGTTTCGTTGAACTGCAACGGCCTGGAAATCGCACAACGAATTGAACGGAAAGCCGGATGAACCATGACTCCCACGCTCCTGGCACCTGCGCAGTTTATGAATCGGCGCAGACCGCGGATGCCGCAACAACGCCGGTGCACCGGCCTGCGCGCCGCAGCCGACCCAGCTGCACCATGCTTCCGCGTAAGCCTCGCCATGGGTGCTGGCAAGTACAAATCGGCGGGGAACTGGCACCCGACTGGGATGTCCTTTGCTGGCAGCGACTCAACGAAACAGAACCCTGCAGCGCCCACCATCTATCCAGAGGCCCGCATCCGGCCCCGGGCACGCAACACGATTCCGCGCAAGCCCTTGAATTTATTGGGAAGTGGCCGAAAGCTGTAGCATTGATTAAGGCCAATTTTGCGGCCAAAACCCATTTGATTTTGCATAGCTAGTCGGCATCCGAAAATATTTCTGAAGTCGACGGACGGAAAAGGACACCCCGAGTGGTTTTGAAGCTTTCCACTACCTTCTTGCGCACCTTGCGTGAAGATCCGGTTGACGCCGAAGTCGCCAGCCACAAGTTGTTGGTACGCGCCGGTTACATCCGTCGTGCGGCCCCGGGCATCTACACCTGGTTGCCGTTGGGTTTGAAGGTCCTTGCGCGCGTTGAAGCTATTGTTCGCGAGGAAATGAACGCTATCGGCGGCCAGGAAGTCCACTTCCCAGCGCTGCTGCCACGTGACCCTTACGAACAGACCGGCCGTTGGACCGAATACGGCGAAGGCCTGTTCCGTCTCAAGGACCGCAAAGATGCAGACTACCTCTTGGCACCGACCCATGAGGAAATGTTCACGCTGCTGGTGAAGGATCTGTACAACTCGTACAAGGATCTTCCGGTCTACCTGTACCAGATCCAGAACAAGTACCGCGACGAAGCACGTCCACGCGCGGGCCTGCTGCGTGGCCGCGAATTCATCATGAAGGATTCGTACTCCTTCAACATCGATGATGAAGGCCTGGACGAAGCCTACATGGCTCACCGCGGCGCCTACCTGAAGATCTTCGAGCGCCTGGGTCTGGAAGTTATTCCGGTCTTCGCGCAGGCTGGTGCCATGGGCGGCTCCAAGTCCGAGGAATTCCTGCATCCAACAGCTATTGGCGAGGATACCTTCGTCCGTTCGGCCGGCGGTTACGCAGCCAACGTGGAAGCTGTCACCACCGTAGTGCCAGCGTCCATCGATTACGCCAACGCACCTGCGTTCGAAGTTGTCGATACCCCGGATACCCCGACCATCGAGACGCTGGTTGCCGCGGCCAACGAGCTGCGCCCACGCGAGTCCGGTGCTTGGGAAGCCAAGGACACCCTGAAAAACGTTGTCCTGGCGTTGACCGATCCAGAAGGCAACCGCCAGTTGGTAGTCATCGGTGTTCCAGGCGACCGCCAGGTGGACCTGAAGCGTGTCGAAGCTACCGTAGGTGCCCCGCTGGGCATCATCGGCGAGGTCCAGGTTGAAGCCGCTAGCGGTGAAGACTTGGCCAAGCACCCGGAATTGATTGCCGGCTACATCGGCCCAGGCAACGGCCTGGATCAGGCCGTTCTGGGTACCGAAGGCACCAGCGGCATCACCTACCTGGTTGATCCTCGCGTAGTATCCGGTACCTCGTGGATCACCGGCGCCAACGAAAAGGGCAAGCACGTTTTCGGCTTGGTGGCCGAGCGCGACTTCGGCTTTGACGGCACCATCGAGTCGGTCAACGTGCTAGAGGGCGACCCGGCACCGGACGGCTCGGGCCCATTGCGCACCGAACGCGGTATCGAAATGGGTCATATCTTCCAGCTTGGCCGCAAGTACGCTGAGGCTCTGGATCTGCGGGTCCTGGACCAGAACGGCAAGCTGAAGGTTGTCACCATGGGCTCCTACGGCATTGGCGTCACCCGTGCGGTAGCAGCACTGGCCGAGGCTTACCATGACGAAAACGGTCTGGCATGGCCAAAGCAGGTTGCTCCAGCCGACGTCCACATGGTCGTTACCGGCAAGGGCCCAGAACTGCTTGAGGCTGCTGAGAAGTTGGCCTCAGAACTTGAATCGGCCGGTTTGGAAGTTATCTTGGATGACCGTCCAAAGGTGTCCGCGGGCGTGAAGTTCTCGGATGCAGAACTGATCGGCATTCCAACCATCGTTGTTGTGGGCCGTGGACTTGCTGAGGGCGTAGTTGAGGTCAAGGATCGTGCCACCGGCGAACGCCGCGATGTCAAGGTCGAGGACGTTGTCGCTGAGCTGAGCGCCTAAAAGGCTGTAGCCAATAACTGAATAGGGGAGTAGCGCGGTGCAAGAGTTCTTGGAATTGCTGTCCGTCAACGGTGAACCCGTCTCCTTCTGGCCCCTGGTGTTGCTGCTTCTTGCAGCTTTGGGCGCTGGATGGATTGACGCGGTAGTTGGCGGTGGCGGCCTGATTCAATTGCCCGCGCTGCTTCTTTTCCCCGGCATCACGCCGGTGCAGGCGCTGGCCACGAATAAGCTGGGCTCAATCTTCGGAACGGCTACCAGCGCGGTGACGTACTACCGGCGCACCAGCCCGGATTTGAAGACCGCTATTCCGATGGCATTGACTGCCATGCTCGGTGCCTTCGGCGGAGCTGCGCTGGCCACAATTCTTCCCTCTGGAGCCATTCAGCCCATCATTATCGCAGCGCTCATTGCGGTGCTGCTGTTCACGATCCTGAAGCCCAAAGCCGGGGAGCTGTCGCGCCTGCGCTACGCCGGGCATGGGCATTATCTTCGAGCCATCCTGATTGGGCTGCTGATTGGCGGCTACGACGGGATGATCGGTCCCGGGACTGGATCGTTCTTGATCATCGCCATGGTGACAGTGCTGGGCTACAACTTCTTGCAGTCCTCCGCCAAGGCGAAGATCGTTAACCTTTGCACCAACGCAGGTGCTCTGCTGCTCTTCATCCCCACGGGGCACGTCCTAGTCGCATTAGGCCTGGCCATGGGCGTGATGAATATGCTTGGCGGTTATCTCGGGGCGCGCATGGCGATCTCAAAGGGCAGCGCCTTTATTCGCATTGTTTTCGTGATCGTCGTTTCGGCACTGATTATCAAACTCGGCTCGGACCTGATCCTCGCCGGCAAGTGATAGCTTTAGCGGCCGCTAGCCGCTGATGTGTCGATTGGCGGGTATCCGGCGTAGTGCTGGACATGCTGGGGTTCAATGGCATGGACCATGGAACTGGTCGCCATTTGCGCGATCCTGAAAGTCAAGAAGCTGGAACCCATTGCAGTTTTGTAGAGTTGGGAAACCGTAGTGTGGCTTTCCAGCGGATCTACAACCTGCAACGCTGTGCAACCGATGGATACATACAGGAACCACAAATCGTTGTTCGCCGGATCGAGAGTAGCGATCAGCGCTGGTGGCTGATGCGCGGCCACGAGCGACATGACGTCGTTGACTGTTTCCTCAGGTTGCGCAATGACAATAGGCATGCCCTGGACCCAACCATGTGAACTGAGTTGCGCCCGACCTTGCCTTGAGCCGATCACTTCGCTGACCAGTTCTGCTGTCTTCGAACGCATGAATTGACCTGACATTACCCAACCTCCAATTGACGACCTAGCCACAAGTTGTTAGTTCCCCAATAAGTGGAAGAAAGCGGAGAATTCCGCTCCGTGTTATTGGAGCCAAATTCCGTATCTCAAGCACTTGTTATTCACGATAGCCCCTTTCGGCGCGAATATCGAGAGCAAGTGAATAGGAACGAGATTCATATATCTTTGGAGTCATTCCATGGCGGAGGAAATGGTGGTCGTTGATAAATTGGTTTCGAGTAATACCGCGCAAAACCCGCATGCCATATGCGGGTTATATCTTATAGTGCGGATGGAAATTACGGATCATCCGTGAATTTTAGTGCGCCTCGCGCTGTTTTGGCTCTACCCGAACCCGTGCTCTATTTCGACTCAGGGCAATTAGCAGTCGTGATTATTTCGTGATAATTCAACGAAACGTGAAATACGGCTAAATTCTAGCTGAATCCAAAACTATTTGCCGACTTCGCCAGTCTCCAAGATGCGGTATTCCTCATTCGATCCCTGCTGGCCATTGAGAGTCTGGAAAGCGACGGCGGAAATTTTTGCGCCGGCTGCACCATCGCTAACGCCCGCTGCTACGACCAATGCATCAGCAAAATCCCCTTCGGCTTCCGCGGATAGGGCAGCCAGGTCTTCGAGGCCGCCTTCGGGTAGCGCATAGGCGGGTTCACGCAGGTCTGCGCACTGTTCGTCAACGGCCGCGCGCAGGCCGCGAAGCTGGCGTCCCAGCTCGCTGCGTCGAGCTTCGACGGCTTCCTTGGCGCTGTCGGCACCACGTGCAGCCGTGAGCTGCAGAAGGAAATCTAGTGCATAGCCGCGGTCCAGGGCCCGGGCGACGGCCGTTGGTTCGATGTTCTGCGCTTCGGTGATTTCCTTCGCGGGGTCCAGCAGCTCCTCATTAGGCAGGCAGGCTACTGGCTGGTCTTTCTGCTCTTCTTCACCCGAGACTGCACTCAGTGGCAAGGCCAAGTCCACATCACGCTCTTCTCCCAAAGATGCAACAGCGCTGCGGGCGTCCAGATTGATCTGGAAAGCAATCTGGGCCAGCTTCGAATCCCTGGACAGCGACGGTTCTGCAAAGGCAGGCATCGCTGACGATGCGTCGGCGACATTCGTGGCAAGCGCAACCAGCGCGTCGGGGGAGAAGGTTTGCGGCAATGCCGCAGGCTCTTGGTCGTCGAAGCGCAATTCACCGAGCACCGCTGACCCCTGCGACAAGGAAGTCGCCAATGCGGATAGCCTCGAAGCGTTATCCTCGGGTGCCAGCTGGGCCAAGGCTTGGGCCTGAGATGCCAGGTCTGCCAGCTTTGCTCCGTATTCCCACGTCATGCGGGCATCGGCGCTGGCCTCATTGACCTGTTCGGGCAGGCCCCGCTCCACCAGGGCGCCTCGGAAGATGGTGCTGCCAATGCCCCACGTCACGGCAACGGCAACTGCACCAGCCAGTACCGGAGCAATCCAGCCTGGAGCGCGGCGTACTTGCCTGTCGGTGCGACGGGCGGAATGGGGCGATTTTTCAGTCATAGCGTTTCGATCATGCCATGATCAATGCAGGTAAAGAGGGCAATAGCGGTGTCGAGCGCCACGATGGATAGAAAATGGGCGTGAGTTCCTTCACCTGTGCCCGTTTAGATGTTCTCAATGAGCGGAACGCAATATAGGCTTAACGGACAACATCGAATAGCGTGGGAGGATATCCATGACCGGAATGCCGGCCGATACCGAACAGGAAGCGCAGCGTCTGACTGCATTGCTCTCCAAGGAAGTAGAATCCCACGGGCTTCTCCTGGAGGAAGTCGCCTTGCGTCCCTCCGGCAAGCAGATGATCGTGCAGATCATCGTCGACAAGGCCGACGGTCACGAAACGCTGACTCTCGATGAACTTGGTGAAGTTACCACCACCATCTCCAACGCTCTGGACAAGGACGCCGTCTACGCATCGTCGGCTCCTTACGAACTCGAAGTCAGTTCCCCAGGACTCTCCCGCCCATTGACTGCCCAGCGCCACTGGATCCGCGCCCTCAACCGCATGGTCAAGATTTCGCTGGCCGACGGCACGAAGCTTCGCGGGCGCCTGCTTGAGGTCAACGACGGCGACGTGTTGATTGCTGAGCACCGCGAGCCGGCCAAGAAGGGCATGAAGGTCAAGGTGCTCGATCCTGCGGCCTATGCCTTCGAAAATATCCGTAAAGCTGTTGTCGATCCAGAGCTGAACTTCGATGACGCACTATTTGACACTGCCGATACTGAAGATTTGGAGGGCTAAGCGTGGATATCGATCTGAATGCGCTGCGCATCCTGGAAAAAGACCGCGACATCCCAATGGATGTTTTGATTCCGACCATCGAGTCGGCACTGCTGCTGGCTTACAACAAGACCGAAGGCGCCATGCCTGGCGCCCGCGCTCACATTGAGCGCAGCAACGGCCATGTGGCGATCCTGGTAGAGGACCGCGACAACGCCGGCGTGCTGCTGGGCGAATTCGACGACACCCCGCACGGTTTCGGCCGCATCGCCGCCTCCACCGCCCGCCAGGTAATCATGCAGCGCCTGCGTGAAGCTGAAGATGCGCAGGTTGTCGGCGAGTTCGCAGCCCGCGTTGGCACCCTGATCTCCGGCGTCATCCAGCAGGGCTACTCCTCGCATATGGTGCAGGTCAAGATCGGTGATCTGGAAGCGCTGCTGCCACCAGTTGAGCAGTCCCCAGGCGAGAAGTACCAGCACGGAAACCGCCTGCGCGCCTACGTTGTTTCCGCTGAGCGCGGCAACAAGGGCCCAGCCGTTACCCTGTCCCGTTCCCACCCGAACCTGGTTCGCCTGCTGTTCGAAATGGAAGTTCCAGAAATCGCTGACGGCACCGTCACGGTCGAGGCACTGGCTCGTGAAGCTGGCCACCGTACCAAGATTGCTGTGCGCGCAACCAAGGCCGGTGTCAACGCCAAGGGCGCTTGCATCGGTGAAATGGGAACCCGCGTGCGCGCCGTGATGAACGAACTGAACGACGAGAAGATCGACATCGTTGACTACAACGAGGATCCAGCGAAGTTCATCGCCGCGGCCCTGTCTCCATCGAAGGTCGTCTCGGTAGAGATCCTGGACGAAGCCGAACGCCGTGCTCGCGTGGTTGTTCCCGACTCCCAGCTCTCGCTGGCAATCGGCAAGGAAGGCCAGAACGCTCGCCTTGCTGCCAAGTTGACCGGCTGGCGCATTGACATCCTGGCTGCCTCGGGCGGCAAGGAACCGCAGCTCTAAGCAGCTGCGGGAAATAATTCCAGTTCAGCGTGTTGGAAGCCTAGCTGCGTGTGAGCCACAACTCATGCGTGCTATGGCGTCCAAACGCGCTAGACTAGTAGATGGCTCGTAATAACTAGGGAAGGTGGCGACGGCGCTCGCATGAAGCTGCATCAGCAACGCACGTGCATTGGCTGTCGAACCGTAACCAGTAAAAATGAGCTGCTCCGTTGGGTCCTGAAAGACGGTACACCGCTGCATGCGGTGAGTTTGGATCAACAGGGTTCCGCTTCCGGGCGGGGCACTTGGACCCACGGGACCGAAAAGTGTGTGCAGCAAGCGGTGCAGCGCCGGGCGTTCGCGCGGGCCTTCAGGTCTGCGGTAGACGATTCGCAGGTGCTGCAGGAATTCACTGCATACGAAGATCAGCTGGCAAGCAACCAGCTATCTGGCAAACATGATGAAAGCGGGTCAGAAATCTGATGGCAACCCGATGAGTCGGCAATGCTGAGCGCACAACGATGAACAATCAGTTCTGCGTGATCCACCGTGCGACGGAAGAATTTCACGAATTACACAGCTGATCTGCCAGACCGCTGATCTAAAGATTTATCTTTTGATACCGGGGTTTGAGCAGATCACATCGACACAGGAGAGATGTGGCTAAACCCCGCGTTCACGAGCTCGCTAAAGAGCTCGGAATCACTTCAAAAGAAGCACTAACCAAGTTGCAGGACATGGGCGAATTCGTTCGCTCGGCATCCTCGACCGTTGAACCGCCAGTAGCGCGCAAGCTGCGCGACGCATTCCCAGGTTCCAACGGTGCCGCTAAGCCAGCAGCTGCTGCCAAGCCAGCCGCCGCCAAGCCAGCGACCCCTGGAGCACCGAAGTCGGCTTCCAAGCCGGCTGCTACCCCAGGTGCCTCGGCCCCGAAGCCAGGCGTTAAGCCAGCTGCGGCAGCTCCGGCTCCTGCAGCCCCAGCTGCCCCAGCCGCACCTGCGGCGCCTGCAGCTCCGGTCGCGAAGGCAACCCCTGGCGCTCCATTGCCAGGTGCAGCCCCGGCACCGAAGCCAGGTGCCAAGCCAGCTCCGAAGCCAGGCGCTCCACGCCCAGGCAACAGCCCGTTCTCTTCCCAGCAGGGTATGCGCGGCGCTGAGTCCGGCGAACGCCGTGGTGGCGGCAACCGCGAAGGCGGTCGTGCCCCACGTCCAGGCGCACCTCGTCCGGGCGGTCCACGCCCAGGCAACAACCCGTTCTCCTCGCAGCAGGGTATGCGCGGCGAAGGCGGCCAGGGCGGTCCTCGCCCACCACGCGACGGCCAGCGCGGTCCACGCCCAGCAGGTGCCGGCGGTCCACGTCCGGCTCGTGACGGCCAGGGCGGTCCACGTCCGGCGCGTGACGGCCAGCGCGGTCCACGTCCAGCAGGTGCCGGCGGTCCACGCCCAGCAGGCCAGGGCGCTCCACGCCCAGCCGGCGCAGGTGGCCCACGCCCAGCAGGTGCCGGCGGTCCACGCCCAGGTGCTGGCGCAGGTACCACGGCAACCCCGCGCATGATGCCTAACCGCACCGATCGTCCAGCGCCAGCAGGCGGCGGACGTCCAGGTGCAGGTGCCGGCGGCCGCGGTCGCCCAGGTGGCGGCAGCGGTGGCGGCAGCGGTACCGGTGGCGGCTTCCGCCCAGGTGCACCACGCGGTCGCGGTGGCGTTGGCGGTGCTTTCGGCAAGGGAGGCGCCGGTCGCGGCAAGCAGCGCAAGTCCAAGCGTGCAAAGCGCCAGGAATTGGAGCAGATGAGTGCTCCGTCATTGGGCGGCGTGAATGTTCCACGCGGCAACGGCGACACCGAGATCCGTCTGCGCCGCGGCGCGTCGATCACCGACTTCGCCGACAAGATTGGCGCGAACCCAGCAGCACTGGTGACCGTACTGTTCCACCTCGGTGAAATGGCTACCGCCACCCAGTCGCTGGATGAGGCAACCTTCGAGGTACTCGGCGAAGAGCTGGGCTACAAGGTGCTTGTCGTCTCCCCTGAGGACGAAGACAAGGAACTGCTCGAAGGCTTCGGCCTGGACCTGGACGCCGAACTTGAGGCTGAAGGCGAAGACGTGCTTGAAGAGCGCGCCCCAGTCATCACCATCATGGGCCACGTCGACCACGGTAAGACCCGACTGCTGGATGCTATCCGCAAGTCGAACGTTATCGAGGGCGAGCATGGCGGCATCACCCAGCACATCGGTGCGTACCAGATCAACCACATCCATGAGGGCCGCGATCGCGCAATGACCTTCATCGATACCCCGGGCCACGAGGCGTTCACCGCCATGCGTGCCCGTGGTGCCGAGGTCACTGACGTGGCCGTGCTGGTTGTCGCCGCGGATGACGGCGTCATGCCGCAGACCGTGGAAGCACTGAACCACGCACAGGCTGCCGGCGTGCCGATCATCGTCGCTGTGAACAAGATCGATAAGGAAGGCGCCAACCCTGACAAGGTCATGGGCCAGCTGACCGAATACGGTTTGGTTCCAGAAGAATACGGTGGCGACACCATGTTCGTGAAGGTTTCGGCACTGCAGAAGCAGGGCATCGACGAGCTGCTGGACGCTGTCCTGCTGACCTCGGACGTGCTTGAGCTCAAGGCCAACCCGGACAAGTCCGCTCGTGGCGTGGCCATTGAAGCGAACCTGGATAAGGGCCGCGGTTCGGTTGTTACCGTCCTGGTCCAGTCCGGTACCCTCTGCGTTGGCGACACCATGGTGGTGGGCACCGCCCACGGCCGCGTGCGTGCAATGTTCAACGAGAACGGCGAAAACCTCGACGTGGCACTGCCATCGCGTCCGGTACAGGTCCTGGGCATGTCCTCGGTCCCGCGTGCTGGCGACGGCTTCCTGATCACCGAAGACGAGCGCACCGCCCGCCAGATCGCTGACAAGCGCGAAACCGCAGAGCGCAACGCAATGCTGGCCAAGCGCCGCAAGCGCATCACCTTGGAAGACTTCGACAAGGCTGTTGCCGATGGCAAGATCGATACCCTGAACCTGATCCTCAAGGGTGACGCTTCCGGTGCTGTTGAAGCACTGGAAGACTCGCTGATGAAGATCGAGGTCGGCGACGATGTGCAGCTGCGCGTGATCCACCGCGGTGTCGGTGCGATCACCCAAAACGACGTCAACTTGGCAACCGTGGACAACGCCATCATCATTGGCTTCAACGTCCGCCCAGCCGAGCGCGTGGCAGAACTGGCCGACAAGGAGGGCGTCGACATGCGCTTCTACTCGGTCATCTACTCCGCTATCGACGACATCGAGAATGCGCTCAAGGGCATGCTCAAGCCGGAGTTCGAAGAAGTGGCCCTCGGCACCGCCGAGATCCGCATGGTCTTCCGCTCCTCGAAGTTCGGCAACATTGCCGGTTCGATCATCCGCTCGGGCACCATCAAGCGCAACACCAAGGCTCGCCTGGTACGCGACGGCAACGTCGTGGGCGACAACCTGAACATCGATTCGCTGCGCCGCGAAAAGGACGATGTCACCGAGGTCCGCGAGGGCTTCGAATGCGGTATCGGCCTGGGGTCGTTCAACGACATCAAGGAAGGCGACATCATCGAGACCTTCGAGATGCGCGAAAAGCCACGCGACTAATTGCCGACAAGCAATTAGCAGTGTGACTCACTGATTCGTGGGCGTTTGACCGATAAGCTTTGGTCAAGCGCCCACGAGTTTTGAACCATTAGGAGAAAACCATGGCTGATTCAGCCCGCGCCGCACGCCTGGCTAAGCGCGTACAGGTCCTCATGGCCCAGTCGCTGCGCAACGTCATCAAGGACGAGCGCATTGACAACGTCACCGTGACCGACGCTCGCGTCACCAACGACCTGCAGCACGCTACGGTGTACTACACCGTCTTTGGCGATGACGAGATGAAGAAGGACATCGCTACCATGCTGGAAAAGCGTGGCGGTGCCCTGCGCAAGGAATTGGGCCGCAATCTGACCATCCGCCTGACCCCGACGCTGGCATTCGTCGCCGACGAAATCCCCGAGGGTGCCTCGCACCTGGAGGAATTGCTGGCCAAGGCCCGCGAGAAGGACGCCGAGGTTGCAGCTCTGCGCGAAGGCAAGGACTTCGCCGGAGACCAGGACCCGTACAAGAAGGACGAGGACGCCGAAGAAGCCTAAGGGCTTCTGGGCTTCATCCTGACTGGACCAACGCCCCGGCCAGCACGTATTGCGTGCTGGCCGGGGCGTTGTGCGTTGGCCTCGATTACCCTCACAGCGAAGCGCGAATCCCTGCCGAAGGCTGGTCGCCGGGAAGATGGTGGGATAGCGTGATCAGAAACCGCCGGATCCGACCAAAGGTGCAGCACATGCCAGAATTCACCACAACATTGAGCGCAACCGGCGGGAACAACGTGGGCATCGTGGTTCCCGATGGCATCGTGCTCGGATTCGGCCGCGGCAAGCGCGTGCCGGTCATCGTGTGCATTGACGGGGACTATACGTACCGGAACAGCATTTCCTCCATGCACGGGCAGTTCCTCATTTCCTTCAGCTCCGAGACCCGTGCTGCCACGGGCAAGGGTGCGGGCGACGAAATCAGCGTGAAACTCGAACTCGACGAAGAGCCGCGCACCGTCGAAATCCCTGAATCGCTGGCCGTGCTGCTCTCCGCCGAGCCCGAGCTGCTGGACGCCTGGAACAAGCTGTCCTACAGCAAGCAGCGCGGCCACGTGGACCCCATCGTGGCTGCCCGCGGCGAGGACACCAGGACGCGCCGGGTCGAGAAGGTCATCAAGACGCTGCGCAGCCACTAGCCTGCCGGGGCCATGCCCGCTGAGCCAGCAGGCCAGCCAGCCCCGGTCGCAGTCGGCAGCCGTGTGAACAACCCACCGGTGCCCCAAAGCTACTGCACGGTGAATTGCAGGCGCTGCCAGCCGCTGGCGCCATTGGGCACCGGGTTGGCTTTCTCGCTGGTCTGCAGCTTGCCCTGTGCATCATAGGCGCGGACGGTTGCCGAGTGCGTTCCGGGTGCTGCGTCCTTCCATACGAAGCGCCACTGCCGCCAGGTATCCAACGAGGCTTCGGTCGCCAGTTGGGCATCTGCCCACGGTCCGTCATCGATCTGCACCTGCACACGCGAAATGCCCCGGGTCTGCGCCCATGCAGTTCCGCCCAAGACGACTTCTCCGGCAGGCACCTGGGCGAACGGGCGAGGGGTATCGATGCGGGAAGACATCTTGATTGGACCGCGTTCGGACCAGCCGCGAGTAGTCCAGTAGGCCGCCTTGTCCTGGAACCGCGTCACTTCCAAATCGACCACCCATTTGGTGGCCGACACGTAGCCGTAGAGACCTGGAACCACCATGCGCACCGGGAAACCATGCTCGAAAGGCAGCGGCTCGCCGTTCATGCCGATGGCCAGCAAAGCCATCCGGTCGTCGGTGAGCGCTTGGAGCGGGGTGGAGGCACTGAAACCGTCGTGCGAAGTCGAAAGCACCATATCCGCGCCGGCCTGCGGAACCGCGCGCTCCAGCAGCTTACGCAGCGGGTAGCCCAGCCATTTCGCGTTGCCTACCAGATCGCCGCCGACGGGATTCGACACGCAAGTGAGCGTCAGATAGGTTTCCACGAGTTCTTCGCCCAGCAGCTCGTCGAAGTTCACGGTGAATTCCTTCTCCACCATGCCGTGCACGCGCAGCGACCACTGGTTCGGGTCGATCTGCGGCACCGAAAGCGCGGTATCGATGCGGTAGAAATCCTGGTTGGGAGTCACGAAGCGGGGCATGTCCGCTACTTCTACCTGCACACCTTCGGGCAGGGGTTCCGCCTTGGTCCGGGCCGCAGGCAGGCGCAAGGCCTTGCGTGCGGCGGCGGCCATATTCCGCGATGCCGACAGCGAGGTGGAAACACCGGTGGAGACGGCCGCGGCGGCCAGGGACAGGGCTGCGCCTATCAAGAACTTCCTGCGGCTTGGACCCGTCGCGTTGGCGCCCTCGTCCTGCCTTGGGGCCGCGGCCACAGCCAGCCGGGTCAGCCACTGCAGAAGCCCGATACCGGCGATCGCGCCCAGTACCGTCGGGATGATATCCAGCAGGCTGGTGGAAGCACGAGCGGCCACGGCACTGGAGAGCAGTACGGCCAAGCCGATGATGGCCGTGCAGGCCAGCGCAAAACTTCGCTTGGCGATCAGGCCGATCATCGCCGCCAGGACTGCGGCGGCTGCACCGATGGAAATGAATAACGCCAACTTGTCATTGGTCCCGAAGGTCGCGATGGCGAAGTCCTTGAGCCATGGGGGAGTCAGGTCGATGATGGCTGAACCCAGCGCGAAAAACGGCGAGGATGCATTGTTGAAAAATGCCGAGGCGAATTGGGCCACGGCAAACATGATTGCGGCCGAGCAAATTCCAGCCACCGCGTGGAATACGAGTTTACTGCTGCTGCGCTTCTGCCAAATGCCCACTGCCACTCACCTCATGCGTTGCGGTCCATGTTCCCCTGCAGAATGCAGGGGAACAACTTCTCACAGTGTTTTCGGAACGGGCAGCATTGCGGATTGGAACAGGCTACAAGAACTTCCGCACGCTCACAGCGATTGGACCATGATGGGGTCTGTTGTCGGGGCAGGGGAGCCGGTGGCCGGCTCGACCGTGATCCCGAAGTGCGTGATGCCCTTCATTGGATCCGAAACCATGATCATGCCGTTGGCATCACCGCCGGTGAGCATTCCCGCAGGAACCGCCCCTTCTGCCGAGATCAGCCACAGCTCGTAGCCTTTGTCGCTGGACAGGGCTGGCATGCCCGAGGTGGACACCGCCATCAGGCCTTCGTCGGCAGAATAGGACAGCGTGATTCGCGCGCCGTCATCCAGTGTCTGCGTTTTCGACTTGGCATCTGGGGCAGCCAGGATCCGGCTGAGCTCTTCTTGATGCGAGGCCATGGCGGCCATCTGGCTTTCCAGCTCGCGCTGCTGGGAATTCTGGTTGATGGCCAAGCCGCCCAGAGCCACCGCTGCGAGCAGCAGGACGCCGGCGGCCAAGGCGAAGAAGCGCTGCGGGCCGCGTTCTGCGCCAGGTTGCGGGGCCTGGTGCGTTGCAGTGGTTTCGGTTTCACGTTCAGCAGGAGCAGCTGGTTCAGCAGGAGCAGCTGGTTCAGCAGGAGCTATTGGGTCCTGTGCCTGGGCGCCGTCGTGATCGAGGGCCGTCTCCTGCACAGGTGCCAATTGCTCGGTAGTGCGGATAGCGGCCATGATGTTGTTCTTCAGCCGGGCCGGAGGATTGACCGGTTGCGCTGACAAGCCGAGCAGTCCAGCAGTTTCCTGCAGGGCATCCAGTTCCCGGCGTGCCTGGGCAGAGTCGGGACCCCCATGCTGGAGGGCTTCGCGTTCCTTGTCTTCCAGAGCATCCAGGGCGAAGCTGTCGGTCAGCTCGTTCTCGTGCTTGTCCATTACGCCGCTCCCATCAGTTCTCGAAGTTTGCCCATTCCATCGCGTATTCGCGTTTTCGCGGTTCCCACCGGTATTTTCAGCAGCTCTGCGACTTCCGTGTGGGTGTATCCGCCGAAGTAGGCCAGGTGTATCGCCTCGCGTTGCGGGGCGGTGAGCCGCTGCAGGGCTTGGGCTACGCGCATGGTCTCGTCGTGCAAGATGGCATTCTCTTCCACGTCGTCGTAGCTGTCCTGGAATTCCTTGATTCCAACGCGCAAATCCCGGTCCTGGCTCGCTTGGCTTGCTCGCACCCGGTCGACGGCCCGGCGGTGGGCAATAGTCAGCAGCCATGATGCTGCCGTGCCACGCGTCGGATCAAAGCGCCTTGCCTGTTGCCACGCTTCGACAAACACTTCCTGGGTAACTTCTTCGCTCTGTGCATTATCGCGAAGCACCCGCAGCACGAGTCCGAAGACCCGTGAAGCCATGGCATCATAGAGCGATTCGAAGGCAGATTCATCTCCCAGCGCGACCTGTTGCAGCAGGACGTCTGGCGTTTTCACGGAATCGTCTTCCATGGCATCGAGTCTATTGGAACTCATGAATCCTAGGGTCTCATGCATCTGTGGCTAAGCGGCTATCTGCTGTGGCGTGGCGTTTTGCGAAAAGATCCGTCCAAGGGAACCAGGTTCCCGTTGCACCGGCGAAGGTGATGCCTGGAAGGTATTCCATGCACCACCTTCATGCCAGCGGCCTTGATGATTCTGGCGATACTACTTCTTTGCCGGTGGCATCAGGACGGTGTCCACCAGGTACACGGTTGCGTTGGCGGTCTGCACGCCGCCGCAGATGACCGAAGCCCCGTTGACTTCCAGATCGTCGCCGCTACCGGTGACTTCCACCTCTTCGCCCTGGACCGTTGCGTGGGTTCCGGGAAGATCATCTGGTGCAATCTGGCCGGAAACGACGTGGTAGGTCAGGATGCTGGTCAGGGTGTCGGCATCCTTGGCAACTGCGGACAGGTCATCCTTCGGGATTGCCGCGAAGGCGTCGTCAACCGGTGCGAAGACGGTGAATTCGCCGCCATTGAGGGTATCGACGAGATCGACATCAGGATTCAGCTCACCGGAGACTGCAGAAGTCAGGGTGGTCAGCAGCGGGTTGTTCGAGGCAGCGACGGCCACTGGATCCTGGGCCATTCCGGCTACCGAGCCATCACCGGTCGGGACTGCTTCGGCGTAGGCCGCGCAACCCTTGCCCACAAGATTGCTTGCTGGATCCATTGCCGATTCGCTGGCCATGGGCGAGCTGCTTTCCGAGGCGGACGCCGTGGGCGATTCCATGGTTTCCGAACCGGTCGAGCAGGCGCTCAGTCCCATGGCGGCGACTGCGATGAGCCCGAATGCTCCAGCGACTTTGCTGTATGTGCGCTTCATGATTTTCTCCTTGCTTCGCCGCGACTGATGTCGTCGGTCCTTTTCCTGTCCGTGCGGATCAGGTTGTCAATGAGCATTCGGGGCAGGTTGCCCGACGGATTGGATTCTCTTGGAAATTTTTTTTGCGTCTTGCTGGCAGGCCGTGAAGCTGCCGGATCCGCGGGCTGGCGGGCCCGGTCCCGGAGCATTGCCGGCTCATGGAAATAGGCTGCAAGTGGGATCTGCCACGCTTGGAACCAGCGACAGCCTTATTCTCTGCACAAGCCATATACTGGAAGGCGTGAGTAAAGCCGGGCAGAACACGCAAGAGCAGGCCTCAGGCCTCGTATTAGTCGACAAAGAGCAGGGAATGACCTCCCACGATGTGGTCGGTCGCATCCGCAGACTTGCAGGGACTCGAAAAGTCGGCCACGCAGGCACCTTGGACCCCATGGCCACCGGCGTGCTGGTTATCGGCGTGAACAAGGCAACCCGGCTGCTGACCTACATCGTCGGCCACGACAAGACCTACACCGCCACCATCCGGCTGGGGCAGAACACCGTCACGGACGATGCCGAAGGCGAAATCATTTCCGAGCGCATCGCCGCAGCGGTCAGCGACGAAGACATCGAGCGCGAGATCGTCCAGCTGCGCGGAGACATCGAGCAGATTCCGAGCTCGGTCTCGGCCATCAAGGTCGATGGCAAGCGTTCCTACGCTCGCGTGCGCGCTGGCGAACAGGTAGAACTCAAGGCCCGCCCGGTCACCATTTCGCGGTTCGAGATCCATGAGGTACGCCGCGAAAACGGCGGCAAGATCCTCGACGTCGACGTCACGGTATCGTGCTCTTCTGGAACCTACATCCGTGCGTTGGCCCGCGACCTGGGCGAAGCATTGAACGTTGGCGGGCACCTGACGGCGCTGCGCCGTACCGAGGTGGGCCCATACAAGATCGAGCTCACCCGCACCCTGGAGCAGCTGGCCGGGGAATTCGAGATTCTCCCAATCGAAAAGGCTGCTGCCGCGCTGTTCCCGAACCGCACGGTCAGCGTCGACGAAGCCGTGGAATTGTCTTTCGGCCGCACCATCCCCGCCTCGCATCTGGGTATGGACATTGCCGAAGGCCAGACCGTTGCGGCTTTCGCTCCCAATGGCGTGCTGGTCGCACTGCTGGAAGACAAGGGCGACAAGGCGCGTACGGCCTTGGTCTTCACCGCTAAGTAATCCCGAAAGGAACTGGCTTGATTGCCGTCAATGGATTCTTCATCGCCGGAGCGGTGGTCTGCGCACTGGCATTGCTGGTGGCAGTTATCGCAACCGCTATCCGCAAGCACCCGGATGACTGGGCGCTGATCGGTGCGGTGGCCACCGAGCTTTTCCTGATTGCCTACGGCATCGCGGCCGCGATCCGCCAGGTCGGGGGAAATGCAGTGCAAGGCGACCCGGTGGAATTCTGGGGCTACTTCATCACAGCGCTGATCATGCCGCCGGTGGCCTTCTTCTGGGCGATCAGCGAGAAGAGCCGTTGGTCCAACGCCGTGCTGGCCGCGTCGGCCGCCGTCACGTTCGTAATGGTGTTCCGCATGGAACAGATCTGGCAGTAGGAGTACTCACATGGGTGAAAAGCCGCGAAATTCGCGAATCATGCAGGCCGCTCAGGCGCGCAGCACCAATAAGGCCCCCAAGCCAAGCCGGTCCACCGGACTGGGCCGGGTGATCATTGCCGTGTACGGCATCCTCGCCCTGGCGGCGAGCGTGCGCGCGGTGTACCAGATCATGAGCAAATTCGACGAAGCGCCGATCGCCTACAGCCTGTCGCTGTTTTCTGGCCTGGTCTATATCCTTGCCACATTCTCGCTGTCTTCAGCCAAGCGTGGTGCCTGGCTGGTTTCGCTCTGGGCGGTAGCCGTTGAATTGGCAGGCGTGATCGTGGTCGGCATCTTGTCGCTGACCCACCCCGAAGACTTCGCCCATCCGTCGGTGTGGAGCGGTTTCGGCGAAGGATACGGCTACGTTCCACTGGTGCTGCCGATTGTCGGCTTGTGGTGGCTGTACCGTAACCGTAACGAGCGTCACGCCTAAAGACGTGCAAGAATTACCACGGTGGGTTTTCCATCCACCGCAGCAGAATTTCTGAAGGAGCAAAGTGCACTATTGGAAGGGCTTGGATGCCGTCCCCGCGGATATGGCTCCCACTGTCGTGACCATTGGCAACTTTGATGGTGTCCACCTGGGCCATTGCGAGGTGCTGGATGCAGCTGTCGCGCAGGCCAAAGCACGCTCGGCTCAATCGGTAGCGATCACTTTCGACCCGCACCCGGCGCTGGTGCACCGTCCCGATGATGCTCCTGAATTGATCATGGGTCTGGCTGACCGCGTGGACACCTTGGCCAGCGTTGGCCTGGATGCCACGCTGATGATCCACTACACCCTGGAATTCGCGGACCAGAGCGCTGAAGAGTTCGTTCGCTCCATCATCGTAGAGAAGCTGAATGCCGTGGCCGTTGTGGTCGGGCATGATGTGCGTTTTGGCCGCGGCAATTCCGGGGACTTCAGCTACATGCAGGAACTGGGCACCAAATACGGTTTTGAAGTCATAGGTGTCGAAGACGTAGGGGACAAGCGCCGCTTGTCCTCGACCTGGGTCCGTGAAGAACTAGCCGCCGGCAATGTCGAAGCTGCCGCCGCGATCCTCGGCCGGCCGCATCGCATGCGCGGAGAAGTAGTCCATGGCCATGCCCGTGGACGCGAGCTGGGATTTCCCACCGCGAATCTGGACACCGAAGCCACCGGCATCATCCCCGCCGATGGGGTCTATGCCGGCTGGGTGATCGACGAGGCCGAGGTGCGTTGGCCAGCAGCAATTTCCGTCGGGTCGAACCCCACCTTCGATGGCGTCTCCCGAGTGGTTGAAGCCCACGTGATTGACCGCCCCGAAGAAGGCGTGGAAGATTTCGATCTGTACGGACAGCAGATTGTCGTTGAGTTCATTTCCCACCTGCGTCCGATGGTTGCCTACCGCGGCATCGAAGCCCTCATTGAGCAGATGACCGAGGACGTTGACCAGGCCCGTGCGGTGCTGGCTATAGAACGCCACTAGGAATCATGGCTGAGATACCATCATTGCCGCAGCGGGCCTTCGTCGTGGGCGCCCAGCGCCGCGATGAATTAGCTTCCGCTTTCCAAGCCGATGCCGAAAGCTACGACAAGATCCGTCCTTCCTATCCGCAGGAAGCCTTGGAATTCACGCTGCAGCACCGACCGGTGAGTGCCATTGACATCGGTTGCGGTTCGGGGATCTTCACCGAACAGCTCATCCGTGCAGGCCTGGAAGTCAGGGCCGTAGACCCATCGGCAGAAATGCTCTCGGTCCTGTCCAAGCGGCTGCCGGCGATCGAGGTAACCTGCGCCGCAGGTGAAGCGACCGGCTTGGAGGCCGATAGCGCTGGCCTGGTGACCTATGCCCAGGCATGGCACTGGGTGGACCACCCTCAAGCCAGTGCCGAAGCGGCCCGATTGCTCCATGATGGCGGTTGGCTCACCCTGCTGTGGAATCAGCTGGATGTCGCCATTCCCTGGGTTCACCGCTTGGCACGCATCATGCATGCCGGCGATGTGCACCGGCCGGAGCTGGAGCCGCCGTTGGGACCCCAGTTCCAGAAGCCGGAGCATGGCATCTGGCATTGGTCCATGGAACTGGATTTCCACGAGATCGTCGAGCTGACCAAATCCCGCAGCTACTACCGCAAGTCTTCAGAAACTACCCGCGCCAAGGTGGAAGCGAACTTGGCCTGGTATTGGCAGGAGCATCTGGGGCACGAGCAGGACGCAAAGGTGCAGGTGCCCTATCTCACCCATGCCTGGAGGTCCCGCCGGCGCACCCGTCGGTGATATGATTGACGATGGTTCTCGCTGCAGTCCGCGGTTGCGAGTTTCCGCCGTGAGCGTCTCGACGTTCGCACCGACTTATGAACGCGGTCCAACTCTAGGAGTTTGTTATGGCATTGGATGCCACTATCAAGAACGAAATCATCAAGGCTTACGCTACCCACGAGGGTGACACCGGTTCGCCTGAGGTTCAGATTGCCGTCATGTCCCGCCGTATTTCGGACCTGACCGAGCACCTGAAGATGCACAAGCATGATCACCACACCCGCCGTGGCCTGATGGCTCTGGTTGGTCGTCGTCGTCGTATGCTCGGCTACCTGAAGAACACCGACATCGAGCGTTACCGTTCGCTGATCGAGCGTCTGGGCCTGCGCAAGTAGTCCTCTGCTTCAGAGCAAGAAATTCCCCGTCTCCGCTTCAGGAGTCGGGGATTTTTCTTTGCCTCCGGACCTTGGCAACGCCGCTCATGTGTTCGCGATTTGCCGGCACGAATCAAGATCAGTAATCGACAGAGGCAAGAATCGGATGAATTCCTGCTCTCCCAGGCTCATCCCGCAGGCAAGCACATGACGGAACAGGCGTCGGAGAGGCCTTGGACGCTCCCGCTAACGTTTCCCCGGATTAAATTCCGCCCCGAATATCTCGGTATCTGACCTTCCTGTGGAGCCACATACCGTTGGGCTAAGGCTAATGAGCCATCCCGCGACATCTTCCGAAACCTGAAGGTCACTTTGACCTCAGGTTTCTTCTCGTTTCTCCAGTTTTCCATGCCCTTTCCGAGGCGCCGCCCAAGTGGTTGCATGGCTACCAAGCACGGAAAAAGCGCGAAATAGAGGGGAACAGGGATGAATAATTTCAAACGGTTGAACTTTCGAAGCATGGGCACGGCGGCGGGGCTGACGGCAGCAGCGTTCTTTTTAGCCTCATGCACTGCGTCAGCTCACGGCACGGATCTTGAGAACCCTGACGGCACAATAACCGTCCGCTACGAAGGAAGCGCCAATACCGTGATCCTTCCGGAGCTGGCTGAAGACCTGGGCTACCTTGACGGTGTGTCCTTGGAATGGGTTGGCAACAACTCCAGCGGGCCCTCGGCGATCCAGAACACAGCCACCGGCGCCACCGAGATCGGCAGCGCGTTCTCCGGAGCAGTGGTGAAGCTGCAGGAAGCTGGATCGCCTGTCACCGCGGTGGTCTCATCCTATGGTTCCAATGCAGACTACTTTGTCGGGTTCTACACGAGCGAAGACAGCGGCATCAAAGAACCGAGGGACCTCATTGGCAAGACAATTGCAGTCAATACTTTGGGCGCTCATTCCGAAGCGGTCGTTAGCAGCTATCTGAAATCCGAAGGCCTGACGCCGCAAGAGATCGAGCAGGTGCAGCTGGTCGTATTGCCACCTACCGACACCGCACAAGCCGTTCGCACCCATCAGGTCGACGTTGGCGCTCTTTCCGGGGCTTCCCAAGTGCATGCGGTGAAGCTAGGCGGCTTGCGAGAAGTTTTCAGGGACACGCAAGTCTTCAGCAACTTTGATGCCGGAGAGTACGTCCTTCGGGATGATTTCATCGCTCAATACCCTGAAGCAGCGCATTCCCTGGCCACTGGCATTGCCAAAGCAGCGGACTGGGCTTCGACGCATCCGCGCGAAGAGGTCATCAAGAGATTCACCGCAATCGTTGAATCCAGGGATCGCGGAGACGACGTTGAAGCCCTGCAGTACTTCAACGGCTATGGCTTGGGCGAACACGCAGCCATCGAAGATGAGGACTTCAGCAGATGGGCGCAATGGCTCAACGACGCGGGGATTCTCGAAGGAGAAATCACCCCCAGCGAGTACTACACCAACGAATTCAACGACCTCGCAAACGAAGGGCAGTAATCGCGCATGTCTACCATTGAGATCAAGAACTTGGGCAAGAAATTCCTCCGCTCCGGATCAAGTGAAGATACTGCCGTCACGGCCATTGAATCACTGGATCTCCGGATCCAGGACGGAGAATTCTTCACCCTTGTCGGCCCCAGCGGATGCGGCAAATCCACTCTTCTGGATATCTTGGCCGGGTTGGCCGCGCCAACTTCGGGCGAAGTTCTCGTTGATGGCGAGCCGGTCTCCGGTCCCAGCCTGGAACGTTCAGTAGTCTTCCAGCAATACGCGCTCTTCCCATGGCTCACGGCAGTGGCCAATGTCGAGGTGGGGCTGGAGAGCCAGGCCCGTCGCGGTCGGGGACTGGACAAATCGGGAAGGCGGATCCGCGCTAACGAATATCTGCGACTCGTTGGCCTGCAGGGTGTGGAAGACAAGTACCCCCACGAACTATCCGGCGGCATGCGTCAACGCGTGGCCATAGCCCGTGCCTTGGCCCATGAACCCAAGGTGCTGCTGATGGATGAGCCGTTCGCCGCCCTGGATGCCCAAACACGCGAACAACTCCAGGACTTGCTGCTAGATATCTGGAGTCGCACCCGAACCACGATTGTCTTCATTACGCACGGCATAGAAGAAGCCGTGTACCTGGGGCAGCGGGTAGCGGTGATGTCCTCCAAACCCGGACGAATCAAGGAGATCATCAACATTGAACTCGACGGGCGCCACAGTGTTGATGACATCCGCTCGGCTCCCCAATTCAGCGATTACCGCCATCGCATCTGGACGCTGCTTCACGAGTCCGCTCCCAGTGCCGGCAAATCGCCGGTGAGCCACAAGTCGCTCGTTTCTCCAGGAGTACCAGCATGAGCACCTTAGCCGTACCGGACCAGCGCCTGCAGGGCTCCACCGGGGAGTCAAACCGGCCTTCTCCTTTCCTGCGTTTGGCCGGAAGACTGCGGTCAACGCTGTACCGTTCGGGTGCGATCATCGGTTTTCTCCTGGTGTGGGAGCTTGTCCCGCAATTCGTCCTGGAACCATCATCCCGGGTCTTTCTTCCTCCCTTGCATGAAGTCCTGCAGGCACTGGGGAAGATGATTGCCTCAGGGGATCTGGGCACGCACATCCTGGCAAGCCTAGGCCGGGCGGCCGTAGGATTCACGCTCGCTGTCCTCATCGGCGTGCCAGTCGGATTGGTCGTCGCGTGGTTCTCGAAAGTCGGCGATTTCCTCAACCCGTTGCTGGAGGTATTCCGAAATACCGCGGCCTTGGCGTTGCTTCCGGTCTTCACGCTCCTTCTCGGTATTGGCGAAGTATCCAAAGTATCGATTGTCGTCTACGCGGCGTTCTTCCCGGTGCTTCTCAACACCATCCTTGGAGCACGCAGCGTAGATCCCTTGCTGATCAGGGCGGCAAAAACCTTGGGGCTCACCAGCTACGAGATCTTCGCGAAAGTTGTCTTGCCCTCGTCCGTACCCATCATCTTCACCGGCGTCCGGATGGCAGGAACGTCATCCGTGCTGGTGCTCATCGCCGCCGAAATGATCGGCGCCAAGGCTGGACTGGGCTTCCTGATCACCAATTCGCAAGCCAGTTTCCTGATCCCGAAAATGTACGCAGCCATACTCACTGTCGCCATCCTAGGCTTCACGGTCAACGCAGCACTTGTAGCGCTGGAGCGCCACTTCTCGCGCTGGGCTCGCGCCTAGACAATCTTCCTACCGAAGGGACTACAACCATGACACGAACTTTGACTCTCAACGCGTTCTTGATGACTACCGGGCATCATGAATCCTCATGGCGCCTGCCGCTGAGCGACCCACATGCCGGAACGGACATCGGCCACTACATCCGTTTGGCGCAGCTGGCCGAGAAAGCGAAGCTCGACGCGATCTTCCTCGCAGACGGCCCCGTGCTTCAAGGGCCGGTCGCCCAACGACCTGCAGGAATCCTCGACCCTGTGACAGTGCTTTCTGCCATCGCCCCGTTGACCCGGCACATTGGGCTGATAGCGACCGCATCAACCAGCTACAACGACCCCTATAATCTTGCCCGCCGCTTTGCAAGCCTGGATGTGATCAGCAATGGGCGTGCGGGCTGGAACGTCGTCACCACAGCAGGCGATGCAGCGGCGAGGAATTTCTCCCAATCCGCCCAATTGGACAGCTCGCAACGATACCGTCGCGCCGAGGAATTCCTGGAGGTGGTCAAGAAGCTCTGGGACTCCTGGGAGCCGGATGCAGTCGTCGCTGACAAGGGAAGCGGGATCTGGGCGGATCCGGGCAAGATACACCCCGCGGCCCACATCGGGGAGCACTTCCAGGTTGCTGGAGCGCTCAATGTCCCGCGGTCGCCCCAGGGGCATCCGGTGATCGTCCAGGCGGGAGCTTCGGCCGCCGGCAAGGAATTCGCCGGGCGATGGGCTGAAGCCATTTTCACCGCTCACCAATCATTTGAGTCTGCCAGGGACTTCTACCAGGAAATCAAAGACAAGGCAGCAGGCAACGGCCGAGCAGCGCATTCGGTCAAAGTCCTTCCAGGAATTGTTCCCATCCTTGGTTCCACGGAAGCCGAAGCCAATGAATTGGCGGATTCCCTGGATGAGCTCATTCTGCCGGAATACGCCAGGAATACTCTGGCCCAGCAGTTGCATGTGGAGCCGGCAATCCTTGACCTGGACCGAGAACTTCCCGCCGAGCTGGAGAATACCGTGGCCAAGGAGAAATCCACCTCCCGAAGAGATCTCATCTTGGATCTGGGTTACCGAAGGAAGCTCACGGTTCGCCAGATCATCCGGGAGCTAGGTCCTGGCCGGGGACACCAGACGTTCTCGGGTACGCCGGAGCAGCTGGCGGACCGGATCGAGTACTGGTTCAAAGCCGGAGCGGCCGATGGATTTAATATCATGGCTCCGGTCTTGCCGGCAGGTCTCGAAGTATTCACGGAGCAGGTAGTCCCGATTTTGCAGCAGCGCAAGCTCTTCCGTACCGAATACGAGCAGAGTACGCTTCGCGGAAACTACGGGTTGCCAGTACCGGCAAATAATCGCCTGGGCTTGGCATTCTAGAGCCTGAAAGTCGTGTACCGAAGGGCGAGAGCCATTGCTCTCGGCCTTCGGTTGCCGGTGGGATCAGGCCCCGGCGGATACCGGTTGCTGGTTCAGCTGCGTCCTCCAGGAATGCCCTGGGTGATCAGCATGGAGAAACCGCAAGGAAAGTACTGGCGAGGGGAGCCGCACGAAGTTGATTCGACAAGGCTCCCACCACGGGCAGCAGCTGGTGAAGAGCAAATCGAAGTAGCGCGATTACTACCCGGCAACGCGCAAGAGCAATAAGAGCTTCATCAGCGCCAAGGGCCTGGCCAAAACCAAGGCTGTCACCCGTGGCAAGAAGGGCAACGGCGTTTGGGCGCTTTCCAGGAACAAAGCAAAATCCCTAGCTGCAGCTACTAAGGACGGCAAGGCGCCAGTTGGACCCGAAATCAGTGGAGGAGGCAAGAAGGGTACATGTGGCACTTCCACCCCAACAAGCGGACCCCTGACATTCATCTCTTCTACGGAAGCTCGACCTGGGAAAGAACTTGCACGAAGCATTGGTGCCGCCAGCTACTGTTGGCGGCACCAATAGTGCTTGAATTGGGGAACTATGACTGACTACCAAGAACTCTTGCAGGCTGCTCGTGCACACTACGGGGTTGGCGCTGCTCCACGCGTGTCGGAAGCTGCAGCACTTCTCACCTCGTTGGGTGGCAAGACCTTCGACTACTCCAGGTTCGCCGGCAACCTCATCGATGAATATGTAGACTCGGCACGTGTAGTTGCAGCCTACGATATTTCCGACCCAGAGCTCCTTGCTTCCCGGTCCTTGCCGGTTGAACGCGAAATGATGGAATGGCCTCCCGAAGAAGATGAAGACAGCTACGACGTTGTGTTCACTAAGGATGAAGAGCTGTGGAACGTCATTCAGAACGAGCTCGGTGGGATGAGGCGAGCAATTGTCTTGCTTGAGCATGCTGAAGGGGATGCAGGCGCTGTAGGCAACTTCCGTGTAGCTGGATTCGCACAGTGGCTAAGGGAGACGCTCTGGGCTGCTACCGGTGTCGTTCCGCGAGATCCAGGCTGGCCGGATGAGAGCGCCACTCTGTATGAGAAGGCTTTTGCGATGCAGAGACGGCCAGGTTGCGAACCAGACCCAATCGATTGACGAGTATTGTCGGGTCAATCCGAGACGCTTTCCAAGCTGCTTGCATCACCAGCCACGCTTTCGGCAAGGGGTGCACGGCGTTGCATGGAGTACGGAATGCGTTATATAAAGTCCAGTAGAAGTCGAAAACGCTTGGATCCGCGAAGCTACACGGATCCAAGCGTTTTTTATGAGATTTCGGGCTGGGTTACGACTTAGCTCATTGTGCCTCGGCCTCGGACTCGGCGGCTGCGGCTTCAGCGGCCTTCTCCTGGTGGATCACTTCGGCCAAGAGCTTTTCCATTTCCTTGGCGACACCTGCGGCGGAAGCTGGGTTCTGTCCGGTGACCAGGCGTTCGGAGACTTGTACATTCTCTTCGAAGTTATCGGCGGCGATATGCGTGGCGCCTTGCTCGGTGAGCTTGTCGGCCAGGAAGAACGGAATGATCTTATCCTTGCCTACGGCCACTTCTTCATCGTTGGTGAATGCTGCAACGGTTTTGCCACTTAAGAGTTTCAAACCATGATGCAGCTCGACATCGAGCAGACCGGCCGGGCCGTGGCAGACTGCACCGACAACGCCGCCCTTGTTGTAGATAGCGCCGACCAGCTTTTGCAGGCCCTCATTATTGGGGAAGTCCCACATGGTGCCGTGGCCTCCCACGAGGTACACGGCGTCGTACTGTTCGGGGTCGACGACTTCAACCCTTGCGGTGTTGTACAAGCCGGCACGGGTCGTTTCGTCCTGGGTGAACTGGACCTGGACCGGGTCGTCCTGGTCCACTGTGTCGCGCGGGGGCTGTCCGCCTTTAATGGAAGCGAAGTCGACGAAGTGCCCGGAATCCCGGAACACCTTCCATGGATGTGCGGCCTCGGCGACGTTGTATCCGGTAGGTTCCTTGTCATTACCGATTTCGGAAACGCTGGTCAGGACCATGAGGATTTTCTTCAAGGTGTGCTCCTTTCGCATTCGTCCTTCCACCCTTGTACAACAGGCAGGCTGTCGCAAGGGCGATGCGCAAGTTGCCAGTTTGCTTTCCGGAATCGTGCTCCGGAGGGAGAACAAGTGGGACGTGGCTCCTGTTTCCAGCCCCGGAGCGAGTTTGGCGTGCGTTGCCAACTAAGCATGCGCCTAAAGCCAACGCCCTTGGGGCGGACTTTGCGAGAATGAATGCACCGGCCGGGATATGCCGTGCATCACTTCTTGAACCTTGGAGAGCCATCCCGGATTGGTATCTTTCGAAAGGATTGCACTCGTGAACACCGCCCCTAGCCTTCTCTTGGTCAACGGCACCATCCATACGCTGGATCCGCATGAACGCATAGTCAATGCGATGGCCGTCCGCGCAGGAAAGATTGTCGCGCTCGGAGAGGATGCGCTGGCGCTGCGTGGGCCGGAAATGGAAATTATCGATCTGGACGGGGCCACGATCATGCCCGGGCTGATGGACGTGCACAATCATCACATGCTTGCCGGGCAGATGGACCTGTTCGAGCTCAACGTTCCGCCAACTCTCAACCTGGACGAGTTCCTGGAGGCAGTCGCGGTCTGGTCGGATAAGCTGGCTGCGGACCAGTGGGTCATCGGTGGCAGCTGGGGTTCGGGCCTGTTGAGCGAGATCAATACGCCCCAGGCACTGGCGCGGCTGGATCAGGCCACCGGCGGCCGGCCGGCCTTGCTCAAGGATGATGCTAAGCACAACCGATGGGTGAACAGCCATGCCTTGGAGCTTGCGGGCATCACCGGCGCGACCCCTCACCCCGAAGGCGGGGAAATCATGCGGGATGCCGAAGGCCGAGCCACCGGCGTGCTGCTGGAAGCCGGCGGGGTAATTGTCGAACAGGTCCGCGAATCAATGAGCCCCACGCCGACTTGGCAGTTGGCCGAAGCGGCATCGCGGGGCATGGAAATACTGCATTCTTACGGCATCACCGGTTTCCAGGATGCTGCCGCCTCCTTGCAACTCATGCAGGCCTTGAAAGAACTCGATGAATCCGGGAATCTGCACGCCTGGGTGGTTTCCAGCATGCAGGCCAATGACTTCATTTTCGGGACCCATCCGCTGGGCGAGGGGATCATTGCCGAGCGCGAGCAAACCAGGTCAACTCATCACCGCCCGGATTTCATCAAGATCTTCCTTGATGGCGTTCCGCCGGCAGGGACCGGAGCCTTCATCGAACCGTATCTGGAGGGGGCGGGATTCCCTGAATGCCATTGCGGCAACACCACAATGCCTCCAGAAGAACTCGAGGGCTGGTTGATGAGCACGGCGCGGCGGGGCATTTCCGCGAAGATCCACTGCACCGGCGATGCTTCGGTGCGCCTGGTCCTGGACACAGTCCAGAAGGTGCGCGATGCAGGTCTGGGCGACCCGAAATACCATATCGCCCACGGCCAGTTCATTCACCCGGATGACCTGCCGCGCTTTGCAGAACTGGGAGTCACCGCGGATATCTCGCCGTCACTGTGGTTCCCCGGGGTGATTACCGAAGCCATGAAACTCGTCCTTCCCGCCGACCGGGCATCCAAGATGCACCCGAACAAGACCTTGCTGGCCACCGGGGCGCTAGTTGCCGGCGGCTCGGACTGGCCGGTGAGCGTTTCCCCGAACGCATGGGAAGGAATCTACGGTCTGGTCACCCGCAAGGATCCTACCGGAGCTTTCCCCGGAACGCTCTGGGAGGAAGAAGCCGTGACCTTGGCGGATGCCTTGCGCATCTACACGATCAATTGCGCCAAAGCGATGGGACTGGATGACCTGACCGGGTCGCTGGAAATCGGTAAGTCCGCTGACTTCATCATGCTCTCGGCAGACCCGTTTGAGGTGCAACTCGAAGAGCTGCCGCAGATCACTGCACAGCAGACCTGGTTCAGCGGGCAAAAGGTCTACGACCGACTCGGATCCTCGAGCGTGCCGGTGCGCTAATCGCCTGCCCAGCACGTTGTTCTCAGCCGGCCAGGGTATCGGCCGGAGCATCATTATTTACCCGCGGCAACTCGCCGCTGTCTCGAAGGGAAGCCATGGACTCGATACTGGCTGGCGCGCGCACAAAAACAGGCGGCGACCGCGGAACCTACATCTACATCGGTGCCTACAGCGCGGTGCTGTACATGGTGCTGCTGACCGCACCGGTGATCGCCTCCAAGCTGGTGGCGCAATTCGGCCTGACGGCTACCCAAGTAGGCGGGCTGCTGTCCATGGAGCTCGGGGCCTTCAGCTTGGCGACTATCCCCGCCTATCTGTGGCTCAAGCGCGTCAACCTCGTGACGGCAACTCGTGTCTTCACGCTGGTTGCCGTGGCCGGAAATGTGGTCTCGGGCTTTGCGGACAACTACGCGCTCTTGGCGGTGTGCCGCATTGTGACGTCCCTGGCTGCTGGCTCGATCACCGTGGTGATCCTGAGCTTGAGCGGCAGGAGCGCGAACCCAGGACGGGCCTATGGGTTATTCGTTGCGGCCCAGCTGGTCATGGGCGCCGTGATTCTGGCGCTCTTCCCGGTGCTCTTCGCGGATTCCGCGGTGTCTGCGATCTACTGGACCATGGCTGGGCTAGCCCTGTGCTGCATGGCGGTTGCGCACCGCATCGATGGCAACGTGCTGTTGGGAAGCGCCGCTGACCCGGCTGCCGATAGTGCCAACTACGGGCACCGGCCGGCCCCGAGATCCAAGGCGTTTCTGGCCCTGGCGGCGGTAATGCTTTTCTACGTAGCGTTGAGCGGGGTGTGGTCGTTCATGGGGCAATTCGCGGCGTCCGCGCAGATCAATTTGGGTACGACGAGCCTGATTCTCGCTGTTGCGACAGTCCCGGGAATTGCTTCCTCCTTGCTGGCCACATTCCTGGGCGACCATCCGCGCCGCCCGCTGTTCCTCATTCTCGGTTATCTGGCGATGCTGCTGTCCATCGGCTTGCTGTTCGGGTTGAGCGGAGCCGTGCAGTTCGCGGCCGCGGCGATCATCTTCAAATTCTCCTGGACCTTCATCCTGCCCTACTTGCTGGCCACGGTCTCCGACCTGGACTCCAGCGGCCACCTGATGAATTCCACGAACTTGATGATCGGCACCGGGTTCGCGCTTGGACCAGTTCTGGGCGGCATGCTCATCGAGGCTGCCAGCGGCTTTGGCGTGCTTCTCGTCGCCTGCAGTGTCGGAGTGCTGCTGTCCATGACCTGCGTGGTTCTCGTCCAGGGCCGCAATCAGCACGGCTTGCCCCAGCGCGTCGCTCCAATGGGAATTCCTGAATAGCAGTGCACGGTCCACCACCGGCACAACGGGTCCAGTGGAAATCGGCGACCTTCCAGGACCTGCGCCGCCGATAACGGTGCCGAGGCATCTTCATGGGCCCATGCGATTGGCCCCAGAGCGCTATGAAGCCCCAGCCAGCGTCCTCGATCCTGCCGGGATCACGGACACTTGCTGGGGCCGAAGCGCGCTTTTCCGACTGGCGAGGAGCTAGACTGCCAGCTTGCGGCGGATGAAGCCTGAAGCCTGGTCTACCACGATGATCAAGAGCAGGACGATGATGATGTGCGTAAGCATCGTATCGAACTGGAACGACTTGATCGCCTGGTTGATGAGCAAGCCGATGCCGCCAGCACCGACCAGGCCCAGGACCAGTGACGAACGGACGTTGACGTCGAAGCGGTACAAGAGCAAGCCGACGAACTGCGGGATCACCAGCGGCAGTGCGCCATGGGTAAGTTGCTGAACCCGTGATGCGCCGGTGGTGGACAGCGCTTCCTGCGGGCCCTGATCGGTTTCTTCCAGGGACTCGGCCCAGAGCTTTCCCATCACTCCCGTGTTGTGGCAGATCAGCGCCAGCACACCTGCGAAGGGACCCAAGCCCACGGCGGTGACGAAGATGAGCGCAAAGACGATGTCCGGAACCGCGCGGAAGAAGGACAAGATGCTGCGTGCTGCTTGGTAGGCCAGCGGATGCGGCGTCGTGGTGCGGCATGCGAGCACAGCGAGCACCAAGGCCGTAGGAATGGAGAAGGTCGTACCCAGCAAGCCGATCCACAAGGTGACCAGCGTTGCCTCCAAGCCAGGAAGTATGACCTTGTCCCAGCTCAGATCCGGCGGGAATGCGTCGCTGATGAATCGTGCCATCCCGCGCCAGCCATCCACGAGCAGCGCCGGATCAAAATCAGTTCCCGCGATGGCCAGCAGATGAAGGACGGCAATCACTGCAACTGCGGTGATCCAAAGGGTACGCCGGGCGGCCTTGTGCGGGTCCCTGGGCAGTGCTGGGGCGGATTTTCCAGCGATCATTTGCGAAGTGCTTTCCACTGCCTGTTCCTTGATGCGAGTCCGGGTATGGAGGCTCATGCTGCAATCCTCTCGGGAGAGTAGAGAACGTCCAAGAAGTCGTCGCCGAGATTCTGGACCGGACCGTTGAAGGCGATACGTCCATGCAGCAACCCGATCGCCCGGTCTGCGTAGCGTTGTGCAAGCTCTGGCTGGTGCAGAACCGCGGCGACTGCAAGGTTTTCGTCGTGCGCCAAGGTAGCGAGCAATTCCATGATGTTCTCGGCCGCATGCGGGTCCAGAGCAGAAACCGGCTCATCGGCAAGCAGCACCGACGCGCGCTGGCACAGGGCCCTGGCGACGGCTACGCGCTGCTGCTGTCCGCCAGAAAGGCGCCCGACCTTGTCCAGGGCGCGGTCGGCCATGCCAACCCGGTCCAGGCAGGCCATTGCTTCTTCCCGCAGTTCGCGCGAGAAGAAAGCGGGGGAGAATGAGGCCAAGCCGGTGACACGGGCCAGGGCGCCTGCGCAGACATTGTCCAGTGCTGTGCGGCGGGGCACCAGATGGATCTTCTGGAACACCATGGCTGCCCGGGATCGCGCACGGGCTAGATCACGGCCATGGAGATCGGCCAGGTGGATGCCATCCAATTCGATGCTTCCCGAATCCGGCGTGGCCAATCCCGCGACGCACTTGAGGGTGGTGGATTTTCCGGAGCCGTTGGCACCCAGAAAGGCCACGAGCTCGCCGCGGTTGACGGTGAAATCGACATCATCAAGCACGCGGCGCTGGTTGAAGGTCTTGGCCAGGGACTTCACCGAGAGGGCCGGACGGGCCAATTGCGTGGTGTCCATGGTTAGATATCGTCCTCGGTGAGGCCCATTTCGGAAGCCAGGTCGAACAGCGGGCCGTAGGTTTCCTTGGTGACTTCCAGCAATGGGCCCGGAGGGGTCACATCCAGGAAAGCTCCTACCTGGGCGATATCTTCCTCCGGCAGGTTCAGCAGCGCGTGCTTTACGGCCTTCTTCAGTTCGGGATCGGCATCGGCGCTGATGGTGATCGGGTCATTCGGGATGGGTTCCGAGGTCCAGATCTGGCGGTAGTCTTCCGGGTTGAAGGTGCCTTCTTCTTCGGCGACTGCCTGGGTCTGCGAGTTGAGCTGGGCGGCGTCGACGGTTCCGTTGGCCAGGGCCAGCAGCGCTTCGGGATGGCCGCCCGCGTAGTTCAAGTTGACTTCCGACTCGGCAATGCCGGCAGTCTTCAGTGCGTAGCGGGGCAGGACATCTCCGGAGGTTGAGCCCACGCCGCCAAGTGCGAAGTCCTTTCCGCGCAGATCTTCGAGGGTCTTGATTTTCGAATCCTTCGCAACCCAGATGCCGCCGGTGTAGGTGCTGAGCTCACCTTGGGAGGTTCCGAAGGACACCAGCGGTTCAGCGCCGGCCTGCTGGCTGGCGAACACGTATCCCACGGGACCGAACTGGCCAAGATCCAGCTTTCCATTGCGCATTGCCAGTACCTCGGCGGCGTAGTCCTCGACAACTTGTACCTCGACTTCGCATCCGAGCTCGCGCTCCAATGCGTCGGCGAGCACGCCGTACGCCGGTTCGAGCTTGGCTGGTGCTTCGTAGGGCTCGATGCCGAAATTGATGGGCCCATCGGCGCAGAACGCGGGGGCAGCGGAGTCGGCCTGCTCATCCGCCTGGGCGGACCCGCAAGCGGTGAGGGCCAGCAGGCCCAGCGAGACGGCAGAGAATTTAAATGCCTGAGAGATCTTCATGGTTTGCTCCAATGCGTGGTGTAGCTAAGCTAGGCGGTGATCGACGAAGCCATGGCCGGCTTGGCGAGGTTCTTGATGTTCTTGTCGGCCAGGCCGAAGGACAGGGTCATTCCGACTCCGGCGGTCACGGAGACGACGGTAATGGCGTCGGCGGCATTGCGGATGAGCAAGGGGCCGATAGCGCTGGAGGCATAGATTCCTTGCCAGCGTTCAATGACTTTCAGCTCGGTGCCACTCATGTAGTCCCCGATGGCCGAGAGCAATGTTTGCGAGGTCGCTTCCTTGAGGAAGGGAGCTTGGGTTGCGGCGTAGCTGTGCGAATCTCCCATGAGCAGGGTGCCGTCGGGCCTTTGGGTGAACATGACATTCGCCTGGATATCCAGCAGCTCCGGGTGCTCGGCGAGAACTTCAGCCTGCAGGGCCTTGGCTGCTGGCACTTCGGTGAAGGCCTCGTAGCGCAGCATGGAGGTGGCGGTGAGGACGGCCGGCTTCAATTCCAGGTCTTCGGAAGCTTCTGCGCGGAGCATCTGCAGCGCGCACCGGGTGATCTGGTGCTCCTGCGCGATCTGCGGGAAGAGGTAGTCCACGTCGTGGCCGACGCAAACGAAAACCTGGTCGGCTTCGAAGGCGCCGCGATTAGTTTGCACGCTGGCCCGGCGATGCCGGCCGGCACCGAATCCCAAGGCGCTGGTGCTGAACTGGACGCTGCCAGCAACATGGGCGTTGACCCACTGGCCCAGCTTGGCCACCGTGGTGCGCGGGTCGACGCGCAGGTCATCACGCAGGAACGCGCCGCCGAGGAATCCTTCGGTGCTTTCGCGTCCGAGCTGTTCTGCGATGTCCTGCGCGTTGAGCATCTCGACCTGTCCGGTTTCGCGGCGTGCGGACAGTTCGCGCAGGACCTGCAATTCCGTTTCTGTCGAGGCCACCACGACAGCTCCCGATTCAACGGCCCAGAAGCCAGCGCGTTCAGCGTAGTCAAGCCACAAGGGACGTCCTGACTGCGCCAGGTCGTAGAGTTCGCCGGACTGCGCGGTGATGCAGCAGTGGCCGAAGTTGCGGACCGATGCGCCGATGGCCTCATGGTCACGTTCCATGACGATTACCGAGAGGCCGGCGTCCAGGGCTCGAGCGGCATGGGCCAGGCCGACAATGCCGGCGCCGATCACCAGCACATCTGCGTGGTTGGCGACTGGCCGGGTCTGCGGGAAATTTTTTTCGTTGCTCACGACAGTGATCATCCATGCCCGGGATGAGCGGATTCAACCCGAAATGGCACTTGTTTGAACAAGTTTGCCTAGAGTTCAGAATGGGGTCCGTCTATTCACTTTCAGTTCACTGGAATGTCTTGTGAATCGCTGATTTCACAATAAAACCACTTGTATGATCAAGAGGTGATGGAGAACAAGAAGCAACCCAAGTACCAAGCCCTCACCACCTGGTTGCGGCAGGAAATAGCGGTTGGCACATGGCACGAAGGAGATGTCCTGCCCAGCGAGGCAGAACTCTGTGCCCGCGCCAATGCCTCGCGCGGCACGGTCCGGCATGCGCTCGCCCAGTTGCGTTCGGAGGGCCTCATTGCGGGGGGACAAGGCAAGCCGCCAATCGTGGCGCAACAGGTGCAATCCCAATCGTTTACCACCTTCATGTCCTTTACTGATTGGGCGCGCTCCATCGGATTGGAGGCTGGACAGGAAACGCGGGAATTGGCGCAGCGCCCGGCCGATGCCCTCGTGGCCGAGCAGCTCGAACTCGAAGAAGGTGCCAAGGTGGTGCAGATCCTGCGCCTGCGCTTGCTCGATGGGAGCCCGGCGATGCTGGAGCGGACTAGCTTTACCCAAGAAGTCGGTCGGCTGCTCTTCGAATTCGATGCGGATGACGGTTCGATTTTCGAGTACCTGCGGGAGCAAGGCGTAGACCTCTACCGAGGCAAGCACACCATCGACGCGGTGGCGGCCGATGAACTGGACGCGCAGCTGCTGGGTGTCCGGCTCGGCGCCCCGCTCCTGCGCGAACGGCGCGTGACTTCCTCCAAATCGGGGCAGAAACTTGAGTACTCCGATGATCGGTATTTGCCGGATCTGGCCAACTTCACCATTGAAAACACCAGCGAGCATCGCGCCTCATTGAGCCGTGTGCGAAGCATTGCTGTCTGAACAGGAAAACACGATGAAACGAGAAGACATGTTTGAACTCATTGCCTGCGATATGGCTGGAACGACCATTGACGAGCATGCCGATGTGTACCGGGCTCTGGAAAATGCGGTGTGCGAATTCGGTGTTGAGGTCAAGGAGGAGGATCTGCAGCATTGGATGGGCGCCGAGAAGAAGGAAGCGATCAAAGCGCTGATTGAACTTGGCGGAGCTGTTGCCAGCGACGAGCAGGTGCAGGTGCAGTTTGACCGTTTCCGCCATTTGCTGCTGGGGTATTACCAGGAGAATCCGCCCGTCGCATTGCCAGGTGTCGTGCAAGCGCTGGAACGCTTGGCTGCCAGCGGCAAGAAGATCGCATTGACAACGGGGTTCTCGCGCGATGTTGCCGATATCATCCTCGATGGCTTGGGGTGGAAGGTCGGTCCTGGCGAACTTCTCGACGCAGTGGTTGCCGGCGATGAAGCCGCAGCGGGACGCCCCGCGCCGTACATGATTCATCGAGCCATGGAGCTGACGGGAATTCGCGATGTAGCCAAGGTTGTTGCCGCAGGCGACACCGCCAACGACCTGCTGGCCGCGCATCACGCGGGAGTGCATGGGATCGGTGTGCTGACCGGGAAGCTGGGCCGCGAAGAGCTGGACCGGTTCCCGCATGCCGCCATCCTCGAATCCGTGGCGGAGCTGCCGGATTATCTCGAGGCGATCGAGCCCGCGGCCGTGTAGTTCGACCCGAGTAATTTTGCAATGCGGAAGATATGTTTCGTTTCGGATTGGGATGCGGGATATGCTGAGCTCTAGTTGGAACATCCCATTGAGATGAAAGAGAGTCGTCATGAGCAAGACTGTTCTTCAGCGCCACCTGTTCGGACCGGGTCCATGCAACCCGTATCCCGAGGCAACGGCAGCGCTCGGCCTTCCGCTGCTGGGCCATCTGGATCCGGAGTTCATTGCACGCATGGATCGCGTTGCTGATGGTTTGCGTACTCTCTGGGGAACCGGAAACTCCCGTACCTTGCCTTTGAGCGCCACGGGCTCAGCTGGCATGGAAGCCGCTTTCGTCAACACCATCAACCCAGGCGACGTAGCGGTCATCGCGATCAACGGCTTATTCGGCGAGCGCATGTGCGAAGTTGCTGCGCGCGCTGGCGCTGAAGTAGTCCGCGTCGAGCATGAATACGGCACGCCGATCGATGCCGAACGCGTTGCCGCGGCGCACCCGAACCCAACCGTCATTGCCGGCGTGCATGCTGAAACCAGTACCGGAGTTGTTTCCGATATAGCCGCGCTGGGCGCAATCAAGGGCGATGCACTGCTGATCACCGATGCAGTGACCTCCATTGGCGGCATGCCGGTGCTGGCTGATGAATGGGGGATTGACGTTGGCTATGCCGGCACGCAGAAATGCCTCGGCGTGGCTCCGGGATTGGCACCATTTACCATTTCAGACCGTGCTTTCGAGCGCCGCGTCCAGAAGCCCCAATCCTGGTATCTGGATCTAGGCTTGCTCGGCGGCTACGCCACAGGTTCCACCGGGGGCCAACGCACCTACCACCACACCGCACCGGTCTCGATGGTCGCATCGCTGGAAGCCGGCATCGACCGCATCCTGGCTGAGGGCCTGGACGCGGTCACCGCCCGCCATCAGGAAGCGGGAGGCTTGCTGCAAGATGGCTTGCAGGAAATGGGCCTGGAGCTATTCGCCCAGGAGGGGTACCGCCTGCCGCAGCTGACGACGGTCTACGTTCCTGAAGGCGTTGATTCGGCGAAGGTCCGTGGATACCTGCTCGACCGCTTCAATATTGAAATCGGCGGCGGTGTCGGCAAGTACGCGAGCACCGTTTGGCGCATCGGCATGATGGGCCCCAACGCTAATCCGGGATCGGTGGCGCTGCTGCTGGCTGCGCTGAAGGAAGCGATCGGCAAGGCCTAGGCGCGCAAGGGCCGTGGTCCTCTGAATGCAAAGCGAGGCGGGACTAACCAGGGGATTCTGGTTGGTTCCGCCTCTTGCTGTTGCCCATGGGCTAGCTCAGCTGGTCCTGTGAATGCGCAAAATGCAGCTGCACTGAATCAGCACTGGTCGAAATCATGGCGTAGCCGCCAATCGGCAACGTGAACATCGGGGAGGTATGGCCGAAATCGAGGTTGGCCACAACCGGGATGCCCTGCAGGATCGGGTGCTTTGCGATAACTTGCTCCAGCAGGCTACGGGTGATTCCGGACTGCTGCTGGAAGCGCCCGATGGCCAGCCCGGTAATGCCAGCCGCGCTGGGGGACTGCAGGAACGAGGCGAGCTTCCGGGCGATTTCGTGGATGTCTTCTGAGGAGTCATCCTCGATGAAGAGCATTGCCCCGTCCAAAGATGGCATGAAATCGCCGCCCAGCAATAAATGCAGCGTGCCCAGATTCCCGCCAATTACCTTGCCCGTGGCCACCCCCTGGTTCAGGATCCATGGTCCGCTGGATGCTTGGACGGACCTGTTGTCTTGATCCATGAACCACAGATCGTCGGTGAATTCGCTGGCGTGCTCGATGGTCCACGAGTGCTCGTGGGTTGCGGTCCGGAACCACTGGCCGGTCGGTTCAAAATGATCGCGCATGCCGAAAGAGGACCAATGCGCACCGACATAAGTTACCAGGCCGGTCTTGGCGTGCACGGCGTTAGCCAGGGCGGTGAAATCCGAATAGCCGCAAAAGACCTTGGGATTGGCGGCAATGAGATCCCAGTCGAGGTAGGGGAGCAGCTCGTTTGAATTGAAGCCGCCAATGACCGAGATGATTCCGGCGACAGATGGATCGGCAAATGCGGCGTGCAGATCGGCCACGCGCGACGGGATCGGCGAGCTGTCGAAGTCATCGTTCTCGTCTACGTGATCGCCGAATTCCTGCTTGAGCCCCATGGCCTCGAAGCGTTCAGTGATCCACTTCGTATTGTCGTATTCCATCACGAAGGCGCGGGAGCACGATGGCGCAATGGCCCTGATGGTGTCTCCGGATTGCAATCGGGCTGGGACAATCGTCGGCTTCTCATGGCTTGTCATGCAATCAGTCTAGGGTCTGGCTTGGCAGGGGATAATAACCCGCACGCAGTCGCAGGCGACTAGTTGGCGAAATTTTCGCAACAAATGAAGATATTCCGCTCCAGCTACTGGGAGAATACTGCGAAATTCGATAACGTGGGCGGGACAGCGCAATTTCTCTAAAGAAAGAAGCAAATAAGGTGAAGTCCCTCTTCGACTTGGAATTCAAACAATTCATCACGCCATCGATCATCAAGATCGTTTACATCCTGATCATGGTCCTGTTGGCGATCGGCTACCTCGGAATCGTGATTTCCGGGTTCATGGCTGATGCAATGCTCGGCTTCCTCATGCTCCTGATCGTGGGTCCTTTGGTGTCCCTAGTCTATTTGGTACTGGTCCGTGCAGGACTCGAATCCTTGCTGGCACAGATCCGCACGGCAGAGAACACCACTGAACTCGTTCGTCTGGCCGGTGGCATCCCGCCGGCAGAAGGCGGCTACCGCCCGCACCCGGGTAATCCTCCTGCTCCCCAGCAGCCGCAGGATCCAACCGCCAATGGCGGCGGCACTCCGCCAGCCAACCCTTACCAGAAGTAAGTCCAACGGCCAATGGCCCGCACCCGTGGTGCGGGCCATCGGCCGTTGTTGAGCGAACAGCGTGCAGAACTACCAGTCGCTGGACGCTTTGAGCGACAGCACCGGGCAGGAGGCCTGGAGCAGAATCCTTTGCGCGTTGCTCCCCATGAGGAACTTGCCCATTGCCGTCCGCTTGCGCAGGCCGATCACGATCAGCTCGGCTCGTTGGGCCTGGGCTATATGCAGGATCTGGTCTGCCGCATCGGCACCCTGGGTGTGGCGCTCAATCCAGAAATCGATGCCGGCATCAGAAAGGCGGGCTTCCAGCTCGTGGTACTGCTTCGCGTCAATGAGCCTGTCGTCAACGAGCTGATCGCCCTTCGAAGAGTTCACTACGATCAATCGCACCTCGCTGCGCCTGGCTTCGAGAATGGCTCGTTCCAAGGCGGCTTCGCCTTCTGGCGAGGGAATATAGCCCACTACGATCGTCATGATTCATTCCTTTCAGCAGCCTTGCTGTTCTCATTTCCGTGGCCAGGCTTCGCCTGTTCCGGCTCGGGGCCGCCAGCTGCATCGTCGCCCAGCAGGGCCTCGGCGGCGGCAGACGCTGTCCCGCGTTTGCGCCGAATAACGGAGATCAGCACTGGCAGCAGGAGCAGGACGGCGATGAGCACGTAGATGCCCACGGCCAGCGGCTCGCTCCAGAGACCTGAGACTTCACCAGCAGAAAGCTGGAAGGTCTTGCGCAGCTGTTCTTCGGCCATGGGGCCGATGATGACACCAAGGATCAGCGGAAGCACTGGCAGGCCGAAGCGGCGCAAGGCAAAGCCCAGCAAACCGATCAGCAGCAGCAGCCAGAGATCAGCTACCTGCATGTTCACCGAGAAGGCGCCCAGCGTTGCGAAGAACAAGATGCCTGCGTACAGGTAGGGGCGCGGGATCTTCAGCAGCTTCGCCCACAGCGGCGCTAACGGCAGGTTGATCAGCAGCAGCAACGTGTTGCCAATGAACAAGCTGGCAATCAGGGCCCACACCAGGTCTGGTTCATTCTCGAAGAGCAGCGGACCGGGCTGGATGCCCTTCATGGTCAAGAACGCCAGCATCACCGCAGCGGTGGCATTGGTGGGCAAGCCCAAGGCGAGCATTGGAGTCAGGGTGCCAGCGGCAGAGGCATTGTTCGCGGCCTCCGGGCCGGCAACGCCCTCAATGGCGCCGTGGCCGAACTCCTCAGGATGCTTGGACAGCTTCTTTTCCGTGACGTAGGACAGGAAGGTCGGAACTTCGGCACCGCCGGCAGGCAGCGCGCCGAAGGGGAACCCAAAGGCGGTACCGCGAAGCCAGGGCTTCCACGAACGCTTCCAATCTTCCTTGCCCATCCACGGGGCACCCACCGGAATGGTGCGGGCCGGGCTGGTGCGCAAGTGCGCGGCAATCCACAGCGCCTCGCCAATGGCGAAGATCGCCACGGCGACCACCACGATGTCCATGCCGTCCACCAGGGGCGCGAAGCCGAAAGTCAGTCGCTGCTGCCCGGAGACCGGGTCCATGCCGACCAAGCCAATGGCCAAGCCCAAGCCCAGGGAAGCGAACCCGCGGATCTTGGAAGAGCCCAAGACTGCGGTGACAGTTACCAAAGCGAGGACCATGATGGCGAAGTAGCTCGGTGCGCCAAGGCTCACCGCGAACTTCACGACGATCGGGGCGACGGTCACCAGCAGCGCGGTACCGATGGTTCCTGCAACGAAGGATCCAATGGCCGCGGTGGCCAAGGCCTGTGCCGCACGGCCGGCCTTGGCCATCTTGTGGCCTTCGATGGCTGTGATGACTGTTGCCGATTCCCCCGGGGTGTTGAGCAGGATCGAGGTGGTTGACCCGCCATACATCCCGCCGTAGTAGATGCCGGCGAACATGATCAGTGCGCTGGAAGTTTCCATGCCGAAGGTCAATGGCAGCAGCAGTGCCACAGCCATGGCCGGGCCGATGCCCGGGAGCACTCCTACAGCGGTTCCCAGGATGACACCGGCGAAAGCGAAGAGCAGGTTAATCGGGGTCAGCGCCGCGGCGAAGCCGCCCATCAATAAGTCCAGAGTTTCCAATTAGAGCACCCCCGAGAGGATTCCGGCCGGAAGCTTGATGCCCAGGCCCAGATAGAAGCCGTAGAACGAACCAAGCGCCAAGGCAAGTGAAATAACCAAGGTCAATACCCAGCGCCGCGCACCCAGGCAGGTAGCCGCGCCGAAGAACATGATGGTTCCCGAGATGACCCAGCCAGCCCAATTCACGATCAGCAGGTTCAGCACGAAGATGCCGATCAGCGGGAGCAGGACCTTCCAATCCGAAGGCTGGCTCAGGTCCACGTCTTCGCCTTCTTCGCCCGCAGCAAGGTTGCCACGCATGACGGTGATGGCCAAGGCAATGGACGAAAGAATGAGAATGCCCGAGACGACGTAGGGCAGGGCCTTGGGACCTACAACGTCTGCCTGGGAGTACGTCACATGAAGCTGCGACGCGTCAACAAACACGATGATTCCGACGATAAGAAGAAACGCGGCGAACAGGAGTTCGACGCGTTTCTTCTTTGCGGTGGCTACTTCGCTCACGCCAGGCCCAGGGTCTTCAGGACGCTGGCAACGCGCTCGTCCTGGTCGGTGAGGAAGGCGGAGAATTCGTCGCCGGTCATGAAGGCGTCGCTCCAGCCGTTGGTCGCCAGAGCTTCCTTCCACTCGGCCGAATCATGCATTTCGGTGACCAGGTTGACCCACTTGGCCTTGTCCTCTTCGGAAATCTCAGGTGGAGCCACCAGACCGCGCCAGTTGGAGAACACCAGATCAATATCCGATTCCTTCAGGGTCGGGGCATCTACGCCTTCCAGGCGCTCTTCGCCGCTGGTGGCCAGTACGCGAACAGAGCCCTCTTCGATCTGCTGCATGTACTCGCCGGCACCGGAGGCAGCGAAGGCCAGCTTGTTGCCCAGGATGGCCGGCAGCAAGTCGCCGCCGCCATCGTACGATACGAAGTTCACGTCCTTGGGATCAATGCCCACGGCTTCGGCCAGCTGCATTGGCAGCAGATGGTCCGGGCCGCCAGGGGAGGAGCCGCCGCCGACCGAGAGCTTGCTTGGGTCGTCCTTCCAGGCCTTGACCAAGTCGTCAATGCTCTTGTACGGAGAATCCTTGGAAACCATGATCGCTCCGGGCTCTTCGATGAGCTTGGCAATCGGGGTGGTATCGGTCAGCTTGGAGTCGGTTTCGTTGGTGTAGCTTGCACCCACCACGCCCAGGCCCATGAGCATGGCCAGATCGCCATTGCCCTTCTCATTGACAATGCGGGCCAAGCCGACGGTGCCGCCGGCACCGGCAAGGTTGAAGACTTCCGGGTTGCTGGCCAGCGATGCGTCATCCATGACCTTGGCGGCAACACGGGCAGTGGTGTCGTAGCCGCCGCCTGGGGTGTTTGGAACCATGATGCGGAGGTTCGCGATGGGGCCCTTGGACTCTGCGGCGTCAGTGCTGGAAGACTCTGATGTCACGCCGCAGCCAGTGGCGGTCAGGGCCAGTGCAGCGGCAGCTGCCAGCGCGCTCAGCGCACGGAACGACTTGAACGGTTTCATGGGGATTCAGCCTCTTTGCTTTCATCGGGGTTGCGAGTGATACCAACTTACGTGCCATCGTGAGCCGGGTCACTCTTGCGTACTCAAAGAAAATACTGTTCATTGTGTAACCGGAAATTGTGATCTGAACCATTCGAATCTTCGGTAAGGTAGCACAGTGCCCGGATGCAGGTGCCAGCAAGGACCTGCCGGGTGCAACGTGGATTTCTGGAATATTGGGGGCGAGGCAATGGGTGCCGTGCGTTTCTGGCTCGCTAATCTGTACACGCGCCGCAAGCTGACCCTTGCAGGGCAGTACCTGATACTGCAATTGCTCATTATCGCGGTGGTGCTGGCAGGGGTCATCACGGTATCGCTGACTCAGGCCACCAATAACTTCGAAAAAATCGAGGGGCGCCGCAGCCTCTCGGCCGCCGAATCGCTGGCTGCAAACCCCCTGCTGCGCGTGCTCCTGCCCGAGGCGGAGCCGGAAATGGGTTCGGCGTTGCCTGCCATGGGCGAATCGGTGCGCAGCACCTCGGGTCTCCAATTCGTGACCATTGCCGATCCCCGGGGAACGGTCGTCACCTCCAGCTATCCGGATGAAGTCGGAACCTCGATACTGCACCCTGAATCCGCCGTCACCGAAGGCCGCGGATGGACCGGGGAAATCTGGCGCAATGGCAACCATGTATTGATTGCGCAGGTTCCGGTGCTGGATGACGAGGGGAAGATGGTCGGCATCGTCAGCGCCGGCCAAAGCTATCCCAGCACCGGTGAGATGATCCAGGAGATCGCCCCCAACGCCTTGTTCACCCTGGTCATTTCCCTGCTGCTGGGGACCGCCGGCTCAGTCTTGCTGGCCCGCCGGGTCAAGCACCAGACCCGCGGGCTTGAACCCCGGGAAATTGCAGAGCTTTTCGAGCATCGCGAAGCCCTGCTGCACGGAGTCAAAGAGGGAATCATCTCGGTGTCGCCGGATAGCCGGGTGATGCTGGCCAATGATGTCGCCATCGAGCTGCTCCAGCTTCCCAGCCACTGCGTGGGCAGGACCCTGGACGAATTGGATGTTGTTCCGCAGGTGCGCCATGCACTGACCACCAGCCAAGAGTTGCCCGACCGGCAATTCCTTGTCGGCGAGCGGGTATTGGTCTTCAACCGGATGCCGGTCAAGACCGCCAGGCGGGATTTGGGATCGGTCACCACCTTCCGCGACAAGACCGAACTGACCCTGCTGGAACAAGAACTTGGGGACAGCAAGGCCACCGCCGACATGCTCAGGGCGCAGACCCATGAATTCGCCAACCAGCTGCACGCAATTTCCGGGTTGATCCAGCTCGGGGAATACGACGAGGTCGTGGGCTTCATCGATGGCGTGAGCTTCAGCCGGAGCAAGATCTTCGAGGACGTCTCCGCATGCATCGCCGAACCCACGATTGCCGCGTTGCTGATTGCCAAGTCCAGCGTGGCCGCCGAGCGAGGGGTGCACCTGAAGATGGCGCCTAGCTCAACCTTGGGCAGGTGCGAGGACCAGCTGGCGCGGGATCTGACCACCGTGATCGGCAATCTCGTCGATAACGCGATGGACGCGGCCGCTGCGGCTGCCAATCCGGAAATCCAGGTCGGGATCGAGGAAACCAGCGAGCTGGTGCGAATCACCGTGAGGGACAATGGAGAAGGCATCGCGGAAGATGCCATGGACGAGATCTTCACCCAAGGTTTCTCCACCAAGGACAGCGCGGTTTCCGGCGGCAGGGGCTTCGGCCTTGCCATCAGCCGCCTGGTTTGCCGCCGCCGCGGTGGAGAGCTGGCCGCGGCCAATGCACAAGGTGCCCGGTTTACCGCCACGCTCAGGAAGTAGGAAGCAAGAAGTGATCAAAGTACTGGTGATCGACGATGACTTCATGGTCGCCAAGGTGCACGCTGGATTCGTCAACAGCGAACCGGGGTTCACCGTGGTCGGCGTGGCGCACTCCGCCGGTGACGCGATCAAGGCCGCCGGCGCGCTCTCGCCGGATCTCATCTTGCTCGATATCCATTTGCCGGACATGAACGGCCTGGACCTCTTGCAGCGCCTGCGCGAAGTCCAGCCGGAGCTCGATGTCCTGGTGATCAGCGCGGCGCGGGAAATGGATACCGTGCGCCGCGCGCTTCGTGGCGGCATCGTCCACTATCTGATGAAGCCCTTCTCGCGGGATGACCTGCGCGAACGGCTGGAGCACTACGCGAAGGCCTACCAGCCGCTGGGCGAAGCAGCGGACCAGGAATTGCAGCAGGCCGATGTGAACATGCTCTTCGGGCTCGGCGGACAAAAGCGCCGGCCTCTTCCCAAAGGCTGCAGCGCCGAAACCATGGAACTGGTTGAGAGCATCGTCAAGGAAGCTGCCGAACCCATATCGGCCACCGAAACCGCGCAGAAGCTGGGCACGTCCCGGGTGAGCGCTCGCCGGTATCTGGAATACCTGGCAGAGGAAAACCTGGCTCAGGTGAACCTGCGCTACGGGGGAGTCGGCAGGCCCGAACGCCGCTACTCATGGAGGGGGTAGTGGCAGCGGATCGTCCAGCCGCCCCCGGACGCAGAAAGCCGGGGCAGGCCTAGACGAAAGCTGCCGAACCCCGTTGGCGATGCTCGCTGGCCGCGTACGTGCCGAGGATCTTGATTTCCCAGGTGAAGAATTCCAGTTCTTCCAACGCCAAGCGCACAGGAAGGTCTTCGGGGTGGCCCTCGATGTCGACCATGAAGGTGGTAGCGGCGAAGGACGAACCGACCATGTAGCTTTCCATGCGGGTGAGATTCACGCCGTTCGTGGCAAATCCGCCTAATGCCTTGTATAGCGCGCTAGGCACGTTGCGCGCCTGGAACACCAAAGTGGTAATCACCGAGTCGGGGAGCTGGGAACGGTGCGGCAGTTCGTGCCTGCGGGCGAGCACTACGAAGCGGGTCGTGTTCGTCTGGTCGTCCTCGACACCGGAAGCCAGCACCTCCAAGCCGTAGAGTTCGGCCGCCATGGGCGGAGCGAGCGAGAGCTTGGCAGGATCGTTCCATTCGCGCACTTCGCGGGCCGAACCTGCAGTATCACCGGCAATCACCGGGGTCAGGCCGTGCTGGCGTATGACCTTGCGGCACTGGCCCAGCGCATGGATGTGGCTGTGCACCTCGGCCGCATCCGCGATGGTGCTGCCAGGCAGTCCGAGAAGGTCGAAGCGGATCCGCAGGTAGTGCTCGCCGACAATGTGCAGTTCCGACTCGGGGAGCAGGACATGGATATCGGCAACGCGACCGGCAATGGAGTTCTCTATCGGAATCATCGCCAGCTCCGCTTCACCGTTTTCCACCATGGCGAACGCGTCCTCGAAGCTGGCACAAGGCACGGCTTCCATGTCCGGGAAACGTTGCATGCAGGCCATATTCGAGTTGGAGCCGGCTTCGCCCTGGTATGAAATCTTCTTGCTCATTGAATCAAGATATCCCAGCGCAATGGCTGGGCAGGAATCCACGAAAGCAGATGACGCCAAGACGCACGGACTGCTGCCAAGGCAACTGCGCGCGCTCCAAAAACGGCGGCTGCCTTCCCGGCCAACTAGTTCTGGTAGTGATCCGCCAGCTTCTCCAGGCCCTCGTCAATGCTTACCGCAGGTTTCCAGTCCAGGACTTCATGGGTTTCGCGCTGGTCGAACCAATGCGCGGTAGACAGCTGCTCGGCCAGGAAACGGGTCATCGGCGGCTCATCATGAACCAAGTTGCGCGAACCGGCTGCCAACCACAACTTCTCGATCACCGAACCGGCCGCACGGGCCAGCCAGCCCGGAACGTTGAGCTTCGGAGCCGGGGCGCCGCCAGCCTTGCAGATGCCGGCGATCAGCTCGCCCACCGGCCGAGGTTCGCCATTGGTGACCACCAGGGCTCGCCCGTGGGCGTGGTCCATGCGTTCCAGACCGCGGACAATCGCCGCAGCGGCATTGTCGATATAGGTGGTGTCGATCAGTGCTGCGCCCTGGTCCAGCAGGGGCAGCCGTCCGGCCTTGGCCCGCTGGATGACGCGTTCCACCAGCTGGGTATCGCCGGGTCCCCACACAACGTGCGGGCGGATGGCGGTGACGCGAAGTGCTGGCGAATCGGCGCCCAGGGCATTGAGCTCGGCCGCTGCCTTGGAGCGTGCATAGAATCCATGCGCCTTGGCCGGATCGGCCTCACCCGCACCGGCGCCCGCCAGCGAATCGCCGAAGTGCGCCACGGAAGGGGAAGAGACGAACACGAAATCCCTGATTCCTGCGCGCTTGGACGCTTCGAGCAGATTGCTGGTTCCCGCGATATTGGTGGCGGCGAAGTCTTCCCATGCACCGGTGAAGGAGACCTTGGCTGCCAGGTGGATGACCGCGTCCATGGACTCCACGGCCGCGGCGACAGCCTGCGGATCCGTGAGCGAGCCGCGGACTTCATCGATGGCTGATGCCGAGCTGCCGCGCTGGAAGGTGCGCACATGGTGGCCCTTGTCGCGCAATAGCTGGGCTACAGCGCCACCCAGCATGCCACTGGCTCCGGTGACCAGAACGCGACGGGCAGCGTCTTCATTTTTCGATGGGCTCACGGATTGCGGATCCTTCCACCTGCGAGGGCCGCGGCAGCCCAGTGGGCGAGCGCGGCCCGGTCAATCTTGGAGTTGTGCCGGATATCGGTGGGCAGGCTTGGGACTACCAAGACCGCTGCCACCTCGGTGCCAGTGGCCGCGACCGCGGCGCGAACCTGGCGGGCCAGATCGCTGGCGGCCGGACCGGATTTGCGGGCCGCGGGCACCGTTTCCATGACGACCACCGCGGCCTGGGTTCCGTCAGGTCCCACGCCGACCAGCGCGGCACGGCCAGCGCCAGCAACCGACTCGACAGCGTGCTCGGCGGCTACCGGGGTAATAGCGCCCTTGGCGGTGCGCAGCACGTGGCCAAGGCGTCCTTCGACCCACAGGCGTCCGGCCTCATCCAGATGCCCGACATCGCCGGTGCGATGCCAGCCGGGGATGGAGACGCTGAGCTGTTCGGTGATCCACAGCCGGTCGTAGCGGTCCTTGACGTGCGGGGCGCGGACCAGGATTTCGCCGGTGGCATTCGGGGTGTATTCCGGCTTGTCTCCGGCCACGCCCAGGGCGTCAATCGGCGCGATGGCAACGGTGGCTCCGGCGACTGCGGTGCCCACGCACACGCCATTGCCCGCTCCGGCAGCGCGGATGCCGGCCAAGTCGATATCGGTGACTGGCAAGGCCTCGGTCATGCCGTACGGGGTGTGGACCCGGGCATTGGGAACCAGATCCTGCACCTTGGCCAGCAGATGCTCGGGAATCGGGGCGCCGGCGGACAGCATCAGCGAGACGCCTTCCAAGGTTTCCCGCTGAGCCTGGTTCAGCGAATCCTGGGTTTCCAGGACATTAGCCAGCGCGGCGGGGGAGGCAAAGACGGTGGTTGCATCCACCGCGAGGGCGGCGTCTGCCAACGCAGCGGCAGTCAAGGTCCGCGGTGCGGTGACGTCCATGTCCGGGGTGACCGAGGTGGCACCCAAAGCAGGGCCCAGCAGCGCGAACGGCGCGAAGCCTGCCACCAGCGCAGAGCCGGCCTTGAGGTTGTAGGTTTCACGCAGGGTATCGCGCATGGCGGCCAGTTCGCGATGCGTGTACACCACTCCCTTGGCCGGACCGGTGGAGCCGGAGGTGAACAGGACCGCCGCATCGGCATCCGGATCGGATGGCTCGAAAACCCGGGACCCGGAAGCGGCCTGGCTGCCGGCTTCATAGAGCTCGGGCAGGGTATGGGCTACCCCCAGCAGCTTGCGCTTCGCAGCAGGCAGGTCTCCAGCGGCAATCCTGGTTCCCGGCCAGCCGAACAGCCGCGCACCGGTGAGCGCACGGTCGATGCCAATCAGGTAGCTCGGGCCAGCACCCTTGATGGCTCGTCCCATGCCCTTGGTGCCAAGGCCGGCATCGGCCACCACAATGACCGCATCCAGGCGCAGGCAGGCGTAGATCAGGGTGGTCAGTTCAATTCCCGGTGGAACCAGCAGGTTCACCCGGTCGCCGGCCTCCACTCCGATCTGCCGCAATCCTGCGGCCAGGGCATTCACGCGCTGCCCCAGTTCGGCCCAGGACAGCGATCGCGCAGGATTGATGTCCACGACCGCGGCCGATTGGTCCTCGGTGCGCGAATCGAGTTCGGCAAGCATCGGACGGTATTCGCCCAGGGATTGGGCACGCGAGGTGTTCTTGGAACTCTTCTCGCCGGCAAGCCACTGGAAGATCGGGGTGGCAATATCGTTGTCTTCGCCCACCAAATGGCTGGAGCCTTCAAAGCGGTGTACCTGGGCGTGGGGCAGTCGCGACATCAAATCGCGCAGGTAGCGGTCGGAGAAGACCGGGTCCTTGGGTCCCCAGAGCATCAGGGCCGGGACCTTCAAGGAGCGCACTGCTTCCGAGATCTCGTCCAAGGCCGGACGGCTTGGGTGATCCTGGGAGAACGGGATATCGGCGACAAAGTTGGCTACGCCCTCGCGCTTTTCAGCGTTGGTGTACGGGGCCATGAAGGCCTTGCTGATATCCGGGGCCAAGGCCGGCTGCGCCAGCGCGTGGGTTACCTGCAAGAAGGCAGGGGAAGTCTTGGTGCCCCAACCGTGCACCGCGGGGTGGGACGCGAGTTTCAGCGCGGAGGGAAGCTCGAAGCCTGCAGGGTGGATTGCGGTGTTGGTCAACACCACGTTCTCCAGCTGGTCCGGGTGGGAGACGGCCCAGCCCAGGGAGATGATGCCGCCCCAGTCATGGCCTACGGTGGTGATTTTGCCGGTTAGCCCCAGTGCGCCAGTCAGATCGCCGAGATCGTTGACGCGGTCGGCCAGGCGGCGGAACTTGCCGCTGCGCTCGGAGAAGCCCATGTCCAGCTGGTCCACTGCCACCACTCGCCACAGCAGCCCGTGCTCGGACACATGGTTCAGCAGGCTGCGCCAGAGGTAGGACCAGGTGGGGTTGCCGTGCACGCAGAGCAAGGTGCCGGCCGGCTCAATTCCGCGTTGCTTCAGTTCTTCGTTGTTATCCAGGACGTGCCACCGGTGCCTAGTGCCCGGGGAGTCCACCTGCGACGTGGACGGTACTTCCAGATACTTCGAATAAATGGCATCTACACCGGGGAAAAGCTCGGTCACCAGGCAATCTCCATCATCGCGGTGTTCAGGCCGGAACCGACGCCCATGCACAGCACCCGGTCGCCCTTCTTCAGCGAGTCGGCTTCTTGGGACAGGGTCATGGGCAGGGAAGCCGGTCCGACATTGCCCCACTTGGAGAAAGTGATTGGCACGCGGTCCTTGACCAGGCCGACGGCCTTGATAATGGCATTGGTGTAGGACTTGGAAACCTGATGGGTCACGTAGCGGTCCATGGACTTCCAATTCCAACCGGATTGATGGGCTTCATCCCAGGCATCCACGACCAGTTCGAGGCCGTTATCCAGCAAGCCCTTCGTGTCCGTGTACATGCCCGAGGGTCCGCCGACACACAGCTCGTGGTGCTCGGTGCCGGCACGCGATACGCCGCCGACGATGCGGTGCGCTTCCGGGTGCGCATCCGCTGGGCCAATGACCGCAGCGGCGGCGCCGGAACCCAAGGTCAGCGTGGCGAATTCACGCATGTAGTCATCGCGCGTGGAAGTTTCAGCGTTCAGCCGCTGGAAAGTGGTTTCCTGGGTTGGCTTGGCATCTTCGCCGGCAACAATCAGGGCGTACTTGATCTGGCCGGAGTCGATCATGTTCGCTGCCAGGCTCATGCCGTTGACGAAGCCGAGGCAGGCGTTGGCCACGTCGAAATTCATGGCGGAGGATGGCAAGCCCAAGCCGTTGTGCACCTTGGAAGCCACCGACGGCTCCAAGTTGCGGCGGGTGACCGAAGTGTTGATCAGCAGGCCGATTTCGCTGGCATCGACACCGGCCTGGGCCAGCGCCTTCTTGCCGGCAAGAATTGCAGCGTCGTCGAATTCAACGCCATCGGACCACCAGCGGCGTTCCTTGACCCCGGAAACTCGTTCCAGAAGCTTCTTGGACAGGCGAAGGCGTTTCAGGCTAGGAGCAAGTCGCTCGTCGAATTCTGCAGAGCTCACCACCTCGGGTGCGAGGACGCTGTTCACTGATAAAAGCGCAACGTTGTGGTGCTTAAAGGTGGCATTGCCGTTCAAAATGGTGCCTTCGTTTCTGCTGGACTATCTATGTGCTGCGTGCTGCATTGAAACGTCGTGGCCGATGGGTGTGCGCCATCGGTTGCGTATGTGTTCTCCCTAGGTTATTCCCTGCATGACGCCAAGACCTATTTGAGCGCATTTTTTCAGCCGAAAGCTGGAATCAGTGCCTATGCAGACTATATCGATCCTACAGACTAGTCCTATGAGAATCATGGCAAGTGGGGGCGATCGTTCTGTGGGCCTGCTTCCATCTGCGCAGCCACAGGAAGCGCGCAGAAGCGCTCATCTGAAACTCCGGACAATAAAAGCGATCCCCGTCACATTGCTGGGCCAGAGTCGCGTTGTATGGATAGCGCATCAAATCACGCTGATGCCCTCGCCCTCATCGACAAGGCGGTATCCAATGACAACTTCAAGCGTTGAAGCACAAAGCACTCTTCCGGTCGTTCTGCGATTCGTGATCTATAGCCTTATCGGTATTTTGTTCTTCTTCCTCCCCATCACCATCAACGGCAAGAGCACCATCCCGTTGGATCACTTGGTGACGTGGATTCAAACTGCCGCGGCACCGGTCGTTCCGTACATTATCTTGCTGATGCTCGTCTGCGGGACAGTTTTTCCCTTCGTCACCGGAGGATGGAAGGCATCCAAGGTACGTGGCATATTCGCATTCCTGAACATCTTCGGGCTGGCTGTCGGCTGTTCGCTGCTCTTCAACTTTGCCCCGGCGTGGCTCAGCGATCCGGACATGGGTCCTTTTCTGCTGGACAAATTGGTCATTCCCGTTGGCTTGATCGTTCCAGTAGGTGCCATCTTCTTGGCCTTGCTAGTTGGCTACGGGCTGATGGAGTTCCTTGGTGTCTTCTGCCAACCGGTCATGCGTCCAATTTGGCGCACCCCGGGACGTTCGGCCGTGGATGCCGTGGCTTCCTTCGTGGGAAGCTACTCGCTGGGTCTGCTGATCACCGACCGCATGTACCGTGGCGGCCGCTACACGGGTCGCGAAGCTGCCATCATCGCTACCGGTTTTTCCACGGTGTCAGCCAGCTTCATGGTTATTGTTGCCAAGGCGCTGGACCTGATGGACCACTGGAGCCTGTACTTCTGGCTGTCGCTGGTAGTCACCTTTGCGGTGACCGCCATTTCGGTGCGCATTCCGCCTTTGAGCCGGATTCCAGACACGACGTACCTGGGCATGGAACATGACAAGGAAAAACTGGTCACGGGCAATCGTGCACGCGTTGCCTGGAGCGAAGCCATGGGAGCCTCGCGGCGAGCGCCATCGCTGCTCAAGAATGTCGGCGCCAACGTATGGGATGGGCTGAAAATGGCCATGGCAATTTTGCCGTCCATTCTCTCTGTCGGATTGCTCGGACTGGTGGTTGCCCGCTTCACTCCAGTTTTCGACTGGCTAGGATACCTGTTTGTCCCATTTGCCTGGATCGTCGGGCTGGATGACACGTTGCTGGCTGGCAAGGCTTCGGCTACCGGCATTGCTGAAATGTTCCTTCCAGCAACCCTCATTGCGGGACACGAATCCATCGAGCTGCGCATGGTGATCGCCATCGTTTGCGTCTCTGCAATCATCTTCTTTTCAGCATTGGTGCCATGCGTCCTGGCGACGCAGATTCCGCTGAACATCCCGCAGATGGTAGCTATCTGGTTCGTGCGCGTTGTCCTGACCATCCTCATCGCGACACCAATCGTGCGCATGCTGCTATAGGTCGGCTGCGCTGGCGCACGGCAGCTTGCGAAACCAATGGGTTGAACCGAGTGATGCTTTCCGATTCGACGCGACCACGCCATGTCGCGGCACTGTTGCAGCTTTGCGATTCCTGAATGCCGTTGCAAGGCGGAGACGATCCGTCGTTGAATGGTCGAACCGATACGACGGAAAGCAGGTTCCAATGAATCACTTACACGAATCAGGTGCTCCGATGCAGGGTGATCCGAGTATTCCCGACCAGCCAGAACCGCCAGCGCAACCGCCGACACCAGATGCTCCGCCAAGCCCGGCGCAGCCGGACGTACCACCAAGCCCTTCGCATCCGGATGGGCCGATCCCGCCCCCGGGCCCGCAGGATCCCACTGAGCCGGCGCCGGGGCACCCAACTGACCCCACGACTCCGCCACCGCCTGCATTCGCCTAGGCGCAACGACCGAGGCTGGCGACATCCAATGCCCTGCAGGAACCTGGTTCCTGCAGGGCATTGGCCATAACTGCAAGAAGTTGGGTCAAACGCCTATCGAGATCAAGGAGATCTGCCTCCGCTCGGCGATGCCCGTGAGCGCTTGCAGCAAGCCGGGACAGCGACGAAGCCAACCGGGTGAGCTATTTACCGAAGTCGGGATCGCAGGTAGAAGCGGAACGGTTATCGTGACCGCATCAATGTCCTCGTTCGCTATTCCGGTCGACGACGCAAGGACGCAAATCAACCGTGGGAACGCTATCGGGGCCGCTCAGGTAGCTCTACTGTCGCCGCGCATCGGTACAGTGGATCCAAGCAGTATTACTCTGCATTGGCGACCACCCTGTGAAAGGCGCAAATGGCACATTCAGTACAGGTGAAAGATCGAATTCGTGGAGTCCTGACCGGGATGGCTGCCGGAGATGCCCTGGGCGCGGGCTACGAATTCAACGCACCGTTGCCCGAATTCGCCAAAATCTCGATGATTGGTGGCGGGTTGGGCGATTTTGCGCCCGGGGAGTGGACCGACGACACCTCAATGGCCATAGTCGTTGCCCAGGGCCTGCTGGATTCCAACGGCAAGCTTGATGGTGCCGCGAGCAACTACATGGTTCGGGAATGGGCCAAATGGGCCACGAACGCACCGGACGTCGGCAACCAGACGCGGGCAGTCCTTGCCCACGCCCAGCATGTTGCGTCTGCTGACGGAAGAGCCGAGCCGACCGCTGATGATGCGCTAGCTGGTTCTGAACAGATTCACCGGAGAACTGGCCGCTCCGGCGGGAACGGCAGTCTCATGCGCACAGCGCCCGTGGCGCTGGCTTATCTGTCTGAACCGCCTGCTGCCGCATTCGAAGCTGCGGCAGCTATCAGCAAGCTGACCCATTTTGATGATGAAGCCGCTGAGGCCTGCGGGCTTTGGACAGTAGCCATTCACCACGCTGTGCGCACCGGCGAACTAGATATTCGCAGTGGTCTTGCGATGCTTGAACCAGAACGCGCACAAGCATGGGAGCAGCGCATCCACCAGGCCGAAAACCATCGACCTCGGGACTTCACAAATAACGGTTGGGTCGTTGAAGCGTTCCAAGGTGCTTGGAGCGCGATCGCCACCGCCGAACCGGAAGACGGGAACGCTCGCTTGGTTCCGGTGCTGGAAGCGGCTGTTCGCGGAGGCGTGGATACCGACACCGTGGCAGCCATCGCCGGATCGCTCATTGGCGCAGCTTCCGGGTTCTCGAGTGTTCCGGCGCAGTGGGTGGATATGGTCCACGGTTGGCCCGGAATGAGGATGCAACAGCTTGTCGATATTTCGAGTGAGCTCGCGGGCTAAGTTCTCCTGCGGGATCTTGCTTCTAGTCCCGGGCTGGTCGTCGAGCTTCCAGCTTCTGTGGCAGCACGATGCTGACTTCGTGGCGCACCCCACGCGCACCGAGGCCAGTCAGATCAATCGCTAGAAACCAGGGTCCGGAATGGGGCACCTTGATTCGGTATGGAGCACGGCGTGCCAGTCCACCGTATGCTTCGAATTCTTCTCCGTCCTGGAATGCCGCGAAATTTTCCGGATCCATCAACCGCAGATGAGCCGGTCCACTGAGAGTCACTACCAAGATGCTTCCCCGCTCAATGAAATCCCAATAATGTTCAGCAAAATTAGGCTCCGCCAATGCCAGCCTCCTCGATCCCAGGTGATCCGCCGAGCAGCGGACCCAGACCCATTAACTCAAATTCAGGCCAGTGTCGCCAACGCACCCAAGGCAAGAGCACTGTACCGGTTCGGGCATTTGCAACGGCAAAGCTGCAGGAGTCTGGAGAACGAGGCCTTCTGGTCTTTGGGGTGCGTCGCGTTGCCACCTCAACCGATGCCAGATCCGCGATCGCAAGAGGGCTAGTGGCAATTTCCATTCGAGCTGCCGGCAGGTGGCATGAGCCGATCGCTGCATTGGACGAGCCGGAAGCCATCGGCTATTGGGTCCCGGATACCGGGGCAAGGAAGCAATATGACGACTCGAACGATTCGATCTCAACCGGATTGACGTGCTAGGAGGCAATTAATCCGCTGCTCGCGATAGCGTACCTAAGTGGGATGAAGTAACGCACAACTTGGGTCATGGCGGCCCAGAGCAATGAGGCAAAGTTCATGGATTTACTGACGGGCATTGGCCTGGAACAACTGCGAATGTGGATTTGGATTCTGGTGATTGGTTTTGCCGTGGCGGCGGGGCTATGGCGGAGGCACCAGCTAGTGGCGGTCGCCCTGGCCTCAGTGCTCTTATTCGCCGCTGCCAGCGCCGGTGCCGGGATCTATATCCTGAAGCGGCCAGGTGATCCGCGATGGACCATGGGCGAGCCTCCGGTGAATGCCCCTGATCTTTCCGGAATACCAGTTGTGGGCAAGCAACTGGCTCCCGTGGAATCTGCATTGGAATCGATTGCCGGGGGAGTGAATTCCTTCTGGGAATTCAATCAGGCCCTGCCGGTGGCCCTCGACTTCTTTGAACGCAGCGGCTGGGCCCTGCTCGCGGCCATTCCGCTGATCATCGCCATGATGATCAAGACTTTCAGGGCTGCCAGCCGCCGCAGGCAGGAACTGAAGAACCTCAGTGGTGCCGTGGCGCAACTCCAATCCGAGCTTGCCGCGATCAAGGGGAATTTGTCTGAGCAGGGCACTGCGGCCGAGGCTCCAGAACAGGGCAGCCAACGGGAGAACGCAGGCACTCGTAGATCGCGCCGGGGCGAATGAACATTAATTAGCCAGACGCGAAACGGCGCCGGATCTGTCCTGCACTGCTGGACAAGACCGGCACCGTTCTCTGCGACCCGAGTGAGCTGGGGTGACTAGGCCAACGTCGCGGTATCGATTACGAAGCGGTAGCGGACATCGGATGCCAGCACGCGCTCGTAAGCCTCATTGATCTGCGTGGCACCGATGACCTCGATCTCTGCGCCAATGCCATGCTGGGCACAGAAATCCAGCATCTCCTGGGTTTCCTCGATGCCGCCGATCTGCGAACCTGCGAAGGAACGGCGTCCCCCGATCAGTGCGAAGGCATTGACAGGCAACGGTTCTGCCGGAGCACCAACGTTGACCATGGTGCCGTTCACGCGCAGCAGTCCGAGGTAGGCACTGACGTCGATGGAAGCGCTGACGGTGTTGATGATCAGGTCGAACTTCTTCTGCAGATCCTTGAAGGTGTTCTCATCGCTGGTGGCCCGGTAGTCGGTTGCGCCCAGCTTCAGTCCATCATCCTTCTTCTTCAGCGACTGCGACAGAACGGTGACCTCAGCGCCCATGGCACTGGCGATCTTGACCGCCATGTGGCCCAGGCCGCCGAGTCCCACGACGGCAATCTTCTTGCCCGGCCCTGCACCCCAGTGCCTCAGCGGGGAGAAGGTGGTGATGCCGGCGCAAAGCAGGGGCGCGGCAACATCCAGATCGATGCCTTCAGGAATGTTCAGGGCGAAGTTCTCGGTAACCACGACATGCGTGGCGTAGCCACCTTGGGTCATGCTGCCATCACGGTCACGAGCACCGTAGGTACCAACACTCTGCTCGCAGAATTGCTGGTCTCCGGCAAGGCAGTTCTCGCATTCCATGCAGGAATTGACCATGCAGCCCACGCCAACGCGGTCGCCCACCTTGTGCTTGGTTACCTCTGGCCCGACTTCGGCAACGATGCCGGCAATTTCGTGGCCCGGGACCAGCGGATAGTTCTGGTTTCCCCATTCTCCGCGCACCGTGTGGATGTCGGAGTGGCAGATGCCGGAGAACTTGATATCAATCAAGACATCGTGCGGACCTACTGCACGACGTTCAATCTGCGTCGGAATGAGTCCATCAGTCGCAGAGTGCGCTGCGTATGCATTGACCATAGTTGCCATCAGGTTTTTCCTTTGTCTTGCGGGTTGCGACTGGAAATGTTCTGGACTGCGGCGATTGCCGCGGCCCGTCAGGGCAAAGCCCATGGAGAACAACAATCGACAGGCTATGAATAATCCCGGCTGGAGAAAATTTCCTTCCGCAGGTTTCCCTGCCTAAATGAGGATCAACGCGCACCGTGCTGATTGCGCCCGGGGATCGCCAGGGCAGCAGCGCCGCATGATCTTCGCTGGTTGCCCAGGTTGCAAGGCCGCTCTCAAACGATGAATGGCAGCGACGCAAGTGGCTGGCACGCGCCTATCGCCCAAGAACTGCGTCTTTTGCCAATTCCCGGTAGGCTAGTACCTGGGTCTGCATGTTCTATGCGGGCCCCAAAAGAAAATAACTCCCAGGGCTGACTGACCGTTGGTCCCGACCGCCAGTTTCGCGGTCCTCGGTAGTGACTTTCGCTAGGGCAAATATGCGCCCCAGCGCGGGTCTCGATCGAAGACCAGATCTGGGTAGGGCCACACGGTTCGCTCATCCACCACGTGGGAGCGATCGAAAGGAGCACCCCCTTAATGGAGGGTCCAGAAATCCAATTCGCCGAAGCACAGATCGACAACGGTCGCTACGGCACCCGCACCATTCGCTTCGAAACCGGCCGCATTGCCAAGCAGGCTGCAGGTTCGGCAATGGTCTACATCGATGACGAGACCGCACTGCTCTCGGCAACTACCGCTGGCAAGCACCCACGCGAAGGCTTCGACTTCTTCCCACTGACCGTGGACGTTGAAGAGCGCATGTACGCAGCCGGCCGCATCCCAGGCAGCTTCTTCCGCCGCGAAGGCCGCCCGTCGACCGAAGCCATCCTGGCTTGCCGCCTGATGGACCGCCCACTGCGCCCAGCCTTCGTCAAGGGCCTGCGCAACGAGGTCCAGGTTGTCGTCACCGTGCTGTCCATCGAGCCAGATGAGCTGTACGACGTCGTAGCGATCAACGCTTCGTCGATGTCCACCCAGCTTTCGGGCCTGCCATTCTCCGGCCCAATCGGCGGCGTTCGCGTTGCACTGGTTGATGACGGAAACGGCGCACAGTGGGTTGCCTTCCCACGCCACTCCGAGCTGAAGAACGCTGTCTTCAACATGGTTGTTGCCGGCCGTATCGCTGGCGACGACGTTGCCATCATGATGGTGGAAGCTGAAGCTACCGACAACGCTTGGGAACTGATCAAGGAACGCGGCGTCCAGGCTCCAACCGAAGAGGTTGTCGCTGAAGGCCTTGAGGCTGCGAAGCCATTCATCAAGGTCCTGTGCGAGGCCCAGGCCGACCTGGCTGCTCGCGCTGCCAAGGAAACCGTTGAATTCCCGGTCTTCCGCGATTACGAAGAAGATGCCTTCACCGCTGTCGAGGCTGCTGCTTCGACCCGCTTGACGGAGATCTACACCATCGCTGACAAGCAGGAGCGCGACAACGCTGCCAGCGCATACAAGGAAGAGATCGTTGCATCGCTGGCTGGCGAAGGCAACGCTTTCGCAGGCCGCGAGGGTGAAATCTCCAAGGCATTCGGCGCTGTTACCAAGCACATCGTGCGCCAGCGCATCCTGACCGACCAGATCCGCATCGACGGCCGCGGCCTTGCTGACATCCGCCAGCTCTCGGCCGAGGTCGAGGTTCTGCCTCGCGTTCACGGTTCGGCAATCTTCGAGCGTGGCGAAACCCAGATCATGGGCGTCACCACCTTGAACATGCTGAAGATGGAACAGCAGATCGACTCGCTGTCGCCGGTGAAGACCAAGCGCTACATGCACAACTACAACTTCCCTCCATACTCGACCGGTGAAACCGGCCGTGTTGGTTCGCCTAAGCGCCGCGAAATCGGCCACGGCGCACTTGCTGAGCGCGCACTGGTTCCAGTGCTGCCTAGCCGCGAGGAATTCCCATACGCAATCCGCCAGGTCTCCGAGGCTTTGGGCTCCAACGGCTCGACCTCCATGGGCTCGGTTTGCGCATCGACCCTGTCGCTGCTGAACGCTGGCGTGCCACTGAAGGCTGCCGTTGCAGGCATCGCCATGGGCCTGGTTTCGGACACCGTAGACGGCGAAACCCGTTACGCTGCCCTGACCGATATCCTCGGTGCCGAAGATGCCATGGGCGACATGGACTTCAAGGTTGCAGGTACCTCCGAGTTTGTTACCGCGATCCAGCTGGACACCAAGCTGGATGGTATTCCGGCATCGGTTCTGGCCGCCGCACTGACCCAGGCTCGCGAAGCACGCCTGCACATCCTGAACGTTCTGAACCAGGCTATCGACGCTCCGGATGAACTGAACGTCAACGCTCCACGAATCATCTCCGTGAAGATTCCAGTGGACAAGATCGGCGAGGTCATCGGCCCTAAGGGCAAGATGATCAACCAGATCCAGGAAGACACCGGCGCTGACATCTCGATCGAAGATGACGGCACCGTGCTGATCGGCGCAACCAACGGCGAGTCCGCTGAAGCTGCCCGCTCGGCCATCAACGCTATTGCCAACCCTCAGGTTCCTGAGGTCGGCGAGCGTTACCTGGGTACCGTCGTGAAGCTGACCACCTTCGGTGCGTTCGTTTCGCTGACCCCGGGCAAGGACGGCCTGCTGCACATCTCCGAGCTGCGCAAGATCAACGATGGCAAGCGTGTCGAGGACGTCGAAGACGTCGTCGGCGTTGGCCAGAAGCTGCAGGTGGAGATCACCAAGATTGATGACCGCGGCAAGCTGTCGCTGGCTCCAGTCGTCGAGGAAGAAGCTGAAGAAGCAGTTGCTGCTGAGTAGTCTTTAGATTCTTGCTGAAAACCCCGATTCGCTTGGCGAATCGGGGTTTTTGCTTATTCTTGCCCGGGAGCTGGTTCCTGCCAAAGTCTTTGGCGGTCCTGGATGGAGGCAAGGCCTGATGACACAGCCCATTGGACTCTCGCAGATCTTCTTCATATTCCAAAGCGCGTGCCGCTTGGCGGAGAGAACCTATCGCGGGGGCTCACGCTTCCGATTCAAGAATCATCGGGAGTGCCTCGCGAGAAATTGTGCGCAAGGCATTTCCACTGCGCCACGCTGCCCTGGCTAGCTAAGGTGCTTGTCGTAGAACTCGCGCAGCTGGACGCTCTTCTGCTTGGCGATGTCATCCCATTCGTCGATCGACGCCGAATCATCCGCGTAATCGGAAGGGATCTTGAAGATCTGCAGCGGCACGTTGAAGCGCTGGCAAATGCTTGCGTAGGCGTAGCCCTCCATATCGACCAACGAGGCGCCCAAGGAGTTGATGTGGATACGCTGCTCGTCATTCGAGACGAACACATCGCCGGTAGCCATGGTGACCTGGAAATCAGGAAGCAGGATTGGACCGGTAGGGTCCGCATCTGCCGAGGGCAGCGGGAAATCATGCTGGATCAGTTTGGTGATCTGGTAAATGGTGTCCAAGCTCGGACGGTCTTCGCCGGCATGGCCAACAACGCCAGCGGTGCCAAGCACGACGACGTTTTTGATGTTGCCTTCAGCAAGCGCGCCAGCCAAGGCTACCGACGCATTGACCTTGCCAACACCGGAAATCAGGTGCTCGACATCTGCAAAGGCTACGGCTTCGTCTGCATGCGCAAAGACGAGCAAGGACTTCTGGTCCGACATGAACTTCCCCTCTAAAGAAATCAGTTCGGGGATTGGTGCCCCGAACGTCCTAAGAAGTCTATCGGTTACCTCCCGCGATATGCTCTCGATTCGCCAGACGGTGAGCAGATAGACTTTGCATATGAGTGATATTGAACTTGCTGAAGTTGAAAGCTTTGCACTGGACCACACCAAGGTCAAGGCTCCGTATGTGCGCAAGATCGGGGTTGAGCACGGTCCCAAGGGAGACGCCCTCTCCAACTACGACATCCGATTAGTACAGCCAAACCACGGTGAGATTCCCACGGCAGGTTTGCACACCATCGAGCACACCATGGCTGGCCTGCTGCGTACCCGCATCGATGGCCTGATCGATTTCTCGCCATTTGGCTGCCGCACCGGCTTCCACATGATCTTGTGGGGCGAGCCAACCCCAGAGGTCGTCGCCGCAGCCATCAAGAGTTCGCTGGAAGATATCGCGCAGAAGGTTACCTGGGAAGACGTACCCGGAACCGAAGCCGTCAGCTGTGGCAACTACCGCGACCATTCCCTGCACTCGGCTCGCGAGTGGGCCAAGGTCGTCCTGGAGCAGGGCATCAGCCTTGATGCATTCGATCGTTCCAAGCTTGCCTAGGCTATAGCTTGAGATCTGAAAATCCCGCGTGTTCCATTTGGAACGTGCGGGATTTTCTTTCTTAGCCGTCCCTTCGCCAAGTGGAAACGCTGGCCGTCAAAACGCAGATTCGCAGCGTCCCGTCGGCAGCAAGGACGCTATGCGCAAAATTAGCTTCTTGGCCGCGGCACTAGACGCCAGGACACTAGCTATCAGCGGATGCGTGAATTTTGATGCAGAGAGCACTGTTTATCTTGCCGGCGCATCTAGCGACCCGGAGCTGCAGACCCCAGCGCGCGCTGACGCAGAGCAGCGCGGATATCTTGACGCAACGTAGTCCGCTGAACTAGCTGGAGCGTATTTGCGCAGGCCCGATCCGATCGCCTATTTTCCTAGAATGTGATGGCTCCGTCACCACTGGGCTATTGCTTTCAAACCGCGGTTCTATGGGAGAATGAAAGACAGTGTACTTAGCTTGAAATGGCTATTCTCGACGACTTAAGGACGTATATTCGTGGCCATGATTCCATTGCCGTTGCATTCGGTGGAGACCGCGCAGTTTTCTCCGATTGACCCGGCGGACCCGACGTTGGTCCACCGAGGCGAAGGCGGCTCTGAAGTCCGGCGCAGCATCCTGCCCGGTGGCGTACGAGTCCTGACAGAAGCGATGCCCGGACAGCGGTCCACCACAGTGGGCTTCTGGGTACCGGTCGGTTCCCGCGACGAGGAATCAGGGCACTTCGGCTCCACGCACTTCCTGGAGCACCTGCTGTTCAAGGGCACTGCCAAGCGCACTGCCTTGGAAATCGCCCAGTCCTTCGATGCCGTGGGCGGCGAATCAAACGCAGCCACCGCCAAGGAATCGACCTGCTATTACGCCCGCGTCCTGGACACGGAGCTGCCAATGGCCCTTGAGGTCATCGCCGACATGGTCACCTCGGCAGTTATCGACCCGCAGGAACTGGAGCAGGAACGCGGGGTGATCATCGAGGAGCTGGCCATGGATGCAGATGACGCGATGGATGTCGCCCACGAGCGGTTCGTTGCCAATGTCTTGGGCGATCACCCATTGGGGCGTCCCATTGGAGGAACTCCTGAAGAGATCATGGAGATCTCCCGCGAGGCAGTCATGGAGCACTATCGTGCGCACTACCGCCCAAGCGAGTTGATTGTTACTGCCGCCGGATCCCTGGAGCACGACAAGCTGTGCGAGCTGCTTCTCAAGGCGCTGACCGAAGCAGGCTGGGAACTGGACCCGATGGCTGTGCCAGAACCACGCCGCATGGGTGAACCAGCGCAGATCACTTCGAAGGCCGGGCTGGAAGTAATCAACCGTCCGGGCGAGCAAGCCAACATCATCATGGGATGCTCCGGCATCACCGGCCATGATGACCGCCGTCAGGTTCTCGCAGTGCTGAACGCTGTTCTCGGCGGCGGCATGAGCTCAAGGTTGTTCCAGGAAATTCGCGAGAAGCGTGGACTGGTGTACTCGACCTACTCCTTCTCCGCCGCCTACACCGATGCCGGCTACTTTGGCATGTACGCGGGCTGCGCCCCGGCTAAAGCCGCTCAGGTTATCGGGCTGCTGGGGGCCGAGCTTGATCGGTTGGCCAAGGACGGCATCACCGAAACTGAATTGGCGCAGGCCAAGGGCCAGCTATCTGGTGGAACGGTGCTGGCTCTGGAGGATCCAGGAAGCCGCATGTCCCGTTTGGGCCGGGCAGAAATGATTACCGGAGAATTCCAGGACATCGACGAAGCACTGTCTCGCGTCAATGCCGTCACGGCCCAGGAAGTTCAGGATCTGGCCCAGGAACTGGCCTCCAAGGATCGAGTGATCACCGTGGTGGGACCGTTTGAAAGTGAAGCCGACTTGGGCCTCTAGAGCTGGGTGCCGTGCCCCTGGAATCGAATCTGAGGATTTCGATTCCAGGGGCATGACCGTTTTCTCTGGGTCATGCCGCGGCATCTACTAGCGCGGCAAGCTCGGGCGCATGAGAGAAATTGAACCCATGTGCACCCTGATGCATGACAGTGAGCTTGGCTTGCGGTGTTCTTGCGACCAGGCGAAGACCGAACTCCGGTGGAGACAGCGGATCCCGGGTGCCGCACACGACATCAATCGGGCACTGGACCGTACGAAGCAATTCAACGGTGGAGTAGTCCAGCATCTGGGCGCAGCTTTTGGCCCACCATGGGATGCCGCAGCGCAGGTAATCGACGAGCAATATTGCCTTCACCGAGTTCAACTCGTGCGGGAAATCTTCAAAGAGCCGGCGGGCCTGCCTGAACAGCGTCGCTTCACGGTCGTTGACCGCAGGAGCTGCAATGACCAGGTGCTTGACCAGATCCGGCCACGCGCGAGCTAGCTCAATGGAAACCTGCGCGCCCATGGAATGCCCGAGGACGATAGCGTTCTCAACCTTCAGCTCGCGCAACGCCAATGCTACTTCGTGCGCGAAACGCGGTACGGTCACCGGGCGGCCATCATCCAGATTCTTGCCGTGGCCTGGAAGTTCGGGAACGATCACTCGATACTTCTTAGCCAAGATGTTGGCCAGCGGAGTGAAATAGCGGCTGGATGCTCCGAGCCCGTGAATCAGCACCACGTCAGGGCCATGGCCCGCGACACGAACCGAAAGCCTGGTCCTGAGGGATTCGGGCAATTGCCCAAAGTAATCGTGGCGCACGCCAGCCTTTCATCGTGCGAAAAGTGCGCACACACTATCGGTAGGGAAAATCGGCACGCTCACCTGAAATGGCGAGACAGGCAAAAAGGAATTAACCGCCCGCCCCGGTCGAATGCTGGGTAATAGCGGAACGAAGGTCTTCCGGGAAGAGCTCCTGCACGCCTTCCTCGTATTTGGAACCGTCATCTGGACGGCGCAGTTCCTGCCCGTCAATGCGGAACGGGAAGGCATCCGCCTGGGCAGCGGTGTCCGCCGAGTCCTGGCTATCGGGTGCGCAAGTAGCCCAGCCGTAGGTCGTGGAGTCCTCGATACGGAAAACCTCAACCTGGCAAGTCGGCGAATCGATGACCGTTCCCTGTTCTTGGACGACATCAGTAATAGTTGCTCGCTCGTCATCGGACAGGGTGATCGGTTCATCGCCTGAACCGCAGGAAGTGATTGCAAAGGTCGCGACAAGCGTTGCGCCGATGCCGAAACCAAAGCGCTTAATTTTCTGACCCATGGCCCTGCTTACTACTTGGAGACTCCTGACACATATTTTTCCCCTATTTGCTAGGCAAAACAAGTTGGGCTGGCCGTAGGGAGCAAGCAGAAGCAAATATCTGGGAACTCGCCTCAGGGTATTCGCTGCAAAACTCGCGTGGGATCACGTAATCGTTGGCAAGGCAGGTGCCTGCAGGGCGATAGGCTTAAGCCCATGAGTGCACAGATCAAGGTGGCCGTGCTCGGCGCGGCCGGACGAATGGGCTCGGAAGCGGTCAAGGCCGTAACTGAGGCTGCAGACATGGAATTGGTAACAAGCTTGGGAAGAGGCGACGATTTGTCGCAGATCCTTGAAGCCGGAGCAACGCACATCGTTGACCTTTCTGTGCCGGCATCCACCGAGGCCAATGTGCATTTTGCCGTCGAGAACGGGCTTCATGCAGTGGTTGGCACCACTGGCTGGGATGATGATCGCCGCGCGAATTTGGAAGGGCTGCTGGGCAAGCATCCGCAGGCAGGTGTGCTGATTGCGCCCAACTTCGCCCTGGGCTCGGTGCTCGCCAGCGCTTTCGCGGCTACGGCCGCCAAGTACTTCGAATCCGTAGAGATCATTGAGCTGCACCATCCGAATAAGGTGGACGCGCCTAGCGGCACCGCGGTGCGTACCGCTGAACTGATCGCGAAGTCGCGTGAAGCCGCTGGAGTCCCCGCGAGCCCGGACGCTACCGAGACCCAGCTCGATGGCGCCCGTGGCGCAGTCGTCGATGGAATCAACGTTCATTCGGTACGCCTGCGCGGCCTCGTAGCCCACCAGGAAGTGCTCTTTGGCGGCCCGGGGGAGCAGTTCACCTTGCGCCATGATTCCTTCGACCGTGCCTCGTTCATGCCAGGCGTTCTCCTGGGCCTGCGTACTGTTGGCTCCCGCCCGGGCCTGACCTATGGCCTTGATGGCTTCCTGGAGCTGGGCCAGTGAAAACGAAACTTTGGGTAGGCGGCATTCTGCTGCTGTTCGCGCTGTACATTGGAATGACCTTCACCCAGGCGATCCGTCTGCTAAAAACCGGGGAACTGGTCGCGCAGGTCATGGGCATTGCAATCCTGGTTATTCCTGCACTGTGCGTCTGGATCCTCATTCGCGAGGTGCTCTTCGGGCTGCGCACTGAGAAAATGGGCAAGTCCTTGGCCGCCTCAGGTGAGCTGCCAGAGGATCTTCCCCGCATGCCGTCGGGACGTTTCCTCCGTTCGGCCGCCGACGCTGATTTCCCTATCCATCAGCAGGATGTGGAAGAGAACCCGGAATCATGGAAATCCTGGTACCGTCTGGCACTGGCGTATGAAGCCTGCGGTGACAAGCCGCGCGCCCGCAAATCCATGCGTACTGCGATCGAATTCTGGCGAGCAGACCAGAAGGTCAGCCAGTAATTGCATAAAACAGCATCCTATTGATGGCCCGGACTCACGAGAGTCCGGGCCATCGCTCTAGAATTTGCTCTTCGTCTCGGGGGTGCTGTCAGCTCCGCTAAACACCCGGACGCCATATTCCAAAGGGCCAGAGGCCTTGCTGAAGCCAAGCCAAATTCCGAAGACGGCCGTCGTTGCACAGAGAACCCACCAAATGGCCATTGGGTCCAAGTGCTCTTTCAGCGCCGGCAGCAAGATAATGTGCCCTGCATACAGGGTCAGCGGGGCCCGGCCGGCGCCAGCCAGAATCCGGCCGAGCGCACCCAGACGACCAATGATCAGCTGGAGCAGGCCGATGATAGCGACAGCGCAGGCGGCGTTGTGCAGCGTTGAGAGCGAAGAATTGCTGTGACCGGTCGGCAGCCAGAGATAGGCTGGATTGTCCAGGAATGGATCCAGGTTGGCGCCCGGCAAACGCCCGGTGGTGATCATTGTGGGAACGAGGGATACCTCCAGGCCCAGTTCACGGGCTATGAGCCCGGCATTTTGCATGCTCACCGAATGGCCCACCCATTGGGTTGCCGCCGCGATAATCGAACCGCCCAATGCAAGCAGACTCGCGGTCCTCGTGCTGTGCAGGTTGCATCTTGCAATGGCTATTCCAAGAAGGCCGAAACCGAACCAGACCATCAATGGGTAGTATCCGGTGACCGTTAGATCCTTGAGGAGCAGTTGCGGGGTGAGAATGTCGCCGAAGCTCGGATTATGGCCCAGCGAGTCCGCAATCCAGTTGCTGGCAAGCGGTCGCCAAAGAACCGGCATAAGCAGCAGCCAAAGGGCCGAGACTACCCAAATGGTTATTCTCGACAGCTTCAGCGCTAGTGGAAGCAATAGAAACAGTAGCCCATAGTGGACAAGAATGACCGCGATGGCTTCATTTACTGACCCAATTGCCATTCCGAGCACGGCAATAATTAATGCTCTCAGCACAAGGACTGAGTAAACCTTAGGGTGGGAAAAGCCCTTTCGAGCCAAGGATTTCGAGAGCAGAACCAGGGATAAACCCGCCAGCACCATGAACAGGACAGATGCTCGGCCGGAGGCGAAAGTCCCGGTAAATGTTGGGGAGTAGGCGGGTGCGCCGCTGGTTTCATAGAGCGCGAAAACGTGCGCGGCGAACATCCCGAGGATGGCGGCAAGCCGTGCCGCGTCCACGCCCAGCAACCGCTGGGAACTACCCAAATCGTTCATGGAATCATCGCACCACGAATTGCGCGGGGGATGCCATTGCAACATGCGCGAGTGTAGATTTAATGCCATGGCTACAAGTGCAATTGATAATCAGGCATACCCGTTCGGTACCGTGCTGACCGCTATGGTCACGCCCTTCGATGAAGCGGGTGAAGTCGATTACGCGATGGCTGCCAAACTGGCAACGAAGCTGGTTGATGATGGCTGCGACGGACTGGTCGTCACCGGTACCACCGGCGAGACCTCGACCCTGACCGATGAAGAGAACATCGAGATGTTCCGTACCGTCGCCGAGGCGGTGGGGGACCGTGTCGCAGTGCTGGCCGGTTCCACTACCAACGACACCCGTCACTCCATCAAGCTCTCGCTGGCTGCCAAGGAAGCGGGCGTAGACGGTGTGCTGTTGACCACCCCCTACTACAACAAGCCAAGCCAGGCCGGCGTCATCGCCCACGTCGAGGCCATCGCCGAAGCCGTTGAGCTGCCCATCATGCTCTACGACATCCCGGGACGCACCGGCATCGCGCTGGCGCCCGAGACCATCATTGAGCTGTCCAGGATTCCTCAGGTCATTGCGCTGAAGGACGCCAAGGCGGATTACCAGTCCACCACCACCGTGCTGGCCACAACCGATCTGCACGTGTACTCCGGCGACGATGGGCTGACTTTGCCGCTGATGGCGGCAGGTGCTGTCGGCGTGGTTTCGGTCACCGCTCACGTTGCGGCCGCTAAGTACCGTACGCTTGTTAATGCAATGCATGCAGGAGATCTGGCGACTGCACGCACCACACACTTTGAGCTGGACGCGATCCAGCGCGGCATCATGGGCCACATTCAGGGCGCCGTGGCCGCAAAATATGGACTTCACTGGCAGGGTGTCCTGCCGAACACCGTCGTCCGACTGCCGCTGTTGGCACCGTCGGACGCAGAGCTCGATGCCATCCGCGCGGACCTACGTGAAGGTGGATGGGATCTGTAACGAAAGGGACTAACCACATATGACTGAGAGTTCAGTAGGCAAGGCTGACGCTGCGCGTATGCAGACTCCGGCGAAGCTGAAGAAGGGAACAATGCGAATTGTTCCCCTCGGCGGCTTGGGCGAGGTCGGCCGAAACATGACCGTTTTCGAACTCAACGGGAAACTGTTGATCATCGACTGCGGCGTGCTCTTCCCCGAGGAGCACCAGCCTGGCGTGGATCTGATCCTGCCAGACTTCTCCTACATCAAGGACCGCTTGGACGACGTGGTGGGCCTCGTGCTGACCCACGGCCACGAGGACCACATCGGTGCTGTTCCGTACCTGTTGCGCCTGCGCGAAGACATCCCTTTGTACGGGTCGAAGCTGACCCTGGCCTTCGTCGAAGCAAAGCTGGCAGAACACCGCATCAAGGCCAACACCAATATCGTGGTGGAGGGCGAGATCGCGCAGGTTGGCAACTTCGAATGCGAGTTCGTAGCTGTGAACCACTCGATCCCGGATGCCTTGGCAGTATTCCTGCGCACCGAAGCCGGTACCGTGCTGCACACCGGCGACTTCAAGATGGACCAGCTGCCACTTGACGGCCGCATCACCGACCTGCGCCACTTCGCGCGCCTGGGCGAGGAAGGCGTGGACTTGTTCCTGCCGGACTCCACCAACGCCGAAGTTCCGGGCTTCACCGTTGCCGAACGCGAAATCGGCCCGGTACTCGAGGCCAAGTTCGCGCGCGCCCGCCGCCGCATCATCGTCGCTTCGTTCTCCTCGCACGTCCACCGCGTGCAGCAGGTTCTGGACGCCGCAGCGGTGCACGGCCGCAAGGTGGCCTTCATCGGCCGCTCGATGGTGCGCAATATGGGCATCGCCGAACGCTTGGGCTACCTCGAAGTGCCACAGGGTGTCCTGGTCGACCTGAAGCAGATCGATTCGCTGCCAGACCACAAGGTCGTGCTGATGTCCACCGGTTCGCAGGGCGAGCCGATGGCTGCACTGTCCCGCATGGCCAACGGCGAGCACAAGGTCCAGATCAACCCGGGCGACACCGTCATCCTGGCCTCCAGCCTGATCCCGGGCAATGAGAACTCGGTCTTCCGCGTGATCAACGGCCTGATGCGCTTGGGTGCCGAGGTCATCCACAAGGGCATGGCCAAGGTCCACGTTTCCGGTCACGCATCGGCTGGCGAATTGCTCTACTGCTACAACATCCTGCGCCCGAAGAACGTGCTTCCGGTGCACGGCGAAACCCGCCACCTGATTGCCAACGGCCGCCTGGCCGCGCAGGCCGGTGTCCCGGAGGACAACGTGCTGCTGGCAGACGACGGCTCGGTCATCGACATGAAGGACGGCGTAGCAAAGCTCGTTGGCCAGGTCGAATGCGGCTACGTCTACGTTGACGGTTCCAAGGTCGGCACCATCACCGATGATGACCTGAAGGACCGCGTCACCCTGGGTGAAGAAGGCTTCATCTCGGTCATCACCGTGATCAACCGCCAGAACGGCACGATCATCTCCGGCCCGGACATCCACGCACGTGGTGTAGCCGAAGAGGACTCGGTCTTCAACGAGATCAAGCCGAAGATCGCAGCTGCGATTATGGAAGCGGTGGGCAACAACCCGAACCACTCCACGCACCAGCTGCAGCAGATCACGCGCCGCGTGATCGGCTCGTGGGTATCGCGCAAGCTGCGTCGCCGCCCAATGATCGTTCCTGTAGTGCTCGAAGCCTAGGCTTCCAAAAATATTGCCTCGAACCAATTAAGGTTCGAGGCAATATTTTTATGGGAAATCAAGCGCAAGGCATGCACGACAGCTCAAGCGTCAGCCAAAGAAGCCCAGGTATGCAGGACTTGGCGAGTCATCGAGCTCGATTGCCGGGGCGGGACTTTGCGGCAGGATTTGCCCTGTTTGCGCGTCTACTACGACGACCGAATCCCACTGGTCCATATCGATCTGCTCCAGCACCTCGCCGGTGCGGGCTTCCATGGACACTGAGCTGTCCCAATCACCGGATGGGGCGACGTCTTGCTGGCCAGCGAGTGCCGGTGATGAGAGTGCCATGGCGCCAACGATTAAGGTTGCTGTCGCGATGCCAATTGAGCTTATGCGCAAGGTCTTCTCCAAATGCAGTAAAGATGATTTTCACTGACTCTACCGATGTTCCCGAAGGAAACCGGGAACCACCACGCAGCCTGAAACTGGCTATTTCCCGGACATCTGGTGCTGTCACAGCACTTTTAAGGCAGAATTGGGCTCAACGCCAGCTCAAGGAGACGAAATATGCCCGGGCATCACCCAATGGGTTGGATCGAAGCCGCTGTGGAGGAATGTGCATGATTGAGTTCGATAACGTTTCCAAGCACTATCCGGATGGCACCGTTGCCGTCAAGGATTTCAGCCTGCAAATTCCGGCACACCGCACCACAGTCTTCGTAGGTTCCTCAGGCTGCGGCAAGACAACATTGCTGCGGATGATCAACCGCATGGTTGATCCGAGCAGCGGTACGCTGCGTATCGACGGCGAGGACATCGCCAGCAAGCCGGCGGTGGGCCTCCGCCGCAGCATCGGCTACGTGATGCAGAACTCCGGCCTGCTGCCTCATTTCACTGTCGCACAGAACATTGCGACCGTGCCGCGGCTCATGGGTGAAACGAGCAAGGCATCACGAGCGCGTGCCTTGGAACTGATGGGCACGGTTGGGCTGGCCGGCTCCATGGCCGACAGGTATCCGCATCAGCTCTCTGGAGGCCAGCAGCAACGCGTTGGCGTGGCACGCGGGCTGGCCGCCGATCCGAACATCCTGCTCATGGACGAGCCCTTCGGCGCCGTGGACCCTATCGTTCGCGCCGAGCTGCAAGAAGAATTGCTTCGTCTCCAAAGAGAACTCGATAAGACCATTGTTTTTGTCACCCACGATATTGATGAAGCCTTCCTCCTGGGGGACCAGGTGGTAATTCTGGCGGCGGGCGCACAGAAGCTCCAGGTTGGCAGCCCCAGCGAGATCATTGAAAATCCAGCCAATGATTTTGTCGCCTCCTTCATTGGTGCGCAGCGTGGGGCACGGGCGCTGAGCTTGAAGCAGACGGAGCACGGAACCGTCCTGGTTGATGCGCAAGGCCGGACTCAAGGCAAGCTGGTCGAGGATGGGTCTGTCCAGTGAACTGGGTCCTGGAAAATCTCGGACTCATTGGTTCGCTATCGCTGGAGCACCTGCGCCAGTCCCTGATAGCAGTCATTCTCGGATTCATCCTGTCGATTCCGCTGGGTTGGGTGGCCTGGCGCTACAAACTGGTGCGCGGACCGGTCGTGAGCATCACCGGATTGCTCTACACGATCCCTTCGCTGGCTTTGCTGATGATCCTGCCCGTACTCACCGGGATGAGCGCGATCAGCGAAGCCAATCTCATTCTCGCCTTGGCGATCTACGCGATAGCGATCATGGTGCGCAGCGTGGTCGATGGGCTGAACTCGGTGGACCCGGCAACCAGGTCGGCAGCAACTGCCATGGGCTATGGATCGGCACGCCGCTTCTTCGCTGTCGACCTTCCCTTGGCCGGTCCCGTAGTTCTGGCTGGTCTGCGAGTGACAGCGGTCAGCACCATCTCGCTGGCAACCGTCGGCATCCTGGTCGGGGTAACCAACTTGGGCTACCTGTTCACCAACGGTCTGCAGCGTCGCATCATTGAAGAAGTCCTGGCGGGGATCATCGCGGTGGCAGCGATCGCGTTGCTCGTTGACCTGTTGTTGCTCCTGGCCGGCCGTTGGCTGATGCCTTGGGCTGCAACGAGCACCAGGCAAAAACGAACTGCAGCGCAGCCATCCACGCAGAAGGTGTCCTCATGAATCTGATTTCCGATGCGCTGGCGTGGATCTTCGCTCCCGAGCAGTGGCAGGGCGATGGGGGACTGGCTAGCTTGCTGGGGCAGCACTTGCTGTTCACGGTGGTTGCTGTGCTGATTGCTAGCGCGATTGCCATCCCTGCGGGGTGGGCCATTGGGCATACGGGGCGAGGAAGGGAATTGGCCGTCGGGCTGGCCGGCGTTGCGCGTGCGGTGCCATCCTTCGGACTGCTGATTCTGCTGGTGCTGCTTCTGGGGGTACTGCACAAGCCAGAAGCGGCCATGCTGACCTTCGTCGTGCTGGCGATTCCATCACTGCTGGCCGGAGCCTATACCGGCTTCGAAGCAATTGACCGCAAGACCATCGATGCTGCCCGGGCCATGGGGATGACCGAATGGCAGATCCTCGTCAAAGTCGAGATCCCACTGGGACTTGCGCTGCTCGTAGGCGGGATCCGCTCCGCAGTGCTACAAGTGGTCGCCACCGTTACTGTTGCCGCCTACGTGAATCTCGGCGGCCTGGGATTGCCCATCATCACCGGTCTGAACCTGCGGCGCTTCGACATGGTCCTGGGCGGCGCCTTGATGGTTGCCGCGCTGGCCTTGGTGCTGGATTTGGCATTTGCCATCGCCCAGAAAGCGGCAGTACCCCGCGGGCTGGGCGTGCCCTCAAAGAAGAAGACTTTCCAAGATACCGATGACTCAATCACCCGCGAAAGGGAAATGTCATGAAAATCAAGCAGATTTTGTCCACGAGTGCTCTCGTGCTGGCCGGAAGCCTCGCACTTGCTGGATGCTCCGGTGCGGATCCGTTGGCCACCGAAAGCGATGCTGCCCAGGAGGGGGGAGAATCGATCGTTGTCGGTTCGCAGGCCTACTATTCCAATGAAATCGTTGCTGAGATCTATGCCCAGGCGCTTGAAGGAGCCGGCATGGAAGTGGAACGGAAATTCAGCATCGGGCAGCGCGATGCCTACATGCCCCAGCTGGAAGACGGCAGCATTGATGTCTTCCCTGAATACACCGGCAACCTGCTGCAGTTCTACAAGGAAGACACCGAAGCACGCTCCGCCGATGAGGTGTACAGCGAGCTGAAGGAATCCTTGCCGGAATCATTGGCCGTGCTCGAAGCCGCGCCAGCATCGGATCAGGACTCCTACACGGTGACCAAGAAATTCGCTGAAGCCAATAAGGTCGCGAGCATCGAGGATCTGGCCGGCATTTCCGAACCCTTGACCGTGGGCGGCCCACCTGAATTGGCCCAACGCCCCTATGGACCCCAGGGCTTGGAGAGCGTCTATGGCGTCAAGGCCGAATTCTCGGCAACTGGCGACACGACCGTTGAAGACCTTGCCGCCGGCACGGTGAATGTCGCCAACGTCTTTACCGCCGATCCGCGGATCCAGACGGAGGACTTGGTAGTTCTTGAGGACCCGAAGTCGCTATTCCTGGCATCGAATGTGGTGCCATTGGTGGCCGCTGATCAATCCGGGGAATTGGCAGAAGTCCTGAACCCGGTCAGCGAAAAACTGACAGCGCAGGTTCTGGTGGACCTCAACGTGCAGAGCACCGTGGACAAGAAGTCTGCCGCCGACATCGCTTCGGCATGGCTGACTTCCGAGGGGCTGTAGCCCGGCAAACCAGCACGAAAATATAGCTTCACAGCAGCCGCACCGCCCACGCAATGACGGGCAGTGCGGCTGCTTTTCCTTGTCCGGAAACGGCAGTGGCTTGGCTGAGGGGAATTCCGTTGCTTGCTCGTTTTGACAATTGATAATGATTCTCATTAGTGTTTAGCTCTGTTGGCAGAGGAGCTCGCCGGAAATCGGCGGCCGAGGCCTGCCCGTCATGAATGGAGCACTGATAGATGAAAAAACTCAATCCTTGGAAGTTGGCCGTGCCGGTTGCCATCCTGGTCCTGGCCACCGGATGCAGCGCGCCAGCCGGATCTGCCAGCGGTGCACCGCAGGGCACCGGCGCCAAGAGCATTTCCCTGGACAGCTGCGGAAGGCAGGTCGTCTTCGACAAGGCGCCGGACAGCGTTCTTGCAGTTGGCTCGGAAGCCCCGGCCCTGCTGTCTGCTGCTGGAGCGGGAGACAAGCTCACGCACTACGCAGGCAGCTGGCAGGTGCCTTTCGACGAAGAAACCATGGCGGCAGTGCGCAACGCGGAGCGGATTACCGAGGACTCGCATGATGTCTCCTACGAAATGATCCTGGACTCGGGAGCAGACGTGGTGATCGGCACCGATATCGCTGCTGGAATCGATCTCGACTCGTTGGCTGAACGCCTGGAAAGCGCCGGAGTGAAGATGCTGACCGTTAGTGGATATTGCGCCGGATTCGAGGATCGATCCACCGGCGGGCTGAGCGGCTTCGACCAGATCTACAAGGACGTCCAGTCCTACGGTCAGCTCTTCGGCACCGAGCAGGCGGCCGAGGACTCCGTGCAGCAGATGCGAGCACGCGTCGAGCAAGCCGCGCGCAGCGTCAAGCAGGAAAGCCAGCAGCGCGGGATGCCGCTGTACGTGCCCACCGCAGGCACCTTGGGATCCTACGGCCATGAATCGCTGGTTGCCGAGCAGATGGAACTGCTTGGCCTTCAGAACGTCTTCAACGACGTGCCCAAGCGCTACTTCGAGCCCTCCACCGAAGAACTCGTGAACAGCGGCGCCGACAAGGTCTTCGCCATGTACCTGCCGACAGGCTCCTCGAACTTGGAAACCGACCAGCAGGTCATCGAGGCGCTGCGCGACCGCCCCGAATTGGCCGGATTGCCCGCCATCGAGCAGGACAGCGCCATCGTGCCGCTGAACTACTACTATTCCTCGCCCGGTCCGCTGGCAGTGGACGGGGTCGAGCTGATCGCCGACCGGCTGGCCCGTTGATGAGCCAGCCAGCGGCGCTGCGCCGGCAAGCGGCCTCATCGCGCCGCGTGGCCCGCCCGGGGCACGGACGCGGCCCCAACCGCGGCCTGGTCCGGGGCGCCACCCCCGTGGAATTCGTCAAGCTCAGTCCGGCATCGAATACCACCGTGCTGGTGACCAGCCGGCACCCGGCGGCGCACTACCGCAGTATCGCTGACCGGCTGCTGCGCGCCGAGCATGTGCACGCCGAGCAAGTCGGGTTCATCCTGCCTCCCAGCTCGCCCCGGGCCCAGGCCCGGCTGCACATGGCCGGTGGCGAATTCTGCGCCAATGCCGCGATGTCGCTGGCCGCGCTGCAGGCCGCGCGCCGCGCCCGCAGCGGCCCGCTTGAGCTGCTGATCGAAGCCTCCGGCGCCGCGCAGCTGCTGGGCTGCCGGGTCGAGCCGGCCGGTGCCGCCTACCGCTGCCAGCTGAAGATGCCCTGGCCGCTGCGCATCGACCCGTACCCGTTCCCGGGCGTCGCCGGCGCCGGGCTGGTGCGCTACGCCGATGCGGTGCACCTGGTCGCCGAATGCGACGGCTCGGATCCCCAGCTGCGCGGGCATGCGCAGCAGCTGGCCCTGGACCTGGGCGCCAGCGAAGCGGTGTCCGTCGTGGGCATCATGCTCTACGATCCGGACCGCGGGCAGCTGGCCCCGCTGGTCAGCGTCCCGGCGCTGGGCAGCCTCATCTGGGAGGGCAGCTGCGGCTCGGGAAGCGCCGCGCTGGGCGCCTACCTGGCAACGAAAGCCGGCGCTCCGGTCAATGCCAGCGTGAAACAGCCCGGAGGCACCGTGCAGGTGCACGCCGATGGCAGCCGCGCCAAGGCCACCGCGCTGCGGATCAGCACCGAAGTAAGCATCGTGGCCGAAGGGACTGCATATATCCATGACTGAAACACCACTGGCCCCTCAGGCCGCCGCCGGCCTGGCCGGCGTGCTGCACGGCTACCTCGGACGGTTCGCCGAAGCCGCCCGAGACTATGACGGATCGACGCGGCACGCGGCGGCGCTCGAAGAGCTGCTGGCCGGCTATGCGCAGCTGGTCACCGACCCGGCCAATGAACCGGGCTATGCCCAGATGGCCGCCACCGACCAGGGCACGGCGCTGGTGGCGGCGCTGCGCACCGAATCGGCGCGCTGCGTCGCAGTCATCGAGAAGTACCGGGCGCTGCGCCTGCTCGAAGGCCGCAGCGGAGCCGAGGGCTACTTCGCCAACATCGAATCGTGCATCGCCGGGGAATTCGGCGCCGTCGCCCCCGACTCCAGCTCCAAGGTGCTGCTGGTCGGCTCGGGTTCCTTCCCGATGACCCTGCTGAACCTGGCCTCGCGCACCGGGGCCAGCGCCGTGGGGATCGACATCGATCCCGAAGCGCTGGAGCTGGGCCGCCGGGTCGTGGCGCAGCTGGGGCAGGGCCTGGACATCGGCCTGCAGGGCGATCAAATCCACCAGCTGGACTTCCTGCCGCAGGCCACGCACATCGTCTTCAGCTCCACGGTGGCCGTGAAATACGAGCTGCTGCACCAGCTGCACGCGCGCACCCGGCAGGACGTGGTGGTCGCAATGCGCTTCGGCGACGGGCTGAAGTCGCTGTTCAACTACCCGATGCAACCAGTGGACCCCCGGCGGTGGCAGCTGGACGGAACGATCCGCCAGCCCGGGCAGGTCTTCGACATCGCGCTGTACACCAAGGCGCGCACGAGAACGGAAAGCAATTAGCCCATGGATGAACTGGGAAATATCCTCATTGCCGGAACCGGACCGGTTGCGGTGCAAAGCGCCGTGCTGCTCGGGGCGCTGCCCGGGGAACTGGGCATTGCCGGGCGCGCCTCGCAGCGCTGCGCCGCCTTCTTCGACGCGCTGGAGGCCAACGCCGGCACCGCCCGCGTCCAGGTGCAAAACCCCTCCCATGCCGCACTGGCCGGGCAGGTGCGCATCGAGCACCGCTACCGCGGCTACCAGCAGGTGCGCGGCGGCTGGGACACCCTGGTACTGGCGGCCACCGCCGACGCCTACCTGCCGGTGCTGCGCGAACTGCCGCCGGGGGTGCTCGCATCGCTGGCGCGGATCGTGCTGCTCTCGCCCACGCTGGGCTCGGCGGCACTGGTGCGCGAATTCGCCCGCCGCAGCGGCGCCGACCCGGAAATCATCAGCTTCTCCAGCTATCTGGGGGACACCCGGCAGGTGGAGGGAACCGGCGGAGCGCTGGTGCTGACCGCCGGCGCCAAGGCCCGCATCTACGCCGGCTCCACTGGCGGGGCCACGCCCGCGCTGCAGCGGCTGCGTGCGGTGCATGCCGCGGCCGGCACCGAAGTGCAGCTGGCGGGATCGCCGGTTGAAGCCGAGGCGCGGAACATGTCGCTGTACGTGCATCCGGCCCTGTTCTTCAACGAGCTGGCGCTGCGCGCGGTCTTCGCTCCCGCCCCGCCCGTCCAGTACGTCTACAAGCTCTATCCCGAAGGCCCGGTCACCCCGGCGCTGATCCACTCCATGGCCGAGGCCTGGCGGGAACTGTCGGCCATCACCGCCGCACTGGGCGGCCAGCCGGTCAACCTGCTGGCCTTCATGCTCGATGACGGGTATCCGGTGCACCCCCAGAGCATCGACCCGGGGAAAGCGGCCAGCTTCGAGCAGCTGCCGGCCATCGAGCAGGAGTACCTGCTCTACGTGCGCTACGCCTCGCTGCTCATCGACCCCTTCTCGCAACCCGACGCGCAGGGCCGCTACTTCGACTTCTCGGCCATCGCCTTCCGCCCGGTCTTCCGCAATGACCAGGGCCAGTGGGATGTGCCGCGGATGCCCAAGGAAGACTACTACCGCACCAGGATCATCGCCGGCCTGGCCCGGGAACTGGCCGTGGCCTGCCCGATGATCGACGCGCTGCTCGCCGTCTACGAAGACGCCCTGATGCAAGCGGCCTCGGCCCGGGAGGGCCAGGGCTGCTCGCCGGCCTTCGCGGTGCAGGATTTCGCCGAGGACCTGGCCATGATCAGCGCCGGAATCGGGAGTGCGGCATGAGCCAGCCAGAAGTCGAAACAGCGCAGCAGCTGCCCAGCGAACGGCGCATCATCGCCGAGATCTGGCCGGCGCTGCTGGCCTCGGCGCTGGGCCTGCTGCCCTTCACGGTGCTGAGCACCTTCCTGGTGCCCATCGCCGACTGGGCCGGGGCCGGCTATGCCGAAACCGGCACCCTGCGCGGGCTGGCCGGCGTCGGCGCGGTGCTCGCCGGGGTTGCGCTGGCCCCGCTGATCGGGCGCATCGCCCCGGGCACCGTGGCCGCCGCGGCGCTGGGGCTGATGGGCGCCGCCGCCATCGCGGGGACCTTCTCGGGCCTGGCGGCACTGGCAGTTTTCTGCCTGGCCACCGGGGTGTCCAACGCGCTGCTCTACCCGGCGCTGTCCACCGCGGCCGCGGACCGCTTCGGCACCACCCCGGCCGCGGGCCGGGCAGCCACCTTGGTGATGACGGCCCAGACCCTGGCCTCCACGATCGGCGCGCCGCTGCTGGTGCTGCCGGCGATGTTCTGGGGCTGGCAGGGAAACCTGGTCGCCATCGCCGCCATCAGCATCGCCCTGATCCCGGCGGTGCTGCGCTACGGCCGCCGCGGCGCCGGGCACTGCGCGGCAGACCCGGCTCCGGCTCCAGCCCGGCTGGGCTACCTGGCTGCCTTCCGCACCCTGGCCGGCGTGCCCGGAGCCCGGGCGCTGCTGCTGGTCTCCTTCGGCCGCGCCGGCGCCTTCATGGGGCACCTGGCCTTCCTGGCCCCGCTGTACGCGGAGAAGTTCGCGCTGACCGCCAGCTGGTTCGCGTTCATCTGGTCGGTCAGCGGCGGGGCCTTCTTCCTGGGGCACCTGCTGGCCGGGCGGATGCTCAACGCCGGGGATTCGCAGCGGCGCACCCGTGCGGTGATGGTTTTCAGCCTGGGCATTTCGCTGGTGGCGCTGTTCGGCGTCTACCTCTCACCGGTGCTGCCGCTGGCGGTGGCCGGCACGGCGGTGCTTTCGGCCAGCCACGCGGTGGTCTCGGCCGCCGTGATGAGCCTGCTGGTGAGCCGTTGCACGCAGGTGCGCGGCACCGCGCTGAGCCTGAACGCGGCCGGCATGTCCCTGGGCCTGTTCCTGGGCACAGCAGCCTCCGGAGCGGCGCTGGGCGCCGCCGGCTACCTGACCGCCGCTGCCGTGCTTGGCGCATTGACCCTGATTGCGCTGGCTGCGGCACTGAGCCTGCGCACCGATTCCATTGGCGAAACCCCCGAAAGGCAACCATGACCCCGTTGGAACCTGCATTGCGAGAACCCCGGGAACCGCTGGCCTGCGCCGGCGATGACCTGGACCATGACCGGCGGGCCCGGCACACGTGGCTGTGGATCGCCGGGCTGCTGGCCGTACTCGTGGCCACCTTGCCGGTGGCCGTAGGGCTCGGCCCGGTGTCCATCGAGCCGGGCACCGTGCTGCAGATCCTCAAGGCGCACCTTTCCGGGATGCCCGCACCTGGTGCATTCAGCGCCTCGGACCAGTCCATCGTCCTGTTGCTGCGCGTGCCGCGGGTGCTGCTGGGTGCCGCCGTCGGGGCCGGGCTGGCCCTGGCCGGGGTGGCGCTGCAGGCGCTGACCCGCAACATCCTGGCCGAGCCCTACCTGCTGGGCGTGACCTCCGGGGCCTCCACGCTCTCGGCGGCCGCGATCCTCTTCGGCGCCACGGCCGGCATCGGCACGGCCTCGCTGGCGACGAGCGCCTTTGCCGGGGCGCTGGCCGCCGGGATCTTCGTCTACCTGCTGGCGCGGGTCGGTTCGGAGATGACGTCCACCCGGCTGGTGCTGGCCGGGGTGTCCGTGGGCTATGTGCTGCACGCGCTCACCTCGCTGCTGATCTTCGCTTCGGATGATCCCAATGCGGGCCGTTCGGTGCTTTTCTGGACGCTGGGTTCACTGGCGCAGGCGACCGGGCAATCGGCAATGATCACCTGGATCGTGGTGATCGGGACCGCCACGCTGCTGGCCTATTGGTCGCGGCCGCTGGACGCGCTGGCCATCGGCGATGGCACCGCGCAAGCGCTGGGAATATCTCCGGCGAAGCTGCGTGCGGCCGTCATGGTGGTGACCGCGGTGTGCGTGGGCGCGCTGGTCGCGTCCTCCGGCGGCATCGGATTCGTCGGGCTGGTGATTCCGCACGTAGCCCGGCTGTGCGTCGGTGCCACGCACCGCACCCTGATTCCGGTAGCCGCCCTGCTCGGCGCGATCTTCCTGGTCTGGGCCGATGTGCTGGCCCGGACGGCCATGGCACCGCAGGAATTGCCGCTGGGAATCGTCACCGCATTGCTCGGCGCCCCGCTGCTGTTCGCGCTGGTTCGCAAGCTCAATGCGGCCCAATAGGAACCAAGGACCTGGAAGAAGGCAAGAACCATGATTACTGCTACAGATATTTCGGTGGGCTATGGCGGAAAGCTGGTCATTGAATCGGCGGGGCTGCAGGCAGGCCCCGGGGAAGTGGTGGGGCTGATCGGCCCCAACGGCAGCGGCAAGTCCACCCTGCTGCGCACGCTCTATGCGGCGCTGCGGCCCACGGCAGGGCTGGTGCTCGTGGACGAGCGCCCGGTCAGCGGACTGCGCGGCAACGAACTGGCCCGCAGGATTGCCGTCGTGGCCCAGGAAACGCCGAGCGAACTGCCGGTCAGTGTCGCCGAAATGGTGCTCCTGGGCAGGGTTGCGCACCGCAAGGCGCTGGCCGCCTTTGCCCGCGAGGACCACCAGGCGGTTGCTTCGGCACTGTCCCGGGTCGGCGCCCGGCATTTGGCCGACCGCCGCTACTCGACCCTGTCCGGCGGCGAGAAGCAGCGCGTGCTGGTTGCCCGGACACTGGCCCAGCAGGCCGAGCACCTGCTTCTGGACGAACCCACCAACCACCTGGATATCCGCTACCAGCATGAGCTGCTGCGCATGGTCGGGGAACTGGGAACCACCACGGTGGTGGTGCTGCACGATTTGAATCTGGCCGCCCGCTACTGCAGCAAGCTGGTCATGCTGGCCAACGGCGGGGTCATCGCTGCGGGCACGCCCCAGGAGGTGCTGGACCCTGGGCTGCTGCTGCAGGTCTACGGGATCCACGCGGAGCAGGTGGTGGTGAACGGCATCGTGCAACTGGTCTTCAGCCTGGCCGATGAGCCCAAGGTGCAACATAGTGGCACTCCAGTGCCCGGATGATAGCCTGCCCGGTAGGCAAGCATTGGCCAAGCGCCTGCCTGCCGGGCCCCAGCATTGACCGTGAAAGGTACCCCTGCCATGACGTCTTCCGCCGCAATCGAGGCAGACAAGCACTACGATCTGATCATCCTCGGCACAGGTTCTGGCAACTCTATTCCGGGTCCAGAATTCGATGGAAAATCCATTGCCATCATCGAGAAGGGCGCTTTCGGCGGTACCTGCCTGAACGTCGGCTGCATCCCCACCAAGATGTATGTCTACGCCGCAGACGTCGCCCTGGAAACCAGGCAAGCAGCACGGCTGGGAATCGATGCCCAGGTCAATTCCGTGGACTGGCCAGGCATCGTGAGCAGGGTCTTCGATAAGCGCATCGATCCCATTGCCCAGGGCGGCGAAGACTACCGCCGTGGCGGGCAGACACCGAATATCGACGTCTACGACCAGCACGCGCGTTTTGTCGGCGAGCGCACGCTGCGTACCGGGCAGGGAACAGAAGCCAGGACCATCAGCGCGGACCAGATTGTCCTGGCCGCCGGGTCGCGCCCGTTTATTCCGCAGGAAATCATCGATTCCGGCGTAGCCTTCCACACCAACGAGGACATCATGCGCTTGGCCCGCCGGCCCAAGTCCATCGTGATCATCGGTGGCGGCTACATTGCCATGGAGTTCGCCCACGTTTTCGAAGCACTGGGCACCAAGGTCACCATCCTGGCCCGTTCCGAGCTCATGCGCCAGCTGGATGCCGATCTGCGCGGGCCATTCAACCAGATGGCCGCAGAACGCTATGACGTGCGCCAGGGCAGGAGCATGGTCAGCGCCGTGCAAGAGCCCGACGGGGTGAAGCTGACCCTGGATGACGGTTCCACCGCCAGTGCAGAGGTGCTGCTTGTGGCCACGGGGCGCATCCCCAACGGCGACCAGCTGGATCTGGACCGTGCGGGCATCGACTCCGAGGACGGACGGGTCAGCGTGGACGAATACGGCCGTTCGACGTCTGCCGAGGGCATCTGGGCGCTGGGCGACATTTCCTCGCCATTCTTGCTCAAGCATGTGGCCAACGCGGAAATGCGCGCGGTGCGCCACAACCTGCTGAACCCGCAGAACATGAAGAAGATGCCGCATGAGCACGTGCCGGCGGCGGTCTTCACCCACCCGCAGATCGCCTACGTCGGAATGACCGAGGAAGAAGCCCGCGAGGCCGGGCATGCCATTACCGCCAAGGTGCAGAAGTACGGGGATGTGGCCTACGGCTGGGCGATGGAAGACAGCACCGGTATCGCAAAGCTCATCGCTGATAGGGAAACCGGCAAGCTGCTGGGCGCGCACTACATGGGACCGCAAGCTTCAACGCTGATCCAGCAGATGATTACGGTCATGGCCTTCGGACTGGATGTGCGCGAGGTCGCCACGCAGCAGTACTGGATCCACCCTGCCTTGCCGGAGGTCACCGAGAACGCATTGCTCGGCCTGGACTTCTCCTAGCGGCGGTTTTTCGGACCGGCGGCGAACGGATGATAGCTGGCAGCAGAACCCGAAAGGCAGTAGCAAATAGCGCCTGTTCGTCCTAGGCTGTAGCCATGAATGGGAAAACTTCAAGGACCGTGGCCTCGATGACCCGAAGCATGTTCGCGATCGCTGCAGGGGTGGGCATGGCGCTCGGTGCGCTGGCGGTGCTCTGGATGTTCTGGCCGATCCGCGGGGACGGCTATGGCAGCGGTCTGGGTGATCTCGGCCTGCCCTTGGCCTACGGCGCGCTCGCAGGAGTGCTGATGGGGCTTGTCTGCTGCAGCGGTGCGTATGCGGCCATTGAGATCCAGGCCATGGGGAACCAGCCGGCCACGGCTGCCAGGCAATCGGCCGCTGCCGGAATCGGCGCGGTCCTCGCGGCACTGCTTCCGGCGTTGGCCATAGCCGCGCTGGGCCTGGGCGAAATCGATCCGGCCCCGTTCCTAGGCACGGCCCTGGGGTTCCTGGCAGTGTGCTTTGCCTCGGGCTTCGCTATCCTGGCTGGGCTCAACCGCTGCGCGGCCCGCGGCTGAGGCCATCCGGGCTCCGCGGCCAGGCGCTGGCTGGATCTTGGCTGGAAGCTGCTGGCAGTGCAGGGCGTGCTGTGGCACTTTTGGAAGCGGGCGCTTGGCCCAAGCGCCGGGGACGAAAGCAGACCAGGAGTGCAAATGAAGATCAAGAGCCATCTCGCCGCATGCGCCGTGGCCGGCCTGCTGGCCGGGGCGGTGGGGCTGGCCGGAATTCCGGGGGCCCACGCCAGCGGCACGACCTACACCCAAGAGGTCTCCAGCGCCGCTACCTGCGCCATGATGGAAACCGCCACGGTGGATGCCTTCAAGGCGTCCGGGTACGAAGTCGGCAGCCACGCCTGCCTGGAAGGCAATGGCCGCTACACCTTGGTGATCGAGTACTCGCAATAGTTCCCGGGCGCCACGTGACGATTATCTAGCTGCTGGCGCACCCCGTGCAGACGTGTAAATTCTGGGTGCATCCAGCCGGGGGCGATACCCTTGGAGTATGGCCCCACGTACCCAGTCTCAGGGGACGAAGAAGACCGCGGCGCGCAAACCCAAGGCGCCTGGCTCCTCGTCCTCCAAGAAAACGCCCGAGAACCCGGATGCGGAACTCGCCCTGCCGCTGCGCGCAATACGCAGCGTGTGGATGGGCATTGCCCGGATCTTCGGCGGCGCATTCCGCCGCATCGGCGGAACCGTCAAGCCTGACTACGAGCTGCGCCGCGACGGCACCGGACTGTTCCTCGCGCTGATCTCGATGATCGTCGCGATCATCGAATGGTGGGGCCTGCGCGATGCGGGGTGGTTCGGCACCGGCGTGCACGCGGTCGCCGGCGGCACCCTGGGCTTCATGGCCGTGCTGCTGCCGGTGATCTTGTTCATCGGCGCCTTCCGGCTCTTCCGCTACCCGGAGGCGGTCACCGCGAACAACCGCATCGGCATCGGCCTGCTGATCATGACGCTCTCCGGCTCGTCCATCGCCTCGCTGGCCAACGGCTCGCCAGCGGTCTCCGACGATTTCCAGGCGCTCTGGAATGCCGGCGGCATGGCCGGTTCCATCCTGGGCACCCCGCTGGGCCTGCTGATCTCGGTCCCGGGCGCCATGGCCGTGTTCATCTTCCTGGTGGTCATGTCCATCCTGATCGTCACCGCCACGCCATTTACGCAGATCCCTTCGCGCGTGCGTTCGGGCTACAACCGCCTGCTCGGCCAGGACCCGGATGCACCCCGTGCCGCCCGCCCCACGGCCGCAGTGGAACTTGATCCAGCCGGCGAGGACCATGACCAGTCCTACCTCTACCCGCAGGACGAGGCTCCGGCCCCCGCTGCCAGGAAGAAGAAGCCCGGCTTCTTCGAACGCCGGGCCGCGGCCGCCCGCAAGGTCACCGAGGTCTACGACGTGGACGGCGGCGAGCACGCTGAACGCCCCGGCGATGTCGCCTACGACAAGGCGGTCATCGGCCAGGATGATCCTGCCGAACAGTCCACCGGCGCGATGCCTGCCGTCAACCGCAACTCCGGCAAGATCTTCGACGCCGACGAGGCCGCCACCCAGGCCATCGCCCGCCCGGACTTCGAGTCCGCCGCCGCCCCGGCCCAGGAAGACACCGCCACGGTTGCCATCCCGAAGCCCTCCGGTCCTCCGCCAGGGGTCAAGCGCCCGACCAAGGCCGAATCCGAGATGGCCGAGATCATGGCCAATATCGGGCTGAAGGCCGAGCCCGAGGCCACCACCTCCGCGATGGACCAGGTCTCCTCGCGCGCCGCCGGGCTCTCCGCATCCCCGCAGGCGCCGATCCCGGCACGCAGCGAGCAGCTGCAGCTCTCCGGGGATGTCACCTACACCCTGCCCGAGGAGCACTACCTTCCTGCCGGCCCGCCGGCCAAGGAAGCATCCGAGGCCAACCAGGTGGTGGTCGACGCGCTGACCAACACCCTGCAGCAATTCAAGGTCGACGCGAAGGTCACCGGGTTCTCCCGCGGGCCCACGGTGACCCGCTACGAGATCGAGCTGGCCCCGGGCACCAAGGTGGAGAAGGTCACCGCGCTGTCCAAGAACATCTCCTATGCGGTGGCTTCCTCGGATGTGCGCATCCTCTCGCCGATTCCGGGCAAGTCCGCCATCGGCATCGAGATCCCGAACACCGACAAGGAAGTCGTGGCGCTGGGCGATGTGCTGCGCAGCTCCAATGCCCGCAAGACCGAGCACCCGATGGTGATGGGCGTGGGCAAGGACGTGGAAGGCGGCTTCGTCGTGGCCAACCTGGCCAAGATGCCGCACCTGCTGGTGGCAGGCGCCACCGGCGCGGGCAAGTCCTCGTTCGTGAACTCGATGATCACCTCGATCCTGATGCGCTCCACCCCGGACGAGGTGCGCATGGTCATGGTCGACCCCAAGCGCGTGGAGCTGACCGCCTACGAAGGCGTGCCGCACCTGATCACCCCGATCATCACCAACCCGAAGAAGGCCGCCGAGGCACTGGGCTGGGTGGTCCGCGAAATGGACACCCGCTACGACGATCTGGCCAACTTCGGTTTCAAGCACATCGACGACTTCAACAAGGCGGTCAAGGCCGGCAAGGTGCACCCTCCGGAGGGTTCCAAGCGCGTGCTCAAGCCCTACCCGTACCTGCTGGTGATCGTCGATGAGCTCGCCGACTTGATGATGGTCGCCCCGCGCGATGTCGAAGAGTCGATCGTGCGCATCACCCAGCTGGCGCGTGCCGCCGGCATCCACCTGGTGCTGGCCACCCAGCGCCCCTCGGTGGATGTGGTCACCGGCTTGATCAAGGCCAACGTGCCCTCGCGCATGGCCTTCGCGACCTCATCGGTCACCGACTCCCGCGTGGTCCTGGACCAGCCCGGGGCCGAGAAGCTGCTGGGCCAGGGCGACGCCCTGTTCCTGCCGATGGGCACCTCCAAGCCGATGCGCGTGCAGGGCGCCTGGGTGACCGAATCCGAAATCCACCGCGTGGTCGAGCACGTCAAGAGCCAGCTGAAGCCCGAGTACCGGGAAGACGTGATCCCGGCTGCCGAGAAGAAGAAGCAGATCGATGAGGACATCGGAGACGATCTGGATCTGCTGCTGCAGGCTACCGAGCTCGTGGTCACCAGCCAGTTCGGCTCCACCTCGATGCTGCAGCGAAAGCTGCGCGTGGGCTTCGCCAAGGCCGGACGCCTGATGGACCTGATGGAATCGCGGGGCGTTGTCGGCCCTTCCGAGGGCTCCAAGGCCCGCGATGTGCTGATCCAGCCCGATGACCTGCCCATGGTCCTGGCCGCGATGCGCGGCGATGACCCGGCGACCAGCACCCCGTCGGCCACCGAGGCCGCGCTGGTGGCCGAAGCCAACGTGAACCACGCCGAGCCGGTCACCGACTATGCCGAGGACCTGGTTGCCAAGGATCTGGAAGATCGCCCGCAAGCCGTCGACTACTTCGATGGCTCCGACGAACCTGGCGAAGACGCCTGGGACCTGACAGGAAGAAACTGAAACCCATGAGCGAGCAAGCTGGCCGCAGTGCCCAGCCACCGGTACCGACGCTGAATATCGCCAACGTGCTCACTACCATCCGCATCATCATGGTGCCTTTCTTCGTCTGGGCCCTGATGGCCGATAACCACGAGCAAGGCCTGTGGCGCTGGGTCGCGCTGGGACTTTTCGTGGTGGCCATGTACACCGACAAGCTCGACGGGGACCTGGCGCGCAGCCGCGGGCTGGTCACCAACTTCGGCAAGATCGCGGACCCGATCGCCGACAAGCTGCTCACCGGTTCGGCGCTGGTTTGCTTCTCGATCCTGGCCGAGCTGCCTTGGTGGGTCACCATCGTGATCCTGGCGCGCGAATGGGGCATCACCTTGCTGCGCGTGGTGGTCATCCGCTACGGCGTGATTGCCGCGAATATGGGCGGCAAGATCAAGACCGTGTTGCAGGCCATCGTGATCGGCCTGTACCTGCTGCCCTACACCCACACCATTGACTGGCTGGGCACCGTGGCGTGGTACCTGATGCTGCTGACCCTGGCCGTCACCGTGGTCACCGGACTGGAATACCTGGTCAAGGCCGGCCAGCTGGCAGCCGCGGCCAAGAAGCAGAAGTAGGGCCGGCACCATGAAGCCCCAGGCACCCGAGGTGATCGCCAAGGCCATTGAAGGCGATGTGCAGCTGGCTACGGCCGAATCGCTGACCGCTGGCATGATTGCCGCGCGCCTGGCCGAGGTGCCCGGCGCCTCGGCGGTGCTGCGCGGGGGAGTTGTCAGCTATTCCTCGGCGGTGAAGTCATCGCTGCTGGGCGTCGACGAGATGCTGCTTGCCTCCAACGGATCGGTGGATCCCGAGGTTGCCCGGCAGATGGCCGTAGGGGCGCAGCGTGCCTGCGGTGCAGACGCGGCGATTTCTGCAACCGGGGTCGCTGGACCGGACCCGCACGATGGCAAGGCGGTGGGAACCGTGTATATTGGGTGGGCCATGGGCGCTGACTCGGGATCCGAAGTCCACCACTTCGTGGGAGACCGGGCACAGATCCGCGAGCAGAGCACCCTGGCGGCACTTCACCAGTTCGCTGCCATCTTGGATAAAGCTTCTTCACAGTAAGACGCGAAATACTCTTCTTCCCGAGATGTTACGCAAAAATCACGGCATATGTGGCGTAGGTCGCATTTAAGTGATTAGGGTGAATGTACGGGAACAAAATCGTATGACCTGTCGTTGTACGAATTGCAGGGCCGCAAGGATGGCCCCCGTATTTGATTAGATCTTCGAGATGGACCTAGGAGCAGAGGCTAAATTCATGGTCAAGCAACCCGTAACTGTCAATGGTGTCGTCCGTTGGCGCGATATGGGAGAAGCCCATATGGTCCAGCCCGAGAAGGAGGAGCACAAAATGGTAGTACTCCGTCATGAAATCGGCGATGTTCTGCGCGACGTCCGTCAGCGCCAGGGGCGTACCCTTCGCGAGGTTTCGCATAGCGCACGTGTTTCCCTTGGCTACCTGTCCGAGGTTGAGCGTGGCCAGAAGGAAGCCTCTTCGGAGCTGCTCTCCTCGATCTGCGTGGCGCTGGAAATCCCATTGTCCCTGATGCTCCGTGAAGTATCCGAGCGCGTTGCCCTGGCAGAGGGCATTGCTATCCCGGATACCGTCCCTACGGATATGGCCAACGAGTTTGCGGCCAAGAGCGGCAACAAGCCATTGGCCTCGGTCTAGAACCAAATTTTTTAGGGCTACCGCTACTCAGTAATCGAGACTGCCGGCAGCCGTGCAAGGAGCCTGCGCGAAATGCGTGGGCTCCTTGCCTATGCGTGGGAGAATAATTAGGTGAAAATCAGCGATTTCTGGCGCAACATGGAAAACGAGTTCGGCGCGCGGTACTCCCACGTGCTGGCCGATTCCATGGCCCTTACCGAACTTGGCAGCCTTACCGCCGCGCAGGCGCTGGACAAGGGCATCAAGCCCAAGCAGATTTGGGAAGCCCTGTGCAAGGCGCAAGACATTCCGGCCGAACGCTGGCTTGGCGTGGATATCGAGCCGAAGGAATCGTAGCGATTCCGTTCGAAAGTCCCGGCACTGGATCTTCGAACACGCCGTGTTGAATTTCGAACACCTGTTCGGATAGGGTTATCCTAGAAGCAACGCAGGAAACTGCACCAAGAACTTAAGCACTGAGACTGTCCACACTTGAGGGCTATCGGAGTCCAAAGTGTCGGTGGGCAAGCATACTGTCTATTGCAGGACAAAATTCATGAGCAAGTACGTAGCAGGCTTGCAAGAGCAAAGGTGAACCATGGCAGCAAAAAATGATCGGGAAAAGGCGCTAGAGGCTGTCCTGGGCCAAATCGACAAGGCCTACGGCAAGGGCTCGGTCATGCGCCTGGGCGATGAAACCCGTGCACCCATTGAAGTAATTCCTACCGGTTCGGTTGCCTTGGATGTCGCCCTTGGCATTGGCGGCCTGCCACGCGGCCGCGTGGTTGAAATCTACGGCCCTGAGTCCTCGGGTAAAACCACGGTTGCCCTGCATGCAGTCGCCAGCGCGCAGAAGGCCGGCGGCGTTGCGGCTTTCATCGATGCTGAGCACGCGCTTGATCCGGAATACGCCAAGAAGCTGGGCGTCGACACCGACGCACTGCTGGTCTCCCAGCCGGATACCGGTGAGCAGGCCCTGGAAATCATGGATATGCTCGTGGGCTCCGGCGCTCTGGATATCATCGTCATCGACTCCGTGGCAGCACTGGTTCCACGCGCCGAAATCGAAGGCGAAATGGGTGACAGCCATGTCGGCCTGCAGGCCCGCTTGATGTCCCAGGCTCTGCGCAAGATCACCGGCCGCCTCTCGGCCTCGAAGACTACCGCAATCTTCATCAACCAGCTGCGTGAAAAGATTGGCGTCTTCTTCGGCAGCCCGGAAACCACCACTGGTGGCAAGGCGCTGAAGTTCTACGCTTCGGTTCGCATCGACATCCGCCGCATCGAGACCCTGAAAGAGGGCACCAACGCGGTCGGCAACCGCACCCGCTGCAAGGTCGTCAAGAACAAGATGGCTCCTCCTTTCAAGCAGGCTGAATTCGACATCCTGTACGGCCACGGCATCTCCCGCGAAGGTTCGCTCATCGATATGGGTGTCGAGCATAACCTGGTCAAGAAGTCCGGTGCCTGGTTCACCTACGACGGGGACCAGCTGGGCCAGGGCAAGGAAAACGCCCGCCGCTTCCTGCGCGACAACCCGGATCTGGCCGACGAACTCGAGCGCCAGATCTTGCAGAAGCTCGGCGTTCTGCCACAGGAAGAAGTTGAAGAAGACGAGACCGAACTGCGAGTCGTCGAGGGCGATAAGTAGTGGCCCCAGGCTTCCAGCGACGTAGCGTCCGACCCGGAAAGAATTCCGGGTCGGACGCTACGTCCGTTTCCAAAGAGTTCCAGGGGGATCCCGAGGACATGCCGGACTGGGCAAAACCCAGCCCGGAAGAAGTGGAAGCACAAGCGGCTGAGGAATCAGCTAGGCGGGAACGCGCCGCCCGGCGCGCCGCAACCCCAGCCATGCCAGCGGGCAGCACCTCCCGCACCATTGCCAGCTTCCCGGAGGAATCCAGGAAACCGGGCAGTGTTGAAGAGCTGCGTGCGGCGATGGAACAGATTGTTGCCGCGCCCGCACCGGCCAAACCCTCGAAGCAGGAACGCCGCGAAGCACGCGAAGCGAGAAAAGCGGCGCGCGAAGCCGGGGAGCCTGAAGAGCTCAGCGATGACCAGTGGCGGGAAAAGGCGCGTGGCATTTTGCTGCGCCAGCTCGCAGCCAGCGACAAGACCGCGAAACAGCTCAAGGACAAGCTTCTTGACAACCAATGCCCTGAGGATATCGCTGATGAAGTCATCGACCGGTATGCCGAGATCAATCTCGTTGATGATGAACGCTTTGCGAAGTCGTGGGTAGTTGCCCGCGCGCGCTCGCGCGGTTTGGCCCGTGGGGCGATCAAGCGCGAGCTGCGCACCAAGGGCGTAGACGATGAACTGGCCGCTGAAGCGCTTGAGCAGATTGATGATGAGGCCGAGGAGCAGCGGGCCCGTGAACTGGTTCGCGCGAAACTGCGCCCGGAATCCATGGGCGCAGATCGGGATAGGGCATTACGCCGACTAGTAGGGATGCTGGGGCGTAAAGGCTACAACGGCGGCTTGGCCTTCAAGGTCGCGCGCGAAGAATGGGAAGAGCGCTTCGGTAGCCGCTACTGATTGCGCTTCGGATCCTGGGCAGGTGCTTTGCTGCGGCGTCCAAGCCAATCGTCAATGCCCTGGTATGCCCACAGGATCAAGGCGGCGATCCCGGCAAGCACCGAGCCAACACCGATATTGAACAGCAGGTCATCGGTCTCGTGGTCCATCGGCGGGAGGAGGCCGATGGCGATCGGGATGGCGAAAAGGAAAAGTGCGGATATTCCGGCCATCCAGATATGGAAGACCTTCATGCCGCGTGACAAGCGCAATGGGCGGGATTTCTCGGGTTCCGGTTGTGGGCGGGGTGAATGGTTTTCCACGGAAATCTCTCTCATAGGCCGAATTGGCTAGTTGATAGTCTAATTCAATCCTAACCCTTCCGAGGGAAGCGGTGAATCCGGCGATTAGCGGGCACGCGCTGCGAACAGCACGCAGGAGCGCGTCCCAAGGTCACCTGTATTTCAGCAGTACCCAATCTTCGGTAATCTTGAAGAGTGACTGAGCAACATACCTTGAGCAACATAGGCAGTGGAGAACTACCCCGTACCTATGAAGTACGTACCTTCGGCTGCCAAATGAACGTGCACGATTCCGAGCGGCTCTCCGGTCTCCTGGAAGATGCGGGCCTAAGCCGCAAATCCGAAGAGCTGGCCGAAGAAGCAGCCGACGTCGTCGTCTTCAATACCTGCGCAGTGCGTGAAAACGCAGACAACAAGCTCTACGGGCATCTGGGCCTGCTGAAGAACCTGAAGGCCGAACGCCCCAATATGCAAATTGCCGTCGGCGGGTGCCTTGCCCAGAAGGACCGGGACACCATCGTCAAGAAAGCCCCATGGGTAGACGTGGTGTTCGGCACGCACAATATCGGTTCGTTGCCTACGCTGCTGGCCCGCTCGCGCCACAACCAGGAGGCGCAACTGGAGATCCTGGAATCACTGGATGTCTTCCCATCCACCTTGCCGACTCGGCGCGAATCCGTGTACGCAGGCTGGGTCTCCATTTCCGTGGGTTGCAACAATACCTGCACCTTCTGCATCGTCCCATCCTTGCGCGGCAAGGAGCGCGATCGCCGCCCGGGCGAGATCCTCGCCGAAATCCAGGCCCTGGTCGATGATGGGGCCATCGAAGTGACCCTGCTGGGCCAGAACGTGAATTCCTACGGCGTGGAATTCGGAGACCGCTTGGCCTTCGGCAAGTTGCTGCGCGCTTGCGGCGAAATAGAAGGACTCGAACGCGTGCGCTTCACCAGCCCGCACCCAGCGGCCTTCACCGATGACGTCATCGATGCCATGGCCGAGACCCCGAACGTGATGCCGCAGCTGCATATGCCGCTGCAGTCCGGCTCGGACAGGGTGCTCAAGGAAATGCGCCGCTCCTACCGGTCCAAGAAATTCCTGGGCATCCTGGAAAAGGTTCGCGAACGCATCCCGCATGCGGCAATCACCACCGACATCATCGTTGGCTTCCCGGGCGAAACCGAAGAGGACTTCCAAGCCACCCTCGACGTGGTTGAAGCGTCGCGATTCTCCTCGGCATTCACCTTCCAGTATTCCAAGCGGCCGGGAACACCGGCAGCCGAACTTAAAGACCAGCTGCCCAAGGCCGTGGTCCAGGAACGCTACGAGCGACTGACCGCGCTCCAGGACCGCATTGCCAAGGAAGAGAATGCGAAGCAGCTGGGCCGTACCGTAGAAGTGATGGCCACCGAGCAGTCCGGACGCAAGTCCGGGGAAACCCGGCGCCTGTCCGGACGCTCGCAGGACCAGCGCCTGGTGCACTTCTCTGTGCCTGACGGAGCCCAAGCCCCGCGCCCAGGCGATCTGGTCACCCTGCCTATTACCGAAGTGGCATCATTCCACCTGATTTCCGATCCCACCGCTGACCAGTACTCCCTGCGCCGTTCGCGTGCCGGGGATGCCTGGGACCGTGCCCAAGCCGAAAGCTGCGGGGTACCTTCCCCAGCTGCGAACGGTTCCATCGGCCGCACGAGCTTGGGCATGCCAACCTTGAAAGTGCGTAGCTAAGTACATGACCAATTCGAACCTGCCGGTCATCGCCATCGTCGGCCCCACCGGCACCGGCAAGTCAGATTTGGCTATTGCCCTGGCCCGGGAACTGGGCGGGGAAATCGTCAATTCAGATGCCCTGCAGTTCTACCGCGGCATGGATATCGGCACCGCGAAGCTGCCGGTGGATGAACGTGGCGGCATCGAGCATCATTTGCTCGACACCATGGCCATCACCGAGGAAGCGTCCGTCGCGGCCTTCCAAGCCCAAGCCCGCGACCACTTCGCCCGAATCCAGGCCCGCGGCAAGATTCCGGTGATGGTCGGCGGCTCTGGACTGTATGTACGCGCAGCACTTGACGTCATCGATTTCCCGCCGACGGATCCCGGGGTCAGGAAACGGCTGGAGGCTGAGGTCGAGGCCGAAGGCGACGGACCCCTGCGCCGCCGATTGGCCGAGGTGGACCCGGTGTCAGCTGGGCGCAACCTGGATTTGCGCCGCGCGATCCGGGCCCTTGAAGTCTACGAGATTTCCGGGCGGGCCTTCAGCTCCTTCATGCCGCAACGCGAGTATGCCGCACCGGCAATCCAGATCGGTTTGAACTATGACCGGCATGCATTGCACGAAGCCCTGGAGGCCCGCGTGCACAAGATGGATGCCATGGGATTAGCCGAAGAAGTCGCAGGACTTCTTGAACAAGGATTACGCGAAGGCAAGACCGCTTCGCGTGCCATCGGGTACCAGCAGTACATTGACTACTTGGATGCGCTGATCACCCGAGCCGAAGCCATCGACCAGACGATCATCGCCACGCGCAAGTTCGCGCGACGGCAGATCACCTGGTTCAATGCAGACCAGCGGGTCAACTGGCTGAACCCGATCGAACCGGGACTGCTGGAAAAAACGCTGAAGATCATTGGCTAGCCAACATACGCAGGAAAACTCTAGGAGCATTGATGTACCGCACCGAACTAGGACAGCTGGCTGGACAACATTTTGCCAAGGGCCACGCTACCGGCAACGACTTCGTACTGGTTGCAGACCCTGAAGCAAAGCTCGACATCACCCCCGAACAGGTAGCGGCCCTGTGCCATCGCCGCTTCGGCATTGGCGGCGACGGGCTCATCCGTGCCGTGCCAACCTCCAAGGTTCCGGGATACGAAGAGCAGTTCCTGGAGAACCCCAAGGCCTACTGGTTCATGGATTACCGGAACAACGACGGTTCCATCGCCGAAATGTGCGGCAATGGCGTGCGTGCCTTCGCGCACTACCTGATTGCCGAGGGGCTGGTGAGCCTCCAGGTGGGGCAAAGCTTCCAAATCGGCAGCCGTGCAGGGGTCAAGGAAATTACCCGCCTGGTCGATGGCTACGCAGTGAACCTGGGTCCTTGGGGCCTGATCTTCGAGCAGGACGCGGCCGAAAAATCCGTGGACTCCATGGTCAAGCCGCGTGGCTGGGAACAGGCCCTGCCGGCCTTGAGCATCACCATGGGCAATCCGCACACCGTTGTGGCGTTGCCCGATGCCCGAATGCTCGAAGAATTGGACCTGTTCCAGGCACCAGAGGTATCTCCCGTTCCTGCCCACGGCACCAACGTGGAATTCGTGGTTCCATCCGAACCGCTGATTGAAGAAGACGGAGTTGCCCAGGTCCAGATGCGCGTCCATGAACGCGGGGTAGGCGAGACCCTCTCTTGCGGTACCGGTGCCTGCGCGGCTGCAGCTGCCGTACGCTACTGGGCGCGCAGCACCGCGCTGATCAACCAGTGGGCTGTTGCGGTGCCAGGCGGCGTGGTCGGCGTTGAATTCCGCGGCAATGCAAGCGGCGGAGAAGATACGATCCTCAGCGGCCCCGCGGATCTGGTGGCGCGCGGGATCCTCGGTGCGCAGTAGAACTGATCCGGTTCTTCGCAGAACCGCAGATTGGCTCGGCTAGCGGATCTGCGGTTTGCCTTCGGTCCTCTAGGCCGGGCGCGCTACCTTCAGCACGCGGAAGGCCTTGGCGGTCGCTTCGCGGGTGATCTTCCACTCCGAGGGAAGCTGCTCAACCAGCCACTTCTGCAACGAGTCACTGCCAAGGTTCTTCTGCACCACCATCCAGGCCTCGCCGCCCGGCGCCAAACGGGGCAACCACAGCATCAGCAGCTCATGCAGGGCATCCTTGCCGATGCGAATGGGCGGGTTGGACCAGATGGTGTCGAATTCCAGGTTCGGATCCACGGATTCAGGAGTGCCGACAACAACGTTGGACAAGCCCAACGCCGTGGCGTTCAAGCGGGCCAGATCGATGGAACGCTCATTGACGTCGACGCCGTAGACCTCGGACTGCGGGGACTGCTCGGCAGCGGCCAAGGTGATGGGCCCCCAGCCGCACCCGATATCCAGGATGCGTCCGCGAGGGGCCGGCACGTACTGCAGCAATACCGCTGTGCCCTTATCCAGCCCGGCAGGGGAGAAAATGCCGGAGGCCGTCTGCACTTTGCGCAGCGAGCCATTGAGCTCGACTTCGATGGTGCGACGTTCGTCTGCCGAGGCCGGGCTGGCGGTGAAGTAGTGATCCGAGGTCATAGGCAAAGTTTATCGCCCAGTACGGTTACCCCAAAGAACAGGGTCTCCAACGTGAGCAAAGCGATATAGGCACGACACGATATCACTGATAGAGTTTTCCCTATGACTTTCATTTTCGTCTAATACGTAATCCTCTTGGTTACCCGCGATTCCACGAGCTGGCCGTGCACTTCTTGCGCGCCCACCTGCATGAATCAGCAGACAGCAAAGTCATTTCCCCTTCTTGGCAGTTCTTCTTTTTGGAACCCCGCATTCGCCTTTGCTCACCGGTAACCATGCATTCACCTGTCTGCTCATAGACCTTTACTCCTTGCAAAGGACCACGAATGTTTGATGAACCAACCGAAACTGAACGCGCCACGTCGCAAAGTGGGGCCCACCCGCACTATTCTGGAAAGCGAAGTACTTCTAAGGAGACCATGACTAACTCCGAGTCACACGAGCACGATTCGGCATCTATGGATGATGCCCAGATCCAGGCCGCCATCGATCGAATCCTCGCAGCCGACGATGCGCAGAGCCCGCAGGTCCAGCACTTCGGCGAAGAAGAGAGTTCCATCTTCGCCGGGCAAGCCTCTGCACTGAACCGTTTTTCCTCCGGCCTCACCCATTTCGACGGGGACCAGGAAGATTTGGACGACCGCCGTGCGCTGCGCCGCGTCGCAGGCCTGTCCACGGAACTGGAAGACGTCACCGAAGTCGAGTACCGCCAGCTGCGCCTGGAACGCGTCGTGCTGGCTGGCATCTGGAGCGACGGCACCGTCACCGACGCCGAGAATTCTCTGCGTGAGCTCGCCGCTTTGGCAGAGACCGCCGGCTCGGAGGTCCTGGACGGGCTGGTGCAGCGTCGCAGCAAGCCGGACCCATCGACTTTCCTCGGCTCGGGCAAGGCTGAAGAGCTGCGCGGAATTGTTGCTTCCACTGGCGCCGATACCGTGGTTGTCGATGCAGAGCTGGCTCCTTCGCAGCGTCGCGCCTTGGAGGATATCGTCAAGGTCAAGGTGATCGACCGCACCAGCCTGATCCTGGATATCTTTGCGCAGCATGCCCAGTCGCGAGAGGGCAAGGCGCAGGTTGAACTGGCCCAGCTCGAATACCTGCTGCCGCGCCTTCGCGGTTGGGGAGAATCGATGTCCCGCCAGGCCGGTGGCCGCGTGGGTGCCGCCGGTGGCGGTATCGGTTCGCGTGGACCGGGTGAAACCAAGATTGAAATGGACCGCCGCCGCATTCGCGACCGCATGGCGAAGCTGCGCCGCGAGATCAAGGCCATGAAGCCTGCGCGCGAAGCCAAGCGTGCCAACCGCAAGCGCAATGAGGTTCCGGCCGTAGCCATTGCCGGCTACACCAACGCTGGCAAGTCATCGCTGCTTAACCGACTGACCAACGCCGGTGTGCTGGTGGAGAACGCGCTGTTCGCTACCCTGGACCCGACCGTTCGCCAGTCGGCGACCGAAGACGGGCTGACCTACACCCTGGCCGATACCGTGGGATTCGTTTCCAACCTTCCGACCCAGCTGGTGGAAGCCTTCCGTTCCACTTTGGAGGAAATCGCCGATTCGGATCTCATCCTGCACGTCGTTGACGGGTCCCATCCGGATCCCGAAGGGCAGATCCAGGCCGTGCGCACCGTGCTCGGCGAAGTCGACGCGTTGAACATCCCAGAGATCATCGTGGTGAATAAGGCTGATGTGGCTGATCCGTTCGTTATCGAACGCATCCGCAACAAGGAATCCAACACTGTGGTTGTCTCTGCGCATACCGGTGAAGGCATCCAGGAGCTGCTGGAAAAGATCAGTTCCTCGATTCCACGCCCCGGAGTCCAGCTTGAGGTACTCATTCCCTACAACCGGGGGGATTTGATCGCCAAGCTGCACCAGAGCGAATCCGAGATCCTGGAAAGCGAACACCTGGAGGAGGGCACCCGGCTGATCGTCAAGGTGCGCGATTCCTTTGCTGCAGAGTTGGAGACCTTCAACCTTCATGGATAAGCAAGAGCAGGCCCTGGGGCTCCTGGAGGCCGCGGTCACTTCCATGGGCGGCGCCATGCGCACCGGCCAGCAGGAAATGGTCAAGCACGTGGTCAGCGCGTTGGAAGACGAAAAGCATTTGCTGGTGCAGGCCGGTACCGGAACGGGCAAGTCCATGGGCTACCTGATTCCGGCACTGGCCCACGCGCAAACCAGCGCCAAGCCAGTGATCGTCTCCACCGCGACATTGGCGCTGCAATCGCAGATTGTCGGCCGTGACGTACCGCGATTACTCGACTCGCTCAAGGGCAAGCTCTCGCGCCCGATGGATGTCGCGCTGCTCAAGGGGCGCTCGAACTACCTGTGCCAGTACAAGCTCGGCGGCGGATACCCGGATGACGAAGGCACTCTTTTTTCCATGGACGAGCCGGCAATACCTGCCGGCACAACTTACTCGCCGCTGGCTAGCGAAGTAATGAAACTGCGTGAATGGGCCGAAGAGACCGACACGGGTGACCGCGATGAACTGGTGCCCGGGGTTAGTGACAAGGCTTGGAAGCAGGTCTCGGTTTCGGCCATGGAGTGCCTCGGCTCGCAGAAGTGCCCGATGGCGGACGAATGCTTCTCGGAAATGGCGCGTGCCCGTGCCGCCGAGTCCGACGTGGTCATTACGAACCATGCGTTGCTGGCGGTTTCGGCCTTCGAGGGGCTTTCGGTTCTCCCGGACTTCGAAGTCGCGATCATCGATGAGGCCCACGAACTGCAAGATCGCGTGACCAGCTCGGTTTCGGGCGCGCTCTCCTCGCGCATGGTGCTTACCGCCGCTGGCGGTGCCAAGCGCCATTGCGGTATCAATGCGGATGAGATGGTCAAGGCCGCAAACCGCCTGGAAAAGTCGTTGACCGGGTTGCCGACAGGCTTGCTGGAACATGGTCTGCGCGAAGACATGGGCATTGCCCTGAACGACATCGTGGAGCAGGCCCGGCTGGCTCTGGCGCTGTCCAAGCCCGAAGCCAATGCACCGGCCGATGGCGGCCGCCAGACTGCCCGCTCCCAGCTGCAGGCAGTGATGGATGATGCGATTCGCATGCTCGAATCCGAAGAACGCCGCGAGGTCCTGTACACCACCCGTCCGCGGGAGTTTGTCGAAGGCCGGGGCTACGTCGAGGCCGATGAGAGCCAGCCTGCAACCTTGAACGTGGCACCGTTGTCGGTGGCCGGCAAGTTGCGCGAGGGCCTCTTCGACGGGCGCACGGTCGTATTGACCAGCGCCACCTTGGCCATTGGCTCGCAGTTCGACTCGGTAGCAGGCTCCTTGGGCCTGATGGGCGCCGGCGCTCCATCATGGACCGGCGTAGATGTTGGCAGCCCTTTCGATTACCCCAAGCAGGGCATCCTCTACGTGGCCAAGCACCTGCCCAAGCCAGGACGCCAACTGGCGGCGGAGACGCTGGATGAGATCGAAGATCTCATCAAGGCCTCCGGTGGCGGCGCCTTGGCGCTGTTCACTTCCAAGCGTTCCGCCGAGGAAGCGGCAAGCATCTTGCGCGAGCGCCTGGACGTGGAAATCTTGTGCCAGGGTGAAGCCAGCATGAAGTCGCTGGTCGAACAGTTCAGCAGCGAACGCGACACCTGCCTGTTTGGAACCATGACCTTGTGGCAGGGCGTAGACGTGCCAGGCGATTCTTGCCGGCTGGTCATCATCGACAAGATTCCTTTCCCGCGCCCGGATGATCCTATCTCCAAGGCCCGTTCCGAGGACGTGGCCAAGCATGGCGGAAATGGCTTCATGCAGGTTGCCGCCACCCATGCGGCGATTCGCCTGGCCCAGGGTGCTGGGCGCTTGATTCGTTCGGTCGGGGATAAGGGCGTTGTGGCGATCCTTGATTCGCGCATGGCCACGGCGCGGTACGGCAGCTTCTTGAAAGCTACCCTGCCGCCGATGTGGCCGACTGTCGATAAGAAGGTCATCACTGGTGTTCTCAAGCGATTGAACCCGGGCGGGAAATAGCCGCGGCCAGAGTATGAACTTGAGCTGTCCTTCGGGACAGCTCAAGTTCTTTAACCGGTACCAGCATGATGCTTCCAGATGCACTAAGGTCTGTGACAAGAACTGATGAAGCTCGAATCGGAAGGCACCATGGAGTCCATGCAGGAATTGGCGCACCAAGCCGCGATCGACACCCACCAGCGGTTCGGGCATCGCCTCATGGGGTTGCCCGGAACGTGGATTGGACAGAGCTACAGCAAAGCGCATCGGTTGCGCGACGGAAGCATGCTCAGCAATCTCAATGGTTTCGCGCACCCGCTTGCGGAGTGGAACTATTGGTGGCAGGCGCACTATCTGGATGCCATCATCGATGAGGGCCGATCGTACTGGGACGAAGGCAACGAACACCGGGCGCGCGAAGCGCTTGCCCGGGCCAACGGCCTATTGCGCGGCATTCGAATTCGAAACTTCGGGATCTTGCCCAACTACTTCTTCGACGACATGGCTTGGCTTGCCCTGGCCAGCGGCCGCCTGTCAGAGTTCACGCAGCTGGTGACGGGACACAGGAGCCGTCCTGCCGAGGCGGCAGTTCGGACGCTGGGACGGCAGCTCCATGCCGGCATGGATGGGGTGCTGGACGGCGGCCTGTACTGGTCCAGAAAGCGGGATTTCAAGAACACGCCAGCCAACGCGCCGGCGGCACTGTTCTTTGCCCGTACCGGGGAGAAAGAGACCGCGCGAGAGCTTCTCCAGTGGCTGGAAAAGAATCTGTTCAGCGTGGAGCGAGGACTGTATCTGGACGGACTTCGGTTGACCACGCAGGGACACGCCGTGGAACCAGCGGTCTACACCTATAACCAGGGCCTGGTGCTCGGGGCATTGCTTGAGCTTGGCGAGCCTGCTGATCTGGCTCACGCTAAAGTACTGATCGATGCCACCACGAAATCGCTGTCAACTGCTGCCGGGGTCCTCTCGTTCAACAGCGGGGGAGACGGCAACCTGTTCGCGGGGATACTCTGCCGATATCTGGCCCTCGCCGGTAATGATGTCCGCATAGAAGCCCGGAGCCGGGAGCAGGCCAGGAGGCTGGTCATGGCAACGGCGCGCCATCTGGCTGACCAGGAACCACGCCGGCTTTCGGCGGCAATCCAACGCTGGATGATCTTCTCGGCGGCCGCTCAATTCGAGTTGAACGCCGGCCAATAGCGGGTTAAACGAGAATTGCGCTGGTGCCAAGCACCAGCGCAATGACCGTACGTATTCTAGAGCGAGCGCATCACCGAGACGACGCGTCCCATGATCGTTGCGGCATCACCCAAAATTGGTTCGTAGCGCGAGTTCTGCGGAAGCAGCCAGGTATGCCCGTCACGCTGCCGGAAAGTCTTTACCGTGGCTTCTTCATCGAGCAGGGCAGCTACGATGTCGCCGTTGTCCGCCGTCTGCTGGCGGCGGACAACTACCCAGTCGCCATCGCAAATCGCAGCGTCAACCATTGAATCGCCGGAAACCTTGAGCATGAACAGTTCGCCGTGGCCTACGAGCTGACGAGGCAACGAGAAAACATCTTCGACGGACTGTTCGGCAAGGATCGGACCGCCGGCAGCGATACGGCCAACCAGGGGAACCATGGTGGTGTCAGCGGAAGTGCTCAATTCAATGATCTTGGCGTCTTCGCTGGCATCTGGCTCGACCTCCTTCGAAACTTCGGCCTTCTCGGCGTCTTCGGCCAGCTGCAGAGGCAGCAGGATTTCCATTGCGCGCGGACGGCGTGGATCTCGACGGATATAGCCGAGCTTTTCCAGCTGGCTCAGCTGGTGGGTGACGCTCGAAAGGCTCTTGAGCCCTACTGCGTCACCAATCTCACGCATCGATGGTGGATAACCGTTCTTGCCGATTGACCGCTGGATCGTCTCCAGGATCTTCTTTTGGCGAATCGTCAGCGAACGTGCATTCGATCGGGGAGTGCGTTGTGAAGCTGACATGAGATTTTGCCTTCCCTAGCAATCATTCGAAAGTTCGTAAGTCCAAACTGTCGGCGCTAGATGGTGAGATGTTTTCATTGCTCGTCTACTTCGAAATCTTAGTAGATAAGCGAGCTTCTTTCAAAGATTTGTTCGAAAACTTCTGGACAAGTTCCGCAAACCTCTGTTAGAACAGATATACGAGGTTCGAACAAGTTTTCGAATCTACGCTTTCGAATACAAATTCGCATCACTTGAATTTCTTGAGGAGACAAAGTCATGGCAACCGTCGCACTTGACTCAAATCAGACCCAGGCACCACTGAAGATCCGCATCAACCGTCGCGGATGGGCCGTGCTTGTGGGTATGCCCATTTTCGCACTCACCATCGCCGCAGCTTTCTTCATCTCCATGTTTGCCTCTGACGCGCATGCCGCAGCCGATACTCCTGTTGGAGTCGGAACCGTTGATGTCACCGTTATTCCAGGGGATACGCTGTGGAGCCTGGCCCGGGATTACGCCACCGGTTACGACGTGACCTCGGCAGTGGGCCACATCGCCGAACTCAATGCCCTGACCGGCAGCGAAATCCAGGTTGGCGAAACCTTGTCGATTCCGGTCCTTGCCGGCTAGCTTCCCCAGCCTGCTTCGAGTTTGTTACCTGTGGCCGTAGCGGATTCACCGGCAGGCGCGCTGCGCACGTAGACTTGATGCGTGAATGACCGCAGTGAACTTTTGAGTCAGCTGCCCTTGCGTGAGAATCTCCGCGGGCTATCCCCTTATGGCGCACCACAAATTGACGTGCCCATCCAGCTGAACGTCAACGAGAACACCCATCCGTTGCCACCGACAGTCGTCGATGCCATTGCACAAGAGGTGGCCAAGGCGGCGGCAATGTTGAACCGGTATCCGGACCGCGAGTTCACCGAGCTTCGCGAACTCCTAGCCGATTACCTCGGCCACTCGCTCACCAAGGACAATATCTGGGCCGCTAACGGTTCCAATGAAATCCTGCAGCAAATCCTGCAAGCCTTTGGCGGCCCCGGCCGTGCCGTGATGAGCTTCGGCCCAACCTACTCCATGTACCCGCTGCTTGCCAGTGGTACTGACACGAAATATATCGCCGGTGAACGCGCCGCAGATTTCACGTTGTCCGCCGATTCCGCAGCCGCACAGGTTCGCGAGCACAAGCCGAACATCGTTTTCCTCTGCTCTCCGAATAACCCCACCGGCACGGCCCTTGGCCTGGACGTCATCACCGCGGTATATGAAGCCATGAGCGAGCATAACGGCATGGTGATCGTGGATGAGGCGTACGCCGAGTTCTCCTTGGCCAGCACCACCTCGGCGCTGAGCCTGCTCGAAGGCCGCCAGCGGCTGATTGTCTCGCGCACCATGTCCAAGGCTTTCGGCCTGGCCGGTGCGCGCGTAGGCTACCTGGCCGCTGCGCCAGAAGTCACCGATGCCATCCGCTTGGTGCGACTGCCGTACCACCTGTCGGCAGTGACCCAGGCAACCGCCATCGCGGCCTTGAAGAACATCGAGTTGCTGTTGGCCCAGGTCGAGGACATCAAGTCCCAGCGGGACCGCATCGTCGCGCGCCTGAAGGAACTTGGCCTCAAGCCATCGGTCTCCGACTCCAACTTCGTCTTCTTCGGTGGCGTCGAAGACCCCCACAAGATTTGGGAAGGCCTGTTGGAAGCCGGCATCATCATCCGCGACAATGGAATCCCGGGAACCTTGCGTGTTACGGCAGGAACCGAATCGGAAACCACAGCCTTCTTGGAACGACTTGCCGAACTGCTCGGCTCGCAGAAGTAATCAAAGACAAGCGAAGGAAGACATGTCTGCCGAATTGATTGGCGCACGTCGCGCCCGCATGGAACGCGTGACCAGCGAATCGTCCGTATTCGTTGAACTGGACCTCGATGGCACCGGTGTCTCTGAGATCAGCACCTCGGTGCCGTTCTACGACCACATGCTGACTGCGCTATCCAAGCATTCGCTCATCGATCTCACCGTGCGTGCAACCGGCGATACCCACATCGACGTTCACCACACCGTCGAGGACACCGCGATCACCATTGGCGAAGTACTGCGCGTGGCACTGGGCAACAAGGCCGGCATCCGCCGCTTCGGCACCTCCTACGCTCCACTGGACGAAGCCCTGTCCCGTTCGGTAGTCGATGTGTCGGGCCGGCCATACCTCGTGCACTCCGGCGAGCCTGCGGGCCAGGAATACCACCTGATCGGTGGTCACTTCACCGGTTCGATGACCCGTCACGTCTTCGAAGCCATCACTTTCCACGCACAGATCTGTGCTCACATCGAGGTGCTCTCGGGTCGCGACCCGCACCACATCGTTGAAGCGCAGTTCAAGTCCTTCGCGCGCGCATTGCGCGAAGCGGTAGAGCGCGATGAGCGCATGGGCGACAAGATCCCATCCACGAAGGGTGCACTGTAAGTGGAAAAGAAAACAGTAGTTGTCCTGGATTATGGGTCCGGCAACGTCCGCTCCGCTGTGCGCGCTTTGGAAGCCGCCGGTGCCGAAGTGGAACTGACCGCAGATCCGAAGAAGATCGTGGCCGCCGACGGCCTGGTAGTCCCCGGTGTTGGCGCCTACGCCTCGGTCATGGAGCAGCTGGCCAAAACCGGTTCCCTGCGCTGGATCGGTCGCCGCATTGCCGGGGGCCTGCCGGTTTTGGGTATCTGCGTGGGACACCAGGTCTTCTTTGAAGAAGGCGTGGAACACGGTGTGAAAACCGAAGGCATTGGCGAATGGCCGGGCAAGGTTGAACGCCTGCAGTCGGATGTCATCCCGCACATGGGCTGGAACACGGTACGCCCGCCGGAAGGATCCAAGCTGTTCGCCGGCATCGAGGGTGAACGTTTCTACTTCGTGCACTCCTACGCTGTTCAGAAGTGGGAATTCGACGTAACCCAGCCAGCGATGACCCCGCCACAGGTGACCTGGTCGACGCACGGAACGCCCTTCGTGGCCGCCGTCGAGAACGGCCCGCTATCGGCAGTGCAGTTCCACCCGGAGAAGTCCGGGGACGCTGGCGCGCAGCTGCTTCGCAACTGGTTGGGGACGCTCTAGGCATGTGGACCCTTATTCTGGGCGTTGTCGGGGCCTTCCTGATTGGCGGAGCCATTTCGCTGAAGAGCCAGAAGGCCCATATCTCATGGATCATCGCGCTGTGGGTACTTGCAGGCCTGAGCCTGATCGCAGCCTGGTCCTTGACCTACTAATCACATTACTTCTTCACTAAGGACATCATGAGCGAGCAACCAATCCTCGAACTTTTGCCTGCAGTAGATATCGCTGGCGGACAGGCAGTGCGCCTGGTCCAGGGCGAAGCCGGTTCCGAGACCGGATACGGCGACCCGCTGGAAGCTGCGCTCTCCTGGCAGAACGCCGGCGCTGAATGGCTGCACCTGGTCGACCTGGACGCAGCCTTTGACCGTGGCAGCAATGTTGAGATTGTCCAGCGCATTGCCAAGGAACTGGATATCAAGGTCGAGCTCTCCGGCGGTATCCGCGATGACGCTTCACTTGACCGGGCCCTGGAATTCGGCGCTACCCGCGTCAACCTCGGAACCGCCGCGCTGGAGAACCCGGAATGGACCAAGCAGGCCATTGCCCGCCACGGCGACAAGATCGCCGTGGGCATGGACGTGCGCGGAACCACCTTGTCCGGCCACGGCTGGACCAAGGACGGAGGCGACCTGTGGGACGTTCTGGCCCGCCTCGAAGATGCCGGATGCGCCCGATACGTCGTCACCGACGTGACCAAGGACGGCACCCTGCGCGGACCGAACGTTGAACTATTGCGCGAAATCGCTGCCAAGACCAGCAAGCCGATTGTCGCCTCGGGCGGCATCTCCTCGCTCGAAGACCTCCGGGTCTTGCGCGAGCTGGTTCCAGAAGGCATCGAAGGAGCCATCATGGGCAAGGCGCTGTACTCGGGCCAATTCACCTTGCAAGAAGCGCTCGATGTAGCAGGTCGCCGCTAGGCCCCATGCTGCAGCAGGGAAAGACGATTCAGAAGCTCGCGCTTTTGAATCGTCTTTTTTTATTCGTGAAAGCGGATCCCGGTCTTTCCCTCCTCGGGCCCGCGACTGCGCGCAGGTGCTGGGAAAGAAATCTGAAATCATCGGATAGGGGTGTCCAAGCTCATGACTGCAGTTTTGAAACTTCCCTCCAACAACCCCGAAACCACCGATAGCATGGAGCTATGAGTACCGAGCAACCTGAATCTGCACCCAAACGCCACCTGCCGGGACATATTGTCGCTGCACTGGCGCAGGCAGGCTCTAGCACCGACTCTGCCGGTCAGGACTGGGAAGGCCGGGACCTGAGCGGTGAAGGCAACCCCCTGCATAATTTCGACAAGGACGACGGCAAGGCCGACGCCAACGTCGTTGCCGCACTGGCGGCCTTGCGCGATGGCAGCGCAGGGGAGGGCGAGGTGCATAAATCCTTGTCCGAGGCACGCGTTTTCGTTGCGGTGGTAGCCCAGCTCGGCGAAGAAGCCATGACGGAACACGGCTTCGCATCCGACAAGGAAGCCGATATGGCGCTGGTGAAAATCAAGGCTCCAGATGGCCGCATGGCCCTGCCGATCTTCACGACCGTCGAACGATTGCAGGCTTGGCACAAGGAAGCTCGACCAGTGGCGGTTTACGCCCCGCGGGCGGCCCTCTCGGCAGTCAGCGAGGAATGCCAGCTGCTGGTACTCGATCCCGGAAGCGAATTCACCTTCGTGCTTCGACGACCGGGGGTCTGGAACCTGGCCAAGCAGATCGACTGGATTCCGAGTTATCAGAACCAGCAGATCGCCAACCTAGTGCAGGATGCAACCGAAGGCTTTGGCCAGTTGCAGACCGTCAAGGTTGCCCCGGGCAGGGGAGTCGGCTCACGCAGCAAGGACGGGCAAGTGGTCCTTGGCGGAGGTCCCGGACCGGAACTGAACTTGCAGTTTGTTTTTGCTCCCGGAACGAGCGAGAACGACGCTCGCGAGACGACTCGCGCAATCCACGGACGTTTGTCCCAAAACACCGAATTCGCTGAAGCAGTGGATTCCCTCGAACTCAGTTTGCACAGCGCGCCGAACTAAACCGGCGGGCTCCTTTCGACCAGACAAGGAACTTTCCGGGCATGAAAAGCTATTGGCAGATTTTGCGTCAACCGCAGATCTCACTTTTGTTGCTGATTGGCATGATTGCCCGACTTCCGCACTCCGCATTGAGCATGCTGCTGCTCCTGCATCTGGTGAACAACCTCGGCCAATCCTGGGTTTCGGCCGGTCTGGTCACGGCCGTCATGACCTTGGGCATCGCCATTGGCGCCCCGTGGCGCGGTGCCCGCGTAGATGTCTGGGGATTGCGCCGCGCGATGATCCCATCGGTGATCGTCGAAACACTCGTCTGGTGCACGGTGCCGCATGTTCCACTGGTCTGGGTGTACCCGCTGGCCTTCATCGGCGGACTCTTCGCGCTACCGGTCTTCTCAGTGGTGCGTACCGCGCTGGGCATCATGACCACCGGCGAACAACGCCGTACCGCCTTCGCCTTGGATGCCACCGCCACCGAACTGGTGTTCATCGTCGGACCTGCAAGCGCCGGCATTGTCGCCACCCAGATCAGCAGCGTCATTGGATTGAGCGTCATCGGCGTGACCTCGACGGTTGCCGGGTTGGCGCTGATGATCCTGAATCCGCCAACGCGCAGCGATGATCCCAAGGCGATCGCCTCGCGGGCCAACGTGCACGAGGAACGCTTGGGGGCGGAGGCCAGCTTCATTGCGGCCGCGCCGATGGGTGTACCCGAAGTCGAGGGCGAGCTGATCGCAGCCGGCATGAAGTCTGCCCGCGCCCGCATCAAGCAGCGTGGCCGCAACTTCAAGAACCGTTTCAACTGGGTCAGCGCTTCGGTCCTGGCAGTATTCATTGCCGCGGCCGGAGCAGGCATGCTGCTCACCGGCACAGAAGTGGCCATCGTGGCCGAATTGGACGCGTCGGCGCAGAGCCACCAGCTGGGTCTGGTGTTCTTCTTCTGGTGCGGAGCTTCGCTGGTCGGCGGCCTGATCTACGGGTCGATGAAGCGGGTTATTTCTCCACTGGTGCTGCTGCTGAGCATGGCCGTGCTGACGATCCCCATGTACTTCGCGTGGGATACCTGGTCATTGGCGCTGTTCTCCGCACTCCCCGGCTTCCTGTGCGCGCCGACGCTGTCGGCGGCCTCTGAGTGGCTCACCGACTTGGTGGCCGAAAAGCGTCGCGGCGAAGCCATGGGCTGGTATGGCTCTGCGATGACCGCTGGCACCGCGTTGGGATCGCCGATCACCGGCATATTCGTCGACAACCTCGGACCCGCCCCGGCCTTCCTTGGCATCGGCGCCATGGCTGCAGTGGTCGTGGTGATTGCCTTGATTGCGCAGCAGATCCGCCGCCGCGTTCGCCGCGCCCGCCGCCGTCGCCTGGAAACGATCGCCTAGGCTGGTGGAGCTGCCCTGAGCCGCGAGTACATGTACATGTCCCTGCGTGCGGTGCCCACCTGTTCCCAGCTGCGCAGCAAGCCTTCACGCTGGAAGCCGCACGCTTCAGCGGCCCGCCACGACCCCTCGTTCCACGGCTCCACGTAGAGCTCGATCCGGTCGATTCCCGGATGCTCCAATGCCCAGGCGCCGAGCGCAGCCAACGCGTGCTTGGCAATGCCGCGCCTGCGGTGCTCCGGTGCGATCCAGTATCCGATGCTGGCCCTGCCGTGGTCGGCATTGCGCAGCCACAAGCCGATTTGCCCAACGGCACGATCCGTGGCCGTTTCGGCTATGGCAAATGAATACCCGCTGCCCTCGGCCACCCGGCGGTGCTGGCGCTCGATGAATGCCGCATAGCCGGCTTCAGTTCCTTGCGCCGGGACCGTGGTGATTTGCGTAATGTAGGGGTCCGTGGAGGCCTGCCTCACGGCAGGAATGTCGCTGGGCTGGAAGGGGCGGAGCCGGAAAGCACCGGCGTCGATCACTGGTTGTTCGAGCATCTGCATGATTCCAACCTAGCTTGGTGATCCAAACAACAAATGGACCCGTTTCCCTGGGGAAACGAGTCCATGATGTTAATCTCTTAAAATTCAACCAATATTACCTAGTTGACCGGTCCGGTGAACTTCTCGCCCGGGCCCTTGCCTGGTGCATCCGGGATGATTGAAGCTTCGCGGAAGGCCAGCTGCAGGCTGCGCAGGCCGTCACGCAAAGGCGCTGCGTGCTGCGAGCCGATCTCAGGCGCACCGGCGGTGACTAGGCCTGCCAGTGCGGTGATCAGCTTGCGGGCCTCATCGAGATCCTTCAGCTCATTGGCATCTTCGCCCTCTGCAAGTCCGCACTTGACTGCTGCTGCACTCATCAGGTGGACGGCGGCCGTGGTGATGATTTCAACGGCTGCAACTTCTGCGATATCGCGCGCCTGCTGGTCGACAGCGTGCTGGTGCGAGTTGGTGTCTTCGTTAGTCATACTGCTAAGCTTGTCACAGACCGACTCGATGCCGGTACTTCTCGCAGTTCTCCAGCTAGCACTGGATGAGGGATTCGTACTAGTATTGAGCCATGCAAGTGGAGGCCAACTCCCACCCGCTGTCGCCGTTTCCAGGCTTCCGGGTATTTCGGCAGGATTGCAGCAATGCATTCCCCAAGCGCTTACGCAGGAGCAATCCCGTGTTCGGCTTTGTCGTTCTTTTTGGCCTTCGCCTGCAATCGCAGACGGGGGCCTTCTTTGTTTGCGGTCATGGATTACGAATTTCAGGAGTGACACATCAGCGATCCACGCATTAATGAGCGCATTCGCGTGCCAGAGGTACGTCTCGTCGGCCCTAATGGCGAGCAGGTAGGCATCGTCCGTATCGAGGACGCGCTTCGTCTTGCTCTAGAGTCCGATCTGGACTTGGTCGAGGTGGCACCCAGCGCCAAGCCTCCAGTGTGCAAATTGATGGATTTCGGCAAGTACAAGTACGAAGCCGCTGTCAAGGCTCGCGAAGCTCGTAAGAACCAGACCAACACGGTCTTGAAGGAAGTCCGCTTCCGCCTGAAGATCGACACCCACGACTACGAGACCAAGGTCGGCCACGCACTGCGCTTCCTGGGCGCCGGCGACAAGGTCAAGGCCATGATCCAGTTCCGTGGTCGTGAGCAGCAGCGTCCAGAGATGGGCATTCGCTTGCTTGAAAAGTTTGCAGCAGACGTCGCCGAAGTTGGAATCATTGAATCCAGCCCGCGCATCGATGGCCGAAACATGGTCATGGTTGTTGGTCCGCTGAAGAACAAGGCAGAGGCTCGCCGCGAACAGCAGCAGAAGTCGGGTGGCCGCAGCGCGGCCAAGCGAAAGATCCGCACCGACGCGCCGGCTGAGACCGAGGGCCAGAATGTCGCAGCTTCCATGGATGATGAAGCCCGCGCCAAGTTGGAGCAGGCACGTCAGGCAGCTGAAGGCGACGCCTAGCCAAGCCTGTTGGGCTTTCGAGCCCGTCACCGTTCACGGTGAAGGATCTTCTTCCGGGAAGGTCCAACTACAAGAGAACAACAGCGGTCACCTTTATCGGGGCCCGCTTCGGATGATCCCCACCCGGTGCTTTACCGGGTGGAGCACGTAAGGAGAACGGCAGCTATGCCGAAGTTCAAGACTCACAGTGGCGCCAAGAAGCGCTTCAAGCTCACCGGTAGCGGTAAGCTCGCTCGCCAGCAGGCCAACCGTCGCCACTACCTGGAGCACAAGTCCTCGCGCGTTACCCGTCGCCTGGCTTCTGACCAGATCGTCGCTAAGGCCGATGTAAAGACCATCAAGCGGATGCTGGGCCTCTAAGCTCTCCCTTTCGCAATACGGGGAAGCAATACCCCACCACCCATAGATTTCACCCATCCCGCAAAATCGCGGGCACTGGGGAACTGACTTGAAGGAGTACACACGTGGCACGTGTGAAGCGGGCAGTAAACGCCCACAAGAAGCGTCGCGTCGTTCTGGAACGCGCAAAGGGTTACCGCGGTCAGCGTTCGCGCCTGTACCGTAAGGCCAAGGAGCAGCTGCTCCACTCGTTCGTTTACAGCTTCAACGACCGCCGTAAGCGCAAGGGCGACTTCCGCCGCCTGTGGATCCAGCGCATCAACGCTGCATCCCGCGCCAACGGCATGACCTACAACCGTCTGATCCAGGGCCTGAAGGCTGCTCAGATCGAGGTTGACCGTCGTATGCTCGCAGAGCTGGCTGTTTCGGACTCGAACGCTTTCGCTACCCTGGTAAAGCTTGCCAAGGATGCACTTCCAGCTGACGTCAACGCCCCAAAGGCTGCCGCTGCTGAGGTTGCTGCACCTAAGGCTGCCAAGGCTCCAAAGGCTGCTGCCAAGTCCGTCGAGGGCGAAGGCGTAGTCAAGGCCGTTGAAGGCGAAGACGCACCTGAGGGCTTCATCATCAAGGGCAACGCCGGCTCGAACAAGTACCACGTTCCAGGCTCGACCTGGTACGACCAGACCGAAGCCGAGTTCTGGTTCAACTCCATCGAAGCTGCCAAGGCTGCAGGCTTCGAACCAGCTGGCGGCGAATCCCGTCAGCAGATGAAGTAAATCTCTTCTCCCTTTGAGCTGAGGCTCAGGTAGGACAGATCACACCGAAGGGTGGGTCCCGCGCACAGCGCGGACCCGCCCTTTGCGTGTTTCTACCGGTATTCTCGAGACATGAGCAGTTTTCCTCCAGAAGTGATGTCCAATCCACGCGCCGAACGAGTCAAGGCCATCGCGCGTCTGGCCAAGAGCAAGGGGCGCGAAGCCACCGGCGAATACCTCGTTGAGGGCCCGCAGGCGGTACGCGAAGCACTCAGGGCCCATCTGGAGGACGACAACCTGGTCCAGGGCGTCTATGTTGTCGGCGGCTTTCTGGAGAGCCACGAAGAATTCGTGCAGCTGCTCGATAGCGCCAAGGTTCCAACCCGCATCGTCACCGGCGAAGTGCTGCACGCCATGGCTGACACCCAGACCCCGCAGGGCATTCTTGCCGTGGTCGCCATGTCCCAGCCGCAGCTGAGCGAGGTGCTGGACACCAAGCCGAAGCTGATCGCCGTGCTCTGCCGCATCCAGGACCCGGGCAATGCCGGCACCATCCTGCGTGCCGCCGATGCCGCCGGAGCCGATGCGGTGATCCTGACCAAGGGCAGCGTGGATATCTACAATCCGAAGGCCGTGCGCTCCACCGCCGGCTCGCTGTTCCACGTACCGGTGCTGAACAACATCGAATTCGACCACCTGGTCGCCGCCGCGAAGACCACCGGAAGCCAGATCCTGGCCGCCGACGGCTATGCGGCGCACAACCTGGACACCCTGCAGGATGCCGCCGTGCTGCGTGCAAGCCAGCCAGGCACCGAAGCGCCAGAAGCACAGCCGGTGCTGGAAGCGCCAACCCTGTGGCTGTTCGGCAATGAAGGCCAGGGGCTGGAGGAGCACGAGAAGGACGCCGCCGACTACCGCGTGGCCGTGCCGCTCTACGGTGTTGCCGAATCCCTGAACGTGGGTACCGCATCCACCGTCTGCCTGTACGCTTCGGCCCGCGCCCAGCGCTCAGCGAATCGGAGCGCACTGGACTCCCATGGAAGCTGAACTCAAGCAAATTGTTGCCGTGGCCATCGTCGATGACCTGGCCCGGCCCACCAGGCTCCTGGCCGCGCGCCGCAACCGCCCTCAAGCCCTTGCCGGGCTCTGGGAATTCCCCGGTGGAAAAGTCGAACCCGGCGAGAGCGAAGTCCAGGCCGTGCACCGCGAGCTGCGCGAGGAACTCGGGGTGCAGATGCGTCTTGGCGCGCCCATCCCAGGCCCGCATCCCCAAGGGTGGCAGCTGAACGAGAAGGCTGCCATGCGCATGTGGTTCGCCCAGATCACCGAGGGCGAGCCAGCGACCCTGGACGGGCATGACCAGCTGGCCTGGCTGGAACTCGATGACTCGCTGTCCGCCGTCGTCCCGTGGATTCCGGCCGATGCGCCGATCGTGGCGGCATGCCTGGCCCAGGCACGTGCCGGGGCGCAGCGCTAAACACCCGTAAGCTTATTACCGCGCCAACTTCTGGCACTGTGCCTATAGCCGATATTTTGAGGAGCACTTTTCGTGAAGCGATTTATGAGCGTTATCGCTCTGGCCTTCGCCGCCGTCCTAGCACTTTCTGGTTGCGTCAACATGAACGCAGAAGTCAACGTCTTGGGCAAAGACAAGGTCGCCGGGGCCGTGCAGTTGACCCTGCACAAGTCGACGCTCAATGGCGTCAGCTTTGAAGAAGTCCTCGAGAGCCAGATCGACATCGAAATGATGGAACAGCAGCTGGGGGACCAGTGGAGCTACAGCAACATCGATGATGGCGAAAACGTCGGCCTGCGCTTTGAAACCACCAGCCCGATGACCTACGTCCAGCTGGCTGACGCATTCCGCGTCTTCGGATTCGAGATCAACCTGGGCGATGACGGGAAGGAATACTCCTTCTCGATGCCGGGCGACAAAGCCACCGTGGATTCTTCCTTCACCGAAGCGAACCTGCACGTCACCTTCCCCGGCGCAGTCACCTCGCACACCCCGGGTACCGTCGAGCACCACACCGTCACCTTCGACATGATCAAGGGCGCCGCCGCCTACCAGGCCACCGCCAAGGTCGACCACACCATGTTCTACTCCGCCGTATTCGGCGGGGCGCTGCTGGTTTTGACCTTCGTCTTCGTTGCCGCTTTCGCGCCAAGGGGTGCCAAGGAATCGCATTAATGAGCAGCAATCCTGCTTCAAGGTAAGAAGCTTCACGCCAAGGGCCCGTCATCGGTGAAACGATCACGGGCCCTTAGCCATAGAATGGAAGCAAAGTGTTCTACGCGTAAGTACAAGATAAGAGTAAGGATCGATCGATCCCATGTCTGATCAGACAACTGAACAAGCTCCTGTCGGGGAGTCCAATGTTCCGCACCCAACCGATGAAGCCGGCATCCAGGGCGCGGTCGACGCCGCCCTGGCAGCCATCCAGGCCGCTGGCGACCTGAACGAGCTGAAGGAAGCGCGCCTGGCCCACACCGGCGAGAAGTCCGCGCTGTCCCTGGCCAACCGCCAGATCGGCAAGCTGGACAAGACCCAGAAGGCTGTTGCCGGCAAGCTCGTCGGCGGTGCCCGCGGACGGGTCAACAAGGCCCTGGCTGCCCGCACCACCGTGCTCGAAGAAGCCGAAGCCGCCCGCATCCTGGTCGAAGAAACCGTGGATGTCACCGCGGCCGCCCGCCGCCGCAGCGTTGGCGCCCGCCACCCGCTTTCGGTCCTGCAGGACCGTGTATCCGACATCTTCGTCGGCATGGGCTGGGAAATCGCCGAGGGCCCGGAAGTCGAATCCGAATGGTTCAACTTCGACGCGCTGAACTTCAAGCCGGACCATCCTGCCCGCGAAATGCAGGACACCTTCTTCGTGGAGCCTGCCGACGCGCACCTGGTGCTGCGTACCCACACCTCTCCGGTGCAGGTCCGCTCGATGCTCGAGCGCGATGTGCCGGTCTACGTGCTGTGCCCTGGGCGCACCTTCCGCACCGATGAGCTCGATGCCACCCACACCCCGGTTTTCCACCAGTTCGAAGGCCTGGCCGTGGACAAGGGCCTGACCATGGCCGACCTGCGCGGCACCCTGGAGCACTTCGCCCGGCAGATGTTCGGCGCCGAAGCGCAGATCCGCCTGCGCCCTGCCTACTTCCCGTTCACCGAGCCATCGGCAGAGCTGGACATCTGGCACCCAGGTGCCAAGGGCGGACCGCGCTGGATCGAGTGGGGCGGCTGCGGCATGATCAACCCGAACGTGTTGCGCGCAGCTGGCATTGATCCCGAAGAGTACTCCGGCTTCGCCTTCGGCATGGGCATCGAGCGCACGCTCATGTTCCGCAACGATGTCCCAGACATGCACGACATGATCGAGGGCGACATCCGTTTCAGCCAGCACTTCGGGATGGAGATCTAAGCAATGCGTATTCCACTATCTTGGCTGCGCGAGTACGCGCAGGTACCAGCCGACGCATCGGCTGAAGACGTCATGGCAGACCTGGTCAAGGTCGGCCTCGAAGAAGAAGATGTCCACCGTCCAAGCGATGAGCTCTCGGGCCCCATCGTGGTCGGCCAGGTGATTTCCCTGGAAAAAGAAGTTGCCTCCAATGGCAAGACCATCAACTGGTGCCAGGTTCGCGTGGTTCCAGAAGGCGCCGAGCAGACCCTGACCGGCAAGGGCATCGACCCCTCGGGCGTGCAGGGGATCGTGTGCGGTGCGCACAACTTCGTGGAAGGCGACAAGGTCGTTGTCACCCTGCCCGGCGCCGTGCTGCCAGGGGACTTCAAGATCTCGCCGCGCAAGACCTACGGCCACACCTCGGCGGGCATGATCGCTTCCTCCCGCGAGCTGGGCATCGGCGAAGACCACGACGGCATCATGGTCCTGTCCAAGCTGGGCCTGGACCCGGAACTGGGCACCGACGTCTTCGAGCTCTTCGGCCTGGATGACCAGGCGGCGGAGATTAACGTGACCCCGGACCGCGGCTACTGCTTCTCGATCCGCGGCGTAGCGCGCGAATACGCGCTGGCCACCGGCACCTCCTTCACCGATCCCGCATCGATCGTGACCGTTTCGGAAGCCACCGAAGCCGGCCATGAGGTAGTGCTCCGCGACGAAGCGCCGATCTACGGCGTACCGGGCTGCACCCGCTTCGTGACCCGCGAGGTCACCGGCATCAACCCGAGCCTCCCGACCCCGCGCTGGATGGCTTCGCGCCTGCAGCTGGCCGGCATGCGCTCGATCTCGCTGGTAGTCGATATCTCCAACTACGTCATGCTGGAACTCGGCGCGCCACTGCACTTCTACGATGCTGACAAGCTGGCCGGTGCGATCACCGTACGCCGCGCCAACGCCGGCGAAAAGCTGGTGACCTTGGATGCCAAGGAACGCGAGCTGTCGGTCGAGGACCTGCTGATCACCGATGAGTCCGGCGCCATTGGCGTTGCCGGCGTCATGGGCGGCGCGGCCACCGAGGTCTCGGATTCGACCAGCCGCGTGCTGATCGAAGCCGCTCACTTCGACACCGTGTCCATCGGCCGTTCGCGCCGTCGCCACAAGCTGCCTTCCGAAGCCTCCAAGCGCTTCGAGCGCGGCGTGGACCCACGCATCATGCAGATCGCGGCCCAGCGTGCCGTGGACCTGCTGGTGCAGCTGGCCGGCGGCACCGAAACCACCAAGGCCACCGACGCGGGCCAGATTCCTGCCGACACCCAGATCCAGCTGCCGGCAGGTTTCGCTGGAGCCCTGATCGGCGTGGACTACACCGATGAGCAGACCATCACCGCGCTGGAAGGCATCGGCGCGAGCGTTGAGCAGAACGCCGAGGGCTTCCTGGTCACCGCACCAAGCTGGCGCCCGGATTTGGACATCAAGGAAGACCTGGTCGAGGAAGTAGCCCGCGTAGTCGGCTATGACAAGATCCCGGCGACCTTGCCTGTGGCCCCTCCGGGCCGTGGCCTGACCCGCGCCCAGTCCCAGCGCCGCCGCCTGCTGCAGGGCTTGGCAGATGCAGGGCTGACCGAGGTCTTGAACTACCCGTTCGTTTCCGAAGCGCAGAACAGCACCTTTGGTGCTGCGCAAGCCGGTACCGAGGTCAAGGCCATTTCGCTGGCCAACCCGATTTCCAAGGAATTCCGCTTCCTGCGCACCTCGCTGCTGCCGGGCTTGCTGGAAACCGCTCGCCGCAACATCGGCCGTGGCTTCCGCGACCTGGCGCTGTATGAAGGAGGCCTCGTCTTCCTGCCAGGTACGCAGCTGGGCTCCTCGGTTCTGCCTCCGCTAGGTGAAAAGCCAAGCGATGAGGTCCTGGCCGAGCTGCTCAACGGCGTCCCTGACCAGCCATGGCACCTGGCCGCGGTTCTCACCGGCCGCGAAGCATCGGCTGCGGCCGGCTTCGCACCGCGTGCCTGGGACTGGGCCGACGCGCTGGATGCGGCGCACTGCGCGGCAGATGTCCTCGGCGTTGAGCTTGAGGTTGCCCAGGGCAGCCACCAGGCCTTCCACCCGGGCCGTGTTGCAGTACTGAAGGTTTCCGGGCAGGTCGTTGGCTACGCCGGTGAACTGCACCCGCAGCTGCTCAAGGACCAGGACCTGCCAGCACGTACCGTGGCCATGGAACTGAATGCTGCCGCACTGATGGCTGCTGCACCTGCAGTGGTTGTTGCCCAGCAGCACCTGTCCGCCCAGCCGCTGGCTACCCAGGACGTGGCCTTGGTTGTCGACCAGGACGTCGTGGCTGGAGATGTGCTTGCCGCCCTTCGCGAAGGCGCCGGTGAACTGCTCGAAGACATCGCGCTGTTCGACGTGTACCAGGGCCAGGGCATCGAAGACGGCAAGAAGTCGTTGGCCTTCGGCCTGAGGTTCCGTGCCGCCGACCGCACCCTGACCGCCGACGAGGCGTCCGAGGCTCGTGCCGCGGCGGTGGCTGCGGCTACCGAGAAGTTCGGCGCGTCCCAGCGCTAGGCTTTTGGCCTGCCAGATGCCCTGCTGCTCTCCTGATGATCGGGAAGCGGCAGGGCATTTTGCTTTGTCGCCATGCCCGGGTTGGACAGGTTGAGGACTACACTTGATCTGGGATATCCCGACAAGGCGACTAGATGAGGGAAGAGGCTTGAAGTGAAGGGATTGCGGTCATGCGGTGCTGTGCTGCTGGTGTTCTTCCTCGGGATCCTGGCCGTTGCCGTCCTCATCGCGGCAGGCTGGGCAGCGGTGCTGTTTATCCAGCGTGGCGCCGGAACCCACCTCGAAGAACCGGCGACCCCGAGCGCTACGGTAGAGGAAGAAGCACCCGATAGGCTCCGCCCATCGGAAACCTACACGCCCTAGCTGGCTGGCGGCACCGGTACAGTGGGAAGAACCCGTGTCAACGTTATGAGCCCAGGGCCTTCCTTCGCCTGCGCGATGAACCCGTAACGGGCAAGCACTTTCAGCGAGGCGATATTCGAGGCATCGGCACGAGCGATAAATGCGCTTCGACCGGTTTCCTGCAATTGCGCGAGCCCCTCGCTGACTATTTCCTTCGCCAAGCCTTGGCCCCAGCATTCCGGGGCGATCCAATAGCCGATTTCGGTGGCATGCCTGCGTTCGGTAGCGGTGAAAAGTCCAACCGGAGAATTCTGGCGGCGCGCGATAAACCAGGAGATCTCCGGACTGCTCAGGGCATGATCCACGCGTTGCGCGGTGTACTCCAGGCTCCAAGTGCTTCCGTCGCCGATATGGGCCATGACGCGTTCGTCTGCAGCCAGGCGCGCAACGAAATCTGCATCCCCCTCGGTCATTGGCGTTAGCAGCAGTGAAGGACCCATGGGTTCAGCCTATGCGGGAACGAAGCGCGGGCAAACTTGTTTCATTGGCCGTAGCTTTCCCGAAAAGGTACAAGGCCAGCCCTAGATGCGGGATTCCGCTGCTGCTATCGCCAGACGCGAAGATGCGAGTTGATCTTCAGAGGCATTCAGCCTCTGCCTTAGGGATAGGGAACTGCGGAAACAGTCCAGGGCTTGGCCGATCAGGCCCCGGTCGAAATAGAGCTTGCCATGGTGTTGCAGGGCAAAAGCTTCAAGGGTGGTGGCGACGTGTTTCTCTGCAGCGGAGGAGCAGTCCCTATTCTGAATAGACGCTCGCGCTGACTCAAAGATTGCCTGGGCGAGTTCGAAACGACCCTGCCAATGCAGAACATGGGCTAAGCGAAGCGCTGCAGCAACGCCAGAATAGGGCAGTGCATTGCTGCTCGCGAAATCCTGGCTGGCAAAGCCGCTTCGACGCAGGCAGCTCCATGCCAGCTCTTCGGCTTCTTCCAGTCGCCCGGTCATTCTCAGCCACCCGATGCGTTCTGCTTCGCCTGGTGTCCCGAGTTCTTCCAGATGGAGGATTCTTGCCTCCACGGCTGAAACGTCGGTAACAATTTCACGCAGCGTCTGTGGATCAATCGAATATTCCGCTGCAACGGATTCTTTGCTTGTCGAGTTGGCAGTCATGTTCGAATCCACATTTGCGCTCCGAACCTTTCAAACTCTTCCAATTACGGGGCCGATCCCTGTATGCGCGTAGCCACATGTTTTTCCAATTCTTCATCGACGCGAGCTCGCCATGAAGGCAACCAGCTTCTGATCTGCAAATTCATCACTGATGCACAGAGGTCTTGATCAACGCCGAAAAGATTAGCCAGATCAGCTATTGCAGTTTCCCAGTCTGTAGCCTGATCCACTATGGCAAAAACTTCATCACGGCGGTCTAATGCCATTTTCATTACTTCAAGGGTTTCTTCGGTGAGAGATTTCGCTGGATTGGCCATGACCCTATCCTGCCAGACCTTTGGGAACTGACGTGATTGGAATTTCGGGTGATTTAAGCCTGCACCGAACGCCCATCTGGAGGTCCCATTCATGGACAAGAACTAGATATCGGAGCATGCTAAAGGCATGAGAAAGGATGGACGTGTTGATGCGGCCACGCCGGATCCACGCTTGGCACAAGCAGAACAACTCAAGCTCATGCCTGTTGCGATAATGGGACTGCGCGCACAGCCACTGTCGGACGATGCGGGATACCTGAGTATTCAAGACAACTATGACGACCATGGTCTGTGCGATATGAGTGTGACTGTCAGCTACACCCTTTGGGATGCTGCGGATGATCGATCGAAATTCCTGGGTGGCTTGGAGCAAGGTGCAGTCGAAGGGGTGGTGCCTGGCTCCGTTCACCAGTACAAGCGGCCGCGGTGGCTGGAAGAATACGTCCGTCGCATGAACTATCCGCAATTATTTGAGGCCGTAAGAACTACATGGACGCGTGATGCAGAAGCAGCTCAGCCGTTGGCCGCAGCGCTGGTTGATCATGCCAACTACGTACTTATCAACCAATTTCGGCAGGAGCTCGGATTGCCTCAGGAATCGTCGGCGATACCGCCGATGATGTTGACCGAGAAGACGGTCAACGGCCACGCAGAGGTCCAGATTGAGGATAGTAAAACCGCAGGTGCTGAGATCGACACCGACCCGTACATCTACGCGGCCGGGGTGGAATTTCCTAGCGGCGCACTCATGACCGCGGTCCTGCCACGCAAGTACTTGCATCAGCTGGAGCTGCGATTTGCGGCTCGCCCGCAAGGAAAGGGATCAGCCGCCTAGAGGCGAGCATTTCTTTTGATAGACCGCTTCATGCTCGACCGGCACAAAGCCGATTTTCTCATTGATCGCATGCATCCAAGTATTCTGGTCGTCGCTGCTTGTTCTTACCCGGTGAATCGTCCCCAGACGTTTGGCAGCGTCCAGGCTAGCTGCCTTCACCGCTGTCCCGAGCTGATGTCCTCGATGCTGGCGAAGAACGAGCGTCCCGTCGATATTCGAAGGGCTCTCCGGTGCCGGCGCAACAACAAGGCAGGTCCACGCAGCCACGTCACCGTGCTTGTCCAGCGCAATGGATTCAATGGCCGTGGAACCTTGGGCGATCCATTGCGTGATTTCCTGAGCGTATTCTTCCGCGGAAACCGCTGACTCGCTCCAGCCTAATTCGCCATTTGGAGCCTGCGCATCTACGAGCCCCTTGATTTGTCCAACTTGTTTTCGCAGGTGCTCCGGAACGCCGTTGACGTGGGTCGAAACTTCGTAGCCACGAGTGGCTCCTTGGCACCAAGGAGTCCAGGAATCAAGGTCCAGCTCCAGCACGGTTTCAGTAGTAGCTACGTGGTAGCCAAGCGGGGCAACGAATTCCTGTTCCAGGGCACCAAGTTCAGCGGAAGTGCCGCGGTAGGCGCTGGAGACGAATCGTTTCACCGATGAAGGGCTAATCTCTTCAGCAGCGGAAACTAGCGCGCTTCCGATGGAACGCGACTGGTGGATGGGATCGACCCAAACATAGATCCACGACGTGTCGGGAGCGGAGTGGTGGGTCATCGATGCCGAGAAGCCGAGTAAGGAAGAACCTTCCCAAGCACCGCGGAGGTTCTTGCTCCATCCGTCAGCGGCACGCCACTGGAGCATTCGAGCCTCGACACCGATTCCTTGCCAACCAGGACGGGCCTTCTCGTTCGCGGCAGCCTCGATTCGGCTGGCAGCGCGAAGCGCGTCGTCGTCGAAAACGCTGAGGCTGCCAATTCGCATGCCAACATCTTATGGCCTCGCTTCGCTGACTTCCGCCAGGCGCTGCCGGAAGATGATAATGAACGGGAAAAATTCATGGGGCGCACGCGGCGCACCGAAAACGCTTCTAGGATCGATGCATGAGTACTACTTCGAATAGCATTCGTCGCGCCAGATCAGGCGATACCGCGGAGATCTACCGTCTGGCGCGTCTGTTTACGCCGAGTTTAGGGCTGGACGCAGAAGACTTTGAAAAGAATTTCCAGTCGCTGGTAAAGGATTCCAGCTGGTTCATCTGCGTTGCCGAATCCGTCCAGGGGCTATCGGGCTATGCGGCGGCCCAGGACTACGGACGGGGGCTGCGCGCCCCGTTCAGCGTTGGCCGATTGCATGACTTATTTGTGGCACCTGCCGCCCGGCGCACGGGTACCGGAAAGAAGCTGGTTGAAGAAGTTTTCCACTGGGCTAGGCAACGCACGGTTCCGATGATTTTGGACTGGCAAGCCACCCCCGAATCAATTGCCTTCTACGAGTCCTTCGGGATGGAAGCCGACTTCACCGGGGACTTTCCGCAATGCCCCGGATTCAGCCTGGACCTGCGCCCGCGGCAGTAGCTTCAAAACAAAAGCAGGGAACGGCGAAAGCTCGCCGTTCCCTGCTGAAATTCAAATACTTTACTTGGCTGCGCCAGCGGTAACTGGTGGCAGATCCGACCATGGGAAGGTAATCCACTTGTCGGTGCGGCGCCATTCGTAATCCGGGACCATGATGGTGCGCGGCTTGGTGTACAGGCAGACGGTCTTGACCTCGGCGCCCCAGGCGGACACCAGATCGACAACCTTTTCAAGGGTGCGGCCGGAGTCGGAGACATCGTCAACGATCAGGATCTTCTTGTCGCGCAGGTGGCCATCGTCCAGCATTGGAGGAAGAACCACTGGCTCCGGCAGGACGGTGCCGATGCCGGTGTAGAACTCCACGTTCAGCGCACCGCAGGCCTTGACGCCCAGAGCGTAGGAAATCGAGCCGGCCAGCAGCAGGCCGCCTCGTGCTACTGCCAGAACGATGTCCGGCTCGAAGCCGTCGTCGACAATGGTCTGTGCCAGTTCGCGGGAAGCTTCACCGAAGGTGTCCCAAGTGAGGATCTCGCGCTCTGGTTCTGAAAGGACGGATGCCCCGGAATCGTCAATGCTAGTCATTCTGCAATTTTAGCCCCGAATTTGGTGCGGTGCTGTCCAGTTCAAACCAATCGATCATTTTTTCCTCCCATGCCCGGAGGATTCCCATCCGTTGATTAGGCATGAATAGGCATGCAATGCACCTGCTTGAGGAATCCATCACTTTTCGGCGAATCCCGGTTGGAACAAGCGCGTTGCGGCCCCAATGCGCCGAAAGCCGTCTTAAGGATGATCGATGCCACACCCCGGCTCGCTAGGATAGGAGAAAGGCCATCAGCCGGAGATAACCCGGAACTCGAAAGAAGGAGACGCATCGTGGGCCCACGAACCCGGAGCATTCGACTAGCCGGTACCGCAGCGGCACTTTCCTTGGGGCTGGCTGGCGCCCTGCCTGCCGCGCAAGCTGCCACCGGTGTGCAGGTCGTGGCCGGGCAGAACCTGGAATCAGTCACCATCGAGGATTCCACCGGCAAGCTCAATGAGCAGCGGCTGCGTGATGCACTGGACGAGCTCGATTTCAACGAGCCCACGGACGTGGCAATCTACGCCCGCAACGGAGAATACTCCGATGACATCAACACCAAGACGCTGGAATACGCCAAGTCATCCCATCCGGAATGGATATCAGGGAAGCCCGAAGACTATGGCGACTACTGGGCCGACGGCCTGTTCATCATCACCTTGTCCATCGAAGGAGAAGGAGATGGACAGATCGGCACGTACTTCGGCGAAGACCGCAAGGTCTCAGAGAGCTCCATGGAGAGCATCCACGAAGCCGGCTACGACGACTTCAATCTATCCCGGTGGACCGACGGCGTCATTGCGGTAGCCGATCAGGCGGCCGTGATCATGAATCGGCCCTGGTACCAGCACCCGGCCTTGTGGATATCCACGGGCGTCGGAGGCCTCGTGGCTGCCATTATCGGCGGCGTCGCACTGCACACTCGGTCAACGCGTCGGAAAACTTTCGCGGAAGAACTGCATCAGGGGACCTTGCACCTGACCAACGTCACGATGGATCTGGAAGAAACCGAATTGGCGGCTCGTACGCTGCCGTCGGCTTCAGGGCATGCAGCCGAGCTGGAGCAGCGCTTCACCAAGTTCATGGCCAAATACCGTGCTTGTTTTGCAGCGCAGCAGGCACTGGAAGACTCGGGCAAGAAGGAGCGGTCCGGCTCCGAAGGCGTTCGCTTCGCCAAGGAATTCCGCGAAACAGCGCAGTCCCTGGACCTGACCGATGACGCCATCATTGCCGCGGCGGCGCTTTATACCCGTTCAGCATCCTGGGAAGAGGCGTGGCATGCACAGACCGAGCCGCTAGAAGAGGACCTCGACGAGATCAGGGAGTTGCTCAACGACGTAGAGCCGGAACTGATGGGCAGCGCGGCCGCCTTGGCTTCCTACCGGGAAATGGCAACCACGCAGCTCGGCGAACTGTCAGTGCAGCTGAAGGAAGAATCGATCACGGTGGATCAAGCGCTCGATGGATTATCGGAGTTGCGTGCCGAATTGACCGAAAAGCTGGATGTCTTCGCCCAAGCTCAAATCGAAGTGTATGCGGAAAGTGCCGAAGAGAAGGCCGACATGCAATCGGCATTGAAGAAATCCCGCTATGAATCCGGGGCATATGACGGCCGTTCCGGCACCATCCTGGACGTTTTGAATCCCGCATCGATGTATTGGCGCGTGGGTGGCTACCACCACGGATATTCCGCGGGCGTCAGCGCAGTGGCTGAGTCGCGTGAAGCAGCGAGCTCGTCGGGCGGAGTCTCCGGCGGATACTCTGGTGGCGGAAGCTTCTCCGGCGCTGGCGGATCTTCGCGCTTCTGATGGAAGGCAACGATATCTTCGCAGAACTGCTGCCGTCTTCGGTACATGTGGTCCAGTCGCGTACCGAGCTGGAAGACGGCCGATCCTACGGGGAAGAAGAACGGTACATCGCCGAGGCGGTGCCTGAGCGGCAGCAGGAATTCCGTACTGTCCGTGTCTGCGCTCGCCGAGCGCTGGCACAACTGGGCTATGCGGGCGTTGCCTTGGTTCCAGATCAAAAACGGGCACCGATCTGGCCAGCTGGCGTGGTGGGGAGCATGACCCATTGCGCTGGCTTCCGTGCAGCGGCAGTAGCCTCCACCAGCGATATTCGCGGCCTTGGCATCGACGCCGAACTGCATGCTCCGCTGCCGGCAGAAATCCTCGACATCATCTTGCTTCCCGAAGAGCAGGTGATGGCCGCCGAGCTATCGGCGCACCATCCGGGCATCGCCTGGGACCGGCTGATTTTCAGCGCCAAGGAAAGCATCTTCAAGGCGTGGTTCCCACTGACCAGGCAGTGGCTGGATTTCCTGGAATGCGAGATTCGCGTCGATGCGCAGTCCCACCGTTTCCACGCCGGAATCCGGGCTACGGGACCGGTTGCCGCGCAGCATGCTCTCGCATCGATGAGCGGTCGCTGGATCGCCGAAGGACCGCGCGGCCAAGGGCTGCTGGGGACCTGCGTCATCGTTCCCTAGCAGCGGTGCACCGGGAACGGATCTAGAATTCTTCGCCGTGGGTAATCACCTTGGCCGCGCGGCCCACGATTTTCGGATCGGGGGAGCCTACCAGGTGGTGGTCCTTGCCCTTGTACTCGAAAAGGTTCAGCACGTGGCGCATCGCCTGCAACCGGGCGCGCTTCTTGTCGTTGGACTTCACCACGGTCCACGGTGCATGCTCCGTATCGGTCTTGAGGAACATTTCCTTTTTGGCTTGGGTGTACTTTTCCCACTTATCCAGGGACTCGAGATCCATGGGCGAGAGCTTCCACTGGCGCACCGGATCGATGCGGCGGATGGTGAATCGGGTCAGCTGCTCGCTGGCGGACACCGAGAACCAGAACTTCACCAGGTCGATGCCCTCGTCGACGACCATCTTCTCGAAGGCGGGAGTCTGCTCCAGGAAGTGGTCCACCTGGGTTTCGGTGCAAAATCCCATCACGCGTTCGACGCCGGCACGGTTGTACCAGGAGCGGTCGAAGAGCACGATCTCGCCCGCCGAGGGGAAATGCTGCACATAGCGCTGGTAGTACCACTGGGTGGACTCGCGCTCGCTCGGCTTTTCCAAGGCCACCACGCGGGCGCCACGCGGGTTCAGGTGTTCGGTGAAACGCTTGATCGTGCCGCCTTTGCCGGCCGCATCGCGGCCTTCGAAAACGATCATGATCCGGCGGCCATGGGCTTTCGCCCATTTCTGCAGTTTCAGCAGCTCGATCTGCAGTGCCCGCTTTTCAGCCTCGTAGGTGGCGCGATCCAGTTTCTGGAAATACGGGTAGTTCTCCCGCCAGGTATCGACGATGCTTCCATCGGCGCGGACGAGCACCGGATCGTCATCGTCGTTATCGAGGACGGAATAGCCCTGGAAGGCTTCATCGAGCAGGGGGATCTCTACAGTCATGCAATGACCGTAGAGCCATCCGGTGAACAGCTTGTGAACAAATGCTGAACAAGACCAAGCCAGAGGGTTATTTGTGATGAAGGACAACAGCCCTGCGGACCTGGCCGGAACATCATGGCACCGTGCGCCGATCAGGCAGGGAAGGGCGGAAGCGCCTCGGAAAACAGCCATGCGTCCAGGATGTCCTGGATCTCTTCCGCCGGTGCGTAGTGGCCCAATAGGTCAGCGAATTCCTGCGTGCTCACCGTCGAATGCTGATGCGTGGCGGTCCATTGGCGAAGCATCGTGTAGAAGTCCGTTTCGCCCAGCCGCCGCATCAGCGCATACAGGGCCAGCGCTCCGCGCTTGTACACCCGGTCATCGAACATGTCCTGGGGCCCGGGGTCCCCGACCATGATGTCCTGCGGCAAGCCTTCGAGCATGGCCCACGCGTGGCGGGCACGCTCGTCCAACGCCATCACCTGGGCTTCTTCGGAGTACACCCATTCGCTGAAGCAAGCGAAACCCTCGTTGAGCCAGATATCCTTCCAGCGCCCCGGAGTCAGGGAGTTGCCGAACCACTGGTGCGCGAACTCGTGGGCGATCAGGCGCTGGGCTTCCCACTGCAGCGACAAGTGGTTCTTGCCGAAGATGCTCAGGCCCTGGGCTTCGAGCGGGATCTCCAGCTCGTCATCGACCACGACGATCTTGTAGCTCTCGAACGGGTACGGGCCGAATTTCCGCTCGAACAGCTCGGCCATCGCCGTCTGCTTCGCGAACGCGCCGCGCACCGGCACCTCGGTTCCCGGAACCGAGTAGGCCACCAGGTGGCCGCCTTCATCGAAAGGAATCTGGCTATAACGGCCGATCTGCACGGTGGCGAGGTAGCTGGCCATCGGCTCACGCTGCTCGTAGACCCACATCTCGCGGCTGGCCGAACGGCGATGGTCCACCAGCTGGCCATTGGCCACGACGCGGTAGCCGGCATCCGCCGAGATCTCGAAGCGGTAGCTGGACTTGTGGCTGGGGTGGTCGTTGCACGGGTACCAGGTCGAGGCGCCTACTGGCTGGCCGGAGACCAGGATGCCATCGGTGAGCTCTTCCCAGCCAAGCTCGCCCCACAGCCCGTTTTCTGCCTGCGGGCTGCCGGCATAGCGCAGGTTCAGCTCCACGCGCTCGCCGGCTTTCACCACTGCTGGCAGGGAAACGACCATCCGGTGGTGCTTCTTGGCCACCGGCACCTTGCGCCCCTGGCAGGTGGCCTTGATGATCTTCAAGCCGCTGAGGTTCAACGCGACCTCATTGATATCCTCCACGGCGCGGATGCGCAGCATGGCCCGGCCATCGAGCAGGTTGCTGGCGAGCTTGATGACCAACGACAGGTCATAGTGCTCCACCGTGTACGTCGGGGACCCATGGTGCTTGGTGTACTCATCGAGTATGCGGTGGGGCATCGGCGGGGAATCCTCAGGCTTGTTGGTCAGCCGGTTGCTCGGCTTTGGTCTCGGGTTCGATGTTCCAGCGTACCGCCGGATTACCGCGCCAGTAGGTATTTGCCGGAAGCACCTCGCCGCGCAGCACCAGGCTGGCTGGCCCGGTGGTGGTGCCTTCGGAGATCCGCGCGGCGGGCAGGATGACGCTGTGCGGGCCGAGCGTTGCCCCGGCGCCCAGGGACACCGCGTCGATGGACATGATCCGGTCGTGGAACAGGTGGGTTTGCAGGACACTGCCGCGGTTCACCGTGGCGTGGTCTTCCAATGTCACCAGGTCCGCTTCCGGGAACCAGTAGCTCTCGCACCACACGCCATGGCCGATCTTTGCCCCCTGCGCGCGCAGGAACCAGACCAAGGCCGGGGTGCCCGAAGCCAAGCGGGCGAACCATTGGGCGCAGACCAGCTCGGTGAAGGAATCCACCATTTCGGTGCGCCATATGAAGGAACTCCACAATGCGTGCTCGCCCGGGCGGATCACGCCAACCACCAGCCACTTGGCGGCGACCGCCACCAGGGCGGCGACTGCTCCGGCCAGGACCAGCACCGCGCCGGAAAGCAGGATCGCGACCAGCGGGTTGAAGTAGGCGGTCAAGGCGGACAGCGCCCAAAGCACGCCGCCGGCAATTCCGACCGTGGTGAACACCGCGAGGCCACGGGTCAGCTCCCACCCCGCCCGCATCGCCTTGAGCTTCAGGGTTGGGCGGTAGGTCAGATCCGATTCGCCTTCCACGGTGGTGCGGCGCAGCTTGTGCGGGGGCGAGCCGATCCACGAGGTGCCGGCCTTCATCTTCTTCGGCGTGGCCGACAGCACCGCGATCAGCGAGCGCTTGGGCACCCGGCGCCCGGCATGCAGGATGCCGGAGTTGCCCAGGAAGGCCTTCTTGCCCACGCGAACCGGGGCAATGTGCATCCAGCCGCCACCGAGCTCATAGGAAGCAACCATGGTGTCATCGGCCAGGAACGCACCCGAGGAAATGGTGGTCATCTTCGGAATCAGCAGCACCGTGGAGATCTCCACATCGCGGCCCACCTTGGCACCGAGCAGGCGCAGCCAGATCGGGGTGAACAGCGAGGCATAGAGCGGGAAGAGCAGGTCGCGGGCGGTATCCAAGACGCGTTCGGTAGCCCAGGCCTGCCAGCCAACGCGGGAAGTGACCGGATGCCACCCCTCTGCCAGGCCGATGGAAAGCAGCCGGACAATGGCGATGGTCAGCACCATGGTGGCCAGGAACCACACGGTGGCGCCCAGCAGCACGGCCGGAATGAACCGCCAGCCGATCCCGGCCAGCGATTGCGCGCTGCCAAGTACCGGGGCAATGGCCAGCAACGCGGCGATCACCGGAAGCCACTGTGCGAGGTTCAACGCCATGGAACCGATGCCGCCCAGGATACGGGGCAGCGCCTTGTGCTCCGGTTCCTGCGTTGGCCACTTCGGCTTGGCCTTGCCTTCGCGCTGCGCCGGCGAACCGGCATAGCGGGAATGGCTGCGGGCCTGGCCGTAGACCGCGGATCCGGCTTCAACGATGGTGTGCGCACCGATGGCTGCCCCGGGGGCCAAGGTGCTGCGGGCGCCGATGGAGGCGTGGGCGCCGATCTCAATGGTGCCCACGTGCAGCTTGTCCCCGTCGATCCAGTAGCCCGAGATATCCACCTCGGGCTCGATGGAGGCTCCGGGGCCGACTCGCAGCATGCCGGTGACCGGTGGCAGGGTGTGCATGGTCGCGGTGCGGTCGATCTGCGCACCGAGCATCCGCGCATACCAAGGCAGCAGCGGAGCGGACGCCAAGGACACCGGATCGACCACGTCGGCGATGTGCTGGGCCACCCAGAGGCGCAGGTGCACCGAACCCGAGCGGGGGTAGGTCCCCGGCTTCAAGCCGCGGAGCAAGAGCTTCGTGGCCGCGATGGACAGGCCCATGCGCCCTACCGGGGTCACGAAGACCAGCCAGAGGCCGGCAAGCACGTACCACGGGGTCGGCAGGTGCGCCTCGAAAACACCGAGGAACACCAGCAACAGGTGTCCGAGCATGAGGTACGTGAACCAGCGCAGGCCCGAGAGGATGAACAGCGGCACGGCGGCCAGGGACTGCGCCCATTGGGTTCCCCGCTGGGTGCGCTTGACCGTGCGCGGCTGCGCCGGCGTCACGGATTGCTGCTGGCCGCCGAGGTATTCGAGCAGTGCGCCAAAACGCGGGTAGTCGTAGAGCTGCGCGACGGTCAGGTCCGGGTAGCGGGCACGCAGTGCCGAAACCAGCTGGGCCGCGGCCAGCGACCCGCCACCGGAAGCGAAGAAATCGGCGTCCAGGCCGGCGGCCGAAGCACCCAGCGCGCCGCGCCAAGCTTCGGCAAGAAACTGCCCGGTCTCATCGAGTTCGGGCAGGCCGGAGCCCTCGGCAGCCAGTTCGGCGCCCGGCAACGGCCACGGCAGCGCATTGCGGTCCACCTTGCCGCTGGTCTTCATCGGCAGGCTGCCCATCACCGTCAGGATCGGCACCATCGGCGCTGGCAGGTCGGCAAGCAAGCGGGTGCGCGCTGCACCCAGATCGTAGTTTTCCGCTGCCTGCAGGTAGCCGACCAGGACCTTGTTGCCGGTGGCGGTCTCGCGTACCGCTACCGCGGCGGAAGAAACTTCGGGAAGGGAGTTGAGCGCGGCGTCGATTTCGCCCAGCTCGATACGCCGTCCGCCGATCTTCACCTGGTCATCCACGCGGCCGATGAAGATCAGGCCCAGCGGGTCATTGATGACCATATCGCCCGAGCGGTAGGCGCGCTCCCAGCCCAAGGTGGGCATCGGCGCGTACTTCTCGGCGTCCTTTTCCGGATCCAGGTAGCGGGCCAGTCCCACGCCGCCGATGATCAGCTCCCCGGATTCGCCCTCGGCGACCGGGATCCCCTCGGTATCAACCACCGCCAGATCCCAACCGTCCAGCGGCAGGCCGATGCGCACCGGCACGCTGCCGTCCATGGTGGCGCCGCAAGCTACCACGGTCGCTTCGGTCGGTCCGTAGGTGTTCCAGACTTCGCGGCCTTCGGTGGCTAGCCGCCCGGCCAGTTCCGGCGGGCAGGCCTCGCCGCCGAAAATCAGCAGGCGCACCGAGTCCAGGGCCTGCGCCGGCCACAGCGCCGCCAGGGTGGGCACGGTGGAAACGGCGGTAATGGAACGGGAAATCAGCCACGGGCCCAGGTCCATGCCGCTGCGCACCAGGGCGCGCGGGGCCGGGACCAGGCAGGAGCCGTTGCGCCAGGCGATCCACATTTCCTCGCAGGAGGCATCGAAGGCGACCGACAGTCCGGCGAGTACCCGGTCGGTGGTGTTCAGCGGATCGCCGGGCAGGAACATCTTCGCTTCGGCATCCACGAAGGCAGCTGCCGAACGGTGGGTGACCGCGACGCCCTTGGGCTTGCCGGTGGAACCGGAAGTGAAGATGATCCATGCGTCATCTTCCAGTCCAGGCATTCGCGGGTTCGCAAAGGGCTTGGGGCGCTGGCTATCGGCCACGACGGTATCGCGTCCCTTGATGATGCCCGCGACTTCGGCCTCGGTGAACACGGTCTTGGCGCGCTCGTCGGGGTCATCGGCATCGACCGGGACATAGGCGGCCCCAACCCACATGATCGCGAGGATCCATTCATACAGGTGCCGGGTGCCCGATTCAACGCGCACGCCGATGCGGTCGCCGGCGCCCAGGCCCTGGGCATGCAGCCGCCGGGCCTTGTTCTTGACCTCCTCGAGCAGCTCCGCGTAGCTCTCTACGCGTTCGCCGTCGTCAATGGCCGGCGCATCGGGATGAGCCTGGGCGGTGGCCTGCAGGATGTCCATGAGGGTGCGCGCAGCCGGCGCCAGGGTTCCGGAGGGGAACTGGGGTGGATGGATTGGTGCATCCGGCGCTGGAGTTCGTTCGTTGTCCATGCTGATCGGATCCGTCCCTTCACTAAGAGTGCAAGATGGGTCGCTGGGGGAGAGCGTCCCAGAAGTGAAGTGGATCCTGGAGGGGTGGAACGCAAGGGTTCCAGTCACCATTAAAGCGTGTTACGGGTTAAGAGCGGAAAAATTTGATTGAAGTGTCATGCATCTCTCAACTGTTGCGGACCGGCGGCAGCAACGAGCGCGCGGTGAATGCCGGCATGCCCAGCCTGCGGATGCCCGGCCATCGCTAGGGAACCAGGATGACCTTGCCGGTGGTGGCGCGCGATTCCAGCGCGGCATGGGCCGCGGCGGCTTCGGCCAGCGGGAACTCGGCGCCGATGCGCACATCGATGTCCCCGGTGGCGACCCAGCCGAAGATATCGCCGAAGCGCCAGTGCAGCTCCTGCTCGGTGGCCAGGAAGTCATCGAGCTTCGGCCGGGTCACGCTCAGCGAACCGCCGGCGTTCAGCCGCTGCAGGTTGAAGTCCGGGACCTGGCCGCTGGCCCCGCCGAAGAGCACCAGGGTGCCGCGCCGGCGCAGGGCTGCCAGCGAGGTCTCGAAGGTGTCCTTGCCGATGCCGTCGTAGACCGCGTGCACGCCCGCGCCGCCGGTGACCTGCGCGACGGTGTCCGCCACCTGGTCGTAATCCACCACGTAGTCGGCTCCGGCCGCCTTGGCCAGGTCCTTCTTTTCCTGCGTGGAGGCGGTGGTGATCACGGTGGCGCCCTTGAGCTTGAGCAGCTGGGTGAGGATCAGGCCCACGCCGCCAGCGCCCGCGTAGGTCAAGACGGTATCGCCGGAGCGCACCATGTAGCTCGAATGCACCAGGTAGTGCGCGGTCATGCCCTGCAGCGGCAGCGCGGCGGCGATGTTAAGGTTCACCGCATCGGGCACCTTGCCCGCGCGCTTGGCTTCCACCAGCGCGTGCTGGGCGTAGCCCCGGGAGCCGGAGGCGGTGGCCACCCGGTCGCCCACCTGGTAATTCTGCACGCCCTCGCCGATCTGCTCCACCACGCCGGAGAATTCGCTGCCCGGGGTGAAGGGGTAGTCCACCGTGTACACGCCGCTGCGCTGGTAGGTTTCGATGAAGTTCACGCCGGTGGCCGCGACCTTCACCAGCAGCTGGCCCGGGCCCGGGGCAGGGACCGGGATCTGATCCGGGACCAGCCCGCTGGCATCGGTCGGTTCGTGAACCACAATGGCTTGCTGCTGCATAGTGCCGCGCTCCTTAAGCTGCGTGTTTCGATCCCGGCACGCGATGCCGGGACGGTCTCTAGGGCCAGTTTAGGACTTCGGAGCGCTGCGCGGGCACCGTGGGGCGGATGTCGGGTTACGTGACGAAGAATTTTATGAATATTTATTAGCCTGCATGAATATTTCGCGGTAGAATCAGGTCATGACGATTTCAGTAGCTGTTTCCGGCGCCAGTGGATACGCCGGTGGCGAGGTCCTGCGCATCCTCGCGGCCCACCCAGAAGTAGAGATTGGCGCGATCACCGCGCATTCGCAGGCCGGGCAGCGGCTCGGCTCGATCGCCCCGCACCTGCATGCGCTCGCCGATCGCGTCCTGCTGGACACCACCGTGGAAAACCTCGCCGGGCACGACGTCGTGTTCCTGGCCCTGCCGCACGGCGCATCGGCCGCCGTGGCCGCGGCGCTGCCCGAATCCACCCTGGTCATCGACGCCGGCGCGGACCACCGGCTGGAATCCGCCGAGGCCTGGGAGAAATTCTACGGTTCGGCGCATGCCGGCTCCTGGCCCTATGGCCTGCCCGAACTTCCCGGTGCGCGCGAAAAGCTGGTGGGCACCAAGCGCGTGGCCGTCCCGGGCTGCTACCCGACCGGCGCGCAGCTGGCCCTGGCTCCGGGCTTCGCCGCTGGCCTGCTGGAAGCCGACGACGTGGTTATCGTCTCCGCCTCGGGCACCTCGGGCGCCGGCAAGTCGCTGAAGCCCAACCTGCTGGGCAGCGAAACCATGGGCTCGATGAGCACCTACGGGGTGGGCGGGTCCCACCGCCACATCCCGGAAATGGAGCAGGGCTTCTCCCAGCTCGCCGGCGAACCGGTCACCGTCTCCTTCACACCCACCCTGGCCCCGATGCCGCGCGGCATCCTGACCACCGCCACCGCCAAGGCCAAGCCCGAGGTGAGCGAAGCGCAGCTGCGCGAAGCCTGGTCCGCGGCCTATGCCGACGAGCTCTTCGTGCACCTGCTGCCCGAGGGCCAATGGCCGACCACCGGGGCGGTGCAGGGATCGAACCACGTCCAGCTGCAGCTGGCCTTCGACACCCACGCCAACCGCGTGATCGTCACCGCCGCACTGGATAATCTCACCAAGGGCACCGCAGGTGCCGCGGTCCAGTCGATGAACATCGCACTGGGACTGGAAGAAAATACCGGATTGCTCATGCAAGGAGTTGCACCGTGAGCCTCGCGCACACCAACACCCACCCATCCGCTGCCGCCACCGGGGTCACCGCACCGGCGGGCTTCGCCGCCGCCGGCGTCCCGGCAGGCCTGAAGTCCACCGGCAAGAACGACGTGGTCGTGGTCAAGAACCTCGGCCCGCAGTTCACCGCCGCCGGCGTATTCACCTCCAACCGCGTGGCCGCCGCCCCGGTGCACTGGTCCAAGCAGGTGCTGGCCGACGGCCGCATCGACGCCGTGGTGCTCAACTCCGGCGGGGCCAACGCCTGCACCGGCGCCGAAGGCTTCGCGAACACCCACAAGACCGCCGAATACGCCGCGCAGCTGCTCTCGGTTTCCGCCGGCGACGTGGCCGTGGCGTCCACCGGGCTGATCGGGATGCAGCTGCCCATGGACAAGCTGCTGCCCGGGGTCCAGGCTGCCGCCGGGGCGCTGGCCGACGACCAGAACGCGGCCGATGCGGCCGCCGCGGGCATCATGACCACCGACACCGTGCCGAAGCTGGTCTCCCGTATCGTCGGGGCACCGGGCTCCGGCCAGGTCATCATCGGCGGCATGGCCAAGGGCGCGGGCATGCTCGCCCCGGCGCTGGCCACCATGCTGGTGGTGCTCACCACCGATGCGGTGCTGACCTCCGCACAGGCCGATGCCGCGTTGCGCGCCGCCACCGCGATGAGCTTCGACCGCGCGGACTCCGATGGCTGCATGTCCACCAACGACACCGTGCTGCTGCTGGCCTCCGGCGCCTCGGGCGCCGCCCCGGACCTGGCCGAGTTCACCGCGGCGCTGACCGACGCCTGCTGCGAGCTGGCCGCGAAGCTGATCGAGGACGCCGAGGGCGCGCAGCACACCATCGCGATCCGCACCTTCAACGCCGCTACCGAGGCCGACGCCCTGGAAGTATCCAAGGCCGTCTCGCGCTCCAATCTGGTCAAGACCGCGGTCTTCGGCAAGGATCCGAACTGGGGCCGGGTGCTCTCCGAGGTCGGCACCACCAAGGCCGCGTTCGAACCCGATGAGCTGAACGTGTCGATCAACTCCGTGATGGTCTGCAAGAACGGCGGGGTGGGCGAGGACCGCAGCCTGGTTTCGCTCGAAGAACGCAACGTGTTGATCGAGATCGACCTGAACGCGGGCACCGAGGAAGCCACCGTGCTGACCAACGACCTGACCCACGACTACGTCCACGAGAACTCCGCCTACTCCAGCTAGGCAGAAACTAGGAACACTCCCATGGCCCACACCGCCCGCACCAACCTGGGCATCGCCCAGTCCAAGGCCGAAGCGCTCATCGAGGCGCTGCCCTGGATCCAGCGCTTCGCCGGGACCACGATGGTCATCAAATACGGTGGCAACGCGATGGTCAACGACGATCTGCGCCGCGCCTTCGCCGAGGACATCGTGTTCCTGCGCCACGCCGGGATCAACCCGGTGGTGGTGCACGGCGGGGGACCGCAGATCAACAGGATGCTCGACACCCTCGGGATCGAATCCGAATTCCGCGGCGGGCTGCGGGTGACCACCCCCGAAGCCATGGACGTGGTGCGGATGGTGCTCACCGGCCAGGTGCAGCGCGACCTGGTCGGCCTGATCAACTCGCACGGACCCTACTCGGTGGGCATGTCCGGCGAGGACGGCGCCACCTTGCAGGCAGTGCGCACCGGCACGGTCGTGGACGGCCTGCCCGTGGACCTGGGGCTGGTCGGCGAGGTCACCACCGTGCGCACCGACCAGGTGGACTCGCTGGTGGATGCCGGGATGATCCCGGTCATCTCCACCGTCGCCCCGGAATTCGACGAATCCGGCGAGCCCACCGGAGCGGTGCTGAACGTCAACGCGGATACCGCCGCGGCCGCGCTGGCCACCGCGCTGGGCGCCGCCAAGCTGGTGATCCTCACCGACGTGGAGGGCCTGTACGCCGCCTGGCCGGACAAGTCCTCGCTGATCAGCTCGATCACCAACGACGAGCTGCGCACCATGCTGCCGTCGCTGGAATCGGGCATGATCCCGAAAATGGGCGCCTGCCTCAAAGCCGTCGACGGGGGCGTGGGCCAGGCCCACATCGTCGATGGCCGCGCCCCGCACTCGATGCTGCTGGAAATCTTCACCACCGCCGGCGTGGGCACCCAGGTGCTCCCGGCCACCGCACAAAAGAAGGACGCCAAGTGAGCGAGCACGCCGCTGAAACCACCTCCTCCGCCCTGGCTGGAACCGCTGAAGCTGCCGGGCTGGCGCAGCTGTCCTCGGCCGCCCTGGCCGAACGCTACTCCAGCTCCCTGCTCGGCGTCTTCGGCACCCCGCAGCGCGTGCTGGTGCGCGGGGCCGGCTGCCATGTCTGGGACGCCGATGGCCACCAGTACCTGGATCTGCTCGGCGGCATCGCGGTCAACACCCTGGGCCACGGGCACCCGCTGCTGGCTTCCGTGATCAGCAGCCAGCTGTCCACCCTGGGCCATGTCTCGAACTTCTTCACTTCCCCCAGCCAGATCGCGCTGGCCGAGAAGCTGCTGGACATCTCCGCCGCCCCGGCCGGCTCCAAGGTCTTCTTCGCCAACTCCGGCACCGAAGCCAATGAGGCCGCGCTGAAGCTGACCCGGCGCAACGCCGGCACGCCGCAGGCCCCGCGCACCAAGGTGATCGCCCTGGAGCATTCCTTCCACGGCCGCACCCTGGGCGCGCTGTCGCTGACCTACAAGGAAAAGTACCGCGCGCCCTTCGCCCCGCTGCCCGAAAACGTCAGCTGGATCCCGGCCGGGGACATCGACGCGCTGCGTGCCGCGGTGGACGAAACCGTCGCGGCGGTCTTCATCGAGCCGATCCAGGGCGAAGCCGGCGTGAAGATGCTCTCCGCGCAGTACCTGCAGGCCGCCCGCGACATCACCCGCGAAGCCGGCGCCCTGCTGGTCTTCGACGAGGTGCAGACCGGCATGGGCCGCACCGGGGCGTTCTTCGCCTCGGCCCCGGTGATCCCGGACCTGATGACCCTGGCCAAGGGCCTGGGCGGAGGCTTCCCGATCGGCGCGATGATCGTGTTCGGCGAGCAGAACACCGCCTGGCTGGCCCCGGGCGACCACGGCACCACCTTCGGCGGCAACCCGGTGGCCTGCGCCGCCGGCCTGGCCGTCATCCACACCATCGAATCCCAGAACCTGCTGGCCCATGTGCGCGCCACCGGCGATTGGCTGCGCGAGCAGCTGGCAGGCGTCGAGGGCATTGCCGCCGTGCGCGGCGCCGGGCTGCTCACCGCCTTCGAACTGGCCGCCGCCAACGCGCCGAAGCTGGTCGCCGCGGCGCTGGATGCCGGATTCATCGTGAACGCCACCGACGAGAAGACCATCCGCCTGGCCCCGCCGCTGGTGATCACCACCGAGCAGCTGGGCACCCTGATCGCGGCCCTGCCGCAGCTGATCAGCGCCGCCAGCTAGCGGCCGGCAGCAACTTCGCGACCACCCCCTGCGACAGCAAAGGACTAACACCATGAGCGCAACCCGCCACTTCCTGACCGACCTGGATTTCACCCCCGACGAGCAGTCCAAGGTGCTGGACCTGGCCGCGGCGATGAAGGCCGACAAGTACGGCTACCAGCCGTTCGCCGGCCCGCAGAGCGTCGCGGTCTTCTTCGACAAGACCTCCACCCGCACCCGCGTGTCCTTCCACGCCGGCATCGCCGAACTCGGCGGCTCGCCGCTGATCATCAACTCCGCCGATTCGCAGCTGGGCCACAAGGAGTCCATCGCCGATTCCGCCAAGGTGCTCGAGCGCATGGTCTCCACCATCGTGTGGCGCACCTTCGCCCAGTCCGGCCTGGAAGAAATGGCCGCGAACTCTTCGGTTCCGGTGATCAACGCGCTATCCGACGACTACCACCCCTGCCAGCTGATCGCCGACCTGCTCACCGTGCGCGAGCACAAGGGCAAGACCGCCGGGCTGACCATGGCCTACCTGGGCGACGCGGCCAACAACATGGCCAACTCCTACCTGCTGGCCGGGGTCACCGCCGGCATGCACGTGCGCATCGCCGGCCCCGAGGGCTACCTGCCCGAAGCCCGCATCATCGAGGCCGCGCAGCAGCGTGCCGCGCTGACCGGGGGATCGGCCACGATCACCACCGATGCCGCCGCCGCGCTGCAAGACGCCGACGTGGTCGTCACCGACACCTGGGTGTCCATGGGCCAGGAAGCCGAGAAGGCCGAACGCCAGCAGCTGTTCACCGGCTACTCGGTGACCGCCGAAGCCATGAAGCTGGCCAAGGACGACGCGATCGTGCTGCATTGCCTGCCGGCCTACCGCGGCTACGAGATCGACGCCGAGGTGATCGATGGCCCGCAGTCGGTCGTGTTCGACGAGGCCGAGAACCGCGTGCACGCGCAGAAGGCCGTGATGGCCTGGCTGATGGTCGCCTCCGGCCTGGCCGAAGATCCACGAGTGGAGCTCTAGGATGTCCGCCCAGCCAAGCACCAAAACCGCCCGCCAGGCCCGCATCCGCGCGTTCCTGGGCAACAACTCGGTCAAGTCCCAGGCCGAGCTGCTCGGCCTGCTCAAAGACGACGGGCTGGAAGTCACCCAGGCCACGCTCTCGCGCGACCTGGTGGAAATCGGAGCGGTGCGCATCCGCGACAACTCCGGGCAGCTGATCTACGCGGTGCGCCAGGAAGGCGGGGACCGTTCCCCGAAGACCGCGATCACCCAGGAAGTGCTCGACGCGCGCCTGGCCAAGATCTGCGCCGAGCAGCTGGTCACCGCCGAGGCCTCCGGGAATATCGTGGTGCTGCGCACCCCGCCGGGCGCGGCGAACCTGCTGGCCCTGGCCATCGACCACTCGCAGATGCCCTCGATCCTGGGCTGCATCGCGGGGGATGACACCATCATGGTCACCACCCGCGCGGCCGACGGTGGCGCCGAAGTGGCCGCCCGCTTCCTGCAGCTGGCCGAGCCGCGCTGACCGGCGCCGCCAGTCCATCGGGCGCTTGCCGCCGCGAACTTCTCCACAGTCCGCGGCGGCTTTGCCATGCCGGTCGAGATGGCGCCCGATGATCGGGGCATGGAACCACTTCAGAGCGCCAGCGCCACGAGCACCGCGGGACCCGCACTGGCCGCCAGCCTGGGGACCGTGGCGCAGCAGCTGGCCAGCGGCACCCCGCTGGACGCCGCCAGCTTGCTGCGCGCCGAAGCCGCGTGCCTGTTGCTGTTCCAGAACCTCTGCGCCCAGGCCTCGGGCTGCGCCGATCCGCGCCTCGCGCTAGCCCACGCCCACTTCGCCGAAGCCTTCAGCCGGCAAGCCGCCCGCACCGTCGTGATGGCGGCTAGCCAGGTGGAGACCAGCGCCGCCCACGCCCTGGACCTCGCCGAATTCGACCACCTGCGCGCGGGCACCACCGATTTCAGCGCCCCTGCGCAATTCGCGCCCGGCCGCACCCTCTACCTCGATGCGGCCACCGTCCTGTCCCAGATGCTGGATGTGAATTATTTCGAGGCCGACCGCCGCGTCAAGGATGCCCATCTGGTCCACGCCCGCAAGGATATCGCCGGCGCTGCCTGCGCCCCGCGTTTCACCCTGCTCGCAGAACACTTCGCCGGCACCCCCGCCCCAGGCACGCCAGTCGCAGATCCGTCCACGGGGGCCTTGCTGTCGCCGGCCGGCTGGGCTTTGCCTGGCCTGCACAGCACGCCGGATCCCCGCGAGGTGCTGAAAATCGCCCGCGCGCTGGACAAGTTCGAACCCGAGGACACCACCTTCGACGGCCTGCCCACCACGGCCACTGCCAAGGCCGCCGACGGCACCTTGCTGGAGGAGCATGCCGCCGCGCATCTGAGGGAAGACCAGATCCGCATCCGGCAGAAGCGCATCAATGGCTTGATCAAGGAGTACAAGGACGCGCACGACCAGGCTACGACCCCGAAGCTGGGCCTCTTCCGCAGCAAGGTGGTCAACGGGGTCCATGAATTCATCGTCCGTGTCCGGGAGATCGACGCGGAACTCTGGGAATCGCTGATCACGCAGGCCGACAACAAGCGCACCAAGGCCGGCGCCGCCGCCCGCCAGGCCGCAGGCGCCGCCAGCGACAGCCCTTCCGGCGATGAGCACGGCGATACCGCAGAGCCGTCTTCCAGCGGACACCCCGGCCCGGAGCCCGACCCCGTCCCGGAATCCGACGGCGGCGAGCAAGCGCCTGATGGCAAGGCCGGGTGGGAAGAACCCGCTGAGCACCTCTGGAACAGCGACCAACCTGCTCCGGACTGGGCGGGCGTTGGCCTGCCAGCTCCTGCGGATGATGCCGCGCCAGATCCCGACCCGCCGAACCCGCCGGGCACACCACTGCCGGGCTTGCCGGCAACTTGTTCGGTGCCCGAACGCCGGCTCAATGCGCTGAACGCAATCCTGCGCAATATCGGCCCCGACAGCCAGGGCAAGCGCATCACCCCCGAAATCGTGGTGCACGCGCGCTTCGAGGATCTCCAGGATCTCGCATCGCTCACCGGCATCAGCGCGCACGGCGTGCAAATTTCCGCGCCCCAGTTGCGCACCATGCTGTGCGAAGCCAAGGTGATCAGCCCGATCTACAACGCCGACGGGGTGGTCACGGATATCGGCCGCGACGCCCGGCTCTTCCCGCGCTGGATGAAACTTGCCGCCCGCGATCGGGACGGCGGCTGCCTGGTCCCAGGCTGCGCGGCAGACCCGGCGCTGATCGAATTCCACCACTTCAAACCGTGGGCCAAGGGCGGCCATACCCGACTCCAGGACTGCTGCCCGCTCTGCGCACTGCACCACACCATGGTCCACAGCGGCTACCTGAAACTGGTCAAGATCAAGGGCCTGCCCCATGTCATCCTGCCCAAGCATCTGGATCCGCAGCAGCTGCCGCGGCGCAACACCTATTTCGCCCGCACCTAGCTGCCCGACCTCGCAAAACTGCCGCGCCCTCGACTGGGAGTGCGCGGCAGAGTTCGTGCGTTAATGCCATTCGGATCCGGTCAGGCGGCAATATCCTCCACTGCATCCAGCGAGAAGGCCCGCTCGAAGGCGGCCTGGACCTCATCGGTATGCGCAACCAGGATGATCCTGTGGATCGGCGAAATATGCTTATTGGTCTCGATCCACCGGCTGATCGCTGCATGGGCGATGCTGGCAACCTGCTCAGGATCCCACCCGAACGCCCCTGCGCCAATCGCCGGGAACGCGACCGAGTGGGCCTCGTGGCGGGCCGCGACATACAGGGAGTTCACGAAGCAGTCGTCGAGGATCTTGGGGTTCGGCTTGATCAGCGCCAAGTTGGGGGCCGCGGTGTGGACGACCCACTTGGCATGCAGGTTGCCGGCCTTGGTGACGACGGCAATGCCCGAAGGAATCCCGTCGGGGTAGCGGTTGGCCCGAATTTCCCGGCAGGCGGCCAGCAGGCTGGGACCAGCAGCTGCATGGATCGCGCCGTCGACGCCGCCTCCACCGAGCAGCGAAGGATTGGCCGCATTGACGATGGCATCAACATGAAGGGTGGTGATATCACCCCGGTACAGCTGGATTTCCATTGGGTACCTCCGAAGAACGTTCCGTATCGGCTCTATGATCACACCATACGCCCGGGCGCTGAGTACTGGAAGAGGCAAAACTTAAGGTTTCCTGCGTGTTCCGGAGCCTGGCCAGGCCCCGCAGAGCAGGCCGCAGTGATAAGCATGTGATGCATGAATCGGCACACCGTTGCATAAATATGAGTTACATTGCATAAAGCTTTGCTAGAGTAGGGTGCAACGTCAATTTTCTCCGGCAGAAAGGAACGGGCCATGGCCTCGTCAACAAATGAAGGATCGCTCTGGGGCGGTCGCTTCTCCGGCGGCCCAGCGGATGCAATGGCAGCGCTGAGCAAGTCCACCCACTTCGACTGGCGCCTGGCCAGCTACGATATTGCCGGATCCCGTGCCCATGCCAAGGTGCTGAACCGCGCGGGCCTGCTCACCGATGCCGAGCTGGCAGACATGATCGCCGCCCTGGACCAGCTCGAAGCCGACGTCATCTCCGAGGCCTATGTCGCAGCGCCAACCGACGAAGACGTCCACGGCTCGCTGGAACGCGGCCTGCTGGAGCGCGCCGGCACCGCCCTGGGCGGCAAGCTGCGCGCCGGCCGGTCGCGCAATGACCAGATCGCCACCCTGGGCCGGATGTTCCTGCGCGACCACGCGCGGATCATCGCCCGCGGCGTGATCGACACCCTTGACGCCATGGTCGAGCAGGCCAAGGCGCACCCCTATGCGCCGATGCCCGGGCGCACCCACCTGCAGCATGCCCAGCCGATCCTGCTCTCGCACCTGCTGCTGGCCTACTCCTGGCCGCTGCTGCGCGATGTGCAGCGCCTGGTCGACTGGGACAAGCGTGCCGCCGTGTCGCCCTATGGTTCCGGTGCGCTGGCCGGCCAGACCCTGGGCCTGGATCCGAACTTCGTCGCCGCCGAGCTGGGCTTCGACTCGGCCGTGCACAACTCGATCGACGGCACCGCCGCCCGCGACGTGTTCGCCGAATTCTCCTGGATCGCGGCCATGATCGGCGTGGACCTCTCGCGCGTCTCGGAGGAGGTCATCCTCTGGGCCACCAAGGAATTCAGCTTCGTGAAGCTGCACGACTCCTTCTCCACCGGCTCCTCGATCATGCCGCAGAAGAAGAACCCCGATATCGCCGAGCTGGCCCGCGGCAAGGCAGGGCGCCTGATCGGCGACCTGACCGGCCTGCTGGCTACCCTCAAGGCCCTGCCCCTGGCCTACAACCGCGACCTGCAGGAAGACAAGGAACCGGTATTCGACGCCGCGGACACCCTGGAAATCCTGCTGCCGGCGGTCGCCGGAATGATGGGCACCTTGACCTTCAATACCGAGCGCATGGCGGATCTGGCCCCGCAGGGCTTCGCCTTGGCGACCGACATCGCCGAATGGCTGGTCCGCCAGGGCGTGCCGTTCCGCGATGCCCACGAGCTCTCCGGCGCTGCGGTGCAGCTGGCCGAATCGCGCGGCGTGGAACTGTGGGACTTGACCGACGAGGAATACGCCGGCATCTCCGAGCACCTGACCCCGGCGGTGCGCGAGGTGCTCTCCACCGAGGGTTCGCTGAACGCCCGCAACGGCCAGGGCGGCACCGCCCCGAGCGCGGTCGCAGCGCAGCTCGCCGAGTTCGAGCGACAGCTCGACCAGATCAAGGCCTGGGCCAAGTAGCACCGGGCAGGGCCAAGCGGCCGCCGCGCGGGAAGAATCCTGCCCGGCGGCCGCTTGCGCGTTAACCACGGCTTCGAGCCCTTGCGCATTTGCGCCCGGTTCGCGCTAAAGTGTGATTCATGACTCGACTCCTGGCCCCTGCCGAACTCATCGCGCAGGTCACCACCGCATTGGATGAACTTTCCGTACAGGTGCGGGAGGTTCCCGACACCCAGTACAGCAAGCCCAGTTCGCTGCCGGGCTGGAGCACCGCCCAGCTGATCGCGCATCTGGCCTCCTTCGCGAAGGCCGCCGTGCGCCAGTTCGAGAACGCCGGAGCCCAGCGGCCGCCGCTGATGTACGACGGGGGCGCCGAGGGCCGGATCGAGGCGATCAACATGACCGCGCTGATGCGCCCGGAGTCCCTGCGCGCCTTGGCCGCCGACGCGTTGGCCCAGTTGCGCGCCACCCTGCCTGGTGCCGAAGCCACGTGGGAGCAGCCGGTGGGGTACCGCCCGGGGGCCAAGGCCGCGGACCTGATGTACGCGACCTGGCGAGAGATGCTGATCCACGCCACCGACCTGGACGAATTCCTGCGCCCGGCCGCCAGCTGGCCGCCGGCATTCAGCGCGCATCTGTTCCGGGCGCTCGAAGCCCGCGTTCCGGAAGGAACCCGTCTGGTGCTGCAGCCGCATGGCAAACCCCGGATGGTGCTCGGGGACGGGGCGAAATCGTGGGTGCTCTCGGGCGCCGATTTCGACTTGGCCGCATGGATGGCCGGACGCCCTGCGGCCGGGCCGGTGCAGGTTACCGCGGCCGCCGACGGGGCCGCGGACCCGCAGCTGCTGCCCTGGCCCAGCGATCGCTTGATGAACCGCTAGCCTGGATGGTTAACCGCCGTACCGCATGGACACCGCCCAAAATGTGCTCATGATTATGCACGATCGTGCGGCGTGCGGCGCGCGGAGGGACTAAAATTACTAGGCGTGACTACTTCTGAGAGCATTAGCGACCTGCTGGATCGACTGTGCGAGATCGTGCCCGACTACCCGCAGCCAGGGATCTCCTTCAAGGACCTCACCCCGGTCTTCGCCGACCCGACCGGCCTGCGCCGCATGGTCGACGAGCTGATCGCCCCCTTCGAGGGGCAGTTCGACATCGTCGCGGGCCTCGAAGCCCGCGGTTTCGTGCTGGCGGCGGCCGCCGCCTACGCCTCGGGGAAGGGCATGCTGACCATCCGCAAGGCCGGCAAGCTGCCGCGCGAGGTCTACCGCGACGAGTACACCTTGGAATACGGCACCAGTTGCCTGGAGGTGCACAAGGACGAGATCGCCCCGGGCACCCGCGTGCTGATTCTCGACGACGTGCTGGCCACCGGCGGCACCGTGGGTTCAGCGGTCCGCCTGCTGGAGCAGACCGGTGCCAGGATCGCCGGCGTCGGCGTCGTGCTGGAACTCGATGGCCTCGAAGGACGGGCCAAGCTGCCGGGGCACAAGGTGCTCTCCTTGCAGGTCGTCCACTCCTGAGCCGGGCAGCGCGGTGCCGAAGCGGCAGCCGGGAAGCGGCGCGCAGGTAACAAACCGCCACGCTTCCACGCCGCTGGCGAACAGCCCGGCAGCGGGCCCGGCCAGCGCTTGGCACCGGTGCGCGCGATTACCTGCGCCGGGCCAAAGGCGCGTATCATTATCTGTCCTGTGTTTTTACGTGGGAACCGTTTTACGTAGGGCCCTGTGCTTTGCGCAGGGGCACATTTTGAGCGCGAGGGGAAACTGGGTTGACCGATACGATCGAGGCCGATCTGTTAGCTGAATCCGACTATGTGGGCCGCCTGTACGCGCGGCTGGACGAGTTGCGCGCCGAAAAGGTGGAGCAGCTTGAGCGCACCCGGGCCCAGGGGGCGGTGGGCACCTTCCAGAACATGTCCGAACGCGACTCTTTCGCCACCCTCTACGAGGACCGGATTGCCCAGCTCGACGCCGTCGAGGACCGCCTGGTCTTCGGCCGCCTGGATATGGCAGCCAACGGCCAGGGGCAGGAAGCCGGCAACGGCTCATCCTCCGGCACTCCTCGCTACATCGGCCGCATCGGCCTGTCCGACGAGGACCTGAACCGGCTGATGATCGACTGGCGCGCCAGCGAAGCGGCCCCCTTCTACCAGGCGACCGCGCTGAATCCGCGCGGGGTGCGCCGCCGCCGCCACCTGATGCTCAAGGGCCGGACCGTGGCCGGCATCGAGGACGACGTGCTCGACGAGACCTGGCTGGATGAGGGGCACACCCACCACGGCGAGGGCGCGCTGATGGCCGCTTTGCGCGAGAAGCGCACCGGCCGCATGGGCGATATCGTCGGCACCATCCAGGCCGAGCAGGATGCGATCATCCGCGCGCAGCTGCCCGGCGCCGTCGTGGTCCAGGGCGGTCCGGGCACCGGCAAGACCGCCGTCGCCCTGCACCGCGCGGCGTTCCTGCTCTACGAGTACCGCGAACGGCTGAAGAACGCCGGGGTGCTGATCGTCGGCCCGTCCACTTCCTTCATGCGCTACATCGAGCGCGTACTGCCCTCGCTGGGCGAGACCGGCGTGGTCATGTCCTCGGTGGGCGAGCTCTACCACGGCATCCACGCCGTGCCGGAAACCAACCGCACCGTCGCCCGGCTCAAGGGCCAGCTGTCCATGGCCAGGGTGATCGCCACTGCGGTGCGCAACCGCCAGCGGCTGATTCCGGAAACCCGCACCCTGGTGGTGGAGGGAACCCGCCTGACCCTGACCCCGAAAATGGTCAAGAACGCGCGCGAACGCGCCCGCCACACCCACAAGCCCTACAACGAGGCGCGCGAAACCTTCGTCAAGGTGCTGGTGGGGGACCTGGCCGAACAGCTGCGCCGCAAGCTGGAGGAATCGGCCGGGCAGTCCTCGACCACCGACCGTTCCTACCTGCCCCAGGAAGTGCGCGAATCGCACGATGTGCGCGTGGCGCTGAACCTGTGCTGGATGCCGATGACCCCGCAGCAGCTGGTGGCAGAGTTGTTCGCCACCCCGCACCTTTTGGCCGCCGCGGCCCCGCACCTGAAGGAAACGGACCGCGACGCCCTGTACCGCCGGGCCGGCTCGCCGTTCACCGAGGCCGATGTGCCGCTGCTCGATGAGGCATCCGGGCTGCTCGGCGAGTTCGCCGACCCGCTGGCCGGCACGCACACCGCCCAGTACGAGGCCGACGTGGAAAATGCCAAGGCCGCGCTGCGCAATATGCACACCATGCTGGAAAACGCCGGCATCGACGGTGTGGTCACCGCGGAGCAGGTGGCCGGAGTGAACCAGGAAACTGCGGCCCGGCTCACGGCCGCCGAACGCGCCGTCGCCGATCGCACCTGGGCCTACGGGCACATCGTGGTCGACGAGGCGCAGGAGCTTTCGCCGATGCAGTGGCGCCTGCTGGTTCGCCGCTGCCCGATGAAGTCCTTCACCATCGTGGGCGACATCGCCCAGACCTCGGCCGCCTCGGGCGCCAGCAGCTGGTCCCAGGCCCTGGAGCCGTTCTTCGGTGAGCGCTTCGAGCTCGAAGAGCTGACCGTCAACTACCGCACACCGGCGCAGATCGCCGACGCGGCGGTGCGCGTGGCCCAGGCCGCCGGCCTGCGGATCACCACCCCGCAGGCGGTCCGCGAAGGCGACTGGCCACCGGTGCTGACCAAAACCACCGAGGCCGAAGTCCAGGATGCGGTCCTGGCCGCGCTGGGCGAGGAGCTGGAGTACTCGGCCGGGGGACTGCAGGCGATCATCGTGCCTCAGCAGGATCTGGCCCGCATCCGCGCGGCGGTCCAGGACGTGCATGGCGACCGCGTTGGCGCCGGTTCGGGCGGATTGAGCCAGGACATCGTGGTGATCACCGCGCGCGAGTCCAAGGGCCTGGAATTCGACGGCGTGCTGATCCTGGAACCGGCCGAGCTGGTCGACGAGGTGGACGGCGGCGTGGGCGATTTGTATGTGGCGATGACCCGTACCACCCAGCGCCTGCGCGTGGTCCACACCCGCGAACTGCCTGAAGGCCTGGAAAGCTAGCAGCGCACCGCGGGGTCGGCTATGTGACCAAGGGGCGGGCCGGGGAAGTGGCACGAGCCTGCCACCAAGCGATAACCTTAAACCCATGCGCCGGGAAGGCAACCCCAACTCCCGGTGCGATCACAGGTGCACGCAAGCAGCAACGCGGGCACTCGGGGCAGAACGAAGACAGAAAATGGTCACAGTGAGCATGTCTGATACGAAGCAGAATCCCGTGATTGCGGGACAGAGCAACGACGCATCTTTCGAGAACGTCTGGCAGGAACTCAAGTGGCGCGGCCTGGTGCACGTGTCCACCGACGAAACCGAGCTGGAACGAGCCCTGTCCGAAGAGTCTGTGACCTACTATTGCGGGTTCGATCCGACTGCGCCGTCCCTGCATCTGGGCAACCTGGTGCAGTTGCTGAATATGCGCCGCCTGCAGCTGGCCGGCCACAAGCCGCTGGCCCTGGTTGGCGGTTCCACCGGCCTGATCGGCGACCCGCGCCAAACTGCGGAGCGCACCTTGAACACCAGGGAGACGGTGACCGAGTGGGTCGCCAAGCTCCAGGCGCAGGTTTCCCGCTTCCTCTCCGATGAGGGCGAGAACGCGGTGCAGCTGGTCAACAACCTGGACTGGACGCAGCAGCTGTCGGCCTTGGACTTCTTGCGCGATGTGGGCAAGTACTTCCGTGTGGGCACGATGATCAAGAAGGAGATCGTCGCCGCGCGACTGAACTCCGACGAGGGCATCAGCTACACCGAGTTCTCCTACCAGGTGCTGCAGGGCTACGACTTCCTGGAGCTGAACCGCCAGTACGGCTGCACCCTGCAGACCGGCGGCTCGGACCAGTGGGGCAACCTGACCAGCGGCACCGACCTGATCCGCAAGGTCCAGGGCAACTCGGTGCACGCCTACGGCACCCCGCTGATCACCAACTCCGACGGCACCAAGTTCGGCAAGTCCGAGGGCAACGCCATCTGGCTGGATGCCGAAATGTGCAGCCCGTACACCTTCTACCAGTTCTGGCTGAACACCTCCGACGCGGATGTGATCGACCGCTTGAAGGTATTCACCTTCCTGACCCGCGAGCAGATCGCGGAACTGGCAACCGAAGTTGCAGAGCGCCCGTTCAAGCGCGTCGCCCAGCGCACCTTGGCCTGGGAAGTCACTTCCCTGGTTCACGGTGTGCAGGCTACCGAGCAGGTGATCGCCGCTTCGGCTGCGGTCTTCGGCAATGGCGATCTGGGCGCGATTGATCTTCCTACCTTGGAATCGGTTATCGCGGAGCTGCCTTCGGCGAAGGTTGCTGCGGACGATCTGGGCATTTTGAATGTCCTGGTTGCCTCGGGCCTGAGCAAGTCATTGTCCGAAGCACGCCGTACGGTCACTGAAGGTGGCGCCTACGTCAATAACGGCAAGGTTGGCGGCATCGAAACTGAACTGGCCGAGGCGGACTTCCTGCATGGCCGCTACGCGATCGTGCGCCGCGGCAAGAAGAACATGGCAGTGGCTGAACTGGCCAAGTAGGGCCCAGTAACTACCGCACTACACGAAACCGCCGGAAAAGCTTGTGAACCAAGACACTTTTCCGGCGGTTTTGTTGTACCTAATTATGATAATCCCTAGTCAAGGTAGGATTAGTGGCTGAAATTCGACCCGTAGGCCGATTTTGCGTCGTGGCTGAACCCGTGTAGAGTTTTATCTCGCGCCGCTGATCCGGACAGCCTGAAAGGGTGAAACGGAAACGGCGGGGTGAACAAGACTGAAACGTCGAGTTGACAACAGTCAACTTGGTGGTAGGCTTGTAAAGTTGCTCCGGAGCGAAGCAGTCATCGATGGATTGGTGGTTGTGGTGTCGAGAGTGTTTGTTGTTTGAGAACTCAATAGTGTGCCAAGTTTGTTGATACCGAATATTTTTATTTGGTGAATACATAACATTTGCTTGAGGCATTGCACCCCCGTGCAGTGTTCTTGAGTGTTTTATTATTCGCCAGGACTTCATTGGCTTCGCCCTTATTTTCCAAGGGGTTGCCGGTGGCTTTTTATTTTTTTATGGAGAGTTTGATCCTGGCTCAGGATGAACGCTGGCGGCGTGCTTAACACATGCAAGTCGAACGATGAAGCCCAG